>NZ_CP183886.1:729166-1458333 GCF_048572955.1 Pristimantibacillus sp. PTI5
TTGTTCTGTTATGTATTTGTCAGGTGTTTTCTTTTTTTGATTTATCAATTGATTTAATGCATTATCACAAAATAAATGGATTGTGACAACAATGGCCGCGGGGTCATCTATTTTGTATAATCTGTTAATGAATTCACTCACTAGAGGCACTTTCCCATTATTTCCCAAAATATTTCACCTCCATATACACATTCGCTAATTTGAAACTTTTTCCTGCAAATAAAATGTTAGCGAAAATTTCAGAAAGCTTTACAATCAAACATCTTTACGAATCCCTGATTGATTCCGCTTCCTGCGTGCAAGCGTTCATTAAGCAACTATCTTATGGTATGCAAAATAAAAAACCTGCCAGAGGAGGCAGGTTTTTCTATAAGTTATAGTGGATCCTAGGGGGGATTTAGCTCACATTGCTCGCTTAGCCGTCTTGGGATGTCCGGATCTTGATTGAATGGCTGGCGATGCTTACTCGACGAGGACTTTTAGCGGTAGATTCAGACGCCGTGCTCCTACATTAGAAGTATTCCTTCGAAACCTACTCACTTCATTACGTCCGCGCGGGCTGAACCCCGGGGTTCGCCTCCTTAGGGCTTCCACCAATAAAACAGAAAACCACGTCCAGAGGACGTGGTTGATTTTGTTTTTTTGGTGGAGCCTAGGGGGATCGAACCCCTGACCTCATCGCTGCCAGCGATGCGCTCTCCCAGCTGAGCTAAGGCCCCAAATGACGACAAGATTGATCTTAGCATAAGGCACTAAGATCTGTCAATCTTTATCTATCATACTGTTGAGCGGATGTTTGGAGAGCAGGTTGTTAAGCTCCTTCATAAACATGTCGATATCTTTGAATTGGCGATATACGGATGCGAAGCGGACATAGGCTACCTCGTCAACCGGATACAGCTCATTCATTACGATCGAACCGATATCGCTGCTGTCGACTTCGGCGTGTGCCGTTGTGCGAAGCTCCTTCTCCACCTCGGATACGATAACCTCCAGTCGCTCTACGGGCACTGGACGCTTCTCGCAGGCCCGAATAAGACCGCGTAATATTTTGTCGCGGCTGAATTCTTCGCGGCTGCCATCCTTCTTGATGACGATTAGAGGCGTTTCTTCAATCATTTCGAATGTCGTGAAGCGGCGGCTGCACTTTTCGCATTCACGGCGGCGACGAATCGATTTGTTTTCGTTGGCTGGCCTCGAATCTAATACTTTCGTGCCGGCATAGTCGCAGTATGGGCATTTCATGATGCGTTTGGCCTCCTTTCTACGTCGAAAAGCCTTTGAAAATCAGCTCTTCAAAAATAATTTTAATTTCCATCAAATTCCTGTAATGAAGTTTTGATTTTTGCACATAATACTTTTACCAACCGCAAGGAGGTGAACATACATGAGCGCATCCCGCAGCAGTAACCAACTGGTAGTGCCACAAGCGACAGCTGCCCTTGATCAAATGAAATTTGAAGTTGCTCAAGAGCTAGGCATCGCGATTCCGCAAGACGGATACTACGGCAACATGGCTACAAAAGACGCAGGCTCCATCGGGGGATACATTACCCGTCGCCTAGTGCAAATTGCCGAGCAATCCCTTGCTGGTCAATACAAATAATGATTCATTAAAAGTTGTATGAATAACGGAAGCTTTGGCTGGGCCTGTCCACGAAGAGACGGGCCTCCAAGGCTTCATTGTATTTTCGAATCCGCAAATGCTCGTCCATCAGAAGGTCGGATATAAATCCTTATACTTATTATAATAGTAAATGACCCGCTGTACATAGTGTCTCGTCTCTCCAAAAGGTATTTCCTTCACCGATTCGATCGTTCCATCCCATACGCCGGTATCCAGCCATTTCCGAACATTGCCCGGACCTGCATTGTACGCAGCAACGGCTGCGATTTTATTTTCATCGAATTGTTGATTCAAAGATTGTAAATACCATGAACCGACCTCGATACTGACATCTGCGCGATGACGAAGCATATCCTCCGTTACATCTTCAAATCCCGCCTTCTGAACGACCCACTTCGCCGTATCCGGCATAATTTGCATTAAGCCCAAAGCGCCTTTCTTTGAATCCTGGCCTGTCCGATAGTTGGTTTCACTGCGTATGATCGCAGCAACCAAATGGGGTTCGACTCCGTAATTTGACGCGCTTGCCCGAATATCATCTTTAAATTTTACGGGGTACATCCATGTGGCAAGCCAGTCGGATTTAAGAAACAAAATAGTCATTAATCCAAGCAGCAGCAACAGCAATACTCTTTTCTTCAGCAGCACTCTCATGGCAGGCACTGGCTTTTCCAAAATTCGTCCAGCTGACGCTTCGTTTCCTCGAGTGAACCGCTGTTATCAATAACCCAATCGGCATTTCTTCGCTTTTGCTCGATATCCATCTGCAGCGAGACCCGGCGAACGGCTTCTTCTTCTGAAACATGGTTTCTTTCCATTAAACGAACCTTCTGCAATTCCGCAGGCACGTATACGACCATTATGCCATCGTAGAGATGCTCCTGCTTGGTTTCATACAAAAGCGGGATGTCCGCTACAATTAAACGTTCGGGATACTGCTCGGCATAGGTATGTATTTTTTCCTGCATGCGCGAGCGAATTGCCGGGTGCGTAATCGCTTCTAGCTTGGCAAGCGAGTCTTTGTCCCGAAATACAATTTCACCGAGTGCCTTCCGGTTAAGCGAACCGTCCGCCTCGAGTACGGCTTGTCCGAACGTAGAGGCTATTGCCTCCAGTGCCGGTTCACCGGGAAGCACAACCTCTCTTGCGACTTGATCGGCATCGACCAGCAGCGCACCGCGTTCCACGAGCAAGCTCGCGATAGTGCTTTTACCGCTGGCAATACCGCCGGTTAATCCGATTTTCATCCATTTCACCTCAAATTATAACAACTTCATGATTCCCATCATGATTAATAATATGCCTGGCAGTAAAGATAATGTCTGCATGCCCCTCCAAGCAGAGAAGCGAAAACCGAAACGGATGCCTCCGACTAAGAAAATCGCACTCGCAGCGGCTATCGTTAATGCCGTCAGCAGCGCTGGCAAACCGATCAACGCTGCGCCGAGTCCCGCTCCGAAAGCATCGAGTGATAGAGCTACGCCGAGCATGACCGCTTCCGAAGCTGAGATGGTGCCCGATTTGTCGACATCCGCTGCTTGCGGCGTTCGCAAAATTTGAATGACCAGCCCAAGACGCTTCAACTCCACCATAACGACAAGCGCCGCGCTTGCGATCTCTCCGGCATGCGATCTCGCAATGTTTTCAGTAGCACCTGCGCTCTCACCGGCAGACGCGTCAGCCGTCCCGTTTGTTTCATCGTTACGCTTTCCCCGCCTAAGCTGCAGCAGCGCCCAGCCTCCGATTAATATCAGCACGCATGCGCCAATGAGTCGCGCTACGAATTCGGATAGAAAACCGGTCAGCCAGCCTCCTACCTGCATGGATAAATAAATAATCAGACCGGAGCAGCAAGCAATGATAAGAACCGACAGCAACGGGATGCGGATTCTCCGCAAGCCATAGGTAACACCAACACCAAATCCGTCTAAACTAACCGCAAAAGCAAGAACTAACAGCGAAGCAACATGCGCGAACAATCGTAAAGTCCCTCCCCGCACGGCGGTTATCCGGCTCACGTTAACGCTGTGAGTAGTCATCCGCCTATTGTTCGTAACACACCTATCATATGCGGGGAGTATTTGTCTGTGCATGTCGATAAAGAAATGCTATTGCGCCGCGCCTTTCCCAGATGCGGATAATGGCTGGCATTTACTGCAAATATGCGTGCCCCTGCCCCCTACGACAAATTTATGAATCGGTTTGGCGCAGGTCGGGCAAGGCTCGTCCTTCTTGCCGTATACGAGCAGCTGATGCTGGAACATTCCCATCTCGCCTTGCCCGTTTACATAAGATTTAATCGATGAGCCGCCCGCCTCGACGGCATGCGCAAGCGTCGAACGAATGGCTTCGTACAGCCGCTTCCACTCCGCCGGCTTGAGCGTATTCGGCGTGCGTTCAGGATGAATGCGGGCTTGAAACAAGGCTTCATCCACATAAATATTGCCCAAACCGACAATATGCTCCTGATTGAGCAGCAGCGGCTTTATTTTTGTCGTACGCTTCTCCAGCTTGCCGCGCAGCGCTTCCAGCGTAAAGGACGGCTCAAGCGGCTCTATGCCCAGCTTGTTAAGCGGGGGAAGCTCCAGCTCCTGTCCGGCTTGGAACAAATGCATCGTGCCGAATTGGCGCACATCCTTATAGCGAAGATCCGTTCCGTCCTCGAAATGGAAAATCACATGCGTATGCAGCTCGATCGGTTCCTCTGACGCAAACACGCCGTAACGGCCTTCCATCCGCAAATGGGATACAAGGACCAGTCCGTCCAATAGGATTCTCAAAAATTTGCCGCGCCGCTCTACGGTTTGAATCGTGAGTCCAACTAAGGCGTCGGCAAATTGCTCCGGCTCTGCGGGACGCTGTATAATACGCGGGAGTCTGACGGATACGGATTGAATCCTTTTTCCCGCTACAAGTTCAATTAATGTTCGTCTTACGGTTTCTACCTCTGGCAATTCAGGCATTTCTCCTCACCTCAACAACCATTATACCCGAAACTGCGCGCCAATGGGCTACTTTGCTTCATACCAATTGTCACCGTAGCTCATATCTGCCTTAAGCGGAACATCGAGCTGGAGCGCTCCTGCCATAACCTCCGGCACAAGCGTCTTCATCAGCTCAAGCTCATCCTCCGGCACCTCGAATACGAGCTCATCGTGTACCTGAAGGAGCATGCGGCTCTTCAGCTTGCGCTCGCGCAGCGTCGCATCCATGTGCACCATCGCCAATTTAATAATGTCGGCAGCCGTGCCCTGGATCGGCGTATTCATTGCTGTCCTCTCCGCGAAGGAACGCAGATTGAAGTTCGAAGCGTTGATGTCATTCAAATAGCGTCTCCGCTCCAGGAGCGTCGCCACATAGCCGTCACGCTTGGCTTGCAGGACGATGTCGCTCATATATTGACGGACGCCTTTAAATACTTCCTTATAATCCTCGATGAATTTCCCAGCCTCTTTACGCGTAATGCCAAGGTTCTGTGAAAGTCCGAAATCGCTGATTCCATATACGATCCCGAAGTTGACCGCCTTAGCCGAGCGGCGCATATTGGAATCGACTTGATCAGCCGGTACCCCGAATACGTCCATCGCGGTTTTTGTATGAATGTCCATGTCCTTGATAAAAGCTTCCTTCATATTCGTATCGTCTGCGATATGCGCAAGCACCCGAAGCTCAATCTGCGAATAGTCGGCTGCGACAATGGACCAGCCGGGCTCAGACGGAACGAATGCCTTGCGGATTTGGCGGCCTTCTTCCAAGCGGATCGGAATATTCTGCAGGTTCGGGAATTGACTGCTTAGACGTCCCGTAGCTGCAATCGTCTGGCGGTAATAGGTATGGATCTTGCCTGTTTCCTTGCGTACCTCCTTCAACAGCCCTTCTACGTAAGTGGACTGCAGCTTGGAGAGCTGGCGGTAATGCAGGATTAGCGGGATAATGTCATGATAGGGAGCGAGCTCCTCGAGCACCTCTGCATCCGTTGAATAGCCTGTTTTCGTCTTTTTCTTGGCGGGCAACCCAAGCTTCTCGAACAAAACCTCGCCAAGCTGCTTTGGAGAACCAATATTGAATTCCATGCCGGCGAGCTTGTACACATTGCTAATAATGGTCGTAAGCTGTCCCTCCAGATTGCGGCCAAGCGCCTCTAGCTCCTCGGATTTCACTTTAATGCCCTGAAACTCCATACCGGCGAGGATACGTGACAATGGGTGCTCCATGTCAAAATAAAGCTTGCTCATCCCCGTATTGCTTAGCTCTTCGGTTAACAGCGGCACCAGCTTCCGAACCGCTTCCGCCTTCAGAGACAAATGCCGGTACAACGTATCCGAATCTGGCACTTTGAACTTCGCGCCCTTCCCGTATACAGCTTCATCCGGAGGCAGCATAGACAGCCCTTGCTTCTCGTTGATGCCGCTCAGCGTCTGGCTCGCTTCAGTTGGATCAAGCAGGTAGGCAGCGAGCTGAACGTCGAATGCTGAACCCTCGAAGTTAATTCCGCTCCACTTAAGCGCAAGCTCAACCTTATGCAGGTCAAAGCCGTATTTCGGCTTGTCCGCCTGCTCCAGCCAATCCCGGAGCTTCGCAGCGAAAGGCTGCTTAAGCACCTGGAACGGAAGGGCAAACACCGCTTCCTCCGTGGCAACCGCGAGGCCAATCAGCACCGCGTGATGCGGATTTTCGCCTATGGCTTCGATATACAGGCCGTTTTTGTCCGATTTCCCAAGCAGCTCGACCAGCTTAGCCAGTTTCTCCGCGTCATGATCGGACTCGATAACTTGGATATTCAAATCAGCTGCCGCCGCCTGCGCTTCCTCTTCCATATCCCCGGCTTCCGCGCCGAGCTGAAGCCGTTCGATCAATGATTTGAATTCAAGCTTGCGGAACGCTTCGGCTAGCTTCGAACCGTCATAGCCCGCATAGCGAATCTCTTCCATGCTCTTCTCGATGGGAACCTCACGGAAAATAGTCGCCAGCTTCTTGCTCATCGCGGCGTCTTCCTTGTGATTCTCGATATTTTCCTTGAGTTTGCCTTTGAGCTTGTCCAAATTATCCAGCACGTTTTCAACCGAACCATGCTCGTGCAGCAACTTAAGCGCCGTCTTCTCGCCGACGCCGGGCACGCCTGGGATATTATCGGACACATCGCCCATAAGTCCCTTTAGATCGATAATTTGCATCGGAACAAGGCCGTATTTCTCTTGAATCGCTTCTGGCGTGTACAGGTCCACCTCGCTGACGCCTTTGCGCGTTACCGCTATGGTTACCTTATCGGATGCCAGCTGCAGCATATCTTTGTCGCCGGTAACGACAAACGTCTCGACGCCCTGTTCGTCAGCCGCTTTCGTAAGCGTTCCGATAATATCATCCGCTTCATAACCTGACAGCTCGAATTGGGAAATATTGAAGGCATTCAGCAGCTCCTTAAGCACCGGAAATTGCTCGGACAGCTCTGGCGGCGTCTTTTGCCTTCCGCCTTTGTAATCCGCATAACCTTCATGTCGGAACGTAATTTTGCCGGCATCAAACGCGACCAGCACATGTGTCGGCTTTTCTTGCTCAAGCAGCTTAAGAAGCATCGTCGTAAAACCGAATACCGCGTTCGTATGGCTGCCGGACGAATTCGTCAGCGGCGGGATCGCGAAGAACGCGCGGTAAATTATACTATTTCCATCAATGAGCATCCATTTTTCCATAGGGAATCAACACCTTCTTTATGTAGCATTCATACCTCCCAGTATACCACAAAATGGGCTTGTCCCAAGCATCGCTGCCATAGGAAAGCCCATTACGATCATTTATTGCCTATGCGAATCAAAAGCTTTAGGTCTGCCCAGCAAATACCCTTGCGCATACTCTACACCCATTTCCCGCACCTTCGCGAGCTCCTCTTCGAGTTCAATGCCTTCGGCGATAATCGAAATATCCATTTTGGCCGCAAGCTGGATCAATGTATACAAAATATGTTCCTTCATCTCATCAAGATGAATGTTCTGAATGATGGAACGGTCCACCTTCAAATAGTCGGGACGCAGCTCCACGACGGACTGCAGGGAGGAGTAGCCTGCCCCAACGTCATCGATTGCGATCTGGTAGCCTTGGCTGCGATAATGCTCAAGCGCTTTTTTTACCGTGCCGAAATCCGCAATGGCGCTCCGTTCGGTAATCTCGAAGACGACATGATGCGGTGACAAGTGATGCTGCTCCAGCAGGGTCAGCGTTTGTCCCGGCGAGAAGCTTGGGTCTTCCATAATTTGCGCCATTACGTTTATGAACAGCTTCTGGTTTGGCTTGAGCGTGATGCAGCCGTCGATTGCCTTCTCCCGTGCCAAGCGGTCCAGCGAGTAGGTCAGTCCTTGCTGTTCAGCAAAAAGAAACAGCTCCAGCGGGCCCCCGAACCAAGTCGTATCCTCCGTTCGTGTCAACGCCTCGTAGCCAAACACCTCCCCTTCGCGCTGCAGCGAGACGATAGGCTGGTATACGGGCTTGATCAGCCGCTCGCCGATCACGCGGTCGATTTCCCGCCGCTTCAAGCTGCGCTCCATGGCCCCTGCCGATTGACCGTGCAAAATCGCCGTTTTCATCACCTCATACCAAACCAAACCGTCTGCAGCATGCGAATCCTTCGAAGAAACGGCTACCCCCGCATGAAGCTTTCTCTCTAAGTAAAGCTGCTCCTCGATGCTCAGTCCTTCAACAAAACGCCGCTCCCACTCCGTGGTATGTTTATGAGCAAGCTCAAGCAGCCAGCCCTCAAGCAGCCGTTGGCTTCCTGCCGGCATTCGCAAATGAATGAATAAATCCTCCTTCATCCATTGCAACCCCTCATAAAGCAAGGAACTGCCGAATGCTGCATCTATCTCGCGCTCCGCAAAATAGCGCCATTGCTCCTGCAAGGAGTAATCACGGTTTCTCTGACTGCCAGTCGGAAGCTGCCAGGACAAATATATAATACCAAGATGGTCTGCGCTCTCGTTTTTCCCGCTTTTTAGCCGCCATATCTCCCTAAGTTGTCTCAATTACTTTCGTTCCTCTCCATGGTGCATTCCTGATATTTGATCGATGACACAAACGCTGCCTTTCAGGGCCTTCGCCTGCTTTTTCAGCTTAGCGGCCAATCTAGGGATCTCCTCTGTCGTTAGCGGCACTTCCCCATCCCACAGCATCAGCGATAAGGAGAGCGTTACGCCCTCTCGTTCAATAAGGTTACCGTGTCGATCCTCGACAGTACTGATCTCGGCACCGCCGTAAAACGCTTTAATGCCGTGATCGAAACGCGCGATCAATGCTTTGCATAAGCTCTCCGCAATGGACGCCTTCGTCACCGCGATAAAATCATCCCCGCCGATATGCCCGATAAAATCGGCGCTGCCGCCAAGTTGATCAAGCTCTCCGCGCAGCAATTCGCCCAGGTAGCGTATCAGATTATCACCCATGCCGAAGCCAAAACAATCGTTATACCATTTAAAATAATCAAGATCCGCATAGATGACCGCAAACGGTTCCGCTTGAGCGATTCGGCGCCGCAGCTCAAGCTGGATTTCCTCGTTCCCCGGCAGCCCCGTAAGCGGATTAGCCGTGCGCGCTGCCTCTGTCCGGAGCGTCGTCATGCATTCCAGAATGGATCTAATCGAAGCCGCTCCCGCCATCTTCCCATCCTTCGTAATGAGAACCACATCGTAAAGCTGCGAAAAATCCCGCGCCATTGCCAGCTGCGATACATGCTCGACGGTCAGCTGTTCATCCACGATGAGCGGCTGGTCGTTCATGATTCGCACGACCGGCTTATTCCAATAAAGCGGCTGCCCGAATTGCCCGGCAAGCATCTGATGCAGCTTCTCCTTCATTAGAATTCCGATCGGTCTTCCTTGGTCGACAATCACAACACCCTGCGCCTTTGCATTCGTATCAAATAAGTAGGCGACCTCCGATACTTTCGCCCGGGCAGGAAATATCGGAAACGGAACAGCGAGCGTGCCAATTCTAACGGATCTGCCGTAAAGTCCTGCTACATCGTGAAGGTGCGATGTTTGGCTTGCTGCCGCAAGCTGACCGAAGCTCGCCTTATCCAATCGGCTATTCGTGCCGGATTCCTTATGCTCCCTGTCAAGCGGATGATGATAGGCGCTCTGCTCCATCGCATCCAGCATCATCCGGTATACGACCGATTCCGAGGAACGTCCGGTCGCGGGCGGATAAGCAGTAGATACCCCCATGCTGAGTTCCGTCTCGCATTCTTCTGCGTTCTCCTTCCCTCCAGCTGCCCAGCTTTTCCGTAAACTGACGTACAACCGCTCCAAGGCTTTTTCAATGACCTTGTCGATCGGCTCATCCTTATGCTGCCGGTCAAACAAAAAAAAGTAGTCCCATTCTAGCCGCTGACGCCAAAAGAGTCTTTGTTCTCTGCTCTCCCAAAGCTGCAAAGCAGCTTCTGACAAGGCATTTCCCAGCCGGAAACGGACATAAATCACACCGATGCCGCCCTCATGCCAGCGCTCTTTGATGCTGCGGAGCATATCTCGATTGAAAAAACCAACCCCGACTCCATTCATGATTTTCCCCTCGATCGATTTGCTTCTATTTCTGTTCCTTTGTTTCTAACTTTAGCAGTCAATTGTGAATGGAGATGCATCAAATGATTAAATTTCGGTAAAATTCGACATTTATTAGTTCTTTTGTCCTTTGCACAAAAAAAACCGCCCAAGCGCTTTGGCTTCGACGGTTTTAGCGTAGTCCTATTATACGTTCAAATCCGGTCTGCTGCCGGTAACGAGATAAACGACGCTTTCGCCAATGTTTGTTGCATGGTCGCCGAACCGCTCCAAATAACGTCCGACAAAGCTTAGCAATGACGATTGCGTGATGTTGCGGGGATTTTCCATCATAAGCGAATAGAGCTCACGTGTAATTTGTCCGTAAAGGGCGTCGACTTGATCGTCGTCCTTCGCCATTTTGTACGCCAAATCCACGTTTTCTTGAATAAAGGATTGAATGGATTCATATGTCATCAATTGAACGATTTCTGCCATGCGCGGCAGATCGATCAACGGTTTAATGAGCGTCTGTCCTTCTAGGCGAAGTACAACCTTAGCGATGTCTACAGCAAGATCGCCCATCCGCTCCAAATCGCTGGCGATCTTGAATGCGGACAATATCCGGCGTAAATCCTTGGCTACCGGCTGCTGCGTGGCAATAAGCTTCGAGCCGATTTCCGTAATTTTCTCTTCCATCTGGTTTAACTTAGGATCCTTCTCGATGACCGTTTTGGCACGGGCTACATCAATGGTCTTTAAGGCCTCCATCGATTCTACCAGCGCCTGTTCCACAAATGTACCCATTTCGATCAATAGGTTATGAAGATGCTCAAGTCCCAAATCAAATTCTTTACGCGTGGCCATCACAACGGCATTCCTCCTACTATTATGTTATTTCTATGGCTGACCCCGGCTTAGCCGAAGCGGCCGCTAATGTAATCTTCCGTGCGTTGATCCGTTGGATTCGAGAACAGCTTCTCTGTTTCCGAGTATTCAACGACTTCCCCGTTTAAGAAAAACACGGTTTGGTTCGATACGCGGGCAGCCTGATGCATGTTGTGAGTAACCATCACGATCGTATATTTATCCTTCAGCTCTTGGGCAAGCTCTTCAATTTTGAGCGTAGAAATCGGATCAAGGGCAGAGGTCGCTTCATCCATGAGCAAAATATTCGGATTCACGGCAAGCGCGCGGGCAATGCACAAACGCTGCTGCTGTCCGCCGGATAGACCGAAGGCCGAACGTTTCAAATGATCCTTTACTTCATCCCAGAGCACAGCGGATTTCAAGCTCGTTTCTACGATCTCGTCAAGCTCCCGTTTGCTTGTAATCCCATGCAAGCGGGGACCGTATGCGACATTATCATAAATCGATTTCGGGAACGGGTTTGGCTGCTGGAACACCATGCCTACCTTTTTGCGAAGGGTCTCTACGTCCACTTCATTGGAATAAATCTCGGTTCCGCCGATGGCGATGCCGCCCTCGATGCGAGTGCCCGGAATCATGTCATTCATGCGGTTCAGCGTACGAAGCAGCGTTGATTTGCCGCAGCCGGAAGGCCCGATGAAAGCCGTGATCGCTTTCTCCGGAATCGTCAGCGTTACGTCCTTCAAAGCGTGGAAAGCGCCGTAAAACAAATTCAGCTTGTTAATATTAATAAGTGCTTCCATATCGTTTTCCTCCTAAAATGGTATGCTGATGCCAGCAACGTGATTAAACGTTCTTCTGATATTTGTTGCGAAGCAAGATGGCTGAGAAATTCATCAGCAGCAGCAGCGCTAGCAAAACGATAATACCGCTGGCCGCAAGCTCCTTGAACTCAAGTTGGGGCTTAGACAACCAGTTGTACACTTGAATCGGAATAACCGTAAACGAATCCTTGATACCATTCGGCAAAAATGCGACATACGTCAATGCCCCGATCATGACAAGCGGAGCCGTCTCACCAATTGCCCGCGACATGGCAAGAATAACGCCAGTCAGAACGCCTGGCAGCGCGGAAGGCATGACCGAACGGGAAACGGTTTGCCATTTCGTTGCGCCAAGCGCAAACGAAGCATCGCGGCGTGATTTCGGAACGGCGCGAATCGCTTCCTGCGCCGAAACGATAATAATAGGAAGCACGAGCAGCGTCATCGTAAGCGCGCCTGCAATGAGACTGCGGTCAAGCGCAAGCAGCCGGACGAACAGGGTCAAACCCAAAATACCGTACACGATGGACGGAACGCCCGCAAGCGTACTGATATTAAGCTGAATCAACCGGGTGATCCGGCCCTTCTTCGCATATTCTTCGAGATAAATGGCCGCTCCGACACCGAAAATAAAAGAGATCGGCGCCATGATTAGCAGCATATAGATCGTGCCGACCAGCGCGGATTTCATGCCTGAGCCATCGGCTTTACGAGATGGAAAGTTTGTGAATAAATCAGGCTGAAGCCTTGAAATGCCGTCGATTAAAATGTCTATGATTAGCGCGCATAACGCGAGCACGCCGATGGAGGTGGCTACGACGAACAGCATATGGAGCAACCAGTCCGTTTTCCGCCGACCCGCGATTTGCTTGCGGTTCGCATCTTGGAATATGTTCATCTTAGTACTCCTCTCTGAATTTTCTTGCGATATATTGGGCAAGAATATTGAGCAGGAACGTTATGACGAACAGCGTCATGCCGACCGCAAAGATCGATCCGTACTCAACCGTTCCGTGCGGCGTATCTCCAAGACTGACCTGAACGATATAAGCGGTCATCGTCTGGATACTATCGAGCGGATTAGCGGTCATATTAGGCGTGGAGCCTGCTGCTACCGTAACGATCATCGTCTCGCCGATCGCACGCGAGAAAGCGAGAACCGCTGAAGCCACGATACCTGAAAAAGCGGCAGGCACGACGATTTTCAAGGCGACTTCGAATCTTGTAGCTCCCAGGGCATATGCACCGTCACGCAGGCTGCGCGGAACCGCTGACATCGCATCCTCGCTTAACGAGCTAACCATAGGAATGATCATAATACCGACTACGATACCTGCGCTTAGCGCGTTGAAAATACCAGCGCTGTTGAATATGCTTTGGATAAGGGGCGTTACTAAGCTTAGCGCGAAGTAGCCGTACACGATTGTCGGCACTCCTGCAAGCACCTCTAGAATTGGCTTTATGATTTTGCGAACCCGTTTCGGCGCGTATTCCGACAAGTAAATGGCGCTCGCAAGCCCAAGCGGAATAGCAACTAAACAGGCGATAATCGTAATCATAAGCGTGCCGGACAAGAGCGGAAGAACGCCGAAGCTTTTTGGCGCGATTAACGGTGACCACTTGGTCCCAAACAAGAAATCAAAAATAGGTACTTTCTGAAAAAACTGATAGGTTTCTGAGATGAGTGTGACGACGATTCCTATCGTTGTAAGTACGGAAACGGATGCGCACAGAAACAATAGGATCGGCATCACTGTATTCATGATGCTTACGCGTTTATTTTTGAAATCATAGATTTCTTTGCTAAATGTTTGAGCCTTATCGACCGTTTGCAGCCCTTGCTTTGACATTGCGGCGTCCTCCTTCTTGCCTTTACAATTCGTTTACATATGTGCCGAGAAAAATGTGATGTCCCTCGAGACACCACATTTTTTTCACTCAGCCTATTTACTGATTATTGGATTTTTGCTGCTTCAGTAGCGTACTGCTCATCTGGAAGGGCAACATAACCAACTTCGCCAGCAAATGTTCCAATGTTGTTGATGTAGTATTTCACAAATTCTTTTACTTCTGGACGCTCAAGCTCTTTATTGTTTGCATAGATGTAAAGCGGACGGGACAATGGTGCGTAGCTTCCGTCTTTGATCGTGTCATAAGATGGCGTGATAGCGCCGCTGCCGCCGTCAATCGGAACAACTTTCAATTTGTCTTGGTTCTCTTCATAGTAAGCAAAGCCGAAGTAGCCGATACCGTATTTGCTGCCGGATACGCCTTGAACAAGCGCATTGTCATCTTCGGAGAAGCTGATTGCTTTATCATTGCGAATGCCTGCTTTATCAAGAATGGCTTCATTGAAATAGTCATAAGTGCCGGAATCAGCGCCTGGCGAGAACATTACGATTGGTTCAGCAGGGAAGGAATCGCGAACATCTTTCCAAGTTGCAACCGTGCTGCCAGTTAGGAAAATTTTGTTCAACTCTTCAACCGTCAAGTGATCGATAAAATCATTGTCTTTGCTAACGACAACCGACAAACCGTCAAAGGCTACCGAAAGCTCAGTGTACTCGATACCTGCATCCTTACAAGCCGTTGCTTCTTCTTCTTTGATTGGACGGGAAGCATCCGCGATTGCGATCTCGCCTGCGCAAAATTGCTTGAAGCCGCCGCCTGTGCCGGATACGCCGACTGGAACGCGTACATCCGGATGCTCTTTGTTGAATTCTTCAGCTGCTGCTTCTGTTAATGGGAAAACCGTGCTTGAACCGTCGATTTTAATTTCGCCTGACAATTTGGCTGCCTCTTCCGTCGGTGCGTTTGTTGCTGTATTATTCGAAGCTCCTGTATTTTCTGATCCGTTATTTGCGCCGTTTGTATTATTTCCGCATGCAGCTGCAAATGCCAGCAGCACCACCATCGACAACATCAAGATCCCCTTAAAGCCCTTTTTCTTCAACAACTCTACCACTCCTCTTATTTTTCTCTTAGGGTCAGCCCCTGTGCCTCTTATACTACTAGCCGTTTGTAAACCTCGTATTCTGTTTTTGTAAACTCCATGTTAAAAATACGATTGCTGCAATTTTTCCATTTCGCCGGCTACATGAACGGATTGCTGATGCGCTTGCTCCGTTAAGGAACCGATCAGCTGGGCGCTGTTTCGATTATCCGCAGCTGCCCGGAACAAACGGTTAAATGCTTCTACTGCCTCATTGACATGGGCCTCGCTCGCAACCGTCTCCGTACGGCCGGTTTGCGCCAAGGTCGCCGTATGCGAAATAGCTTCTACGATGGTTCTTGTCAAAGTTGTGATTTCATTGGCGAATTTTTTTGTTTGGCCGGCGAGCTTCATTACTTCGCCAGCTACCACCGCAAAGCCGAGCCCATGCTCCCCTGCGCGCGCTGCTTCTATAGAAGCATTAAGCGCAAGCAAATTGCTTTGCTCCGCAAGCTCTTTGATTAACAAGGACACTTTGCTGATGGAGCCCGCTTCCGTCTGCAGCTCGTTCATGCGTTTTTCTTGCAGCTGCGAGTTTACCGCAATCGCCTCAAAAGCTTTCGTGACCTTATCCAGCTCGTTTTTGCCCGTAAGCGTCAAATCAACCATCTCCACCGACAAGGACTCGCCTTGCTCTGTAGACACGCGAACGCTGCTGACCGCTTGTTCAATCTCCTTCACGCGGAGCTCTGCCGAGCGAATGGTGTTCATTTGGGCAGCTACTGCTTCCTGCCGCAGCTTGCTGGACAGCTTAAGCATATCGGACACGGTCAAAACGCCTGCTAACCGGTTGTTCTCCGTGACGATGACGCAGTCGTAAAGGACGCTGTCATGACGGCTTAAGGCGCTGTCGATCAGCTGCTGGGGCTCATCCTCATGATCCACCAGCAATGGTTCTGCATCCATCAGCTTGGCAATCGGCTTATCATCGTACAAATCGGCGCTAAAACGATGTCCCAGCTTCAAGAAGAAACGATTTCGCATCATTAATCCGATAGGAGCCCCATGCTCGTCAGTCACAATGATACATTCGCTATCCGGATGCTTTTTGAATACCGCTATCGTCTCCCGGCATGTCCGCTCTGCCCCAATTGTCGGCGCTTGACGCAAAAAATGACTCAAGGCCGCAGACTTGGACACGGCTGGCTTTGATTCCTTCAAAGACTTTGCTTCGGGCTGCCGAACCTTGTGAGCACTGGCTTGTCCCGCAGAAGGCTTTTCTTCTTCAACTTGCCGTTGATCGTTTCCGTTAAGTGGTGCTTTCGGATCAATACTCTCATTTTTTTCGTTCACCGATGGTTTTAGTTGATCTAGTACAGTCGCTGTCACTCCTCATCACCCTTCCTTCTATTTCCTTATTCACCCACTATAGGTCGGAAGCATCAACAGGAATAAGCAGAAATGTTTTCGGAATGTTAAATTCGGCAATATTTTTTTGATATGCTGTAAAATGGATTTTCTGAACATGCTGAGGACATGTCTTTATGACTAGAAAGCAATATAAGCGCTTCGGAGCGAGTGTAAAAACCTATTCAGACGTATAGACGCAAAAAAAAGCTGTGCGCAACGTACAGGAACTTGTACGTTACACACAGCTTTTTAATTATCGTTACGCTTATTCCGAAGCCCTTTTCAAAATACGGCAGCTGTAAGCGCCTAAAGCAACGCTCTCGCCCGCCGCGGCCCCCGTTAACAAATCGGTATAGGTCCGTCCGTCCAGCGCAACGGCAGCTTCATTCGCGCTAAAATTAGACACGAATACATAATCGTTTTCACCATCCGTACGAAGCTGCGCGGTTACGCCTTGCGGAAGCTCCGTATCCAGCACGCGCTTGATGCCCTCTTGCTCGACAATTCGCGCCAGCAGATCGTTTGTGAATGCTGCCTCGTTGCGGGAAGCGATATAGTAGGCCTTGCCTGCTCCCAGACGGTTAACCGTCAACGCCGGACGTCCGGCGTAGAAGTCTTCGCCGTATACGGCAAGCGCCTCTGCACCCTCCAGATGGATCAGATCGCATAATTCGCGCGCCGTGTACTCGCCGCTTAGGCCAAGGGCATTGCCGTCCTTCAGCACGACGCGGTTGGAATCATGGTCATGAAGCGAGTCGATTTCTTCGGACCAAATGCCCAGTGTCTTCCGCAGCGGTCCCGGGAAACCCGTCAGGAAGCATAGGTCATTCTCGTCGACGATACCTGTCCAATAAGTGGCAACGAAGGTCCCGCCATTTTCCACAAAGCGCTCGATGCGCTCGCCAACGCCGGGACGAACCATATAAAGCATTGGCGCAACCAGTACTTTATAGGAATCGAACGAGCATTCAGAATCGATAATGTCCACGGGTACGCCCAGATCCCAGAAAGGACGGTAATGGCGCTTCGCCGTTTCTTCATAATGCAGGCCGCCGTTGCGAGGACCTTGCGAATCCTTCACCGCCCAGCGGTTCTCCCAATCGTAAATGAGCGCAACCTCCGGCTTCACCGTCGTACCGACAACCTCAGTCAGCTTCTCAAGCGTCTCGCCCAGTTCGGCAACATCACGGAATACACGGGTATTCTCATGACCAACATGATCGACTACCGCGCCGTGAAGCTTCTCGCTTGAGCCTCTGCTCTTGCGCCACTGGAAATATTGAACGGTGTCCGAACCATGCGCGACGGCTTGAAGCGAGGACAGCATATGCATGCCTGGGCGCTTCACTTTGCTGACCGGCTGCCAGTTCGTCATGCTCGGCGTGCTCTCCATCAACATAAACGGCTTACCGCCGCCCAAGGAACGGAATACATCATGGTTAAAGCCGATCCAAGCCGCCTGCTCGCTGTCGTCTCCGCCGTTGTCATGCCATGTCGGATAAGCATCCCATGAAATCATGTCGAGAAGATCCGTGAACTTCCAATAGTTAAGCGGCTCAAAATCAAGCATGAAATTTGTCGTAATCGGCAGCTCGCTGTTTGCAGCGCGCAGCGGTTCGATCTCGTTGCGGCAGAAATCAACCGTCTGATCCGTTACGAATCTTCTCCAGTCCACATTTTGACCATGAACGGCTTTCTCGCCGCGCTCCGTCGGAGACTCAACTTGGCTCCAATCCGTATACGTATGGCTCCAGAATGTCGTCCACCAAGCATCGTTAAGCGCTTCGAGGGAACCGTATTTATTTTGCAGCCAGCCGCGGAAAGCTTCCTCGCAATACGAGCAGTGGCATTCGCCGCCGTATTCATTCGAAATATGCCAGCCAATGACGGCAGGATGACCGGAATAACGCTCAGCCAGCTTCGTGTTCATAATGGTTACTTTCTCGCGGTAAACAGGCGAGCTGAAGCAGTGGTTATGGCGTGCGCCATGCAAATTGCGGATGCCGTTCGGCGCTACGCGAAGCACCTCAGGATATTTTTGAGACATCCATACCGGACGCGCCCCGCTTGGGGTTGCCAGCAGCGCATAGATGCCGTTTGCAGCAAACTTATCAAGCAGCGTATCCAGCCAATCAAACGTAAATACGCCTTCCTCCGGCTCTATGGCCATCCAAGCAAAAATACCTACCGACATCACGTTGCAGTGCGCAAGCTTCATGAGCCGGATGTCTTCCTCCAGCACCTCGGGGTATTTCTGCCATTGATCGGGATTATAATCTGCACCATGCAGCATTTGCGGGATTTTCGAACTAATCGGCGGAAATTTCAAACTCATCTCAGAGACCTCCAGTTTTATCTTGATTGCAGCCATTATTGGATATACTATAATGATATTCATATTATAACTCGTTAAAATGAGTAACAAAATAACAGTATTTTCGCATTACTTTAAAAATATGAAACTGGAGGCTGCGATTATCGATACGATGGTTTTTCCGATTTTGACCGAAACGGACACGACGCTGCCCGTCTATCTTACGAGCATCGGGCATTGGAGCAATCAGGAGCCGATCGACCGTCCGAACGGGTATCCTCATTTTCAATGGCTGCAGGTCATTGACGGCTCCGGCGAGCTGCATGTCGGCGATCAAAAAATGACGGTGCGCGCAGGTCAAGGGTTCTGCTTGTTTCCCAACGAGCAGCATCAATATTTCTCGATCCAAGAGCCGTGGGATGTGATTTGGATGAGCTTTCGCGGGGATTTATCCGACAAGCTGTTCAAGCAGGCTGGAATAACGCAATCCGGTGTCTATTCGACTGCCGATCATGATATGATTGTTACCCATATGAAAAACATTTACGCGATGACGCAATCCGGCCGTGCTTTTCTCGGGCTCGAATGCTCGAAGCTGGTTTACATGTTTTTGCTCGATTTGATGAAGGTTATTCTTGTGAGCTCGCATTCCGTGGAGCAGAACTACTTAAAGCTGCAGCCAGTCCTTCAATATATTGAAGCGCATTACAGCGAGCTCATTACGATAAAGGATATGGCAGGCTGTATTGATGTAACGCCGCAGTATTTATGCCTGCTGTTTAAGAAGGCTTTGAAGTTGCGGCCGATGGAATACGTCAACCGGGAGCGCGTCAATCGCAGCAAGGAGCTTATGTTCCGCGAGGGTGAAATTAAGATGCATGAAATCGCCCGCCGCGTCGGCTTCGACTCCCCAAGCTACTTCAGCTCCGTATTCAGGCGGCTTGAAGGGCTCAGCCCCGAGCAATTCAAGAAAATACACGGCATGCGTTAGCGAATCGCCTTACAGCCTACAAATTCCCGTATGCACACGGCCAAGCAGCTCTATAAGAACGCATACGTTCTTACATGCGGCTCATACCAGTTACTCTTGCTGCTGTAAGCACACCTGTGCGCTTACAGCCAACGATTTCATGTGTGCACACGACCAAGGTACACTATAAGAACGCATACGTTCTTACAAGCGCTCAAACCAGTTACTCTTGCGGTTGTAAGCACACCTGTGCGCTTACAGCCTACAAATTCCCGTATGCACACGGCCAAGCAGCTCTATAAGAACGCATACGTTCTTACATGCGGCTCATACCAGTTACTCTTGCTGCTGTAAGCACACCTGTGCGCTTACAGCCTTCGAACTCACGTGTGCACACGTCCTAGCTGCTCTAGAAGAACGCATACGTTCTTACAAGTGCTCTAATCATATTACCTTTAGAACATACCAGTGCTCTTTATACCTATTCATGCTTCGAGAATCTTTAGGAGGTTTAATAACATATGACCGATAAAAAGCTTATTTTCACAGAGATTGATCAATACGCCGACATATTTCGCGACATCTCGCGGTCCGTTGGCAGCCGGCCGGAGCTTGGCCACGAAGAGTTTTTCGCTTCCGGCCTGCTATGTGCCGAGCTTTCCAAATATGGCTTCGAGGTGGAACGGGGCATCCTTGATATTGAAACGTCTTTTATCGCTTCGTTCGATACGGCTAAACCCGGACCGACAGTCGGCTTCCTATGCGAATACGACGCGCTGCCGGAAATTGGACATGCCTGCGGGCATCATCTCATTTGCTCCATGAGCGTCGCAGCGGCCGTCGGACTCAAAGCGGCGCTGCTGGCAAGCAGACTCGGCGGTAAAATCCGCATCTACGGCACGCCTGCCGAAGAAACCCGCGGCGCGAAAGTACCGATGGCAGCAGCCGGCTTATTCGATGACTGCGACTTTACACTTATGGCGCATCCTTACCATACGTTCGAGAAATCTGGCGAATCGCTTGCGATGGATGCGATCCAATTTGAATACATCGGCTTAGCCGCCCATGCTGCGGCCAGTCCCTATGAAGGCATAAACGCACTCGACGCGGTGCTCCAGCTGTTTAACAGCATCAATGCGCTTCGTCAGCAGACACGCAGCGATGCGCGTATTCACGGTATTATCGACAACGGCGGCAAAGCGCCAAATATCATTCCCGACTACGCTTCTGCCAAATTTTACATCCGTTCGGCTTCCCGTACTTATACGGACGAGCTAACCGCCAAGGTGCTGCGCTGCGCGGAAGGGGCCGCGCTGCAAACCGGCTGCACGCTGGCGACTAACCGGTTTGAGTTCTCCTATGACGAGCTGATTACAAATGAGACGCTGTCCGAACAATTTAACGCGAATCTCATAGAAGCCGGTATTCGTCCCGAACAAATCGAGACCGGCAAGGACCACGGCTCCCTGGATCTTGGCAACGTTTCGGTTCGCTGCCCGGCAATCCATCCCTTCGTCAAGGTCGTTCAAGATCGCCTGCTGCTTCACACCGAAGCCTTCCGCGATGCCGCCATGACCGATTATGCGCTCGACGGGATGCTATTCGGCGCTAAAATGCTGGCTGCCACCGCATACGACGTATTTGCAGATCCCGCCTTACAATCGCGAATTCGAGCAGAATTCGAGCAGCAAACGAAAATTGGCAATTAACGATACTTCGCTCGGACAAGGAGGCTCGCCAAATTGAATAGAAGTATAATTAACAGCCATGAAGTCACACAGATTTGCTTATTGGCCGGCAAAATCATTTTGCAAAACGGAGGCGAAACCTACCGGGTCGAAGATACGATGGTCCGCATTGCTGCGGCTTACGGCATTGAAAACTCGCATAGCTTCGTGACGCCGACGGGAATTATTTTTGCGATCGACGGTTCCTCTCAGATGACAAAGCTTATTCGGATATCCGAGCGGTCAACGAATTTGCTTAAAGTATCCCTAGTAAACGATATCTCCCGAAAAATAAGCACGGGCAAGCTTGCCGCAGGCGACGCGCATCGTCTGCTTCAAGAAATTGATACAAATGCTTTCGAATATCCTTCCTGGCTGAAAATCGTTGCAGCGGCAATCGCCAGCGGATGCTTCCTCATCATGTTTCAAGGAAGCTGGCGCGACTTCCTCCCGGTCATGCTGATCGGCGGCATCGGCTTCGGGTTTCTGCTTCAGCTGCACCGGATCGTGCCGATTAAGTTTTTCGCCGAGTTCATCACCGCCCTGCTGATCGGTACCTTGTCTGTGCTTTTTGTACATCAAGGCTTTGGTTTTGATTTAGATAAAATCATTATCGGGTCGGTCATGCCCTTGGTTCCAGGTCTTCACATCACCGCGGCTGTCCGCGACTTAATGGCCGGCCATCTCGTATCGGGTCTGTCAAAAGGGGCAGAGGCCTTTCTCACCGCATTCGCTATCGGAGCCGGCATAGCCGCCGTGCTGTCCTTTTATTAAAATCGCTGCCTGGAGGTGTATCATCTTGATGATGCTTGAACAGCTATTAACAAGCTTCATAGCGACAGCTGCCTTCGGGCTCATCTTCAACGTGCCGAAGCGGACGCTGCTGCACTGCGGTGCTGTCGGCATGATTGGCTGGATGATCTATATGGTCTGCACGCAGCTCGATATGGATACGATACCGGCTACCTTGATTGCTGCTTTTATCGTCACGGTTATAAGCCAGCTGTTCTCCAAGCTGTACAAAACCCCTATTATCGTATTTAGCGTATCGGGAATCATCCCGCTAGTTCCGGGCGGTCTTGCCTACGATGCGATGAGGAATGTCGTTGAGGATCATTATGATATTGCGGTACAGCTCGCCGTGAAGGCATTCATGATCTCGGGTGCGATCGCCATTGGACTTGTATTCTCGGAGGTCATCAATCAGATCATTCGCAAAACCGAACGTTAGAAGCACGCGGATAGATTAGCTGAGAGAGGAGTATTCATCATGCATTCCATCATAAAGCCTGACGGCCGGATCAATGACGAGAAAGTATGGCGGAGAGAGCTGCTGTATCAGGGGATGAACGGAAGCTGCGTCGAACGGGTTTACGTGACGGCTTCCGAATCGCTCGTTTTTAAACCGCTGACAAACAACGAGCAGCTGGGCAAGGAAATCTGGGTAAATGAGCATATTCTATCTGCTTTCCCCCCTATTTATCCGCGAATCATTGCTCATTCCTTAAGCGCGAATCCCAGCCTGAATTGGATTTTGTATGAGGATTTAGGTGAATTGACGCATGTTTTTGAGGAAAAGACTGCAATCGGGCTTATATCCTATATGGCGAAATGGCATGCCCTGCCGATCAGCCATTTGCAGCATGCGCCGCTTAGAGGACCGAAGCCTACCGCTGAAGCCGTCCGTGCAGAGCTGCTCCAGCTATGGCAAGCTGAAGATCCCGAACAGCTATGGCCGGGCATCCCCTCTTCGTTGTGCAGGCATTTGCTTGCCATGCTCCAGACGGAAAGCTTTGCAGCGGACGAGCTCTTGCTCTCGCATGGCGATCTGCATCTTGGCAATTACGCCCGCGTAAACGGACAGATCAAGGTGCTCGATTGGGAGCACGCCCACCTTAATCTTAGGTATTGGGATCTGTATCATGTTATCGATCTTTCACATCCGTTATTCCCTAAGGACATGACAACCGCCATCCGCGAGCGCCTGTTGGATCATTACCTCGAATTATCGGCGCAATACGGTAAGCGGATTGATCCGCGCTCGTTCAAGCACGGCTATTATTTGTTTGCCTCCCTATACTCGCTATGGATGCTGAGACTGATCGCTAGCGATATCCGCACCAACAAAGGGATATGGCCTCTTAACCAATTAGAGCAGCAGCATATCGAAACAAGTTCAAACCTCCGACAAATCGCAGAATTTCTATAAGACATGCAGCTTATTCCGCTTGGATAGCATACCTGGTTCGCATGACCTCAGCCATAGCCTCTATTTGCTCCCGGGAAGGCATCTCGAGCTTTGCCTTCGCGTCTCTCATGCCCGCTTCCGTTTGCTGCGACCCGATAATCCGTTTCACGGCTTCGACGAAACGTTTCCCCGCATCCTGGCCGATTCCTGTCAGCTGCTCCAAGCTGGCAGTGCTGTCTGCATGGACCAAAGGATATTCCTTCGTATCCGCTCCGCCTGCAGCTTGGTCATAAAATTTACGGACAAAGCGGGCCCGCTTCTGCCCCGATCCCTCTGCAACAATGAAAGCTTGAACAATGTAGGCATGCGTCTGCCTGCGCTGCGCTATGCCGCAAAATTTATATCCGTTAATGCTTAAATCATAATCACCGGGACAGTACGCCCCCTTTATTTCTCCTTTGTCGACCTGGCAGCCCGTTTCCTGCAAGGCATGGCGGATCAGCCCGTACATCCGTTCAAAATCATCATGGAAATGAAACGATTCTACACTTGGCTTAGGCATAATCAATGAAAGATTGATCACCCCTGAATCAAGCGGAACCGCCGCGCCGCCCGAATTGCGCACAGCAGTCGCCCAGCCCTCTGATTGAAGCGCTTGTTCCGCATCAGCGGCCCCAGGCAAACGACTATCCCGCAAGCCCATCACAAAGCCCTTCGGATGACGCCAAATATGACAAATGGACGGTCCGCCCTGCCCTGTTTTCCGGCATAGCAGCTCGTCCAGCGCAAAGGAATAAAGCACATCTGCCTGGGACAGATCATCCCGGCGGTCCAATATCAAAACATTTCCAAGTCCTAAATCCTTAAGCTCATCCCATCCCATTTGTCGTCGTCCAGCCCTCTCCTGCTTTTCGTTCCGCATATTTGCTTTGTAATCTATTTTAACGGTAATTGCGCGTTCATGCATCTTCTCTTCCGTTAATAGATAAAATACAATTTATTATGTATCCTCCTTATTGCTAATGACCAACGCTTTCAATACAATAAAGATATTGTCATGCAGCGCCAAGGGGGAAGCAATACATTGGAAGTCATAAACGAGAAAGTTGCATACGAAAACCCATTGCTGTCGCTGCGGATTTTTCAGACGATGCGCGATCTTGATGGATTTACAAACTGGCATTATCATAAACAGCTTGAGCTGCTGCTCATTCTTGAAGGCGATCTGGACGTTTATATCGATGAGGAGAGCTTTCATCTGACGACGGGAGATGTCATGCTCATCGGAGCCTCCGAGCTGCACCGCGACCGCAGCCATAGCCTGCTCGATTACATCGTGCTCCAATTTGATTTGGAACCGTTTTTTGACCAGAGCACGATTCCTTATATGCGTTATTTCTCGGAAACCCAAATGCCGCTAAGCAAAGCGAATTACATTTTCCAAGAAAACAGTAACGTCAAGCAGCAAACCGCTTCCTGCATCCAGCAAATGTTGAATGAAGCTACCCGTAAGGAAACCGGCTACGAACTGGCGGTCAGCGTGCTCATTAAGCAAATATTGCTGCTGCTGCTTCGCCATGACAGCCGGAAGGTGCTTATTGAACAGGACAATTTCGACCGCATCCGCCTGAAGCCGGTGCTCGATTACATCGAGAATCATCTGACGGACCGCATCCAGGTCGAAGAGGTTTGCAAAATCGCTAATATGAGCTACTACTACTTCGTCAAATATTTCAAAAAGACGATTGGACTATCTTTTACGGAATATGTGAATTATCGCAAGGTGAAATGGGCGGAGCGGATATTGCTGACCAAGGATTTGAGCATTTCCGAGGTAGGCGAACGGATTGGCATGCCGAATATGGCTCATTTCTATAAGATGTTCAAAAAATACAATGACTGCTCACCCAAGCAATACCAGCGTAAAATGCTCGTATGGAACCGGCAGTAGCCCTGGAATCAAAAAAGCTCGTCCACCCTACACTTTCGGGGTAACGAGCTTTTTTGGCATGACGAGTTTATAACCTACGCCGCGGATAGATTCGATTTGGACTGATTGCTGACCAAGCTCCAGCTTCTTCCGCAAAGAGCTTACATGAACATCTACCGTACGCTGGCCGCCGATATAATCGAAGCCCCATACGACATTCATCAAATCATCCCGCGTAATCACCATGCCTGGGCGCTGTACGAGATACAGCAGAACCTCAAATTCCTTAGGTCTTAGCGGAATCGTATCTCCGTTCAAAATAACCTCGTATTTCTCTGGATAAATCGATAAATCACCAGCTGTTATAATTTTCTCCGTTGATTCAATTGGCTTGCTGTCATCAAGCTGTGTCCGGCGAAGTACAGCTGACACGCGCGCCAGAAGCTCAGCTACGCCAAATGGCTTCGTGATGTAATCATCGGCCCCATGCTTCAGTCCTTGTACGACCTCTTCCTCCGCATTGCGGGCGGTTAAAATAATGACGGGCGTTCTAACGCCGTTTTGGCGCAGACGGTTCAAAATTTCAAAGCCGTTCATGCCGGGAAGCATGATGTCGAGGATGACCAAGTCGAAAGTACGCTGCAAAGCGGTTTGCAAGCCTTCTCCGCCATGATCGATAACGGTCGTTTCATAGCCCTCTTGGGTCAAATTGTACGACAGAAGCCTGGCTAATGTCGGTTCATCTTCAATTACGAGCACTTTATGCGACATGTTACCTCCAACCTGGCGAATGGCAGCGCCCAAAGACGCCGCATCCGCATATTTAAGACGTTTAATCTTAGTTTATCATGGTTTCATGAAGAATAGGTAAATCTTTTTTTCTATTGCAGGACCGGAAGCTCAATTGTAAACGTAGTTCCCACTCCTACCGAGCTTGTAACCGAGATCGTTCCTTTATGCAGCTCAACGAGATGCTTAACGATGGACAAGCCAAGCCCCGTGCCGCCTGAACTTCGCGAACGCGCCTTGTCCACGCGGTAAAACCGTTCAAAAATTCGCGGTAAATCCTTTTTCGGAATGCCGATTCCCGAATCAGCGATTTGGACGCGGATATAATCATCGCCGAGACCCTCAATCTTTAAGGATACACGGCCGCCTTCAGGCGTATAATTAATGCCGTTTGAAAGTAAATTCATGATTATTTGCCGCAGCCGATCCTCATCCGCTTCCACATATAAGCCTGGCTCGATGGACATGCTGAGCTCGATATTTTTGCGGGATGCCTCAGATTCCATGAGCTTAACCGACTTCTCCGCAAAGCTATCGACTTCTACCGGTGAAAATACAAGCGGAACGCGGCGCGATTCGATTTTGGACAGCTCCAAAATATCGCCGATCAGCCGGTTGAGCCGGTCACTCTCATCATATATGATTTGCAAAAAAGAACGCGCCGTTTCTTCATCATTCACCGCACCGCCAAGCAGCGTCTCCGCGAACCCCTTTACGGCGGTAATCGGAGTCTTCAGCTCATGGGAGACGTTCGCGACAAATTCGCTGCGCATACGCTCTAATCTACGAATAGCGGATACATCCTGCAGGACAAGAAGCACGCCAGAGAAATCATTGCCTTCCGGATGAATCGGAACCAGATTCAGCTCAAGCAGACGCTCTTCCGGAAAATAAAACGTAATTTCCTCGCGCAAATGCTCTTTGCTCTTCAGGCCTTCTTGAATCATTTGCGACAGCTCATATTGCTGCTTCGCTTCTGCAAAATGGCGTCCGACTAACTCGCGCGCGGAAAATCCGAGCACTTCCTCTGCGCGCCTGTTCATCAATACGATTATCCCATTGCGATCAATCATCACAATTCCGTTTATCATATTATCGAGAACGCTCTCGAGCTGATTCTCATTTTGCTGGATACGCGTCATTTGAACCTGCAGGCTGTCTGCCATTGCATTAATAGCATTGCCGAGTTCCCCAATCTCATCCTGTTTCGCAACCTTTACCCTTGCCCGGTAATCCATGTTTTTGATCCGCTTGGCTACCTTCGTTATTTGCTCGAGCGGCCGCGTCAAGCTAAGCGCAAGACGGTAGCTGATTAACGCAGCAATCAGGAACAGCACCAGCAATCCTGCAAAAAGCAGGCCCGTTAATTGGCGAATGCTTTCCTCCACTTCTTCTAGGCTCATCGCCAAACGAATGACATCCGGAGCTTGATTCGGCATGACCTCCACAGGGATTGCCACGTACATCATATTTTGCTTGACCGTTTCACTTTTCCGGATCGCTCTCCCTTTACCTAACTTGAGCGCCTCCTTTATTTCCACGCGGTCAAGATGATTATCCATTTCCTTCGGATCTCCATCCGAGTCCCCAAGCACCACGCCGTCATTGCGAATAAAAGTAACCCGTGCGCCGGTATAATGCTTAAGCTCTTTTGCTTCGTCCGAAAAATAACCGTAAAGCATAGGAAGCTCGCCTGTCTTCCATTCCATTTTTGCCGAAATGATCTGCATCTCTCGAACCATATTATCTTCAAGCGCATTAATATGATTTTCTTTAAATGTTTTGACCATGAATAGCCCTGCCGCAATGACCGATAAAGCGATCATCGAGATCATAATGAGCGTCAGCCTGGTGCGAAAGCTGTTCATCCGGTTCACTCCCTACGTTTTTTCAAGCACAGGCTGCTAACGCCATACAACCCCTGACCTAACATACAACGTTTATCGTACATGCGTCGCCGCACTTACGCCAGTCTTGTTTTTGTTAAGTTTTTGTAAAACATAATGATGCACCGTTGCGAGCGGCTGCTGAATGAGAATCGATAATACGACAGGCACAGCCGCAAGCGGACTGAAATAACCGAGCGCCAATACGATACCGAGCGAAATGTTGCGCATCCCTGTCGCATACGATACCGTCACCTGCTGCTCGTAATTGCGAAGACCAGCCGTACCGATATAACCGAAGGCATAACATATGCCGACAAGCACGATGACAACCGGCACGAGCAGCGCCATATCCTGCTTTAGCTTGTCCAGATGCGGCGCGATCGCCGATGCATTCAGCGAGACAACGGCAACGAAACAAAACTTGGAGAGCGGCGACGTGTAAGGTGCCACGGCATGTTGAATGCGGCCGCGGCTCATCTGATTCAGCCCGACCCCGATAATGGTAGGAAGCACGATAATGACGAGCAAATCCATAATAATAGGGCCTGCCTTTACCTCAACCGCCGAATCGAAGAACAAATGAATGCCGGCAGGCACAACTAACGGGCTTAGCGCGGAATCCAGCACGACCATCGCCAGCATGAGCGGAACGCTGCCGCCCGACATCCCTACCCACAGCACTGTCGAGACGCCGATCGGTATTATGGTAAACAGCACGAGTCCCACGACATAAGGAGAATCCGCACCAAAGGTGAGCGCGCCAAGAGCATAGGCAACCAAAGGCGAGAGCACATGGGCGATTAAAAAGGTTAGCGCCATAATCCCCGGCCGCTTCATCACCGCCCGCAACTGGCCCAGGCCGCAGCCAATGGCCATCGTCAGCGTGACATACGCGAATAAATACGGAACGGATTTGATGTAGGGTTGAAGCTGCGATGCAAATATAAAACCAAGTACCAAGGAGCTAGGGATAATAATAAACATCCATTTTTCGAAATATCGATTAAAGGCCAAACCGAATTCACGCATTTTCATTCCCTCATTTACCTCAACTAGTCGTTTCTATACATAAGCTATATAATAACATAGACAATCCTGCACATGAACGGAATCTCTTGCACTTCAATTAGCTAAGGAGCCGATTTATGAAAAATGGAAAATTCACCAATACGATCATTCGCATGCAATATGTACCGAGATGGAGCGAGCATGCTCCGCGTTTTGAAGACAACGCCTCCGCTCATAGCTTTAGATGCGCCGCATTATCTATCCTGGTAGGCATCATTGAGGAGAAGGTATTCCATGAACCGCTCGATAAGCTAAAGCTTCTCGGGAGATGCCTCTGGGGCGATCTTAAAAATACCGGAACCGGCTCTATTAAGCATGTTACCAAAAAAGAATCGCTCGTCATGAACCATATACGGGATTTTGAAATGGAGCTCAGCAAGGAAATCGTTTCCTATCTCTCCAAATCCCTTCAAGCCCAAGCGTTCGATTATATCGTCAATGCGCAGGATGATACGCATATCGGCCGTTTGGTCGATGCAATCGATACATTTGATGCCTATCTTTATTGCCACCGGGAATCGCGTCATGATACGAATCCCTTCTTCCATGCCAAGCATAAGGAGCTCGAGCAGATCCTCCAAAATACCGAGCTCCGCTCTATTCGCTGGCTGCTGGACGAGTATAATAAGCACGCAGGCTTATATGAATTTATCCAATATATCGTCAGCCTGGACACCGTAAAAAGATGGAACGGCAGCTATAACCTCGTCCCCGATAATGATGCGACGCATTCCTTCCGCGTGGCTTCGCTGGCTTTGTTTAACGGGCTGCTTGAAATCGAGCGATTTGGCAACAAAAGCATCGATCTTTATACGCTTTTGGCGAAGGCCACGCTCCATGACCTGCCCGAGGCGCTGTCCGGCGATGTCGTTTCGAACTTTAAACACAATAATCCGGAGATCAAGCTGGCTTTCGAACAATATGAGAAGGAAACCGCTCATTTTATGATTAACAAGCTGCCTGAGCTTTTCCACGCGGAGATGTTCGAATTCATTGCGCACAGCAAATCCGATGATTATGTCGGTGAAATGGTCGATATTGCGGATAAGTTGGACGCCCTCATTAAAGCTAGCCTGGAGATGCGCAATAATCCCCATTACGCGGACACCTACTATAATCAGCTAGTAAGGGTACAGCATCGGTTTGAAAATCCCTGCGTTATTTTCTTCCTTGCGTATATCCTGCATGATCTCACCTATTCTAATCTGATTGGACAGTAGCGAAGGTAATTTACTGCGAAGCTATGCAGCTTCAGTTACCTTTTCTGCTGCAGGCTTCATCTTTTTTCCTCTAAGCTGCTGCCTAAAATCCCCTCTGGTGCAGTTACTGTAGTGTATGGAGCGTTGAGCTGCATTGCGATACTGCAACGTTTGGTGCGACATGCATGCTTATATTGAGCTGCAGTGCAGTTACTGCAACGGATGAAGCGTATTGCTTCTGCTGGCCTACAGTGCAGTTTCTGCAATGTATGATGCGAAGTACTGCTTCCGTTGAGATGCTGTGCAGTTTCTGCAGCATATGGTGCGAAAAGCGTGCATCCGTTGATGCTATAACGCAGTTTCTCCAGCAGCAGCAGCAGCAGCAGCATCCAGCTGCGCAAAAAAAAAAAGACTGCCGAATTTATCGGCAGTCTAAACATCCAAATCAATAAAGAATGGCAACCCATTATCCGTCAACCGCCGCACTCCAGCCAAATGGATATGCTGCCGAAATTTCTAAAGGCAGCTTGCCCGCCGGCTCGAGGTCGCCAAGCAGAGCCTTCGCAACTGCCGCAAGCGCTAGAGGTCTGCATTCATACACAGCCAGATAAGCTTTCACGTCTGGGTACAGCAACAAATCCAGCGGGTTTCTCACCGATACCGCTATGGTGCGATCCGGCGCAAGCCGAACGGCCTCGCAAGCGATTTCGCGCTCGAGAGGATGCTTTGAAGCGTCGTAGGTCACAACAATGATCTGCGAGTAGCTCTCCAGATCAGCAAGCGGCTTGACCGCGTTCATCTTACGCTCAACCACCTTAGCGCCCAGCTCCGAAAGGAAGCTGCCTAAGGAGCCCTCGCCAGAGAGCATCTCATCCGCTACCGATACCGGAACAATTTCCGGCCACAGCACAAGCGTGGACTCGCTGCGGCTGATCGGCAGCAAGCCGCCCTCATTTTTAACCAAGGTTACAGAGGCCTCGCTCCAGCGTCTCGCAACCGCTTTATTCTCTTCGGTACCGATTGCCGCTTCCACCTCCGTCCAAGGCAGCTGCGGCTCATCCAGCGCAAGCTTCTCCTTGAGCGCCATAATCCGGTCAAGTGCCTCATTGATGCGCGCCTCGGCAAGCTCACCCTTCTCAACCGCGTCCGCCACGGCTTCAAGTGCGGCCCATTGCTTCTCAAACGTATGGCTGATCAGCACCATGTCCGCGCCTGCTCGAATCGCCATGATCGCTCCTTGCTCCGGTCCATAGTTTTTATCAATGGCATCCATCTCCAAACAATCCGTTACGACAACCCCGTCATAACCCAGCTCCTTGCGCAGCAAGCCGATTATGACTTTCTCCGATAAGGTAGAAGGCACGCCGGAAGGATCAAGTGCCGGCAAGCAAACATGCGCGGTCATGATACAATCCGTGCCTGCTTCTATGGCCGCCCGGAACGGCCTCAGCTCAATTGCCTCCAGGCGCTCCCGGCCGTGAAGCAGGACCGGTAATGCATGGTGGGAATCGACCGCCGTATCGCCATGTCCCGGAAAATGTTTGACGGTCGCCGCTATCCCGGCAGACTGATAACCCACAACGGCGGCTGCGCCAAGCTCTGCAACCACATCCGAACGGTCGCTATAGGAGCGGACATTAATAACCGGATTGTCCGGATTGTTATTCACGTCGATACAAGGCGCATAGTTCATCGTTATGCCTAATTTCCGAAGCTCTTCACCGCAAATACGCGCCGTTTCGCGAGTTCCCTCCGCAACACCAGCCGCTCCGAGCGCCATATTGCCGGGCATAAGCGTTACGCCGTCGACCAGTCTCGCGACCATGCCGCCTTCTTGGTCAATGGCAACGAATAAAGGCGGACTGCCTGCTTGCTTTGCGAGGCTTTGAAGTTCTCCGCTCAGCTCATGCACCTGCTTTGCATTTTTCACATTGCGCGAGAAATAGATCGTTCCGCCAATGCCGTTTGCTGCAATAAGCTGCTTGATTTGCTCAGTCGGCTCATAGCCATGGAATCCAAATACGAATAATTGCCCGATTTTTTTCTTCAAGCTCCAGCTTTGCCATTCACGCTCACTTGTCAATGCCTTCCCCATCCCTTCCTAATTGCATCGGCTCATTCAAATCCTCGGCGGCTTGCGAGCCTTCTTGGTGCCCGCTCCGGTAGTCGGTCGGATTCTCGCCGGTATATTTCATGAATACCTTTGTAAAATACCGCCGCTCCGCATAACCGACTTCCTTGGCGATTTGAGCCACACTCTTGGCCGTCTTCGCAAGCATTGCCTTCGCGCGTTCCATCCGCTGCCGCGTTACATATTCAATAAACGTTTCGCCAAACGTTTGTTTAAACAAAAGACTAAAGTAAGAGGTGCTCAAACCCACATGGGTAGCCGTGTCCTCCACGCTAAGATCTCTATACAGATTTCGGTCGAGAAAGGCCTTCGCCTCCGTCATCGAGCGCTCCGATTGTTTTTTCTTGTCCATCGATTTCTCCGATACCGCATTCGTAACCTGGCGAATGACCGATAACAAGTCCTTAATGCCGAAGCGGCGATCCAATCGGCGCCACAGCATATCCTCCTGTTCGCGCGAGAAAACGCCCATCTCCTTCATTTCCCGCATCAGATGCAGCACAAAGAAATGCAGCAGCGGCTTGACGCGGTTTAACGAAGGCTCATTCATGCGCTGCAAAAGCAGCGTTATCCTTTGAAGCTCGTTATCTACGCCGATCGAGTCGCCGCGCTTCACCGCGCCGATCATTTTCTCGGCGGTATCCCAAAAAGCCTGATCCGCTTGCGATGATTTTTGCTGTTCCGACGGATATACCGCGATAAGGTCATGAACCGGCGTCAGCTGCATGCCCTGCTGGACAAGCTTATAAGCCTGGGACAATTCAGCAACCGCAGCAAACTCCCTATATATCCCTGCAAACAAAGACAGCTTAACATGGCTCTTAATCGCCGCCAGCAGCATCTCTGCCCATTCTTTAATCTTGGCTAAATCATAGGCTGCCGTTTTTTCCATTTCGATCAGCACGCACCATTCACCGTCACGGATCTGAATGACCGCGTGATGCAGCCCATTTTGCTGCAGCCTCTCTCTCAGCACATTGCAGACGGCAAAATTCCACAGCTTCCGTTCTTTATCGGACCAGTCCCGCCAGTCCTTCGTTTTCTCGGAGCTTACATCGAGATCAAGCACGATTAAGACGAACTGCTGCTGCTTCAGCTGCTGTTCGTCTCCGGTCAGCAGGAAGTGGTCTGCCGTAACGTCGGTATAGTCCATAATAATGTCATATAAAATTTTCTCGCTTGCCAAATCGATCATGCGGCCCAGCTTCTGCTTCTCTTCCTGCAGCTGCTTCTGCTTGCTCCGCTGACTGGACATGACCCTCGCGATGACCCCGGTCAATTCATCGTACGGAATCGGCTTCAGAATATAATCATTGACCCCGAATTGAATAGCCGTTCGCGTATAGGCAAAATCCTGATAGCCTGACAGCATAATGATATCGCAAGGCATTGCTTTATCACGGATATGACGCACCAGCTCCAAGCCGTCCATCACCGGCATTCGAATATCGCATAGCAATAAATCAAAGGCCTGCTGCTCCATAAGCTCCAGCGCTTCCACCCCGTTTTTGGCCGTGCCGCCGACGGTTAGCCCCAGCATTTCCCAGGGAATAACCTTTTCTAAATTTCTCGTTATATGTGCCTCATCGTCAACTAAGAGCACTTTACCCGTCATGGCTGATCACCTCTGCTCTTCGGAATTACACAACGAATAACGGTACCGCTGCCCTCTTGGCTGCAAATCCATAAACCAAAAGCCGGACCGTAATGTATACGCAGGCGATCTGCAACATTTCGCAGTCCGAGCCCTCTTCTTTCCCCAATCTCCGCAGCATTTGACAGCTTGCCGGATGTATCAGAGCCCGCAGCCAGCTGATGCAGCACATTCGCGCTCATGCCCAGTCCGTTATCACGAACCATAATAACGATTTGATAAGGTTCCGTTATGACATCTATTTCGATCTTCCCTTGTCCGTCTTCATAGCCGTCAAAGCCGTGCTGAATGCTGTTTTCGACGAGAGGCTGAAGCGTAAGCTTCAATATCGTATAATCCAACGCCTCGGCGGGAACATTCAGCTCATATGAAAATAGCTCCTCAAAACGATATTTTTGAATTTCCAAATAGCTTCGCACATGTTCAATTTCTTGATTTATTCTTATTTCTTCGGTATGGTGCATGCTTGTGCGGAGCAGATTGCTCAATCTGCGAACCATAAGCATGATCTTTGCGCCTTCGTTTTGCGCGGCAAGCGCATTAATCGACTCCAGCGTATTAAATAAAAAATGAGGCTTGATTTGAGCCTGCATCAGCATCATTTCCGCATGCTGCTTGCGGGCCTGCTCTCTTCTCACCTCGCTAAGGAGGCTGCCGATTCTCTCAACCATGCTATTGAAGCTGTTGGCAAGCAATACCGTTTCATCCTTGCCATGGGCCGTTACGCGAATATCAAGCAGCCCCTGCTCGACCAATCTCATTTTGCGAACAACCTTAATGATCGATTTGGCCACGCGATTGACAAAAAAGACGTTAAACAGCACCGCTGACAGCAAGCCAAGCACCGTAATCATGCCGATCCACTGCACAAACCTTACATTTTCATTCGTTAATGAATTCCATGGCTTTACCGATACGAGAATCCATTCATTACGGTCCAATTGATAGGAGGAGACTAAGCTGTCTACCCCCTCAAACTTCACTCTAGAGCTGTTATAATTATTCGTTTGCTGCGGCAGCGAATCCGTCTGTTCATTAATGTTCCGGCCGTCAAACTCGCTTTTGCTGTCCAGCATGATGAGACCCGTTTTATTCACGATCAGATATCTGGTTTCCGCCGCATCCGCCTTCGGGTTTTGGAAAGCCTTTAGCATGTCAGAAATCTCTTCGGTTTTGTACTGCGTTATCATAACGCCAAGATCATTGAACGTCTCGATATCCTTAACCACGCGCATTTGCGTGAACAGCGGCGGCTCAACGCCCGTAAGCTCCCGCTGCTCGTACGGACCGATCCAAAGCGGCCGGCCTCCAAGCTTTTGCACTTCCTTATAAGTGGAATGCGCCTTCAGCATATCGAATGAAATCGGCTTGAACGTCGTCGGATCGTTCCGGTACGAGCGGAACATGGTGCCGTCCTTCGCGTACAGCACAACGAAGCTAACGGCGGGATGCTGGAACAATATCCGCTTCATTTCTTTTTCAGCTTGGTTGATCGCGATCATCGTACTGGCATCGTTTGACGTATACGTGCTGTATTTAAGCGTATCCTGGACCTCTGAGCTCGTCAGGTTGCCGTCGGAGAGCTGATCTAGCTCTCGGAAGAAATACCGGATATTCCCGCCTACCGCCCTGAGGGAAATTTCCGTTTGCTCGCTATATTTTTTCTCGAGCAGCGTCTCTGAATGAAGGAAAGAGAACATGCCGAGGCCAATCATCGGAATGACGATCAGGAATATAAAAGCAAGCATCAATTTCGGTCTCAGGTTCATCCAGCAGGCTCCTTCTTCTTTTTACCCTTTCACGCTTCCAGCCGTCATGCCTTCAATGATTTGGCGCTGCAAAAATACATACACGGCAAGAACCGGAATAATGCTTATGATGACAGCTGCCGAAAGCGAAGCAAAGTTCGTGCGGTAGCCGTCATTAAAGGTCGCCATCCCCGTAGGCAGCGTTTTGAGAGATTCAGACGTGATAAATAGCTGGGATAAAATATATTCGTTCCAATTGGAAATGAAATTCAAAATAAACACGGTAACAAGCGCCGGCAAAGAAATCGGAATAATGACCTTGAAGAAAAGTCCCGTGGCGCCCAGTCCATCTACAATTCCTGCCTCCTCCAGCTCATTCGGTATCGAGAGCATAAAGGCATAAATAATGAAAACGGTTATAGGCAGCGCATATGTGCAGTATACCAAAATTAAGGACCAGTGCGTATCGTACAACGGATGTCCGAATACTTTAATACCCTGCACTAGCCGATACAACGGAATAAATAAAGCGCCCGGCGGAACGATTAATCCGAGTAGAATAAATTGATAGATCGCTTTATTCGTTTTCTTGTATTTCATACGCGCGATTGCGAACGAGGTCATGGCTGCGAAAAGCAGCGTCAGAACACACGCAATAACCGTAACAAACGTACTATTCCATGCGTACTTTCCAATATTCGCCGTTTGCCATGCGGCAGCATAGTTATCGAAATTGAAGCTTTTCGGCAGCGCCCAAGTATTGACCGTAATTTCACGGTTCGTTTTAAAGGAGGACATGAACAGCCACAGCAGCGGGAAAAGCAATACGATGACATAACCAAATAAAAAAGTATGCATCCACCATTGGGAATTACGGGCACGTTCCATCAGTACTGCACCTCTTCGCTTTTCGTGATGCGTTGCAAAATACCGGTTAGCACTAAAATAATAATGAACATCGCGACTCCGATCGCGCTGCCGTAACCAAGCTCCAGCGAGCGGAAGCCTACCTTAAGCATATAGGTCGACATAACCTCCGTGGATTGAAACGGACCGCCGTTGGTCATAATTTGCACGATATCAAGCACCTTCATCGTTCCCGAAACCGTGAGAAGCAGCATGACGAACAGGATCGGCCTAACGAGCGGCAGCGTAATGGACCATGTTTCCTGCCAGCCGTTTACGCCGTCCAGCTTGGAGGCTTCGACAATCTCTTTCGGAATGTTTAGTATCGCTGCCAAACATAGGACAATGAAGAAGCCGATATTTTGCCAGGCGTTTGCTATCAGAATCGACAGCATGGCCAGCTTTGGATCGGACAACCATTCGCGCGCCCAGTCCTCCGGCGCAACGAGGCGGATAAACTGGTTGATCATGCCCGAGTCATAGTTGTACAGCACCCCGAACAAAATCGCTACCGTCGCTGTCGATATAACAACCGGCACGAATACGGCCGATTTGTAAAAGTCACGCATCCGTCTTACTTTGCTGATGATAATCGAAATCAAGAAGACGAGCGGTATGTTCACGATTAAGGAAAACGCCATAAAGTAAAAATTGTTCATGAGTGCTTTTCGAAAAACCTCATCCTGCCAAAGTCTCGTAAAGTTATCGAAACCGATAAATACCTTCTCGGTAATGCCGTCCCAACGAAAGAAGCCGTAAAAAAAGGAAACGATGACCGGGTATACGAAAAATAAAGCGTATAAAGCAAGCGTCGGAATAATGAACGCCACGTAAGTAATCGGATTTTTGAGAGCTCTGTTCATAATGTCCTCCTTTTATCCCGGCATAAGAAGAGGGTGTCCTCCTGGAAGGAAGAACACCCTCTCGCCCATCAGGATCGATTGTCATGTCTCGCGATTACTTAGCCGCGTTAGCTTTGTCTTGCGACGCTTGAATTTTTTCCGCTACTTTTTCCGGTGTGCTTACTTTACCGATAAGCTCTTGGATACCAACGTTTACATCCGCGCCAACTGCCGGTTGAACGATGGCGTCGTATGCTTTCCAAGAGGATGACGCATTCGCCATGACCGTCAAAATTTCAGTCGTGAGCGGATCAACGCCGGATAGGTCGCTAAGCTTCATGGAAGGCAGCAATTTGTCTTCAACCAACGTACGTTTTTGAACTTCTTCCGTGTAGAAATTAGCGATAAATTTCTTGGCTGCCGCTACTTGGTCTTCATTCAGGTTTGCAGAGAAACCAAAGCCGTTCGAGTACGAAGCATTGATTGAAGTTTGGTCGCCTGCCCCGCCGTCGATGGACGGGAATGCGAAGTAACCGATTTGGCCTTTCAGTTCGCCTGCTTCGTCGCCGGAGAAGCGGTTGGCATCCCAGGTTCCGGTAAATACCATTGCCGCTTTACCCGAGAGCAATTGTGCGCCTTGGTCGGCATAAGCAAGGCCTAGTGCGCCTTTTGTAAAATAATCATTGTTCACAAGCTCAGCATAGGAAGCAAAACCTTTTACGAAGTTTTCGTCCGTCCATTTCGCTTCGCCGGATACGACTTTGCTGAAGGCATCGATCCCTACGTTGCGTTCCATCACCGTATTCCACAACATGCCGTTAACCCAGCCGTCTTTGGCTGCCAAACCGAACGGCGTGTAGCCCGCCGCTTTAATTTTTTCGGAGACTTCAAGCAGCTGCGCCCATGTCGTAGGAATTTCCAAGCCCAGCTCGGAGAAGATTTTCTTGTTGTAGAAAATCGCTTCGCTATAGCCGCCGAAAGGAAGGCCGTATACTTTGCCGTCGATCGTGAACTCATCCAAGCTGGCGAACTTGTCTTTAATGCCAAGTTCTTCGATGATTGGAGTCAAGTCCAGCATGCGGTTTGCTTTGACGTAAAGATTGAGATCCGCGCCGCCGAATACTTCAAAAATATCGGGAGGATTGCCGGCAGCCATTTCAGCCTTCAGCTTCTGGTCGCGGTTAACGATCTCGTCGATGCCTTCAAGCTTGAAGGTTAAGCCTTTGTTTTCTTCTTGTGTTTTTGCAACGACATCTTCTAGAATTTTCAACCGGGTTTTGCTCGTTTCTTTAATTTGGGTATGGCGGAGCGACAAGGTTACATCCTTAGCTTCTGCAGGCGGTTCCGTTGCTTCGGCGGGAGTATTGGTGCTGTTGTTCGTGCCAGCGTTTTTGTTCGTCTCCGCGTTGCCGTTAGAGCCGCATGCAGATACGACCAGCATGATCGATACTAACAGGGTGGCAAGAAGTGTAGCTCTCTTTTTCATTGGGAAGACCTCCTCGTTTATGGTGTTGCTTGTTTGCCTCGCACCTTTATTATAGTCGGGTCCTTTGCTATGTAAGGAGGTCCAAAAAACGATGAGTTAGGGATACAATTCGCTTATTTTTGAAAAGAGGGATAAAATTTTATAGCCCGCCAGGGTTATAATCCCCGACAGGCTATGTTTATTTACATCTCGTATTAGTAACGCATATCCTGCGTTATTTCCTTGATAACCTCATAAAACCGCTGCCACTCCGGGTTAGCTCCCTCTTTCTTGCGGTTTTCACCGAGACTTCCCTCTTCTGAATGTACAGCTAGCTCTGCATGAATCATTTTTTTGCTTTCAAGCTGTAATTTTTCCTGCTTCGCCCGCAGGCTGCCATCTGACATTTATATCCCTCATCCCTTTAACCAGCCTTTTCGCAGTGCAAAAAGCTCTCTAAGATCATCGGTAGACATTTCGGTAATCCATTGCTCCGACTGGCCGACTACTTGATCATTCAGCGATTGTTTCCGTTCGATCATCTCGTCGATCTTCTCCTCAAGCGTGCCGAGCGTGATAAACTTATGCACCTGAACCTGCTTCGTCTGCCCGATTCGGAACGCCCGGTCGGTCGCTTGGTTTTCCACGGCGGGGTTCCACCAACGGTCGAAATGAAACACATGGTTCGCTGCCGTCAGGTTAAGCCCGGTTCCGCCCGCCTTAAGCGAAAGCACGAACGCGCAGCACGGCTCCTCGGCATTCTGGAACTGTTCGATCATTTGATCCCGCTTCGCCTTCGGAACGCCTCCATGCAAATAAGGGACAGGCAAACCAAGCTTTTCCTCAAGCAATTGCTTAAGCTGATGCCCCATGTCGATATACTGCGTAAAGATGAGGCAGCGTTCGCCTTCCGCGGCGATTTCCTCGCACATTTCCAGCAGCCGGGCTACTTTGTTTGACCGTTCGATTTCCCATAAAGCCGTTTTATCCTCATTGCCGAGCAAAGACGGATGGTCGCATAGCTGCTTTAGCTTCGTTAACGCGGCAAGAATAAGTCCTCTTCGCTGCATCGGTCCCAGCTTATCGAGATTTTCCAGAAGGTCGGCTACAAAATTCTCATACATCGCGCCCTGCTCCGCGGTCAAGGTCATATAGGTTTTTGTCTCATTCTTATCCGGCAGCGAGAGCTGGATCGAAGGATCCTTCTTGATTCTGCGCAGCATAAACGGCTTCACCCAGCGCTGCAGGCCCGCGATCATTTTCTCGTCGCGGGTTTTCTCGATCGGCGCAACGACTTCCTTCCGGAAATCGCTAATATTGCCTAAGTACCCTGGATTTATAAAATCATAGATCGACCACAGCTCCGTCAGCCTATTCTCCATCGGCGTTCCCGTCAGCGCAATGCGATGCTCTGCGGGCAGGCGCCTTATGGCCGTCGATTGCTTCGTATAGACATTCTTGATGTTTTGCGCTTCGTCAAGGCATAGCGCATCCCAATCGACCAAGCATAAATCCTCCTCGTCCAGCTGGGCGAGCGAATAAGACGTTATCACCAAATCCGAGTCCGCCACCGAATCACGGAATGACTCTCCTTTGTCCCGCTTGTTCCCGTAATGCAGCATCACGCGCAAGGACGGGGCAAACCGTTCAAGCTCTTTCTCCCAGTTCCCGATTACGGAGGTGGGGCAAATCAGCAGCGAAGGGCCGTTTTTCTGCTGCTTATATTCCTTGATATAGGCAAGGTAAGCCATAAATTGAATGGTTTTGCCTAGTCCCATATCGTCGGCGAGCACGCCGCCAAGCCCGAATTTTCTCAGAAACAAAAGCCATGATACGCCTTCATGCTGATATGGGCGGAGCTCGCCCAGAAACGAAGGCGGAATTTCGGCAGGCGGAATTTGCGAGATTTGCTGAAGCTGCGTGAGCCATGACGTTAAATGCTCGTTCAGCTCGACCTCTGCTTCCAGTTCCGAGTCCAGCTCGCCGCTGTCATCCAGCGGAATGCCTCCTCTTAAATGCATCTCCAGCACGTCCCGGAAGGAAAGTCCTTTGCGTTTGCCCATCCGTTTCAGCCATTGTTTGATTTGCGTGACATCCTGCGGGTCCAAATGAACCCATTCGCCGCCAATATGGAAGAGACGGCGGTTCTGCTCGGCAAGATGAAGAAATTCGGCCTCCGATAAATTAACATCGCCAAGAGCAAGTTTCCAATCGAATTGAACGATTTGGTCCAGTCCGAACATCGGCTGCGCCGCCGAGCCTACCGACGATTTCATTTTCGCTTTCAAACGGAGCTTGCGCGTACGAACCGTCTCCCACCAGCTAGGGAGCAGCACCGGACATCCAGCCTCCAACAGCTTAACGCTGGCATGCTCCAAAAAGCTCCAGGCTTCGTTGTCGGACAACTTATCGCGCAGCTTGCTTTCATCCGAAGGATCCTTTAGCTCCGGTAAGGCCGTTGTCCATTTCAGCTGTTCCTTTGCAAGCTTACCGCTAAGCAGCGGCAGCCACTCCTCCGGAATCGCCCGTTCATCTTCGGAGTCTGATTCCCAGCCATCCTCCCGGATGGCAGGACGGATCGGGAGCCACGGGCCTCCGTCGCGGTCCTGCAGCGCGGGCCGCAGACGCCAAACGGATGACTCTACAGGCTCAACCAGCTGAAGCGCGATACGGAACGGAAGCAAATCCTTACGAAGCCCAATGGCAATGAACCAGTCTTCCTCATCGGCCGACTTTCTTCTCAGCACAGCCTCGCCGGAGGCCGTACCAATAGCTCTCCATGCCCCCGCAGCCTGTTCGTTCTCGATGATCATTTGTTCAACGGCACCGCTAATCCAATATTCGATGCCCTTATCGCCATTTCGATGCGCTGCGGCAACGTTTCTCTCCCATTGCAGTCTATAATCCAGCTCCTGCTCAGGGATTGCCATGCGCCAGCTGCGCTGGTCGTCGCTCCAGCGATCCCAATCAGGCTCAAACCAGCTCTTAAGAAGCGCCGTTCTGACTTGCTCAGCCATCTGCATGATGACAGAAACCCGATCCGTCCAGTCTACTTGCAGCAAACGCACGGGCTGCGGCGAGGATAAATAATCGATGGCGAGAAGCGGCGGGATCTTCAGCAGCTTTCGTTCGCCAACGCTGATTTCCTCGACATCCGCCCCGTACCAGGATGCTTTGTGCCAAGCAAACAATAAAGGGCGCAGCTTTCCCTCCGCCGCATCCTTCCGATCAACGGCGCTTAATAAAACAGAGGTTCCGCTTTCGTCTTCGTTCCAAAACCCGTCTATCATCAACTTGCGCGCGCCAATGTATGTTCTCATGTCACGATTTTCCCTTTCCACAGCTCTTCCTGAAATGCTCTAAGACGCTGATGTTTACGCACGAGTGCGTCTATATATTGATCCCATCTGCCCGGATCCTTATCTGCTTTATATAATCTCTCCAGCTTCTTCAGCTGCTTGACTGCCACGCGGTAACCTTGGCGGTTACGGGTCTGAATCGACGCTTCGACCGACTGATGGTACATCGGCATTAAAGCACGCGGAGCAAGCTTTGCAATTTCGCGCAGCGCATGGGCGCCGACATCTTCTGGACGCGCGCCTACAAGCATTTGCAAATCTGCCCATTCATCGTAACGCTTCTGATCGAGCCAATGATCTGATAATTCTGAATAGGAATGGGGCAGCAATTGCGTCATGTAATCCGTCCATGTCGGTATTTCAGGGCGATCGAGATCCGCTCTGCGGCATAACGTCACGAAAGGTCCGACCGATCGGCCGTTCTTTACTTTATTCACCCGCTCAAACAAAAAGCTCATCCACTGCTCGACAAGCTCCCATTTCCCTTCTTCCATTCGCTGTGCCGCGCAAGGATACATCACCTTTTGCGCGCGCTCAAAGGTCGCCATGGAAAAATGCTCGATAGCCTGCTTATCCTGCTGATCCAAAAAGTACATAATGCCGATTGCAGTGTGCAAAAAAGCCAGGTTGACGCTTTCCGGTTCCTCGGTATTCGCCTGCCGGACCATTGCAGCAAGCTCCCCTTCAAACCAACCCCGGTTTTCAGCAAGCTTCTCGCAAAAAGCCAAGTACATGTATTCCCAATCAAAGAGCTGACGCTCGGTGCCGGAGGCCCATTGCTTTACACGTGTTATTAAAGCGTCTGCCCAAGCTTCTTCCTTTGGCTCCATCGCAGCAGGAGCAAGTTCGGAAACGAGTGTATATAAATGCTCAACCCATGGCTCAGCCATTCGGAGAAACGACATTTCGTGATAATAGCGGCTGAACGAATCAACCGTATTGATCGCCCGTTCGGCTTGCTCAAGAACAAAGATAATGGCCGTAGACCAATGCAAACGCTGCATCGGCTTCTCCCAATCCTTGGATAATCCCTTCAACGAGGATAACAAGGGTTGGAGCGCGTGGAGTGAATGCCTGCATTTCCGCCAAACCTCGCCGTGCGTCGCTTCCATCCAATCCAGCCACTCTGGCGCAGATGCCAATTCGCCCGGATCGCGGGGTGGAGACGGTACTTCGGCTGCTTGGGGCATTTCCGTCTCAGCCGGCTTATTCTTAAGCAGCGCACTCGCGGACGAAAGTCCCAGCAGGCGAAAATAAGAACGTTCCGCAAGGGTATGCCCCCCTTCCTGCTGGCTGCAATATTGAAAATAAACCGCCGCCATATGCTTGCAAAATCCTGTATAGGGACAGGTACATGAGCTGTACCGCAAATTACCTGCATCAAGGATAACGGCGTACAGATCCGATCCCTGCACAACGCCATAAAGATGATCCTGGCTGCCTTCGTTGGCGCTGTTTACTTTGCCTTCCATATAGTATTGCCAGCCCCGTTTCGTGATCGTCGTCTCGACATGGACGTTAAGCTGTTGTTCAATCAGCGCGTGCAGCTTTTCATTGAGGTGCATTACAGACATTCACCCGCTTCCTTTCCGTTCAGTTGCATTCTTACTATTATACCAAGCGGATACGGCTGGTGCCATCATTTGGAGGCAAAAGCTCAATATCCTTTGAATGGATGAATAAGGCGCGCAATAAAAAAGCCTTACCGAATGAAAGACTTCATCCGGTAAGGCATAAAAGCTTTTATAATGGCATTTTAACGATAAAGGTTAATTTACCAGCAGGCTCCGCCGTGACATAGACATCGCCTTTGTACTGTTTGGCAATCGATTTCACGATCGAAAGCCCTAACCCTTGATGATCCTGCTGCTTGGTGGAGTAGCCCGCCTCGAATATCGGCATCGCTACGGCCTCAGCCGCGTTTTCGCAAGTGTTCGTCACTGTGAATTCCAAAGAATCGCTTGTCTGCTTGCCCACTAACGTCACATGACGACGATCCTCCGCATACTTCATAACCTCATCAAAAGCATTGTCGATTAAATTTCCGAGCATACGATTGACGTCGAGCGTCCGGATGCCCATCTCCTGCATGTTCAATCCGGTAAAGGAACAGCTGAATTGAATCTTGTGGATTTCGGCCTGCGAGATCTTCGAGCGTACCAATGCGGCGATTGCCGGATTGCCGATATTGATAATATCGTTCATCAAACGGATATCGCCGGTCAATTCCTTCGTATAGGCTACGAGCTCCTGCGATTTGTTCAGCTCCGCCAAGGAATGAATGGTCTGCACATGGTTCAAGAAGTCATGCCTTTGCGCCCGGATCGACTGGAACATTTGATTGATTTCGTCTACGTAGGTTTCTTGCGTTACGCGTACGAACTTGTCGCGCGACTGTCTGTAGTAGCGCATGGCGACGACCGCAATTAGCAAGCTGAATCCCGTGACGATAATAATAATAATTCCTAAATTCAAAAACTGCGAATCCAGCTTTTCTTGAATCACATGGTAGTCGGAGGTCAGCATCAGCACATAGCTGTTCATCGGCTGGCCGTCACGGTCCGTGATATTAATGCCATTTTCATTGACGAAGGTCGGGATATACATTTTGTAAATTTCTTGGCCGTTAATATTTTCGCGGTGCGTGACAGTTTTCTTCGAAAAATAAGCTTCGCGCACCAGCTCCGTATCCTTAGCCGACTTGATCGTATAGGAGCCGTAGAAGATAGGCTCTTGCACTTTATGTCCTTGAACATTACCCTCCGGGTTTATCGTCTCTTTCCCGTCCGGGAACGTCTCCGGGTTAATGAAGGCAATTTCTTTAAGAGAATCGCTGGTTTGCACTGAATTTTCGATCATGCGGTGAACGCCCGTCGCAATCTCATATTGTTCCTGGCGCTCGTAATTCACGTAGGGATCGATCATATAATTTGTCGCGCCGTCGTAGTAATAGCCCCATTTGTTAATTTGATCCACATTCGTGGAGGATACCTCGAACGGCCCGCTCCAGAAGTTAGGCAGCGATTGGCCAAGCCAATCCACCGAAGCGTTTTTATTGTCAAACAACTGGTTGAACACCTCGTACCAAGGCTTCCAGGTTTTCGTGCTCTTGTTAACCTGACTCGGATTGGATGATTTGTACAATACGATGTCATCGGGAAGTTTCTTGAGCAGGGTAATATGGCTGAGTCCGAGCTTATCCCGCAGCTCTATTAATTGCTCTGACGTTACCTTCTCGACGTCGGGATCTAATGCATATTGAATGGCAATAGAGGCGGCTCGCAGCTCCCGTCCGATTTGATTTTGGAACTGCTCGGATCCTACGCGGGATTGCTCCAATGAAATCTGCAGCCGGTTTGCGGCATTTAGAAGCTCTTCATCAAAGGAATCCTCCAGTGTTTTTTTCGTGAGGAAATAATAAGCCGTATTATTCAATAAAACCAAAACGACGATAATACCAATGGCCGCCAGCCAAATGTTGCGTTGCATCTCATGCATCTTGCCCTTCTGTCTATTATAGCTTTCATTATGTAACATCCGACCCTAAACGACAATACAGAAAACACTAACAAATGATTGCAAACCCGACTATTTGAGCAGCTTCTTAAACAATAACCTTACGGCCCATTTACGCTCTTGGCGTTTCTTATACCGCGGAAGCATACTGTAAATACGAAGTCCTTCTTCCGTTGAGCGACGCGCTTCTTGCGCATTGCCCAGCTGCTTATAAATAGAGGCTTGTTGGTCATAAGCTTCGCAGGAGGATGAGTTAATTTCTTGGAAGGCTTGCAGATACGCGAGCGCTTGGTCTGTACGGCCATTTGCGAAATGCGCCGCAAGGCGCAAATAAGGCGCTCCGTATTTCACGCGGGGATTCAGCTCTAATGCGCGCAGCGTGCATGCCACGCCCTTTTCCTCGTCTCCGCCGTTCAAATAGCAGATACCCAAGTCGTCCCAATACTCCGCCGAATCCTCAAGCACAGGCTGCAAAGGCACAAGCCAGTGAAGGGCTTCGCTATATTTTTTGCGCTCGATTAACAAACGCGCCAGTTCATGCTTGGACGATACATCGTTCGGCGAAAGATTTATTTGCTGTCTCAGTTTTTTAATTCTCGACATTCTTTTAAGGGGTTTAAAGACACTCGGCGTCAACCCTACAAAACGACGGTCCAGTAAATACAGCAGGATAAGCATTACAAGAATGGCGACAAACGGATTGCCGATCAACCAAAACAAAAATACGAAAAGACTAAATTTTAACATCTTATCCTCCTGAACGATTAATTAAAAACGATACTATTTGTAAATAGATATGCGATTTATTGCACAAATATGGTTCGATTATACCATAATTCTATGGATTATTGATCAAAACTAGCAATTCATTACTATATCTATTATAGGAATACTAATAAGCAAACCGAGGCAAACTACGCGCTGGAAATAAAAAATTACATAAAATTTGGAGGCTTCTGCAGCATGTCATCTCATGAAACGGATAATCAGACACTCACGGACCGGCAAGGACATCCCATCTCGGACAATCAGAACATCCGGACAATCGGCAACCGCGGACCTTCGACGCTGGAGAATTATCATTTTATCGAGAAAATCTCGCATTTTGACCGTGAACGGGTCCCTGAGCGCGTTGTTCACGGCCGCGGGGCAGGCGCCCACGGCTACTTCGAAGCCTACGGCAAGCTGGGTGATGAGCCGGTTGCGAAGTATACCAGAGCCAAGCTCTTTCAGGAGCCCGGTAAACGCACACCCGTATTCGTTCGCTTCTCCAGCGTTATCCACGGCGGCCATTCTCCGGAGACGCTGCGCGATCCGCGCGGCTTTGCCACTAAATTTTACACCGAGGACGGCAATTGGGATTTGGTAGGCAATAATTTAAAAATCTTTTTCATCCGCGATGCGATGAAATTCCCTGATATGGTGCATGCGTTCAAACCTGATCCGGTTACGAATGTACAGAGCATGGAGCGCTTCTTTGATTTTGTCTCCCAATCGCCGGAGGCTACCCATATGATTACGTTCCTGTTCTCGCCCTGGGGAATTCCCGCAAATTACAGGCAGATGCAGGGCTCCGGTGTCAATACCTATAAATGGGTTAATTCCGAAGGCAAAGGAATACTCGTCAAATACCATTGGGAGCCGCTGCAGGGCATAAAAAACCTGAAGCAGCAAGAAGCGGAGCAGATCCAAGGAAAAAACTTCAACCATGCCACGCAGGATTTGTACGAGGCAATCGAACGCGGAGATTATCCGGCTTGGGAGCTTCAGGTGCAGTGGATGAGCGATGACCGGCATGACGAGCTCGATTTCGACCCGCTGGATGATACCAAGCTGTGGGATCCGGAGCTGTTCCCGATGCTGCCTGTGGGCAAAATGATTTTGAATAAAAACCCGGAAAACTACTTCGCCGAGGTGGAGCAGGCCGCGTTTGGCACCGGGGTATTAGTTGATGGGCTTGATTTCTCCGACGATAAGATGCTGCAAGGCCGCACCTTCTCGTACTCCGATACGCAGCGTCACCGCGTGGGTACGAATTATCTTCAATTGCCGATCAATGCGCCAAAAAAGAGAGTTGCCACCAATCAGCGCGACGGCCAAATGGCTTTCTATATCGATATTGCACCCGGACAAAATCCGCATATCAATTACGAGCCTTCCACGATGGGCGGATTAAAGGAAGCCGAGCGTTCGGGCGAGCCGCATGAGCCGTCTTATAATGCCAAGTTGGTTAAGGAGCCGATTGACCGTAAAAATGACTTTAAACAAGCCGGCGAAACCTACCGGAAATTCGAGCAATGGGAGCGCGACGAGCTCATCGAAAATTTAGTCGGGGCGCTTAGTACCTGCAGCAGCGTCATTCGCGAGCAAATGATTCGGCATTTTGCGGAAGCAGACAGCGAATATGGCAAAAGGGTAGCGGATGGCTTGGCCCAAGCCGATCAACGAATGAAGGATCCGGACCACGTAGGTACGAATCCGGCTAATGAAGGCATGGAGATTGCCAGCGAGCTCGGCCATTCAACCGACGGATATTAAAATACGTTGTGTGTAATTTTTCAAGCGAATATCCTCTTGACGAAAGCGCTTTAAATTTATATGATGTTAATATTCATTGGGGTGATTTAATAAATCATTTAAATGATGCCAACGATCAATCATATAATATTGGCGTGTAACTCATTTTTTTGAGGCATGAGCCAAGAAAAGATTACCTTCTAATTTTACATTAGAACGGCAGTCTCTTCTTGGCTCTTTTTTTTGCCAAATGGGCATCTTAATGTCAAAGGAGGGATTTCAAGCATGGCTCGCGCATTTCGGGTAGAACGCGCCATCGGCAACAATGTTTTATTGACGGTTGAGCCGCAAACCGGGAGAGAATACGTCATTTTGGGCAAAGGACTAGGGTTCGCGCTTAAGGCTGGCCAAACGATTGAAAGCACGGACACCCGTATCGAAAAACGTTTTCGGTTAGACGATACCGGGCAGATGAAGCAATACCATTCGTATTTGGAAGAGATCGATCCTGCCATCATTGAAATGACGGAACGGATTGCCGATTACATTAAGCAAAAAACGGGCGCCGAAGTCACTCCGAAATTTTATTTTGCTTTGCCGAGCCACATCCAGTTTGCTGTTTACCGGCTCCGTAACGGCATGGATATTGTAAATCCCTTTCTCGCAGAGACGAAAAAAAACTTTCCTTTGGAGTATGGCATTGCCGCTCAATTGGCTGAAAGGCTCAAGGCCCATTTCCAAGTGGAGATCCCGGAGGATGAAATCGGATTTCTCGCATTCCATGTCTACTCCGGCATTCACAATATACCCGTGGGGCAGCTAATTAAACAATCAGACCAACAATAGGAGGACATCATGATGCTATCCAAACTTTTCGGAAAATCAAAACAAAAAACGATCGACATTACCGCTCCGCTTTCAGGAAACGTTGTTCCTTTAAGCGCTGTGCCGGACGAGGCTTTTGCCGGCAAGCATATGGGCGACGGGCTCGCAATCGAACCGACCGAAGGCAAAGTAGCTGCTCCCTTTGACGGAACCGTTTCCCATCTCATTCATACCAACCACGCCATTATCGTAGAGCATGCATCGGGTTTGCAGCTGCTTATTCACATCGGCATTAACACGGTGGCGTTAAGCGGTGACGGCTTCATTCCCCATGTCAGCTCTGGCGACAGCTTTAAAGCAGGCGATACACTTATTACGTTCGACAGCGCCAAAATCATTGCCGCCGGCTATCCGACTATCACGCCCATTGTTGTTGCAAACGAGGATGACGTGAAGCTGCTTGAGCATATCGTTGCCGGCGGAGAGGTAACAGCCGGAAATGAAATCATACTTAAAGCGGAGATGAACGGCTAAACCCATTTTGATAAGAAAAGAGGACGATTAATTATGCTGGCCTTCCTGCAAAAAATAGGAAAAGCATTAATGCTTCCGGTTGCCGCGCTTCCCGCGGCTTCCATCCTGCTTCGTTTTGGCAATATCGATTATGTGAAGGATTTCCATATGGGCGGCGCAGGCGAATTCATTAACCAATACATCGCGCCGTTTCTTGCCGCCGGGGGCTCCGCAATCTTCGATCATTTACCGCTCATCTTTGCGGTCGGCGTAGCCATAGGCCTTGCAGGAGATGCGGTCGCCGCGCTTGCTGCGGTTATCGCATACCAAGTGCTTATTACCGTTCAGCTAAAAGTTCCGTTGGTCTTTACCGGCATTGTCGGCAAGGATGTCGTTCTTAACATGGGCGTGCTCGGCGGTATTATCGCGGGACTTATTTCCGCTTACTTATATAAACGATTCCATAACATTAAATTGCCGGATTGGCTGGGCTTCTTCAGCGGCAAACGCTTCGTGCCGATTATCACCTCGCTGATTATGGTAATTGTCGCGCTCCTGCTTGGCCTAGTTTGGGGACCTGTCCAGGCTGCATTGGATACATTCGGTCGCTGGGTCGTCGGCTTTGGCGGCATCGGCTCCTTCGTTTTCCTTACAGCGAACCGGCTGCTAATCCCTACCGGGCTGCATCATGTGATCAATTCCATCGCGTGGTTCCAGATCGGCGATTACACAGATGCAGCGGGCAAGGTCGTCCATGGCGATTTGACTCGTTTCTTCGCCGGCGACAAAACGGCTGGCATGTTCATGACCGGATTTTTCCCGATTATGATGTTTGCGCTGCCAGCCGGGGCGCTCGCGATTATCCAAACGGCCCGCAAGGAAAAACGAAAGATGGTTGCCTCCATATTTATCGGGACCGCATTCGCTTCCTTCCTAACCGGTATCACCGAGCCGCTTGAATTTGCTTTTATGTTTGCAGCTCCGTTTTTGTTTGTCATACACGCATTGTTAACCGGCTTATCCGGCTTGATCCTTTACCAGCTGGACGTTAAGCACGGCTTTGGATTCTCTGCAGGCTTTATTGATTACGCGGTCAACTATCAGCTCGCTACGAATCCGCTGCTTATCCTGCCTGTCGGGCTTGCGTTTGCTGTCGTGTACTATTTCCTGTTCCGCTTTATGATCTTGAAATTCAACATCAAGACGCCTGGACGCGAGGACGATCTTGCGGAGGATGACAGCAAAGACACAGTTAAATCGGATGCGAAAGCCGGCAGTAAAGCAGAAAACGTCCTGCAGGCACTCGGCGGTTCATCGAATATTGTAGGCTTGGACGCATGTATCACACGTCTTCGTTTAGTCGTCAAGGATGAAACCATCGTCAATGACACAAAACTCAAGGGTATGGGTGCTGCAGGCATTATCCGTCTGGGCAAAGGCGCCGTACAGGTCATATTCGGAACGCAATCCGAGCAGCTAAAAGACGAAATCAAAAAAATACTGTAAACATACAGAAAATAGGAGTGGAAATCCGATGCAAAACAGCTTTGTCATACAAAATCCATTCGGCATACACGCAAGACCTGCCCGAAAAATCGTGGAAGCTGCGAAAGCTTTCCCCGGAACCGTTACGCTGGAGAAAGAAGGCAAAAGCTTTAATGCCAAAAGCCTCGTGCATGTTATTTCAGCAGGAGCGAAGCAAGGTGACAGCATTACCGTTAACGCTGAAGGCGAACAGGCCGAAGAAGTGGTTGCAGCGATCGGCGCCATTCTTGTTTCGGTAGAACAGCATACGGAAAAGGGGCAATAAATGATGCTGCTTCAAGGAATTGCCGCTTCACCCGGCTATGCGGTCGGGGTGGCAAAAGTATTGGCAGCGAAGACTGCTCAAATTTCGAAGAAGCCGCTTGAGAACGATCAGCTGGATACCGAAATCACCCGCTTTGAAGCTGCGGTAGCCGCAACCCGCGTCGAGCTTGAGGCGATTCATGCCCAGCTGCTGGAGCAAAAAAAAGAGCATGAGGCCGAGATTTTTGAAGCGCATCTTATGCTGCTGGAGGATGAGGAGCTCATCGATCGTTCCAAAGAGCTCGTTCGAACAGAGATAATTAATATCGAGTTCGCTTTCCACAGCGTATCAGAGGAAATCGCGGAGATGATCGGCGGACTCGATGATCCTTATCTCAAGGAGCGCGCTGCCGACATCCGCGATGTGAGCCGGCGCGTCCTAAATAAACTGTTGGGCATTGCAGACGAGGATTTAAACGATGCTTCAGGCCCAATCATCCTGTTCGCAGAGGACTTGACGCCATCGGATACCGCGCAGCTGGATCCGGCAAAGGTGATTGGCTTTGCGACGCAGGCCGGCGGACGCACCTCCCATTCCGCCATCATCGCCCGGTCCATAGGCATTCCCGCGATCGTCGGCATCGGCAGCGCAATGGAAAATACCGTGAAGAACGGTCAATCCGTCATTATCGACGGCACGGATGGGAAAATTTATATCCAGCCGGATAAAGCGACGGTTGCACGGTATTTGCAATTACAGCAGGATCAGCTTGTAATAAAGAAACAGCATCAAAGCTATTTGAATCAGCCCTCCATGAGCAGCGACGGCGTTCAAGTCGAGCTGGTTGCAAATATCGGACTCGTAAAGGATGCGGAGCTCGCAGCTTCTGCCGGAGCGGAGGGGATCGGATTATTTCGCACCGAATTTCTTTATATGGATGCGGATCAGCTTCCTTCCGAGGATGTACAATTCGAGGCTTACCGCAAAGCGGCCGAAGCATTCGGCAGCGATGCCCCCATCGTCATCCGGACGATAGATATCGGCGGGGATAAAGAGATTCCTTATCTTAAACTCCCGAAGGAAGACAATCCCTTCCTCGGCTTCCGCGCGATCCGTATTTGCTTGGACCGGCCGGAAATGTTCAAGACGCAGCTACGGGCGATCCTGCGGGCCAGCGCCTTCGGCAATTTAAAAATCATGTTCCCGATGATCGCAACGCTCGGCGAATGGCGGCAAGCTAAGGCATTGCTCGGGGAAACGAAGCAAGAGCTCAGCGCGGCTGGGATAGCTTATAATCCCGGTATTGAAACCGGCATTATGATTGAAATTCCGGCAGCCGCGCTGCTTGCCGATAAATTCGCGCGGGAAGTTGATTTCTTCAGCATCGGAACAAATGATTTAGTGCAGTACACGCTTGCAGCCGACCGCATGAATCCGAAGCTCGGTTACTTGAATGACCCGCTCCACCCTGCTGTCCTACAGCTTATTGATCGCGTAATAACGGCTGCCCATGCCAACGGCAAATGGGCAGGCATGTGCGGTGAAATGGCAGGACAAAAGCATGCCCTGCCTATTCTGCTCGGTCTAGGTCTCGATGAATTCAGCATGAGCGCGAGCGCTGTTCTTCCGGCGCGTGCCCTGCTCGCCAAGCTATCTAAGCAAGATATGAAGCAGATCGCGCAGGCCGTACTCGAGCTAAGCACCGCGGAAGAAGTTCGCGCGTATATTGAGGAGCATGTGCCTGCCATAGGCTAACATGCGTAAAGGCCCGGATTCAGATCCGGGCCTTTTTTGTAGGTATGCTGAAGCAGCTTTGCTGTAATGTTACGCCGAAATGCGGCTGGCGGCCGGCTTTTATTGCGCATCTATTGTCCGTCTGCATCTGCTTCCACGGGCAGTTTCAATTTATTTTCCAATACAAAAAAATGATTAAACATACCCAGAACACGTATTTTATTGTTTTGATCGCCATCAATATAGGTTTCCGCCGTCATGTAGATCGGTATATGACGGATATGCTCCGACGAAATCATTTGATCCGACAAGCCATGTTCGTTTCTTAGGTAGTCATGATAATCCTTTGTGCTAGGCGTCGAGGACTTCGTGACAATCAGAAACAGCGCGATAACGATAAAAATGTACCTCTTCTTCCGGATAACAACCGTCCCCTTAATCCTTTCGTCTCGCAATAAGTATAAGTCCCTTGTATATTCCCCTTTGGGTTAAACTTTATATTCAAAAAGTTAATATAAATACCACTAATCGTTAAACTATCCTTCCTTAGCGGCAATTTCAATCATGCTAAAGCCGCAGTCAGATCACAATCTGCATTCGCAGCTTGCCATCCTCGTAAAGGTAATCCATTTTCCCCTTATACTTCTCGACGGTTCTATTCACGATCGAAAGTCCGTTCCCGTGTATCCCGTGACCATCGTCCTTGGTCGTGAAGCCGGATTGAAGGAACCTGCGAAGCTCGAGTTCAGATAGGACTGCCGGATTTTCAACGACAAAATGGTAGCTGCCTTTCAGCGCTTTACAGCTCACATAAATGTCGCGCGGATGCTCGCCCTCATAGGTTTCTGCTGCCTCAATCGCGTTATCGAGCAGATTCGAGAAAAGCTTAACCAAATCCATCGATGCCAACCGGTCAAACGCATGAAAATCCGTATCGTAGCTGATCCTAATATTTTTGGAATGCGCGAGCTCCCATTTACTCTTGAAGAGCACCAGCAGCATTGGATTTTTTACGCTTAAGGATAAATGCAGCGTTTTGGATTCCTCGGTCAGCTGCTTCAAATACATATGCGCTTGTTCGTACTTTCCGATGTCCATTAATCCATTTAGCACCTGAAAATGGTTCATCAAATCATGCCGGCTTGATTTGATCGTGTCTACCACCTTCCCCAGCTCGGATATGTACATCTTCTCCGATTCCTGCAAGTCCCGGTCGAGACGAACCTTGTACCATTTGTTCAAGAAAAAGACGACGGCTACCAAAACGAAAGCAAATAAGATGTCCATTCCAAAAATAAACATATTGTTCCGGATCACCTGTTTGCTGATAATCTCCAATTCCTTGGTAGAAATATCTATCCCTAAAACGCCAAGAACCTTACCGTTATCGTCAAAAAACGGAACCCCTATAGATAAGTACGACCCTGTCAGATCATCATGGATGATATCCGTATTGTATGTAGATCCCAGCTTGGCCAGACGTACCTGGGCAGCAGGGACCGTACACGGAAAACCGATTGGCACATCCTTAAAGTCCGGCGGCAACGCGGAAACCATCACCTTGGACACATCCGTATCATCGAGAAGCAAGATATACACATAGAGAGCATTTATTCGTTTATGATATTCCTCCAAGTAAAGCTTCAGCTTCTTTCGGTGACCATCATCCTCTTTGGTTAAGAGAAACTGCATATACGTCTCTTTATCCAGCCCCTCTGCGATATCTTCGGCTATTTCCGTATATTGCTTCGCTAATGTAATCTCCGCCGACTTGCTCGTGGAATGGTAGGAAAAATACAATTTGATTCCTGTCAGCACGCTTAATACCGCTATGGATATGATGATAAAATAAATCATTCTTTTTTTAGTCGATAAACGTATTTTCATCTTTGAAATATTCTCTTTTCTTCTTGGCGTTAAAAATTCTATCGGATGAATTCTTTAAAAAAATGATATAATAAACAAAAAAATCAGACAGCATAGCGATATGCGGTCTGAATATAATACTACAACAGATTTGTTATTTAACAAGCTTAATAAGCAAACCTTTTTCACTAATTTTTCTGCATGTCTGCTTTTGCTCCGAATTTATAATCGATTGCTTCTTAACTGAGGCAATCGTTTTTTTTCGCTGGCGTACAATAAATTGAAAACGTCTGCGAAAACAAAAACAAGACAGCATATCGCTATGCTGTCCGATCCTAGTGCTATGTTAGATTTGTAATTCACCAAGCTTAATTAGCTCGACAACCGCTTGTGAACGACCTTTGACGTTCAGCTTTTGCATGACATTAGAAATATGGTTGCGGACGGTCTTTTCGCTGATGAATAGTTGTTGTGCAATATCTCTTGTTGTCTTATCCTGTACCAACAGCTCGAATACCTCGCGTTCACGATGCGTCAATAAAAACTTGCTCTTATGGTCGCTACCCTTCAATGTTTGTCACCCCTCCTTGCGCGGGTTTTTATGGTTTAACAAGGTTAAGGGATACAGTCAACTTATACTATGAAAGGGCGATACCATTGGTGCTGTTAAGCGGAGAAAATGGGCTCTATCGCTTACATTTTTGCGTGGATGATTAAACGGTGGGTCGGGTTCACGATCGGGTCGCAGGTGATTAGGGTCAGCAGTTTGTCTTTGTTGTTGTAATTAAGCACGGACACGTCCGTCGGCTTAACGATCGATACTTTATAGACCGTATACGTATAGGATTTTTCCTTTGTATCCACAACGATCTTATTGCCAACCTCCAACTCGCCAAGCCGGTTGAACAGCTTTCCCTTTGACCGCATGCGGTGACCGGCAATTGCCGCGTTACCGACCTGACCGATCGCTGTCGTTTCTTTCAAATGGGCGGCCGCGGATTTCATGTTTTTCTGCGTAGCCCCTTCGAGGACAGGCAGCTTCAGTTTTATTTTGTCAATTTTAATGGTAGCGATCGGTATGATCTTCTGCGACACAGGTGCTGTTGGAGCCGCTGAGGGAGCTGTCGTTGGGGTACTTGTCGGCTCATCGGCTACCGCCGCCGATTCCTCGTTAAACAGCTCCGTCAACTCCTCATACTGCTGCTGTGCCTGCTGCTCAGCGGTTACATCGAAGCTGGCTTCTTCCCAATCCGCCATCAGCTTATCCTGCTGGCGGTTGTCATACCATTCATTCGCTTTTGGATAAAGTAAAATTAAAAGACCCACGATTACTAATGTATAAGACAATATTTTTTTCATCTTTCCCGCCTTCCGTTAGCTGCTCTAAGCCCTCGACCCGCTCGCTGCAAATACCCATTTCTTGCTTCCATAAAAATTCAGCGCCACCGTAACCACCGTTACGATAACCTTGGAGATGACCTCGCCCACACCCCACCACTCCGTAAAAGCGGCAAGCAGCAGCAGTGTCAATCCGAGCAAGAGGGCATTCCATACAATAAACCTGACTCCCTTATTCAGCTGCCGCGGTTTGGAGACGAGGGTGTCTCCCTTATGAAAGGTATATCGGCTGTTCAGCAAGAAGCTGTTAATCATTCCCGCTCCGTAAGCGATGATCTGCGCGATTAAATAGTAGGTTCCGAACCATAGAAGGAGGGTGTACAGCAGGAAATCGATTGCGGTGTTGAGCAGACCAACCAAATTAAAGGTTATGAATTGAACGATAACCTTTTTGGAAACCCATTTAACCATACTCTTTAACCCGGTCCGAGCCGTTTGCGTTCTCCGGTTGATTCGCTTCTTTCTTAGGATAGCCCTGAACCTCGCGAATGATATATAGCGGCCGGTTTTTGGATTCTTCATATATCCGTCCGATATATTCGCCGATAATGCCTAAGAGCATCAATATAATGCCATTAAACAACAGATTAACCGCAACGATGGAAGCCCAGCCCGCAATCGTGCTGCCTGTGAACAGCTTCTGGAAAATAACGACCAGCAGATACAGGAAACTCGTAAAAGACAAGGCAAAGCCGATATAGCTTGCGATTCTTAGCGGCTTGTAAGAGAAAGAGGTAATCCCGTCGATGGCAAAAGCGATCATTTTTTTTAACGGATATTTGGTTTCCCCCGCAAAACGTTCCTCACGCTCATATTCAACCATCGTCTGCCGGAAGCCGATCCAGCTGACCAAACCCCGCACAAAGCGGTTTTTTTCCTTCAAGCCCCGCAGCACGTCGCATACTTTGCGGTCAATTAAGCGAAAATCGCCTGTGTCAACCGGGATTTCAACATTGGTCAAGCTGCGCAGGGTGCGATAGAACATTTTCGCGGTCAGCTTCTTGAATACCGTCTCGCCCTTGCGCTTCAGCCGTTTGCCGTAAACGACCTCGTACCCTTCCTTCCACTTGGCGATCATATCGAGAATGACCTCGGGCGGATCCTGAAGATCCGCGTCAATCACAACGATAGCATCCCCCTGCGCATAGTCCATACCGGCGGATATCGCGATCTGATGGCCAAAATTGCGGGAGAAATTGATTAACCGGGCATTAGGGTCGAAATCGCAAATCATGGATACTAATTCAACCGTCCGGTCTTTGCTCCCGTCATTGACGAATATGAGCTCATACGGCTCTTCCGCATGATCCATCACCAGCTTCAGCCGCTCATACGTATGCTCGATAACCTCTTCTTCGTTGAACATCGGAACGATAACGCTATATTTTACAGCGGATTGCTTCATCTATATGCTCCTTTCGCAAGCGTAGTCGGCTGTCGCTGCCCTCTCTGGCCAAACCTTATTAAAATAACCAGCTTGGAAACCATCGCAGTATATGCTCCACATACCAGGTTTTCACCGTCATGCCGGAAAGCGCTGGATAGTAGGCTATAAACAGCAGAATGGCAGCAGCCAGAAAAATGCTGCGCGCGAGCTTAAAGCCCGGCCGCTTCTCTTCGATCACTTTGAATAAATAAACCAAGCTCAAGATAATAAACGGCACCATCGCAAAATAATGATAGAGGAATGTGAGCCGGGTAACCAGCATCCACGGCACGTACTGGGCCAAGAAGGCGATCCATATCGTATACATAGCTTTGTCTCTTCGTTTAATACTGATCCAGATCGTTGCGGCCATTGCGAAGATACCCGTCCACCAAATGAGCGGATTGCCCATTGCGACGATCGTAGACTTGAAGCCTTCGGCCATATGATCCCCGGAATAATACCACACCGGTCTTTTCATGAACGGCCACTCCCACCAGGATGAGGAGAACGGATGCGTCGATACGAGCTGGCTGTGATAGCTGAACATATGCTTTTGATAATCGATTAGACTCTTTAAGGTATATCCTTCATCCATGACGGTAAGTACCGGGATATAGGACGCAGCATAGATCGCAAGCGGTATGGCAATATAAAACACAAGACATACGGCAAGCGTGATCAACGTATAGCGCGGGAAAACGTTAACGATATGCTGCAGCTTATCTATGCTAAAGCTCTCATTTGCTGCCTTCCCGCCGCGCAGAATGCGCTTAGCGGCTGCATACTCCTTATAGCGGTCATATAATAATATCCCGAGCATGATGGCTAAGCCTGCGCCGCCGTAAAGCACGATCCATTTGGACGCCACGCCTATTCCGAAAAACAATCCCGCTAGGAACAGCGGCATAAGGGTAGCGCCAAACTTGACTTTGTAAAAGCTGAGAGAAACATATTTGTGCATGAAATAAAACATCAACATGATAAAAAACACGCCGTAAACGTCGATTGTCGCGATTCTAGTTTGCGTGAAGTGCATGAAATCGGCAGCAAACAGCGCCGTGGCAAGCCCGGCGTACACGCTGGTTTTGAACAGCCTTCTAGCGAAAACATACATCAGAGGCAGCATCGCTATGCCAAAGAGCGTGCCCGCTATGCGCCAACCAAACGGGTTTAGCCCGAACAGCTTGATGCCGATCGCAATAATGATTTTGCCCAGCGGCGGATGCGTATTCTCGTAAGCCACGATATGCTCCAAATGCTCATAGGCCGTACGGGCATGGTAAATTTCATCGAAATAAGAGCCGTTCATGAAGGTAGCGTCGTATTCGGCCAGCTGCTGTTCGTCGAAGAGCAGCGGCACGCTGCCTCTTTTGGCATCCTTCGCCAGCTCATCGTTTATACCGACGATCTGCAGCGGTAATTTGTTGCCCTGCTCGTAGATCGCAAGCTCATGCATCGAAAAGCCCGTTTGAACGGTCGTGACCTTAACATAACGCGCAGGAAGCGCTGCGGGCTGCGTTGTCCAAGTAAATACCGCAACGTGGTTGCTGTCTATTTCCATTACATTGTCCCAATCGGTACCGTTCTGGCTAAATTCATATTTAAATTTCCCGGTTCCGACACCTCCGAAGCTGTTGATTCGCTCAAGCTGTTTGACTGCGCCGAAATCGACGTAAAAGCTTTGACCAGCTGCGGCAGGCTGCCATGCCGATTGCGGCCCTTTCATATCGCCGAGCTGGAACAAGGCAACCATCGCATACACGAGTGTTATTGCCCCCATTATCAGCCAATCCTTGCGGACGAAGCGATTTGAGGTTTGCTTTATTCTCGACATGGAATCGGGCTTGAATGCCGACAGCGTCTGTTGATCCGCATCCGTAAGGTCCTTCTCCGCAAGCGGCTCTACCAGCAGCTCCCTGCCGCGTATATATTTATCATATCCGATATAAAGCAGGTAAAACATGAGCCCAATATTTGCTAACGAGCATAACAAAACGATGCCGTTAAAAGGGACGTTCGTCGTTGTTTTGCTGTAATCTAATACATAGGCAATATTTATGTAGCTGGTAATGCTGAAGCCATAGAATAGGATCAGCATTCTCCGGTCAAGCGATTGCAGGAAGGCGAAGATTCCAAGCAGCAGCACCGGGAACATGTAGCGCTCATGCATTTTGGTTACGCCCATAAATACGACAACGATAAGCACCATGGCAATAAAATAGACCCGTTTGGAAGAATCGCTGTCCTTCTTGCGCAGAGCGAAAAATGCGGCTAAAGCCACGGCAGCCAAAATGAAGAACGCACCCCAGGCTTGGAACGGGAACAGCAGCCAGGTTTCGGTAATCGGCTTCCAATTATCATTGCTTAGCGCATAAAAGTTAAATGCATTTAAAGTGGCGTAGGGATAAGAAGATAAGGTCCCTTTGTACAAATGAAACAATCCAGACACTCCGCCGTTGCCCCAAAAGAAAGGGAGAGCGAGCAAAATAAACGTCGTAAAGCCATACGCGGCACTAACCGCGGCCTTCTTCCAGTCCCTGCGATAAACAAACCAAAGCAGCAGCACAGGCATGAAAATGAATGCCTGCGGCTTAATGAGCGCCGCAATGGCATACCAAACGGATGCACGCTCGATCTTATTTTCCGCAAGCCCATGGATGGACAGCACGAGTACCAACGCAAAAACGGAGTCGACTTGGCCCCATACGGCGGAATCCACAATAACCGCGGGATTGAATAAATAGAGCAAAGCAAGTCCCAGAGATACGGAAAAGCCTGCTTTTCTTATGCCTGTCCGGATAATAAAATAAGCGGCTGCAAGATCAGCCAATATCGCTGGCAGCTTGAACAACAGGAGCGCTGCCTTCGATGATCCGTCTAATGAGAGCATAGCTTTTATTAAGCCTAATATGTACAGAATATATATATAGCCCGGCGGGTAATCGACAAACATTCCGGTATGGTAAAATCCGGAAAGACCTTCCTTTGCGGCATGGTCAGCCCAGGCCATAAATAATGCGATATCGTTGGCATAACCCGTATTCGTAACCGCAAGCCAACACCGCACCGCTAGAGCGCCGATAAAAACCATGGCTAGAATGAGCTTATGTATATGCTGTTTCCCGTCCAGCCAGCGTCTCTCCCTCAGCAATTTCTTATAAATAAAGGCAAAGGCCAGACTGAACAATGCCGCAAATATAATTAGAGGAAGCACTGATCCGCCCTCGGCGGCAGCCTCGGAAGATTGTCCGGTTTCCGCCCGGGTTAAGCTGAATACCTCCGCGCCTGCGGGAGCTTTCGAGACCTTCTCTATGCTAACATCGTCGAAATAGGCTTTCCCGGTGTTGATGGCTCCGTAGCCGCCGAGACTTGCGCCAAACGTAATACTCTTCTGATCGCTGCCCGTTTTCGCGTAAAAATGTACGTAGGCCCATTTCCCGTCCGTATCTTTCGTTTCGGGATAGGAAACGGCAACGCCGTCTACGAAAAAATGAGCGCCGGTCGCATCCGGGCCGATTTGTTCCGCTTTTATGTAGCCGGATAATTTATAAATGGATTTCGGTTTTACTGTGATTGTCTGCGTCCAGCGCGAATGGTTGGCTTCCTTATTCTCGAGCACCGCGGAATAAGCGCCCGTATGGGCCTCTGTATCCGAAATCGTGTACGAGGTAATATGCTCTTCTTTCAAATAGGCGTCATGCTGCCATTCAGCCGGGGCGCCCTCCGTTACGTTTTCGAAACCGGCATTTGTTAATAGATTGCTTGCAGCAAACAAGGGAACGGCAGGACCTAATAGCGTCAGGAAAAGAATTGCTGCAACAGCGCGGAAATACAGTTTGATCATCGTTCTATTATTCACCTCATATCGGCATTGGTAACAGCTTTTACAATAGAATATCAACTTACGCAGTGGCGGCTGCCTACCTTATTTCAGGGGGGAATCGATGCGCCCAAAGAAAATTATACCATAAAACAATAGGGCTAATGACGGTGATTAAGGCTGATTCCCCCCCTCTTCTATGCCATGGCCCAAAAAAAAGACGCCTCTGCGGCGCTTGTTCAAACTTTTGGAATTGCTTTGTTTACGATGGGGCGGTATCGGCTGGTTCGCGCCACTGTCTTCGCTCTAAGGATCCGGAAAGTTCGGGGCGTAACCTTCCACGTATGCTTCTTTTGGTTCCCTCTCCTGATCGCGGCAAAATTGAACCGGCTGGTCGAACCGATCTTAAACCCTTTTTTCATGCAATCGCTCAGAAACCTCATATCCGAGCCTTTGCGCAGGTTGGAAAATACAACAGCGGGATATATCTTTTTCTCGAACATAATGGTCGCGCCGGCTACCTGCTTCTTAGAGGGCATGCTGGCATGCATAAGCCTGGAGCCGCTGAGGAAGTACATATAAAACTTGTTTTTCCCGATCACGTTTACGCCAGACCGTTCAAATTCCGCCATGGCTTCCGGCAAATAATGCGGCGAGTAATAGTCGTCATCATCGAATTTAGCAATAATCTCGTATTTCGCTTTGCTGATGCCGTAGTTTAGGCATTTTCCGAGAGGGAGTCTTTGCGGCACCCGATAGACCGACACTTGATCAAAATGCTTCGCATATTTTCTATACCTGCCTATGCTCATGCGGTTATTGTTCAATAGAATGATAAGTTCTTTCGCTTTCCAGCGCTGGCGGCTGTAGTTCCTAAACAATTGCTTCATATATTCTGGTTTATTGGTAGCCGTAATGATGGATACTCCCTTCGGGAGGAGCTTCGCTATCTGTGCCCCAGCTTCTGTCGACTGTATCGTATCCATCATCTCCTGAGACTCCGTTTGCTCCGGCGGTACCGGCAAATCCGTTGATTCTATCGTTTCCATTGTCATTGCCTTTTCAAGCATATCCGGCTTCTCAAGCATCGTACAGCACCCCATTATTTGAAATCTACATTTGCATTGTACGTGGCAGCTCTTCATCCAGGAACGGCTTTCGTCACGGTCCGCGTTTAGCGAATCGCGGTTAACCTATAAATTTTTTCAAAATCGCGTTAACTTTCGTGCGCTTCGATACGAAGTTCGTCTTTTTCAATAATCTTTGATTCAAGGTATTTCTTTCATGAACAACGACCATATAGTTGCGTTTTCCATTTTTAGTCAGGATTTCATGTTTAAGATTAATAACGGAACTATGTCCGCGCGGCGTTTTATACCGTAGTCCTTTGAAATAATCGGCAGTCTTATAGATGAACGTATAGAAAGGCGGGGAAGGCTTCTTGACCGTGGCCACGCGATGGCGCAAGCTGTCGTACACGTATCCCGTTTGGTTGATTAGCGCACGGGTTTTCCGCTTCGGCTTATGGTTATGCAATTGCTTGATAAAGGTTTTATGGTACGTATCATCGCAATCCAAGCGGACAAGGTACAAATACTTAAATCCGCGTGTCAGCTGTCGTTGAACTTTAAGATATTGCCCGTCTGAAACAAATCGAACGTTGCCGGGAAGCGGTGCGTATTTGTCTAGCGTTTGTAAAATCGTGGACTCCGAAGATTTTGCGTAGCGTACGAGGACCGTAAAGTTCTGGTTGGTTTGATTTTTGAGGCTCTGTAAGGTGTATTTCATAAAAATGGACATTCTGTATTCAATCCATTGTTTCGTCAGACCGATTTTCCATCGATTATTGGGCTTCGACCGGTTATTGAATTCAATTCCTATAATAATTTTTTTGCTAGACATCTCTAATGCCTCCTTGTATTCTCGTTAATCGTTTAAAAATAGAACGGTCACTGCGATACCATGTCCTGAGCGGTGTTGACGGGTTGATGCGGCTCTAAACCGATTTCGGCCGCCGTCTCTTTGCAGAAGTTTTTAAGAATAAGATCCAGCTTGATCCGATTCGAGTGGAATATAACCTTGCGCAGCAAATTTTGATTCAGCGTGTTGCGCTTATGAACAACGATCATATAGTTGCGGTTCCCTTTTTTCGTCATGATTTCATGCTTTAGCTTAATGACGAAACGATGTCCGCCAGGTATCGCATGCCTCTTTCCTTTCAAGTACTCCTCCGACTTGTAAATTAACGTATAAAATGGCGGAGATTGATGGTGAGTTGCCGTGAACCGCTGCCGGACAGCATCATAGATATATCCTTTTTGATTAATTAATGCTTGCGTGCTTGATTTGGGACGGAAATCTCTTAACTGCTGCACGATAGATTTATGGTACATATCGTCACAGTCCAAACGAACCAGATATAAACGGTCGAATCCGGTGATCAGCTGCGCAATATTTTCCTGGTATTTGCTGGCCGGAACAAACTGAATATTTTCCGGAAGCGGTTCATACTTGCCAAGCTCCAGCTTTATCAAGGATTCCGTGCAATCCGCATATTGAATGAGGGCAACAAAATCTTGATTGGTCTGCTTCTTTAAGCTCTTCATCGTATATTTCATAAAAACTGACATTCTATAATGGATCCAACCTGCCGTTAATCCGATTTTCCAAGCAGGTCTCGTCGATCTCGAGTTGAATTCGATCCCGAAGACGATCCTTTTCGTTAACAACTCCCATCCCTCCTATAAACGCCGATACGCTCAAAATTAATTTCCCGGTCCGTTCGCTTCACTTTTAAAATCCTTCAGCATCACATTTGCTTCGTGGAGCGATTCAAAGGTTCCGGCATCAATCCACCAGCCGTTCATGATGCTGAATGTAAGCGTTCCTTCCGAGGCATACACGTTGTTCACATCCGTAATTTCCAGCTCTCCCCTGGCAGAAGGCTTGATGCGCTTAATGACCTCAAACACGCTGCCATGATACATATAAATACCGGTAACCGAGAAGGAGGATTTGGGATCAGCCGGTTTTTCTTCGATTTGTATGATTTTGTTCTCATCAATGATCGGCACTCCGTACCTGCGCGGATCGGCAACCTGCTTGAGGAATACTTTGGCGCCCTTCTCTTGCTTGCCAAAATCGTTTACCAGCTTTACAAGCGATTCATCGAACAAATTATCACCCAGCAGCACAATAAACTTTTCCTGCGGTTGAACGAAATCCTCCGCGGTCATGAGCGCTTGCGCGATTCCGCCGGCTTCCTCCTGAATCTTATAGGTGATCTTAACTCCCCAATCTTTGCCGCTTCCTAATAAATCGGTAAAAAGCCCAGCTGATTGTTTGCCCGTTACGATGAGTATGTCTTTGATTCCAGCGCTTCGCATTTTGTCTACTGCGTAATAGATCATTGGATATTTCCCGACAGGTATCAAATGCTTGTTTAAAATTTTGGTTAACGGCCAGAGGCGCGTTCCCGTACCTCCAGCAAGTATCACACCCTTCAAAAAAAAACCTCCTAACAGAACCTAGTATCCAGTTGAATCTATCAAGACCAACCCATTTCACATAAACAGTATATGGCTATCATTTCGATTCGGTATGGACGATATACTCTTGCTGTCAAAATAGTCTTTATCGTTTTCTCTATCAAGAGTTTCCGAGCCATTCCCGGACAGACTATCCTTCGCCTCTATGGCATCGTTAGCAATTAACACGGGGCTATTCATAAGACTGACGCTGGTCTTCACTGCCGGAGTCTTCGGTTTGTTGAAAACAACCTTAGGCCCCTTCCCGAAATCAATCGCCACTTTTCCCGTTAACCGGGCCACTTCGGGCGCCATAACGACAGCATTAACCCCGCAGGATATGAGAGCGATATCGAACTGGTCTTTCATTCCTTCCGCTTTCTTCAACGTTCTGCTTATTTGCTTATAGTGCCTAAATATGATCGTGCCTGCGATCGCCATATTATAAGGTTCGCTTTGAAGCACTTCTTTTAATTTTTTGGCGTGTTCGGTAATGATGAGAATTCTTTTGCCTCTCAGCACATCCCAAAATTCCGGTTTGCTTGCAAACTCGCGGTTAATAAACGCATCGCAAGTAAACCGCGGCTTGAGCTTGTAATAGCGGAATATTTTATTCGTTAAAGGACGCCTGACTCTTTTCGGGGCTTTGATCTTATCCTTAATGGGCAATATCCCGACAATATCGGCTTTCCTAATGGAACGGACCATTTGGTTTCTTAGCTTCAAATTGGGAAGCGTGACTCCTTTTTCTTTATGCCCAAGGCGCGCGCTGCGTGTTCTGACCGGATGGTTTGCCCGTCTGGCCCACGGTGTATTTAATACTGCCCGCAGGCTCCATACCGATTTTTGCGCCATGATCACGTTTTCCCCGTCACCGATTCGGATGAGCGAGAAAGGCCGCACATGATCCAATGCTTCTTTAATTCTTGCAAGCACCTGCTCGCCATTCAGATTAGCCATGCCCTTCATTCTCCTCTCCTTACCTGGTTTTACGCTTTTTTAATTTCTTAACAATGAGATAACCGCTGCTTGTATGGCCAAAAACGGGCTGATGTTTGTTCCCCCATTTTTTCAAATACGCGAGCACGAGCCTTTTTCGGAGTACGTTGCGTTTTTTGATGTTTGCCGCGTTTGTAAGCTGGCGTCCGTGCTTTAATGCGTTATAAAGATTCTGGTTTACCCAGCGATGCGGATAACGGTCAATCAGCTTCATGCACATGCGCCGATCCTCCATGACCCGGCCGTCGTAAGGATCATTTACGTCCCAGCCTCCCGCTGCTCTAAGGGCTGAAGTTTTATAGCATCTCGGCGTTAACATAAAATCGAACGTGATAAGGAATTTCATTTTGCTGTATTGTCTATGTTTTATTTTTTTCTTCAGCCGCAATTTCCCTTTGCTTTCGAGCCACAGCTTGGAGTTCCCGTAGATTAACGCGGCTTCCGGGTACTTCCCGCAGGTTTTCGCCAAAATTTCAAGCGCACGGGGTTCAAGCCAGTCATCCGAATCCAATTGGACCATATAAGGTGTCGTTACATGGTTTAACGCAACGTTCAATACTTTTGAAATGCCTACATTGGCATTTAAACTAATGAGGCTAATGGCTTCGTCTGAAGTAAAAGCCGATGCAATGGATGCGGATCTATCTGTAGAAGCGTCATTGATAATCAGTATTTTCCAACCTTTATACGTTTGACGAATGACGCTTTTAATCGCTTTGGCGATATAGGCTTGCCGATTATATAAAGGAATGACAACCGTAAATAGAGGTTTTGGCTCTGCGCTCAAAAACAACCGCTCCTTTGTCTGTAGATGGTTTGGCATAAAGAATCCTTTTAGCCGTGAAGCAGATCTGGTTGCTCTTCGTCAAGGCTGCCCATTTGGAGTGCTAAATCATGATGAAACATGATGCAAAGATCACGCAAGTCATCCATTCGATGCCCCTGCCGATTATAAATTTCAGATAAATACGCAGAAAAACCGTTCATCTCCTGCATGGTTTCATACGGTATGATTTCAACCTTCTGCGTACCGTCCGCTAAATTCCTCCGGACACCGACGATTCCGATAGTCGGGTCTGCCTGCAGCCTACATAGCATGCCTTGCAGCCAGTTTTTCGTGACTTCCGTATTCTCATTAAGCAGGACGACAAATTCACCACTTGCTGCAATTACGCCTTGATTCAACGCTTCGCAGCGTTCTTTCGCTGCCTTATTCCTAATGAGCGTGGAACCTGGAATCGTTTGGATATACTCCGCAGTTCCATCCGTTGAACCGTTATCAACGAGAACGAGCTGAGTATTGACCGGTGAGTGCTGCTTGATGCTTTCGATGCATGCTTTCGTGGATTTTAAGCTGTTGTGATTTAAGACGACGACAGAGACCCTCCCCGGAATATACTGCGAGGTGAGCATCTTCAGGTCATTCTCTACCGCGTCGGTTCCATGTTTGTTTTCGAATTTAGCGCTGCTTTTTGTCATCTTTTTTCTAAAAACGACATGATGGCCTTTCCCGAAATCCATCGCCACTTTACCGGTTAAACGGGCTATTTCGGGCGCCAGCACGACCGTATTGACCCCACAGGAAATTAAGGCAATATCAAACTGGTCTCTCATTTCATATGCTTTTTTTAACGCGCTGCCCATTTGCTTATTATTCGAAAAGGCGATCGTCCCGGCAATGTCCATTCGATATGGATCTCTTTGAAGACTCCTCTTGAGTCTCTCGGCTTGCCGCGTAATAATAAGAACCCTTCTGCCCCGGAGCACATCCCAAAATTCCTTCCGCCCTGCCAAAAAACGGTTCACGACGGCATCGCAGGTATAGCGGGGCTTTAGCTTATAATGCCGGAATATTTTATTTGTAAGCGGACGCTTCAGCCTTCTCGGAGCATACGTTCTCCGATCTCCCGGCGGAAGAATCCCTACGATATCAGCCATTTTTATCGATCGGATCATTTGGTTCCGCAGCGTAAGATTCGGAAGCCTGACGCCCTTTTCTCCGCGGTTGGCCCTGATCGCCCAAGGCTCCTTGAGTACGGTGCTCATTCTCCAAACGGATCTCTGCGCCATGACAATATTCTCCCCGTCACCAATTCTCACGATAGAAAACGGCTGGCGGTGATCTAGCGCATGTTTAATTTTATGCAGCACTTTCTCCCAATTTAAATTCATTGCACCATTTCCCCTCCAGAAAATGTCCTCACTGCGACATTATATGAATGATCGTATTGATGCTCTTGTGCAGGTTTACTCTCCGCCCTATGCGATAGCCCCTTTTGGAGCACATTTTGCTTCAGGCATATCAAATAATCGAAAATGGACGTTCTCTGAGATAAAGAAAGGGGAGTGGCACAAGAACTAGCGCTGCATCTTTCATATAGTGGATTAGTGAAAAAACAAATAAGGAGAGGGAATGATTGTGGCGAATTTGAAATGGAAGCAGGTATTGAGAAGCATCAAGCATGCTTTGGATAATCATCAGCCTTTCTCCATGGTGAGAATCGGTGACGGTGAAAATATCGTGATGGCGCAAAAGTCGGTGTGGAGTACCCGGAAAGTACTCAAGGAACTTTGGGCAAAGAAAGCCAATAGAGGAAAAAAAGGCGTCAGGCTTCCAAATTTAAAGCTGAGAAATGAAATGGTCCGATCGATTAAGAAAGCAAATATTGTCGGGATTCTTGTTCCCGGGGATAAGAGAACATTTGCTCCTAAAAGAGTTAAACGTCCATTAACTAATAAAATATTCCGATATTACAAGCTAAAGCCTCGCTATACTTGCGATGCTGTCGTTAACCGTTTTTTAGCGGGACGGAAGGAATTTTGGGATGTGCTGAGGGGCCGAAGAGTCCTGATCATTACGCGGGAAGCTGAGAGACTAAAAAAAATCCTTCAAAAGGAACCCTATAGGATGAACATTGCCGGAACGATCGTATTTTCTGATTATAAGCAAATGAGTAGTGCGTTGAAGCAAGTAGAGGCAATGAAAGATAAATTTGATATTGCTCTACTCTCCTGCGGAGTTAATTCTGTTGTTTTGGCACCCGAAATTGCACGTTTAACCCGTAAAGTGGCGATGGATTTTGGAAAAGGACATCTTGTGGTTTTCAAGAAAAGAAAGCGGAAATGGAAACGCAGAAGAAAATCATGAAATAACTCGAACGAATGAGCAAAATAGAAAGCATAGTCAAGAAAATAAAAACGACAGCGAGATCGACTATTCATCACTAGTCAATCTCGCTGTTTTTTCTAGGAAAATCTGAATGATAACTTTCGCTATTTCAATCAAGCACATTAGGGTATAGAACCTTTTTAACTTCTGCTATAAATTGCTGTGCCCGAACTTGATTCGTATGGTATTTGTGAATAAAATCGTAACCTTTTTGCGTGATTCGTTCTCTTTCACGTTTATTTTTTTTATAATACAATGCTTTATTATAAAAATTCTTTCTATTGCATGCTACATAGTTCACTTTATCCATAAATCCCAAATCTTTAAGATCATGATTCGGCTCCGCCAACATTAGGGTTTTGCATCCTGGAAGCTCAAAAAATTTAGCAACCGGAATTTTTAGGTCACTCCCGCAAGTAAATGATATTAATGATCGGTTAATGACTTTGGCATAATTATTGTTAATAAGAAGACCTCGTCTAGCAAGTGCACGATGCCCCGGGTGCTTAAAGTTAATGAACCCCTTTATTTTCCTCATTCTTCTGAGAACAGCTTTTCTGAATTTATATCGCGGTTTCATCAATCCCAATAGAGAGAACTTAATATTTTTCCTTAGCTTATAGTCTTTGATCACTTTGGGATTGATAGCAAACGGCGACCATCTAAATCTGGGTAAACATTCGGGAAAAACTTTAAGAAACGGATATTTGCTTGCCGAGAAGATTAAATCAGGCTTCGCTGTGTGACTAAAATATTCTCTTCTGGCCTCCTTGCGCCAATGAACATCCATCACATAACACCCAACTGGTATTTTCACCTTATCAAGGTTCGTAATTTGAGGAGCAAACGCAAAGTTCCAAGCAATATCATAATGAAATATAAAATCCGGTTTCATATTTATTTTTTTTAGAATTTCTAAAATATTTCCATTATTATGCCAATATCGAACATCCGCAACCTTTTCAATTGTCTGGATAAAATCATATTTATGCTGATGTTTGGGCATCGTTTGGTTGAATGGTTTTACAAGGATCAGTACTTTTAATTTCTTTTCCTGAGGTACATCCGCGTTCTTTGTTGTATTTTCAATAAACAATTTTATATATGCAATGATTTGTTGCGCTCTCACTTGTGGTTCATTACTAGCAGCGGACAGAAGTCTCGTTCTTCCTTCATACTCAGGGAGTCTCATCGCGAAGGAAGTATGATTTTCAGTGAAAATAAGGTCGATCTTCCCATTTTGGATGTAAGCTATTTGGTCTTTTTCACTTACATGCTCATTAGCCGAATAATACCCTGTTGGTATTACGCCTTCCTCCCCTTTCTTAACAACTGACATAAAACTACTTTCATCTGTTAAATTATAATGTAGAATAAAGTCCGGTTTCATATTGATCTGTTTCAATATTTCCAGTAAACTTCCGCCTTTAGACCAATAGCAAATGTCCGCATATAGTTCCATCGTATGGATGGTTTGAAAATTATGATCCGATTTCACGGTTCCCATAGGCTGTGTCAGTACCAGTATTTTCAATTTGTTCTCGTTCGTTATACGCGCATCTTTTAACATTGATTTTTTCTTTAATACTTCATATCTACGTAACGTTTTTTTACCGCTTCTTCTTGATGTTCTTACTAATTTAACTCGTTTTTTTTTCGCTCTTTTAGATTTTCGAGCTTTCTGTGCCCCTTTGCGTTTTCCTCTCAAAATTTCACCTGCTTCTCCAAGAAATGTACACCTTATCTTCATTTTTCTATTGGTTTTCCAGCCATTGCTCAGGTGGGACCTCCCTAATTTTGTGGGCTGGTGAACCCGCTACAAGTTCTTTGGATTTGACGTCTTTCGTGACGATGCTTCCGGCAGCCACAACGCCTTCTTCCTCAATAATTTTGCCTGGCAGAATTGTTGCATTCGCCCCTATTCTTCCTCCTTTTTTGATCGTCACTCCTTTAAACTTGCCGAAGCGTTCCTTCGTACGGCCCAAATAATTATCATTCGTTGTAACAACACACGGAGCGACAAAGACATCGTCTTCCAATGTTGAGAAAGCGCAAATATAACAGTTAGTTTCAAGCTTACAGTTTGCCCCGATCGTACAATCGTTCTCTACCGCCACCCCGCGACCTATGATCGTTTTCTCTCCGATAACGACCCGCTCCCGAATGGTTGCCAAATCGGCAACGAAAACATCGTTCTCCATGAAGGCATTCGCATAAATGACAGAGGAGCTCCCGATGATGCAGCGGTCAGCGATAATTGCCGGGAGCAGATAGACATGATTGGTCGTAGTCGAGGAATTATGTGCTTTCATCGGTTTTTTGCCGATTATCGCGTGATCGTGAATAACGACTTGGTTTCCAATAATCGTCCCGTCATAGATGACAACATGATGGCCGATCACTACATCCTCGCCAAACGTTACGTTTTCTCCGATCACTGCGTGTTGTCCAATTCTTACATTTTGATTCATCATGCACCTCAACCCTTTGTCAATTGTTGGACTTTCTCGATGATATAGGCTTGTTGTTCTTCCGTTAAGTGAGGGGACATCGGCAAGGCCATGGAGCGTTCGCACACTTTCTCCGTTATCTTGAAATCCCCTCGCTTATATCCGAGATAGGCAAGCGCCTTTTGGAGATGCAGCGGGCAAGGATAATAGTGTCCGGTAGAAATGCCGGCCTGCTGCAATTGAGCCGCAATTTTATCACGATGATCGCATTCAACAGCAAATAAATGAAACACGTGATCAACATGGTCATCGACGGTTGGAACGGAGAGTGCAGTATGTTTAAGCTGCTCCGCATAGATTGAGGCTATCTGCTTACGTTTGGCATTCCATTCCTGCAGCTTGCTTAGTTTCACCCGAAGGATCGCGGCTTGCAAGGAATCCAGTCTGCTGTTATAACCGACCACCTCGTGATAATATTTACGTTTGCTTCCGTGGTGACTGAGAAGCTTAATCCGTTCTGCTAGTTCCTCGTCATTCGTAACGACAATACCTCCGTCTCCATAACCTCCCAAATTTTTCGTTGGAAAAAAGGAAACACATCCGATATTGCCCAGAGCACCAATTGGTTTATTTTTGTATCCAGCTCCCAATGCTTGGCAAGCATCCTCGATGATCGCTAGATTGTGCCGTTCAGCCATATCGTTAAAAGCATCCATATCTGCCGGTTGACCGAAAATATGAACCGGGATAATCGCTTTGGTTTTGGAGGTAATTTTCTTTTCTGTCTCCTCGGGAGACAGATTATAGGTTTGCTCGTCAATATCGGCGAATACGGGAATGGCTCCTCGGCGTGCGATGGCCTCAGCCGATGCAAAAAACGTGTAAGGCGTTGTGATGACCTCATCGCCAGGTCCAACCCCGCATGCCTCCAAAGCCAAGATTAACGCGTCCGTGCCATTCGCCGTGGAAACCGCATATTGAGACTGCGTAAGGGATGCGATGTCTTTCTCCAAAGCCTCCACTTCAGGCCCCCCGATATAAACCCCGCTATCGAATACCCGCTCTGTCGCTTCTAGGATATCCTTCTTCAGCTCAAAGTATTGGGCATGCAAATCGATTAAAGGAATAATCAACGCATTTTCCCTCCTTAACTTTTTAGCGCCATATTTTTCATGTCAAAATCATCGAGCGGCAGTTGAACGGATTTTCCTTCCGTTATGGACTTATAAATTGCTAGAATGACTTCCAAGGAATCTAACGATGTTTCTACTGATACCAAGGGTAGGGTTCCAGTCCTAATCGCTTTTATAAGGTCTTCATATAAAGGAGTGTGAGATATTTCATCCGTGTGTACAAATACACTTTCATCCTCCTTCTGGTCATTTGCAAAACTCCAGTGCTTTAATTCATTTAATCTTACGCCTTCGAGTGAAACCGATCCTCTCTCACCGTATAAACTAAGTGAGGTTAGGAGGCTTTTGGGATAGACACAGGATGAGGCTTCAACAAAACCGGTAGCACCGTTTGCGAATTTCAATACGGCGACTCCCATATTTTCAATGTGCAAGGGTTGCATGAACGTGCCGGCCTCTCCGAATACCGATACAACAGGTCCCATTAGCCATTGGAGAAGATCGATGTAATGAATACATTGATTCATGAACAATCCGCCCCCTGTAACCCATGAATCCCGCCACGGACTTGCGTAATAATAATCCATATCCCGGTTCCAGCGCATCGAAACGACACCATGAATCAAACTACCGAAGCGCCCTTCGTCGACGGCCTTTTTTATCGCTTGCGTCTGTGACAAATATCTGGTTTGCAACGAAACAGCAAGAATAAGGCCACGCTGCTTCGCCTCTGCCGCTGCTGTTCGGGCATCTTGAATTGATAAGGCGAGCGGTTTCTCGACAAGAACATGTTTACCTGCTTGAAGAGCCGCAATGGCAAGGCTTGCATGAGTATGACTGCTGGTTGTAATGGCTATCAGATCAACATCATTTCTGCTCATGCATTCTTCAATGGTCGTATAAAGTCGTAGATTCGGATAATGCGGCCTGCATACATCTTCAGCAAAACGTTCTAATCGATGTTTATCAATATCGCACAGAGCTACCAATTCCACATCTTCCCCTATTTCCAATAAGGACCGCACATGCTTTTGTGCAATAAAGCCGCAGCCTATTATCGCGACTCTTAAAGGCTGCATAAAGCCCCCCCTTTCAGTTAAGCAAGTCTCTCTGAATTTATTTCATGTACATAGTAGTATATGAGAGAACGTTGAGGCTGGTATGGACAATGTATTGATATTTGCAAATTAGTAAAAACATCCCCCAGCTGTCATCTCACATTTTAATAAGAGATGAAGTAGAAACCACACAAAAGAAAAAAAGGACCGCACTCGGCAGTCCTTTGCTTCATTTATCACTCCCAATTGCCCGTTTAAAACAATCGATTACAAAACTCTGATCTTCTTGCGTTAAGTTTGATCCCGACGGCAAACAAATTCCATTTTTGAACAAAACATCTGAAATACTGCTATCACCGTGTATGAAATAAGGATATTGTTTGAATAATGGTTGCAAATGCATCGGCTTCCAAACGGGGCGTGCCTCAATATTGTATAAAGCAAGTTCGTCGATGACTTGACTAGCTGATACTCCAACCTTCGTTGGGTCTATGGTTAATGCAGTAAGCCAACGAGTACAACGACCGTAGGACGCTTCAGGTATAAATTGAATTCCGTCAAGATGTCCCAACTCTGAATCATAACGTTCGAAAACAGCACGCCGTGCGGTGACGCGTTCGTCCAACACCTGCAATTGAGCCCTTCCGATTGCCGCTAATATATTGCTTAATCGATAGTTGTAACCCATTTCACTATGTTCATAATGCCGAGCTGGATCACGGGCTTGCGTAGCCCAGAACCGTGCCTTCTCCAACGCATCGAGATCATCCGATACCAAGATGCCGCCGCCTGAGGTTGTAATCATTTTGTTCCCGTTAAAAGAGTAGATCCCAAATTTCCCTAAAGTTCCGCTTGCCTTATGACGGTAATTGGCACCTAAGGACTCAGCTGCATCTTCAATCACCGGTACGTTATATTCGTTACAGATTGCTAACAATGAATCCATATCAGCATTTTGGCCATAGAGGTTTACAACAATAACAGCCTTAGGAAGATTTCCCATACTCTTAGCGTGGATCAAAGCTTTCTTTAACGCAGCGGGTGACATGTTCCAAGACAAAGGTTCAGAATCAATAAAAACGGGATCAGCATCTTGATATAAAATGGGGTTCGCGCTGGCAACAAAAGTTAAAGTTGAACAAAAAACTGTATCGCCTTTACCGACCCCCAGCAGCTTCAAAGATAAATGAATCGCCGCCGTTCCTGAACACATGGCTACTGCTCCCGCACACTTAACATAATTAGCAATTTCCTTTTCAAAGGCATCCACATGAGGACCTAACGGAGCAATCCAATTCGATTGAAATGCGTCATCTACAAATTGTTGTTCTTTACCGCTCATGTGGGGAGAAGAAAGATAAATCCGCTTTACCTGTTTAGTCATTTTCCCCATCTCCCATGGCAATTATTTTTCTACCTTTAGTAACGATATATGCAGGAAGCTCATTCTCTGATTGCGCGTTTGAAACAAAAGCTTTGCCAAGCTATGGACGCAAGCCGTGTCCGTTTACATCCACTCCCATACAATACTTTGAAGTCCTCTAGGTTTATAGAAAGGATGCAGGTTAAACGATGAATAAAAAGTTAAAGCCAATAAAAAAATCGTCTTACCCTATTAAGAAAAAGAAAAAAAAACAATCTCCAAAAAAGAGAAAGTTTTTAAAAAAGAATTCGAACTTTAAAAGAAAAATAAATAAGAGACCATTTATGAAAAAAAAGAAAGCAAAACCAAAGAAAGCAAAACCAAAGAAAGCAAATCCAAAGAATAAAATCATCAGTCGGGTCATTAAGTTAAAGCCTCTTCGTTTCAATATACCTCCTCCTAATTTAGATACTATACTTATTGAACCCGCGCCTGATCATATGGAGTCCGCCCTAAAGCTGGGGAGGATACTGCATACTCCGACGAACCCAGCCGGACAAATGAGTACACAAGCTACCTCTCTTCGAAAACTTGGGGTTCCCGTGTCATTTTGTAGCTATAGAAAACAAGGTCGCTTTTCATATCCCGAAGACCTGCCTTCGCCCATAGAAAAACTTTCCAAATCCCTTCATGAATATGCAAAGATTGATTTTGCTATAAAAAGTTCAAAAATATACAAAATACTGCATTTTCATGGCGGAGAAACATTCACCAAATACAAATACACGGACTTACCGTATCTGAGTCAAGCGAAAAATAAAATCGTTATGTCCTTTTGGGGATCCGAAGTTAGAAAAGCTTCAATCGCCAATCTCATGAATCCCTTTGCAAGAGTAAAGGTTACCGACGAAAACGAGATTCATCGAAGGTTAAATGTCTTATCGCAATACGTTGATGCAGTCATTGTCCCTGACCATGAGCTGTATGAATACGTTAGAGGTTATTTCAAAAAAGTATTTCTTGTTCGAGCTGTGGTGGACCATAGAAAATTCAGTCCTCTTTATCCCGATGTAAACAACCAAAGACCGCTTGTCGTGCATGCTCCAAGCAACCGTTTTATCAAAGGAACAGATCATATCGCCAGGGTTGTTCAGTCTTTGAAACAAAAAGTAGATTTCGACTACGTTCAAGTTGAGAACACGACTAATGCAAACGTCCTTAAATGGATACAAAAAGCGGATTTATTGATCGACCAACTTCATTTAGGGATATACGGTACCGTGGCCATAGAAGCTATGTTATTCGGTAAGCCCGTTATTTCACATATTAGGGAAGACCTTCTCACTAAGTATCCGGCTAATATGCCAGTTGTCCCTGCTAACCCTCAAACGTTTGAAAAAGTGCTTCATAATTTGATAACGAATCCCGAGCTACGACATGAACTTGGTATTAGAGGCCGGGCCTACGCTTCCGAGCACCATGACCCCATGAAGATAGCCCGACAGCTGATAACCGTGTATAAGAGTCTTGGGGATTAACTAAAGAAAAATTATCCATGTTTTTTAATAATTTTGGCTGGCACCCCAACAGCCGTAACTTTTGAAGGGACATCCTTTACTACTGCTGCGCCTGCTCCAATAATTGCTCTTTCGCCGATCCTAATGAAAGGTATGACTACACAACCTATACCAAGATGCGCTCCTTTCTTTACGGTAACTCCGCCAGCAAGATGAACACCAGGCGATAAATGAACGAAGTCTTCAATGATGCAGTCGTGATCGACTGAGGATGAAGTGTTAACAATGGAATGGCTTCCAATCATCGAATTGGCATTAATAACAGATCCCGGCATCACCAAAGTACCTTCCTTAATCACAGCAGAAGGACTTGTGATTGCCGAAGGATCTATTAATGTTGCATATCTAATCGAAAGCGAATTAAATTGTTTAACAATTTCTTCCCTAATTTTGTTGTTTCCGATCGCAATAAACACCTCATGAATGTGACAATCTACTCTATTTATAAAGTCATTGAGAGAACAAAGATACGATGGATTACCTTCGTGGCAATTATCATCCACATATCCAATAATGTTGTACCCTTGTCTCAAGGCAACATCAGCTGCAACTTTACTTTGCCCACCCATTCCAATGATGATCAGGCTTTTCATAGATATGCCTCCTCTTGAAGTTTTCCTTTACAATATGCAATCAGAAAGCTTAAGACATCTTGTCCCATCCAAATAATGATCATGATTTAGCAGAGAGGTTCAAAAATCAATAAATGTGGGGGTTCTATATGAATCCCCACATTTTTTAATTATAAACCGTTATAAATCGTAATTAACTGTCGGGCGATTTTCTCAGGATCGTGATGGTCAACTGCATAGACTCGCCCTTTTATTCCCAATTCATGACGTCGTTTAGGATCTAAGATGAGGTTGTGCAGCACCTGTTCAATTGTGTTTGGGTTCGCATTCACTACCGGCAAACCTGGAGGATACTTACTTACTAAATCGTCTCTGACATAACAGATGACCGGTTTTCCCATTAACATACCCTCAATGGAAACCGTTCCATATATCCCTAACTTAAGCTGATCAACAATTATATCAGCTCTAGCCATCCATGCGAGAGCCTCTTCGTTTTTCATATTTTCTATTTGTACGTAATCAAAATCCACAATGCTTTTAAGACGATTGACCGCCTGCACAATTATGTCCGTTCCTTTAAGCGACGGATCACTTGGTGCATGAACGACCAATGGTCTTTTACATTGAATAACCGGATAGCTGGGAACAAACTTTTTATGATCGACAGCTGCACGTACCAGGTATACTTTATCAAAGAATGTTTTTACGTACTCGTAAAGCTCGTGATCAGGTACAATAACCGCATCTGCAAAACGGGAAATAACGTTGAGTAACTGAAGTATTAACTTCTCATCGAGAACCTTGACCTTGACAAAGGGATTTTTCGCTCTAGCAATCGATAGTCTCCGAACTTCAGATCCCCAATAATTCATCACCACTTTTTTGTTCAACATTTTAAGGTAAGCCAAATCCGTATATGCATTAAGAGTAAACGTTTGGCCGCCATGAAAATGAAAAACATCATATTTATCTGCACAGTTTATGGCAAAATCCATCGTCAAGTCCCTATTAGATCGGGTATTTTTTAAAGGTGAGGGTATATCTGAAGGATATTGAAAATTGGAATTGAAATAAGTGCAGAAAGAGGATTTCACACCTAATTTGCGTAAAGCAAGTACTTGCGTACTCATCTGTCCCGCAGGGTTATATGGTGCGTGAATGATACTCATTGATTTAGGGATTTTTTTATTAGTTACCGGCGTGGGTGTAATTAATGTACTCTGTAAGTTTGGATAAGCGATGTTAAAGCGAATAGGTCTTAAAGGGAGTGGTGCAGGCGGATTTTTCACTTTGGCCACTGGACTATTATTTTCTCTCGCTCTCAGTCTTGAGTTATTTTTTCTTTTGTTACTTATTTTTCTAGTCCCTTGTCTCTTAATTTCTTTTCTCTTAATTACTTTTCTTTTGCTCCCTACTCTTTTGCTTCTTCCTCTTTTACTGATTATTTTATTGTTCCTAATTTTTTTTCTTTTTAGTATCTTACGACCCTTTTTTATAATTCTTGGTCTTTTGCGGCCTACTCTTCTTTTTATTCCTGATTTTTTTCCTAACCGGTTCTTTTCCCATTTAAGTTTTTTTGTTCTGTGCGCTTTAGTTTTCAATTTTCTTGTTATCATAGTTGCACCTTGCAGAGATTTTCATATAGTTGTACCATTCTTTTTTCCATATGCTCCCATGAATAGGTTTCCACCATGATCCTGCGAGCATTTTTGCTCATTTCCACTAACTTTCTCCGGTGCGTTTGCAGGTACAAAATAGCTTTCTCGTAATCTTCAGCAGAAGGATTCTCGCCATCGACAACAAGTCCGCATTGGTTGGACCGAACAAAGTTAGCCATTTCAGAACAGTTATTCACAAGTATCGGAATACCACTATTGAGAAAACTGAAAAATTTATTAGGTAACGCAACTTTATAGTTTAAGGGGTGAACAGGTGTATTCATGTCAAAGTCAATCCAACCGATGTCAACGTCTTTCAGATGTTGTGGAATCCGCTCGAATTTAACCCATCCGCATTGTATAATGTAGTTTTTCATGCTATCGGGAAAGTCGATCTTCGAGCCTCTGACTCCACCGAGGATCTTAAATTTAAAATCCATATGCTTTCTACACAGCTCCGTAATTTTGAGCATCTTATCTTTATTTGCCTTTTCCTTCGTCATCCAACCGATGAATCCCGCAACGAGACCTTTGCTCGTATATTTTTTGGGTTCAAAATCGTTGTCTAAATGCGGTGAATTATATATAACCTCAACTGGTAACAAAGGGAATGCTCGTTTATACCAATCTTTCATCGAATCGGATACCGTGATTACACTATCGGTTTCTTTAATCATTTGCTTGAACAACGATACATACTGTTCTGAACCTTCTGTAATCTCGTGACTGTCGTATATTAGTTTAACGGATTTGCCATACAAAGATTTGAGTGTACGCTTAATTCCGATACCAGAGTATAAGGAGAATACCTCGTGCACATGATATATATCAGCCTTTTCAGCTAAACCCGCTAAATAAAGTGGATCCTTGAATGCCTTGAAATTACCGGAATGGACTGCATTTTTCATATAATCGAAGGAAGGTATGACTGGCTTATAGGTTACAATTTTTATTCCTTCATATACGAATTTTTTTTCAAGGAATTTATCGGTATAAGAAGTACCCTCGATGTCGTATAAAAAACCCTTCTTGTTGCGGGGAACGACTAACGTAACATCGTAACCTGCTTTCAGTAAGCTCTTAGCTTCTTTTTTGAATATACGGGCGTCAACAAATGGATGCTGAATAACTAGCATACATACTTTCACTTTGCCATGTAGAGTAGAGGGGACTAGTAAATTAGAATCCATCACCGTTACATTCTCACTTTGTTTTTTTTGTATACTTTTTGGTTTCACGTATTTTATTTTTCTTGTTTTTCGTATTTTATTTTGTCTTATTCTTGTCCTCGTCCTTGCTTTTCTTACTTTTAATTTGGAATTGTTTATTTTTCTTTTCATTTTTCTCTTCGTTTTAATTTTTATTTTTTTCCTTAGTTTAATTCTCCCTTTTCTTTTTAAAACTTGTACACGCAAACCTCGTCTTTTTTTGAAAGCCATCGCGTTTCCCGCCTTTCCTTGATTAATTCCTAAACCCAAGCTAGCTCCTAGCCACATGGAAATGTATTTCAGAATTTATTAGATTTCATTCAATACTTTAGCTAACTTGCCAGTTAACAATTTGCGGTCATATTTCTCTATTTCTTCTAAACAAGGGTTGAATTTCAATGATTTATTCTTCCAGCTTCTCAAGTACAAAGCTAACGTTTTTATTCCTTCAGCAGGGTTATTGGAATCGACCACTATACCCGTCCGGGTAGCCCGGATAATATGGGCAACCTCACTGTTCGGAGGAATAAGAGCAAATATAGGTTTTTTTAAATTTATATATTCAAATAATTTACTGGGAATCGTCTGTGCCCCTTCTTTGGGATCGATAAATAACAAGAGTAGGTCAGCAGAGCCTGTACGTTCAAGCGCTTCATGATGATTCATGTACCCTGCATTTCTTATTTGAAAAATCCTTTTTTTCACGGGAAGCGTTAGGCTGCTGCCGACCATTAATAGCTCAAAGTCTTTTGGCATCAATCGCCTGTTACTAACAGCCATCACGATTTCTTCAAAAAAACGATCCGCCAAGGATTTCCTTAATCCATATAAAGCCCCCATATACGTGAGTGTAAACCTGTTGTTTTCTTTAGAGACCCTTTTATTTGGAAAATCAAGAGGATCAAATCCCTCATGGATTGTATGAAACTTTTTCTTCGATGAAGTGCCGGATAATCGAAATAGAATGTCCGACATTTTTTCACCCCCTGAAACAACAGCATCTGCCTGTTTTAATACGAGTTGTTCGAGTTTAGCATTATAATTCATCTGTTTTCCTGGATAAAGACCTTGAATATACGGATTTGTTGTCCACTCATCTCTAAAATCTGCTATCCATGGTTTTTTAGTCATTTGTTTCAATGTAAGCCCAATTAAGTGCGATAGATTAGGAGATGCTGTGGTGAATATAACATCAATATTTTGTTCCTCTATTATACGAACCCCTTCTATAATGGCCTCGGTAAACCATCCCGACCTAAAGTCATTCGGATGGATAATCGGTCTTGGTACCTTCTCAGAGGAAGGAGTATCAATTACTTTACAATTTGGAGGAATCTCCTTTAGAAGCGTGGAATCAAAACGCCGATATTCAGAATGCTTAGGGGAAAGAACCCAAGGCAGCCATCCATATTGAGGTAAATACTTAGCGAACTTAAGACTCCTTTGATCTACTGAAGGGGGGAAAAAATAACTTATCAATAAAATCTTTTTCATCTAACAACTCCTTTTCAATTAAACAGAACTAAATATCCAAAATTGGAATTTATGTCTTTGAATGATTGTTACCGAAACTTGGAATTGTATTTTTTTCATCCACCTAATATTCATAGTATGCGGAAGGATTTATATGGAAACGGCAAATACCTTATATCACCTATTTTTATAAAAACTACTGAATAAGTCTAAGCGGTTTTTTTCGACAAGAATATACTATATTGAATATCCAAAATAAGTAAGAATAGTTTTAGGAGGACTGCACAATGTTTAATAGTCGTACAATACTAATTACCGGTGGGACAGGGTCTTGGGGCCAGGAACTTACTCGCGTGCTGTTATCTTATAATCCAAGAGAGATACGAATCTTCTCCCGCAGTGAATTTAGTCAGGTTCAAATGCAGAGAGATTTTAATAATCATCCCTCTATCAAATTTATTATCGGAGATGTAAGAGATTATGACGCTGTACTAAATGCCTGTAAAGGCGTTGACTATGTGTATCATTTAGCTGCCCTAAAGCATGTTCCGATATGTGAATTACAACCGGACGAAGCACTAAAAACAAATGTTCTTGGTACAGAGAACGTGATTCGAGCCAGCATTCAACAGGATGTAAAAAAAGTGATGGATGTTTCAACCGATAAGGCTGTCGATGCGGCCAACTTTTATGGATTGACTAAAGTTTACGGTGAAAGATTAATGATACGCGCGAATGAGTTAAGTGAAACCACTCAATTCGTTTGTATTCGTGGCGGAAATGTTCTTGGTACTCGAGGTAGCGTAGTACCCTTCTTCAAACAGCTTATTCTGGAAAACAAAGAAATTCCATTAACTTCCACTGAAATGACTCGTTTTTTTCTAACCATCACGGAAGCCATTACTTTATTAATAAAAGCATCCCATGATGCGGTCGGCGGAGAAATCTTTGTAATGAAAATGAAAGCTTGTCGTATTCTAGATTTGACAAATGTACTTTGTAAGAATATCACTAAAAATTCGATTCAAATTGTGGAAAAAGGGATTCGTCCCGGTGAGAAGCTCCATGAGGATCTTATATCCCGTTATGAAACTGAAAGAACATATTATTATGGGGAAGATTATTATGTCATTCTTCCATCAACACCATCCACTGCTCTATCTAACAAATACAATCAATTGCCAAAGGTTAGTTTTAGCAGCTATTCATCCGACTCTAGTTTATTGTCTGAAGCAGAAATTGAAGAAATGTTAAAATCAGGCGGTTTCTGCTAATAACGTTTTCAACATGGTCATCAAGCTCGGGAGGAGTTGAAGGAAACAAGGTGAAGAAAATCTTGATAACGGGAGCAAACGGTTTTATTGGTAAAAATCTAGCTGCAACACTTGAGATTCAGGGATATCAACTTTATAAACTACATTCTAATCATACGATACAACAATTGAGAGAATATGCTTCAAAGGTGGATTTTGTTTTTCATCTTGCCGGTGTTAACCGTCCAAAGAACCCGACAGATTTTAAAACCGGAAACACAGATTTCACGAAACAATTAATTCAGATTCTTAAGGAAACTGGTCGTAAAACACCGTTACTAATTTCTTCTTCGACTCAAGCAGGTCTTGCTAGCTCCTATGGAATTAGCAAGAAGGGGGCTGAGGAAGCTGTAGAGAAATACGGTAGGGAATCTGGAGCGAAGGTTTATGTTTATCGTTTGCCAAATGTGTTTGGGAAATGGTGCAGGCCGAATTACAATTCGGTTATTGCCACTTGGTGTTATAACATTTCTCGTAATCTGCCCATTACAATAAATAATCCTGACAGTAAGTTAAGCCTTGTTTATATAGACGATGTTGTTCAAGAGTTTATAAATGCCTTGCATGGAAGACAGAATGAAGGCATATATGGTTATTGCGAGATTAAAAAACTATTTACTGTATCGCTAAAGGAACTGGCACAAAGATTACAATTTTTTAAAGATAGCAGGACGACGCTTACAATGACTAATCTAGCGAGTGATTTTGAAAGGTATTTATATTCAACCTATGTATCCTATCTTCCTCAAGATGAGTTCGGGTATGATCTTGACATGAAACATGATAACCGCGGTTGGCTTGCTGAAGTTATAAAATCGGAAAATGCGGGGCAAATTTTTATATCCCGCACCAAACCGGGAATCACCCGCGGTAATCACTGGCATCATACTAAGGTTGAAAAATTTCTTGTCATTATTGGTGAGGCAGTAATACGACTTCGTCATATTCATAATGATCACATCATTGATTATAAGGTGTCTGGAGAAAACCTCATGGTGTTAGATATCCCTCCCGGATATACACATTCAATAGAAAACGTAGGAAAAACCGATGTAATTACACTTTTCTGGGCAAATGAGATATTTGATCCGGAAAGGGCGGACACTTATTTCCTGGAGGTTTAATAATGGAAAAGTTAAAGGTAATGACAATTATAGGTACTCGCCCTGAGATCATTAGGCTATCGGAGTGCATTAAAGCATGTGATAAATACTTTGACCATATTTTGGTTCATACAGGACAAAACTGGGATTATACTTTAAACCAAGTATTCTTTGATGAGTTAGGGTTACGTAAACCCGATCATTATTTAAATGCGGTTGGAGATAATCTCGGCAAAACAATAGGAAATATTATAACAGAATCCTTTAATATTCTTGCAAAAGAAAAACCAGATGCTTTATTAATCTTAGGAGACACAAACTCAGCATTATGCGCAATCTCAGCAAAGAGACTTAAGGTGCCTATTTTTCATATGGAAGCGGGAAACAGATGTTTTGATCAGAATGTGCCAGAAGAAATAAATAGGAAAATAGTCGATCATATCTCAGATATTAACTTACCCTATACTGAACATAGTAGAAGGTATTTATTATCAGAAGGTATAAGAAAAGAGCATATATTTGTTACGGGATCCCCCATGACGGAAGTACTACGCAAAAATATAGATTACATTCACCAAAGCCAAGTATTAGATGAGCTTGGTCTTGAAGATGGCAGATATTTTTTGGTCTCAGCTCATAGAGAAGAAAACATTGATCATGATAAAATCTTCTTCTCACTAATGAATGCTCTTAACAAAATTGCTGACACCTATCAACTGCCAATTATTTATTCAACCCATCCCCGAAGCTGGAGAAAAATAGAAGAAACAGGTTTTAATTTTCATCCATTGATAAGAAAGCTTAAACCATTTGGATTCTATGACTATAATAAACTGCAAATAAATTCATTTTGTACATTATCAGATAGCGGAACTTTATCTGAGGAGTCAGCTATACTTGGGTTTCCAGGTGTATTAATAAGAACATCTACTGAACGACCAGAGGTATTAGATAAAGGAACGGTTGTGATTGGTGGCACTACTGAGAACGACATTGTACAATCTGTTAATTTATCACGTTCAATGTGGATCAACGGTGAAACATCTTTTGTTGCACCTGATTATATCGATGACAATGTCTCCGTAAAGATTGTTAAGATTATTCAGAGTTATGCGAAGATAGTTAATCATGTAATTTGGAATAAGTAGTGAAACGTACTCACAAACTGTACGCACAAGCGAAGATGTTATCCATCACCACGCGTTAGCGTTCGATATCAATGATAAAGCAGCTAATTAAACGTTCTTCGTTCACAGACCACCGCTCTTCGATTGTATGAAGACAGTGGTCTTTATTCTTTATACCTCTGATCCAATAACCCTTACAGATCTAACAAACTTCTCCTAAACTATCCGCCTCCTATTTTGCATTTTGTACGTTTTGCATTCACTTACCGAAAAATATCATAACAAAAAGCAGCCCATTCCGCTTGCGGGGATGGGCTGCTTCTAGCTAATTATATGAATCTTTTCTGTCTCTTACATCGGTAACTTCAGGAAAGATATTAATTACCAGCGTCCCGCTCCGGTAGATGAGTTGCTTCGTTTCGTATTATGATATCAAGACACCGTTTCAATTGGGATTGATCTTGTTGACTAATTGCCAATTCAAGACGTTTCATGTCCAATAGCAAAAGTTCCCATTGAATCGGTTGTGGGGTAGCGATAAAAATATGCGGATGTGAGCTCGGCATACTCCGTTCCTCATTGTAAAAAAGTGCTTCCGCCAGCTTTTCTCCCGGCCTTACCCCCGTATACTCAATCTTGATGTCACGTTCAGGTACATATCCAGCCAACAGAATCAGTGACTTCGCCAAATCAGAAATTTTTACCGGTTCCCCCATGTCCAATACAAATACCTCTCCCCCTTTGGATAAAGCCCCAGCTTGCATAACAAGATGAACGGCCTCAGGAATAGTCATAAAATACCTGATCATATCCGGATGCGTGACCGTTACCGGCCCCCCCTTAGCAATTTGTTTCTTAAATATCGGAATAACGCTTCCGCGACTCTCCAATACATTACCAAATCGGACAATCGAAAATTTTGTCGTACCTTTCAATGAGAAATATTGAATCATCATTTCAGACACCCGTTTGGTCAAACCCATAATGTTAATGGGATTCACTGCTTTATCAGTAGAGATATATACAAAACGATCTACTCCGAATTTAATCGCACTCTCAGCCATATTAATTGTTCCGAACACATTATTTTTCACTGCGGATCCCGGGTTATGCTCCATTAATGGGACATGTTTATGCGCTGCTGCATGAAAGACAACATGGGGCTGATACTGTTGAAATGCTAGTTCTACATCATCAAGATTTTGAATATCCCCTATAACACTTTCAACCGCTACATGTGGAAAACGTTCTCGTACATTCATTTCAATCTGATGAATGCTGTTTTCACCATGTCCGAACATAATCAAACGGCTCGGGTTAAATTGAGCGGTTTGGTAGACGAGTTCACCACCTATTGAGCCGCCTGCACCGGTAATTAGAATAATCTTGTCCTTTAAAAAATGCTCCATATTAGCCATAGAGCTGATTGCCAAGTCTCTTCCCAGCAAATCTTTAACATCAATATCACGTATTTCATCCGCAGAAATCTGGCCAAGGATCACATCATACATACGAGGTAATATTCTGATATTTGCCGTTGTTGCCTTGCAGATTTCTACGATTTCTTTTATTGTCTTTTTTGTGGCTGAGGGAATTGCGACAATTATGTCTGTTATTCCATACTCAGCCACGATCCGAGTGATAGCGGTTCTATCCCCCAAAACGGGTAATCCGTTTATTTCAAAGTACAGCTTCCTAGGGTCATCATCGATAAAGCCAAAAGGATATAATTCTTCTCTATCCGTTAAAATCAGCTGTTTTGAGACGATAGTTCCAGCATCGCCCGCTCCTATAATTAACGCTTTTCTATTCATTTTGGGTTGTGTCTTAAACTTGTATTTCCAGACTATTGCTTCAACTCTAAATAAACAAAGCATTAAAATAGCCATTGCGCCTAGAATAAGATATTCGGGAATCGGACGGGGGTTTATCATAAAAAGCTGATCGGTTACCGCATACAATATCGTCGACATAAGGATCGATTGAAATACTTTAACTATTTCCCTAATCCCTGTATATTGTCTTAAAGCTTTATACGATTTATTAACAGCAAGGATGACATTACTAGATGCAATAAAGATGATACCAGACAGCAAGTTTATCGAGGACCAATCCATCTGAAGAATTTTTTCGTCAGTCAAGTAAACAGAAAATATTAAGCTCAAAGCTAATATGACACTATCTGCAATTGCCAAAAACATCAACTTAATTTTATAATTCATCATTCGCTCCCCCCTATTTAAAAGAAGCTAAAATTCAGGAAATTTTCTCCGATACTGTTCCATCCCCATATTTGGGAAGAATCAGTTGGTATCTGCAGCTCGGATATAAGCTGGATAATACGAGTTCCGTCAATACCGCGATGATCGAATTAGATGCCTTCTCGTCCAGGATTTTTCATTGCATCCTCCGTCGGACAAAGAAGCAATGTTGATAAATGGTCGGTAGCCACTCGGTTTTTTCCGGCTTTTTTTTGTTAAAACTGAGTAATTCCGACTCAACATGAGCAATTGGAATACCTAACTTCGATGTAGCCAAACTACAGCCAGCGTGGAATAGGTATCATCATAAACTAACAGCGATTGAGGCTGTTCGATATACGAAACAGACTCAATCGCTTCAAACGCAGCCCTGCAGCACCCTCACCCTACTGATCATTGAGGCGTTGATAAATTGCGGCCTGGCCCCAATAACAGTCACTATTTTCAAAGAACCCACCTATGCTCTTTCGATCGAAGTAGACTATCTTTTTTTCAAGAAATACCCCCGCCAAGCCGCACGATCCTAGCTTTGCCCGTCATGTCTTTAGTCACATTCCGTGTGTCATATATAAGCAACGCGTGTTCCAGTATGAACGCCAGAGGCATCGATGAGTGATCGGTAGCGATGACGATGCAATCCATTTTCTTTACATTTTCTTCGGTCAGCTCTAAGCTGTCATATTTGTTATCGCCAAGCTGCAAGGAAGGAATATACGGATCATGATAAAATACATCTGCTCCTTCAATCTCAAGCATATGCATGAGCTCAAGGGAAGCGGACTCGCGGTAATCGGCGATATCCCGTTTGTAAGCAGCCCCATAAACTAATATTCGTGAGCCCGTCAGCGACTTCTGTTCTAGATGTTGTTTAAGCTGACGAGTGATGTACAAAGGCATCATATGATTAACCGCATTCGAAATTTGAATAAAATCAGAATCAAGACCGAATTGTTTGATTTTCCATAACAAATAAGAAGGATCGACCGGGATGCAATGACCGCCGATTCCCGGGCCTGGATAAAAGGCCTTGAAGCCGAACGGCTTACTGTTAGCTGCTTCGATAATCTCCCATAAGTTCAATTGGAGAACATCGCAAATCATTGCCAATTCATTGATAAATGATATATTGATCAGTCTGTACGAGTTTTCCAATAGTTTCGTCATCTCGGCTGCGTCTGTTGAAGAAACAGGATGGACCTTGATAAACAGCTGCCCGTATAACTCTTCTACTCTGGCTAGGCAGTTAGGCGTAATTCCGCTTACTACTTTCGGAATGTTCTCAACCGGAAACGCCTCGTTCCCTGGATCCACCCGCTCTGGCGAATAGGCAACGAAGAAGTCTGAACCCGCCTGCAATCCAGTTTTATTCAAGACAGGCAGCAGCACCTCCCTGGTCGTTCCCGGATAAGTCGAGCTCTCCAAAATAACCAGCTGGCCTTTCTGCAATCTGCCGCCGATTTCCGCCGCGGCTTGCGTCAAATAACTTAAATCCGGCGTTCCATACGAGGTTAGCGGCGTGGGAACACAAATAACGATGGCTTCAGCAGCTTCCATAAAGCTGAACTGATCGGTTGGAGTGTACCTTGCGGAGGCTATGGCGTCCTGAATATCGCTGTCCGGAATCTCAGTGATATAGCTCTTTCCTTTGCGCAGCATTTCAATTTTTCTGTGATCCAAATCGATTCCGAGCACATGAAATCCCTTTTTTACAAAGAGAAGCGCCAACGGAAGCCCGACATAACCTTGGCCGATGATCGCCACTGTTCGCTGCTCTTTATTGGTTTGGGGTTGTAGGTTATCACTCATATCCTATTTTCTCGCCTTCTTTCTAGTTTGTTACTAAGCTAAGATTAGTATATGAGGTGATGCATTAAGCGGTTTGGACGTTCTACTACTATTAAGTAGAGAAAGCGTGGAATTATATAGGGTTGGTTTGCCTTAGCGAGGTATCGCTTGCAGAAAATAAATAGGCATCTACATGATGGTAGATGCCTATTCCTTCGTTAAAGCGTTATCAAACTCTGCGTTAACCGTTGCGGCGAATACGCTTTTTTCGTATGGCGTGGAGTCTTCTTCGCCTTGCTTTTGTTTTTCTAACCTGAATTTTCCGGCTCTGCTTTGGCGCGTTTTTCACCAGCGGGACAGGAATGGGCATTATACTGGTGTCCGTATTCTCTTGCTCCATTCTGAAGTAGGCATTGGATAACGAAAAAGGGTTTTCAATTTCCGGGTTTTCATAATAATTTTTGAGAAAAATCCTTTTCGTTTCGTCCGTGATTGGCTCCCCGCTCGAGAAGCATCCGTAGCTCCACTGCGATAACCGCTGATTGCTCCGTTCCAGTTCTTTTACCTCGATAAGATACCGGTTATATAATTCATTGTATATTTCTCCCTTGCCTAGATCGATCCACGCGGCAGCCAGCTGAAACTGGGGTGAAAATTGAAGGCAGCGCAGCGGTTGCTCATTTATGACATAGAAGTCCTCGCGGATTTGGTCAATATTCCATCTCTCGATTAAATTTAAGGAAGTTACAGAATAACCGGCATGACGCAAAGAATATATTCCATCAAAAAAATGATGCGAAATATCTAACCAATCTTGATCCGCAAACCGATTTTGCTCATGATCGTAATAGCCGTGATGAGCGCTAAGCTTTGAACGCCAAAGCAAGTATTTCTCAGCCTCAGCATGTCTTTTCAACGCGGCAAAACCTGAATAATGTATGCCGCTTTTCCGCACATCTTCCAAATGATCCGGATCCAACGTCTCGGGAAAAATGAAATGGCCCGTAAGCACAACTGGATGCTCCGCCAATATGGCGGGAAGCTCATCCAAAGGACCATACAACATCATGTCTGCATCCAAATAAACCATTATTTCCTCAGCCGTGTATTTATCGTAAATATGCTTCATCAACAGCGCTTTGCATGAACGGATGGCTTCTTGCACCGTATATTGAAAGAAAAATTTATTTGAATTGGAGATCGAAGATAGATCTTTCATTAATATGACTTCATCGAAACAAGGAAAACGGAGTGCCGATTCCGGAACTTTAGCTTCTATGATCCCTACGACGACTTTGCTATCCGGCATATTTTGTTTGACCGATCTTGCCATGACCATTGCATTCGGTAAATCGCCCGCGCTTGTAACCGTCCCTATTATCACGCTGCTCCTCCCAATCTAATTAAAGGTATGTATTATCCTATGAGGGCCTATTTTAATAGGAAACCCCTATTAAAGCCTATTTTAATTCTCTTAAATCTGTCACTCGATCAGATTTATGCGCAAAAAAACCGGTTCAGTGAGCGAGTGCTCCTTAAACCGGTTTTCATCTGCTCTATGAATATATCAGTCGTATAACATGCGTTTGCTTCGTGTGCTTGAGCTTTTTAATTTATCGTCGCCGGATAACGCCGGGAATATTCGCTCCGCCATGGAATTAAATTCAGCAATAAAACCTTGGATGGGATGCCCGAGCTTCACATCGTTCATATACGCATTCATGCGTCCCACAAAATCCGGATTGGCAGAGACATAAACATGCTCCACGCTTGGCTTCAAACGCTTGACCTCGTTTGCGATTTCATCTTTTATTTGATCGGTAAGCATATTTTGTCCCGTAGACAAGCTGCTCATTCGCCTGCTCATACGGGCGCCTTCTTTGCCCATGTAACCCGTATTTGTACGGCTCATCATTTTAGAGTCCCCCGTAGGCTCTTCCTCGTCCAGGGATACCGCAACATAGGCATTTTGATCGGTGAGCAAGACGTACGATACTTTAACCGCATCCATTTTCGTAATTTGTTCGGCGATTTTCTCGCTCATTTCCATCCGGTAATTTTTATGCGACCCGATAACGTTATTGCTGTTCAGCCTGCGGCCGTTTACTCGGTTCATTTCATTCATCTGATCGTCGGCAAAGCGCTTGTCCTTTAACAAATTACCGTTAGCATCATATCTTATGCTGTTTGAACGAATATTTTTATTGCCCAAATCCCCTTGATTTTCCGAACAGCCCGCAAGCATTGTGCCAAGCAGTACGCCTGCGGATATCGCAATAATTTTTTTGTGCATTTAGCCATCCTCCATTTCGGTTTGATCAGGCTTCAGGCCCCTCATTAGCGTTCGCCAATCACTTTTGAACTATTCATGGCGTTGACAAGAGCGCAGCAATGAAGTAAATTAGCATCAGGTACTAGTACTTGATACTAATTTTTAGGGAGGTCCCGAGGATGACCGATAGAAATCAATCCGAAATTCGCTCAAATGCCATAATTACCGCGATTGGCTCCTATGTTCCGGAGAGGATATTAACGAATGCCGATTTAGAGAAGCTCGTCGATACGAGCGATGAATGGATCGTGCAGCGAACAGGTATACAGGAGCGTCATATCGCGTCAGATCATCAATTCACGAGCCATCTTTGTTTCGCAGCCGTCCAAGATATGATGGAACGCTACAACAAAGACGTAACCGATATCGACTATATCATCGTAGCCACCTCTACTCCCGATGCCGTGTTTCCAAGCGTAGCCTCGCAGGTTCAATCTCATTTTGGCATCGAAAACTGCGGTTCCGTCGACTTGCAAGCCGCTTGCGCCGGTTTTACGGCTGCCATTCAGCTCGCTAACGGATTATTGGTATCCGGCGCTTATCGCAAGGTACTGGTCATTGGTGCCGAAACATTATCTAAAGTGACCGATTATTCTGACCGGACAACATGCATATTATTTGGTGACGGAGCCGGAGCCTTCCTTATGGAAGCCTCGGGTAGCGGCAGCGGAAACGTATTGCATATGTATTCTAAAACAGACGGTGCCCGCGGGCATCAGCTTTACCGCAGCAGCTTAGCTTCTGCTATAGGAGATCATGTTATTCAACCGAACGGATTAATCGTGCAAAATGGCCGGGAAGTATACCGCTGGGCTGTCAGCCATGTAGCGGAAGGGGTAAAGCAGCTCATGACGCGCAGCAGCCTCTCGGCAGCGGACATCGATTGGTTCATTCCGCACAGCGCGAATATGCGCATCATTGAAGCGCTTTGCGAGAGAACCGGCTTCTCGCTGGACCAAACGCTTTCCAGCATCAAGCTATTCGGAAATACTTCGGCAGCCTCGATCCCGCTCGCCATAGACGGCGCGGTTAAAGCTGGCACGATTAAACAAGACCAGCTTATGCTGCTGTACGGCTTTGGCGGCGGATTAACGCAAGCCGGAATCATTATTCGTTGGTCGCTCTAAGTATGCCGAACAGCCCTATATCCTTTCGTTTCAACTTACTTAAACGAAACAATTACGGATATAAGGCTGTTTCCATCTGGCTTATGGCTGCTGCTCATAAGCCAATTGATGTCCTTCCTCAAAGCCTTTTGCAAAACCTGTATTATAACTATTGTTAAAAACCTGGCCAAATTGTACGCGTTCGTTATTCTTTTGTGAAAGGCGCTTTCTTTGTGCTGGCTTTCTGCGCTGAAGAGACTTTATCTTACTTACTGCCATTGATTTTACCTCCTAACGATAAACGTAATTACAAGGCTTGCCGAAGCTTGGTCGGTCCAATTATAGGCAATCCATCGGGTACGTCAAGAAGCTCTGATTCTAATAAGCTAATCTGCGAACGACTATTCATGAACCATGCTTCAGCAGCTAAAGGACTAACGATTGCTCGTTTCATGCCTTTTTCCATATAATACATACCGCCATCTGCTTTAATGCAAATTGAACCATGCAGTTCGGTAAGCTGCCCGCCTCCTTGGACAAGATCCAATTTTTGCTGAACTTCCTCTTCTTTCAAAACTGGCCCGATAGTCCATCGCCTTAAATCAATCTGAGACAACTGAATGACAGGTCCATCCCAGATCCCTTCAATGGCTCTCCGGACGCCATCCTCAATCCAGAAAATAGTTTCAGTTAATCCTTTCACTGCAATCGCTTGCGGGTAAAATGCAGATTCGCCAAGCCTCCGTTCATCCCATTCTGCTAATTGCCGGGCGTCTGTCCAGTGTATCCCGCTGTTATGTGCCAAGGAATTCAAAACTTCATACGGTTTATTCCATTTATCATTGAAATAGAGCAAACCTTTTTTCTTTTCCGCTTCTTCTTCACTGCCCCGGATCTTCTTATCGTCAGAAGTCAGATGAACGAAAGCATCACCTGCATAGACCAATTTAAGTCCTAAATTCCTTACTCTGATGCAATAATCTTCCTCAACGTATGGTCTTTCTATACAACCTTCATCCAAAAAACCGACCTTCTCTAGCAGATCGCGGCTAAACAATAAGCATTGGAAGGACAATCTCTCTGAAGTGCTCCATCTAGAAGGATCACTTATATTGTTCAATGTCGCAAATTCCTGCATGTTCTCCACAGATCTGTAAAAAGGTTCTATCCGTTGTTCGCCGTTCATACCATTCGACACCGCTCCTACTATGCCAATGCTAGGATTGCTTTTTAAGCAAATTAACAGATTATGAAGCCAATTGTCTGTACAGACAACATCGTTGCTTAACAGTAAAATCGTCGTACCTTTTGCCATCATTAAGCCCCTGTTCATTGCTCCGGCAAAACCATGATTATGCGATAAAATATGATATCTCACCATTCCGTTCAGCTGCTTCAAATAGTGCTCAATTCCATCGGATGAGTTGTTATCGACAACGATTATTTCGTAGCTCAAGGATGTATAATTGATAATACTTTCGATACATCGCTTAACGCTTTCTGCCTCGTTATGGCTCGTAACAATAATACTCGTTCCGTCAAAATACGAATCAAAACTTTTAAAACCTGCTTCTAATCCTTGCTGGTAGCCTTCTTCCAAACCTCGGTTGGAATCTTCAAATCGTTTATTCACATGTGTTTGCAATTCACTTTTTCTTTTAAGACGCTTGGCTTTATTTTTAATTCGTCTCATCGGCGATCACTCCATTTCTGTCAAATGATCGAATAGTTTAACATGATATTGTATGTAGGATTTGCCTAACCGTAACGGCATTCGTGTAGTTCCCGAAATTAAACCATAGGTTCAATGTCCAACTGCTCCATAAAAAAAAGAGGATTTTGACGCTTTCGCGTACAAAATCCTCTTCTTGTTTCTGTACCTGCCGATTGCAAACCAGTTAATATCTTCTTTGGGATCATAACTGATGCATGTACGGATAACGGTATTAGTTGCTTGTTCGGCTATTTTGTTAGATCCGTTGCTTCCGGGCACCCGATTTCCCCTTTTTTCTCTGCCTGTCAGCAGCTGCCTTACTCCTACGCTTCTGAGCGCCAGCTGCTCCCTCGTTACGTTTGCTGGCGACAACCGCTTTTCGTTTACTATTCTGAGCGAGAGCTTTTTCCTTGTTGCGCTCCCCGCTGAAAACTACGCCGAATAACGCAAGTACTTCACCTGAGAGATGCGCTAGCGTAATATTCCCCTTACGAATGTGATGCCCTTCAACTGTTTCTGCCTTCAAGTGCTTGCCCGCTAACGAATCCGGTTGAACATGCTCGCCAATTACCGCACCGTGAACAAGCTTAGCTCCGGTTACGGCACCGTCTTGCAGCTGATTCTCACGTATGGACAGCTCGGCGATTTTGTCGGTTGTTATCGAGCCTGCAGCTAAATGCACCGTCCCTACAGCTTCTGGCTTCAGTGCCGCAGCCCCAACAACACCATTCTGCAGCTGTTTTTCACCTACGCTGCTCTCCGACAGCTTCTCAGAAGTAACGGAATTATCCACCAAATGAGCGCCGCGTATGCTGCTTTCGCTCAGGTGGGTACCAAGCACAGAACCACCCGCCAGCTTACTGCTTGTGACCGACTCATTGGCCAATTGCGCCATCCCTATTGCCCCATAACCAATATGCTTCTGAAGAACGGCATGCGGCGCAAGTTTATCTTTATTAATAATTCCGTCTTGCAAATGATCGCTCTCAATGGCGTTCTTCGACAGGTGCTTCGTTGATACCGAGTGATCGGATAACTTCTCCGACGTTACCGACTGTTCAGCGAGATGAGCGCTGTTGATTTGCCCTTTTCCGAGATGTGAGCTTTGAACTGCCTCTTTCTGCAGGTGGGTTGAAGAAACCGAGTTGATCGCTATATTTTCCGATTCGACTGCGCCCGCTTTCAGTTCCCTTGTTCCTACCGCCCCTTCCGCCAAGTGCTCGGCTTTGATTTCGCCTAAAGTCATATGCTTTCCCTGAATGATACCTGGCGCAACATGCTCGGCTAATAGTAAGCCAGGCTTCAAATGAACGGAATCTAATGCTTCCTTAGCAATCTTATCGCCTGTAACGGCTCCATCGCGCAGCTTCGACTCCGTAACCGCACCGTCTGCGAGCTTCGAAGTGTTAATGGAATCATTAGCTAAGTTTTCTGGACGGATCTCTCCGTTTTTTATTTTTTCCGATGTAATCGACTGTTCGGCTAACAGCTCCGTTGTAATCGCAAATGGCTTCAAATGTTTGGAGTCAATGGAGCCCAATGCTATTTTGTGTGCGCTAATCGTGCGGTCAGCGAGCTTTTCCGACGTAATGCTTCCATTCTGAAGCTTGCTTGCATGGATAGAGAGGTCCAAAATTTTATCTCCGGATATCGCGTTGTTCGTCAAATGGTCCCCGGTAATCGTATGATTCGCAATTTTAGAAGAGTAAATGGCGCCATCCGCAATATGAATGTTCTCAACTGCATAATCGGCAATGGCGCCCGATTGAACGCTTCCTGTTCTGAGCTTACTGCTGTCGATCGCACCAGGTGCAATTTTTTCTGTGGTAACCGCTAAGTCAACCAAGTCGTCCGTATAAATAAATGGATTTAGCGCATCAAGGCTTTTCTTTTTCGCAACTCTTTCCAGTTTCTCTTTCAATGTAGGCTCTAGTACATCTTCAACCATTTTCTGAGGATCCTCAATATCTTCAATATCTTCAAGATCTTCAGATACTTCAAATTCAAGCAAATCCGGATGCTCTGCTTTTATCGCTCGTTTTGATCCCATGCTTTTCACGCTTGGTTTCCTTTTGTTCAAATCATCCAGCATCTTTAACTCGGAAGTATTCGGATTTTCAACATAAAAAAGCGGCTTCCGCCCTCTCGGGCTGTTCCCTTTTCTGCTTTTTTCCATTTTTTTCTCCTTCTTCCTCCTGAAATGTCATTAGCCTCTCGGCATGTGCCGAGGCAAATGGAAAAGGGATTCCTTGTTCCGTCCAACATACCTTCCTTTTGTGGGAGAGTTTTTATTTCAACCACGACCCGAATTGGAGAACTCATGCCTGGCAATCGGTCTGCATTCCCGACATGGATTCTCACCTGCAAGGCGTGCCTCCTAGTACGTTTAATAGTTCTTACGGATTAAAGCCCATATTATCAATTACCGGGTCTAAAGAGTCACTTGAAACTTATTTTCCCTGATGATTACCGTTTGGTTCTGCTCATACATGAAACATCCTCCCTAAGTAGTTATATGAGGAGGGACAATGGTCGGTATAGATAAATATCCATTAGTAAAGGCCTATTTTATCATTGCATACGAAACATGAGCAGTATTGAAAATAAGTTGTTTCACATTAGGCTTTTTAACCACCATTTTTTAGGTTTCTTTGGAATGACAGATAGATAGGTTTATCCAACATTTTAGCAATGGTGAAGTAGGTGTCCAAATAATCACGACCTTCTGAGAGGATGGAGATTATTAGATACTAGACTACATAATAGACACGGATTATATTGAATTCAGAACATGAATCAGAGGATATTGTGTTGTGAATATGCACTTTGGAATGGATTAAAGGTATTTAGATATGTAACTCGCTGAACTTTTACTAAATTACAGTGGGAGGTTTAGGAATGAGAAACTACCATTTTTTTATAATTTATTTACTATGCTATGTCACTAGACAAAGGAATAAGTGGCTGATATCTGATAGTAGAGACAATGAAAGAAAAGATTGCGATTGATAAACAAGAGATTTCTTCAAACATCTGCTCATTAAAAAAGAGGATTCTGACACATTATGCGTACAGAATCCTCTTTTTGTATCTATGCTCTTCCGATTGCAATCCAGTTAATGTCTCCGCTGGGATCATGGCTGATGCGCGTACGAATAACGGTAATTGTGGCTTGCTCGGCCGTTTTGGATAATATGACTGCATAACAAGCGGGATTATCAATCGTCGCTGTCAGTACGTAACGATCATCCGTGAAAGGCTCTTCGAACGAAATAACGACTTGGATCTGCTCTTCTTGAGAAGTGAAGCTAAAGGGCGACAATCCGAACTGTTGCTTAGCGACTCCTCTCCTTGAAGTCGATATAACAGGAGCAAAACTTAATCTAGATAGCTCAATCGGCGTTTGCTGCAATGGCAGGATTGTTCCTTGGTCAAAAATATACTCTTGCAGCAGGCCTGGTGCGAGCTTATCTGCTGTCACACTGCCCGCAGCTAGTTGCTCTGGTCCTACGCTGCCATCCGTCAGCTGCTCTGGTCCTACGCTTCCATGCGCCAGCTTTTCCTTCGTTACGCTGCCATCCGTCAGCTGCTCTGGTCCTACACTTCCAAACGCCAGCTTCTCCGTCGTTACGCTGCCATCCGTCAGCTGCTCTGGTCCTACGCTTCCATGCGCCAGCTTCTCCGTCGTTACGCTGCCTGCCGAAAGCTGCTCTGGTCCTACGCTTCCATGCGCCAGCTTTTCCGTCGTTACACTACCATCTTTCAGCTGCTCTGGTCCTACGCTTCCATGCGCCAGCTTTTCCGTCGTTACGCTGCCGTCTGTCAACTGCTCTGAACCTACGCTTCCATGAGCCAGCTTCTCCGTCGTTACGCTGCCATCCGTCAGCTGCTCTGGTCCTACGCTTCCATGCGCCAGCTTTTCCTTCGTTACGCTGCCATCCGTCAGCTGCTCTGGTCCTACGCTTCCAAACGCCAGCTTCTCCGTCGTTACGCTGCCATCCGTCAGCTGCTCTGGTCCTACACTTCCAAACGCCAGCTTCTCCGTCGTTACGCTGCCTGCCGAAAGCTGCTCTGGTCCTACGCTTCCATGCGCCAGCTTCTCCTTCGTTACGCTGCCAATCGTCAGCTGCTCCGCTCCTACACTCCCGAACGCCAGCTTTTCCTTCGTTACGCTACCCTCATACAGATGCTCGGTTCCTACGCTTCCATGTTCCAACTTCGATGCAGTTACGCTGCCAACGGACAATTGCTCCGTTCCTACGCTACCAAGTGCAAGTTTTTCCGTCGTTACGCTGCCTGCCGAAAGCTGCTCTTCTCCTACGCTTCCTATAGCCAGCTTTTCCGTCGTTACGCTGCCTGCCGAAAGCTGCTCTTCTCCTACGCTTCCTATAGCCAGCTTTTCCGTCGTTACGCTGCCTGCCGAAAGCTGCTCTTCTCCTACGCTTCCTATAGCCAGCTTTTCCGTCGTTACGCTGCCTGCCGAAAGCTGCTCTTCTCCTACGCTTCCTATCACCAGCTTTTCCGTCGTTACGCTGCCTGCCGACAGCTGCTCTTCTCCTACGCTTCCTATCGCCAGCTTTTCCGTCGTTACGCTTCCCGCCGAAAGCTGCTCTTCTCCTACGCTTCCTATAGCCAGCTTTTCCGTCGTTACGCTGCCTGCCGAAAGCTGCTCTTCTCCTACGCTTCCTATAGCCAGCTTTTCCGTCGTTACGCTGCCTGCCGAAAGCTGCTCTTCTCCTACGCTTCCTATCACCAGCTTTTCCGTCGTTACGCTTCTTGCTGACAGCTGCTCTTCTCCTACGCTTCCTATCGCCAGCTTTTCCGTCGTTACGCTTCCCGCCGAAAGCTGCTCTTCTCCTACGCTTCCTATCGCCAGCTTTTCCGTCGTTACGCTTCCTGCCGAAAGCTGCTCTTCTCCTACGCTCCCAATCGCCAGCTTTTCCGTCGTTACGCTTCCTGCCGAAAGCTGCTCTTCTCCTACGCTCCCAATCGCCAGCTTTTCCGTCGTTACGCTTCTTGCTGACAGCTGCTCTTCTCTTACGCTTCCCTGCGCCAGCTTCTCTGTCGTTACGCTGCCCTCCGACAATTGTTCTTCTCCTACGCTACCAATCGCCAGCTTTTCTGTCGTTACGCTTCCTGCCGACAACTGCTCTTCTCTTATGCTTCCAATCGCCAGCTTATCCGTTGTAACGCTGCCTGCCGAAAGCTGCTCTTCTCTTACGCTTCCTATGGCCAGCTTATCCGTTGTTACGCTGCCTGCCGAAAGCTGCTCTTCACCTACGCTTCCCTCCGCCAGCTTTTCCGTCGTTACGCTGCCCGCCGAAAGCTGCTCTTCACCTACGCTTCCCTGCGCCAGCTTTTCCGCCGTTACACTGCCCGCCAAAAGTTGTTTTGATCCCACGCTTCCGAATGCCAGCTTCTCTATCGTTACGCTGCCCTCCGACAATTGCTCTTCTCCTACACTTCCAATCGCAAGATTTTCCGTCGTTACACTGCCCGCCGAGAGCTGCTTCGTTCCAACGCTTCCAAATGCCAGCTTTTCCTTCGTTACGCTGCCGGCCGACAATTGCTTCGTTCCAACGCTTCCGAAGGTTAGCTTATCGGAGGTTACACTCCCTGCCAAAAGCTGCCTCGATCCAATGCTTCCCTGCGCCAGCTTCTCCGTTGTTACGCTGCCGGCCGATAGCTGCTCCGTACCCACGCTTCCATGGTCCAATTGCTCGGCTTTCACGCTTTTCAGTGCCAGCTTCTCCGTCGTTACACTGCCATCCGTCAGCTGCTCTGTTCCTACGCTTCCATGCGCCAGCTTCTCCGTCGTTACACTGCCGGCTGACAGTTGCTCCTCTCCTACGCTTCCAAATGCCAGTTTCTCCTGCGTTACGCTGCCTGTCGACAGCTGTTCTTCACGTACGCTTCCATGCGCCAACTTCTCTGAAGTCACACTGCCCGTCGACAGTTGCTCTGCATTTATACTTCCTAATGCCAGCTTTTCCGAAGTTACGCTGCCGTCTGACAACTGCTCATTTCCAACGCTTCCGAGCCCTAACTTCTCTTGACTTACGCTTCCATCGGCCAGCTTTTCTTCGCTTATGGAGCCATTTGCAAGTTTCTCCGTCGTTACGCTGCTTGGAGCAAGCTGATCCGAGCCTACGCTTTCAAACGCCAGCTTCTCCGTCGTTACGCTGCCTGCTAACAGCTTCTCCGTACTTACGCTTCCGAACGCCAGTATCTCTTCAATGACGCTTCCGGGCGCCAGCTTTTCTTCCGTAACGCTTCTTGCGGACAGCTGCTCCTCTCCTACACTCCTAAGCGCCAACTTCTCGGTCGTTACGCTGCCTGCAGAAAGCTGCTCCTCTCCTACGCTTCTGAGAGCCAGCTTCTCCATCGTTACGCTGCCGGCTTCCAGTTGTTCTGCTCCTACGCTTTCGAGCGCCAGCTTCTCCTTCGTTACGCTGCCTGCAGAAAGCTGTTCCTCGCCTACGCTTCCGTGAGCCAGCTTCTCCATTGTTACGCTGCTGGCTTCCAATTGCTCTGCCCCTACGCTTTCGGGCGCCAGCTTCTCCTTCGTTACGCTGCCTGCCGAGAGCTGCTCTGTGCGTACGCTGCCGATTGCCAGCTTTTCAGTCGTTACGCCGCAATCTTCCAGCTGGTCTGCTCCTACGCTCCTGAGCTCCAGCTTCTCCTTCGTGACGCTGCCAACAGCCAGTTGTTCTGTCCGGACTGCACCCGATTCGATTTGCTCACTGCCAACCGCAGCCGTGAACAACTTCTCACGTGTGACAGCGCCTGAAACGAGCTGAACCGTTCCTACGCTGTTTTCCGCCAATTGCTTTTGGCTAACCGAACCCTGCCTAACTTTGCTGCCGGGAATCGTATCATCCGATATTTTCTCGAAAGCAAGCACTTCGTCAGCAAGATGACCAAGCGTAATCGTCCCCTTGCGGATGTGATACCCCTGTATCGTATCGGCCTTAAAATGCTTACCCGCTAACGATTCCAGCTGCACGTGCTCTGCCGATACCGCCCCGAAATCAATCTTCGCCCCAGTTACCGCTCCAGCCTGAATGGCCGACTCGCTTACGCTATCCGCATCCAAATTCGCCGCCTTCACAGCCCCAGGCTGTAAATGCTTCGAGCTGATTGACAGTTCCGTCAGTTTATCGGACGTAATTGTACCGTCTGCTATGTGCTCTGTGCTAACAGCACCTTGCTGCAGTGCTGCAGCTCCGACAGAGCTGATTTGCAGCTGTTTTTCACCTACGCTGTCAGCAGACAGCTTCTCCTGAATAATCGATTCTTCTGCAATATGGGCACTGTGCACACTATTTTCACCTAAGTGAATACCAAGCACCGAAGCATTTGCCAAATGACGGCTCTTCACGGCTTCATCTGCGATTTGCTTTGACTGGACAGAACCGGTTGATAACTTCTCTGCGTTTATGACGCCATCCTGCAGCGCATCTGTTCCAATCGATTGGGCAATTAGATGATTGGTTCCAATGATATGATTCTGCAAATGCGATGAACCAATCGCACCATGTCCAATATGCTTAGCTTTTACGGATTCATCCGCTAAATGATCAGATTGAACCGAGTTCGGTGCGATTTTTTCACTTATCACGCTTCCATCCGCTAGCTTCGAGGTTAAAACACTTAAATCAGCCAGCTTATCAGCAGTTACAGATTCCGGGGACAGCTTAAGTGAATTGACGATATGATCGGCCAAATGATGTGAAAATACGACTCCAGATCCGATATAACGCTCCGTCACAGCGCCGTAAGCCAGTTTACTGCTCGTTACGGCTCCGTCCTGCAGATTTTCCGTGTCAATTGCATTAACAGCAAGATGGCTATTGTCTATTAGGCCGGGCTGAAGATGCTCCCCGTTTACTGCTTTCGGCGAAATGGACTCTTCCGTCACGGCGCCTGCCGAAAAATGATACGCTCTTAACGCTTCCGGAGCTATTTTTTGAAACGTAATGCTGTCATCCTTTACATGTCTCGACTCCACTGACCCGTCCGCCAGACTGGACGATGTCACCGCGCCTTCGGTTAACTTGGACTTGGTAACGGACTCATCGGCTAATTGCGTCACGCCTACGGCTGCTTTAGCGATATGTTCCTTCCGTACAGATTGCAGCGCAAGCTTATCTTCGTTAATAATGCCATCCTGCACATGCTCTCTCATAATGGCATTCGGAGCGATCTGCTCGATCGATACCGAATCGTTAGCCAAATGCCACTGCAGGATTTGAGCCTCGGCGATTTTGTCCGATGTGACGCTGAAGCGTCCCAAATGACGGCTAAGCACCGCATCGTTGGACAGCTTTTGCGCGTTTACGCTTTGGTCTGACAGCTTCGATAAAGTAACCGAGTGATCGACGATTTTGATTGTCGATACCGATTGATCGGCCAGCTTCGCGGAGGTTACGGAATGGTCTGCGAGATTACTGCTGTTGACTTGTTCCGCACCGATGTGACCGTTTTGAACGGCTCCCGCTTGAAGATGTACCGCAGCCACTGATCCTGAGGCTAAGTGCTTGGCTTTGACGGCATCCGACCGCAGCTCTCTGGCTCCTACTGATCCCTCGGCCAGATGATTGGCGGTAATTTCCCCCTGGGCTAAATGTTTACCCTTAATGGCGCCGGGCGCAACATGCTCGGCAAGCATTAAGCCTGGTTTCAGATGACTGGCATCAATCGACGCTGGCGCAATTTTCTCGCCGTTTACCGCCTCGTCGCGCAGCTTCGAGCGCGTAACGGAAGCCTCCCCCAGCTTGGAGCTGCTAATAATATCATTCGCTAAATTATCGGCACGGATGGCTCCGCTTTTAATTTTTTCCGACGTAATCGATTGGTCCGCCAGCAGCTCAGAGGTAATAATTAATGATTTTAAATGTCTGGGTTCGATCGATCCTTCTGCAATTTTATGCGAGCTGATCGTACGATCCGCCAGCTTCTCCGATGATATGCTTCCGTCCTGCAGCTTACTTCCGCCGATCGAGTGGTCCAAAATTTTGACTCCGGAAACCGAATGGTCCGTCAAATGGAATCCCGTAATCGTTTCCGGCGCGATTTTAGCCGATGTTATGGCACCGTCCGCGATATGGATATTTTCTACAGCATAATCTGCAATGGCCTCCGATTGGACGCTGCCCGCTACGAGCTTGCTGCTTTCGATCGCGCCGGCTGCAATTTTGTCAGAGGTAACGGCGAAGTCGACCAAATCATCCGTATAAATAAACGGAGTAGGCCCCTCCGTATATTTCTTTTCCGCAAGCAGCTCCATCTTCTCTTCCTGGCTCATTTGCTCATCATCCACGATTTCATATATCTCATCGATTTCAGACGCATCAATCTCGAGCAAATCAGGCTGCTCATCGTCCGAAGCTTCTGCTTCGGCGCTCTCCATTTCCAAAGCAGCGCTTGCCGCATGAATTGTAATCTCAGCTTCATCCTCATGTATGGCATTGGCCATTTGCTCTACTGCCGGATTAGGCGAAGCAACTTTCTTCGGTTTAGACTGATCCAGCCACTTTAACTCGGAAGTATTCGGATTATCAACATAAAAAAGTGGCTTTCGCCCCTTCGGGCTTTTCCCTTTTCTGTTATTTTTCATAGTCCTCTCCTTCTTCCACCTGAAATGTCATAGGTAATATATGCAGGTACCCATAGGCACGCTACAAGGAGAAGTGACGAAAAAGGCTATCCGGCCCTACTTCAAACAAAAACCGCGGAAGCATGCTGCTTTCCGCGGTTTTAAAGAAGCTGTTTATTTGGATCTGGATAACAGATATAAGAAATAGGGGGCACCGATCACCGCAACGACGATGCCGGTCGGAATCTCATGAGGCTGAAACGCCCACCGTGCCAGCGTATCCGCTACGGTAACGAGCAGGGCACCGACGAAAGCCGATGCCGGAATCAGCACCTGATGCTGCGGGCCGACCAATCTTCTAGCCAAATGCGGAGCGATAAGGCCCACGAAGCCAATGCCTCCGCCTACCGCGACGCAGGAGCCTGCTAACCCGACTGAAGCCGCGAGCAGCCATGCGCGCTCCTTATTCACCGCGGCGCCTAGACCGATGGCCATTTGGTCGCCAAGATTTAAAGCATTCAACGATTTCGCCTTATATTGCACAAACGGAAAAATGATGATCAGCCATGGCAGCAGCGCCATCACGTATTTCCAGTTCGTTCCCCAAATGCTGCCAGCCATCCATACGGCAAAATACTGGTATTTTTCCGGCGTAAGACGCAAAATCAATATTTGCATCGCCGCTGCGATGCCTGCTGCGACCGCTATACCGACGAGTATCATCCGAGTAGGCAATAATCCCCGGTGCCGCTTATAGGATAATACAAAGATAAGGATCGCCGTCAGCGAAGCACCTACCAAAGCAAGGAATGGCATTAAGAAAATCGATCCTTTCTCCGTTGTCGGATAAAAGGAGATAAACAAAATGACGGCAAGACCGGCCCCTGCGTTAATGCCAAGCAGACCAGGATCGGCGAGCGGATTGCGGGACAACCCTTGAATAATGCAGCCCGATACGGCAAAGCCCGCTCCAATGAGGATGGAAATGACAATTCGCGGCAACCGGAAATCAAATAGGATAAGCTCCTGCTTGTCTGTCCCTGCGCCGAACAAGGTTTTGATTACGTCGATTGGCGCTAAGCGAATCAAGCCCGTATTCATGCTTATTATGAAGGATACTACGATTAAAGCTCCCAGCACCGTCATCACCAGAACCGCGCGTTTTCTTCTGCGCTGCTCCGTCGCTGAAATGAATAAAGTATTCACGCTTATTCCCCCTTCATTCTTGTTACAAGATAGAGGAAGAAAGGAACGCCGATTACTGCGATAATAACGCCAATAGCCACTTCCTCCGGCGGATTAATGATACGTCCGCCAATGTCTGCCAGAACCATCAGCAGGCTGCCGAGCACGGCCGAGCATGGAATGATCCATTTATAGTCGACGCCAACAAGAAAACGTGAAATATGGGGAATGATCAAGCCGACAAATCCGATGGAGCCTACCGCGGATACTGCCGTTCCGGCAAGCAGCAAAACAATAATGACGCCAGCTGCCTTTACGAGTCCTGTTCGCTGGCCAAGACCTACGGCTACGTCCTCTCCTAAGCTGAGCAGGGTAATCGAACGGGACAATGCAATAGCCCCGATCAACCCGCCAATGACCCATGGCGAGACCATTTGAATTTGCTCCCATTTTATCCCTGCGACGCCGCCTGCATACCAGAAGGCCAAATCCTGTCCGATTTTGTAATAGAGCGCTATGCCCTCCGTAAGCGCCAGAAGCAGCGCGCCGACGGCCGCGCCGGCTAACGTAAGCCGAACCGGCGTTAATCCGCCCTTTGCCATCGATCCGATTCCGTAAACGAGTCCCATGGAAACAGCAGCGCCTGCAAAGCATACAAACATGAGCCCCATATAGGAAATCGATGGGAAAAACGCAAAGCATAGCGCCAGCATAAATCCTGCGCCGGCGTTAATGCCGAGCAAGCTGGAATCCGCGAGCGGATTCCGGGTCATTCCCTGCATAACCGAACCGGCTACGGCGAACGCTGCGCCTACCAAAGCAGCCGCGAGCGCACGAGGCATTCGAAGCTCTTTGATAATTTGATGCTGGACATTATCGGCGTCAAAGCGGAATACGCCATCCCATACGGTTGAGAGATTTATATCCGCTGCGCCGACCGAGATCGATAGAGCCAAGGAGAATAAAAGCGCCGCGACTCCGCCAAACAAAATAATCGTGGCCATTAATGGCCTTGTGCGCAGCTTGCTGCCTGCCATCGTTTTCGAGTTTAATGGAGAAGACATCTTTTAACTACCCTTCTGTATGTATACTTTGGATGAAAATTATGATTGAATTCGAGGCCTATCTAAAGCGCCTTATTTAGAGGAATAAAAAAAACCCACTTCATTGATAACGATTCTCGTTTTCAATATAGCAGATTTTATATGAAGTTTCAATGAAATAATAAAGCCATTTCGTGACGAAATGGCTTCATTCTATCTTAAGGCGCGGGCCATTCCCCTGTGCGCTGCGGCCGTAAAGCGATCTGGGGCGAACCGGCTGATGGATGGCTTGACCTCTTTCCCCTCCAAAATGTCAGCGGTAAGAAGCGCCGTAATCGGGCTGAGCAAAATACCGTTGCGGTAATGCCCCGATGCCATAATAACGGAAGGCATTCCGGCAATTTGCCCGAGAAGCGGCTGTCCGTCCTTGGTGGCAGGGCGCAGGCCGGCCCAGCGGTGTGCCGTTTGCCTGCCCTCGAGAAATGGGAACAACCGGCTGCTGCTGCGGATCAATCGGCCGATTCCCCGCTCCGTTACGCTCGTCTCGAAGCCCGATACATCCTCGGAAGCGCCGCAAACGAGGCGCCCATTATTTTTGCCGACCCAATAGGCTTGACTAGAAAAAACCATATGGCGAACTTCGGCGGCATCATGCCCGAAGGAGCAGATCTGACCGCGAATCGGGTGGACCGGAATCGATAACCCGAACCATTTTTCATAAGCGCCCGACCATGCGCCCGCGCATACAACCAGCCGATCCGAGTGCACAAGGCTTTTTAAAGCTTGAGCGCGTACCGATACCCCGCCGCTCTGATGCACAAGCACATCTTCTATTTGCCCGGCATGCTCAAGAATGCGAACGCCAAGCTTGCGGCAGGCTGCTTCAAGCGAGGTAACCAGCTTCGGAGCATACACATGGCTCTCTTTAGGCGTGAATACGCCGGCAACCGCCGAAGGCGCAATCATGGGCTCCAGCTTCCGCAGCTGCGCCGCATCGATAAGCTGGGCCTCGGCCCCCCATCGATTTTGCCAATCCAGTCTGGATTGTATCGGAAGTACGTCAGCTTCATGCATAAACACATTCACGCTTCCGCTTTGCACCCACTCTGCCGTCATGCCCGACCCATCCTCGACAGCTTTAATCCACTCCGGGTAGCTTTGAAGGCTGCTTAAGCATAGATGAAAGAAATCGTCCGGCTGCTCGGTGTTTTCCGAATAAGGGGCAAGCATGCCCGCCGCCGCGCCGGATGCTTGGCCGCCCAGTCCATGCGGCTCGATAAGCGTCACCAGCATACCTCTTCGTGCCGCTTCGAAGGCGCAGGACAAGCCGATAATGCCGCCTCCGAGGATGATGACCGATTGCGGCATTACTGCTCCCCTCCGCTTCCAGCCGCTGCTTCAAACAACGAGCCGGCCCAATCGCTGCTCGCCGAGGCATAACGCTTCTTCGGAATGCGGCCCGCCAGCCTCGCAAGTCGTCCCGCTTCTATGGCTAACCGGAACGCGCGTGCCATCATGACCGGGTCCTGCGCTTTGGCGATTGGCGTATTCGCTAGAATCCCGTCTGCTCCCAGCTCCATCGCCTCGGCAGCATCCTTGGCCGACCCAATGCCCGCATCAATGATAACGGGTACGCCTGCCTGCTCTGTAATAAGACCTAGATTATAAGGATTGAGAAGTCCGAGACCTGATCCGATCGGGGAACCGCCGGGCATGATCGCAGACGCACCCGCTTCCTCAAGCCGCCTGCACAAAATCGGGTCATCCGATGTATAAGGAAGCACGGTGAAGCCATCTTTGGCCAGCTTTTCCGTTGCGCGCAGCGTTTCAATGGGATCAGGCAGCAGCGTCCGGTGATCGCCGCTGATTTCAACCTTTATCCAATTGCCAAGACCTGCTTCCCGTGCCAGGTGCGCGATTCGCACGGCTTCTTCAGCTGTTCGTGCTCCCGAGGTATTCGGTAAATAAATAATGCTTCTATCCTCAAAGTGCTGCAGCACAGAGTCGTCTTCCACGCTTTCAAGATTGACTCTTCTCACCGCGAACGTGATGACCTCCGAGCCTGATGCTTCCAGCGCTTCTTGCAGCACGGCGGGACTTGGAAACCGGCCCGTTCCGAACAAAAATCTCGATTTCAGCGTTTGACCGCCAATAACGAGCGGATCCTCGCTCATCCAATCTTTCATTCCTCTCAGCCCCCTCCGACAAAATGAACCAGCTCAATCGATGAACCGCTTTGCAGCTCCGTTTGCGCCCATAAAGCGCGCTGTACGATGGCCCCGTCAAGCTCAACGACAAGCTTCTTGTTCTGCTGTCCAAGCTGGATAACCAGCTCCTCAACCGTTCTTGCGCTGCACTGCTCCTCGCGGCCATTGATTTTGAGCCTCTTTTTTTCAAGGGCAGAGCCGCGGCGCGCGGCTTCAATCCGCTCTAAGAAAGAGCGGCATATGCCGGCCGGGTCGGCATGACCGACAATCGCCGAGACGGCGCAAATCCGCTCGGCGCCCGCAGAAAGCACAATATCAACATTGCCGAGCGTAATGCCGCCGATCGCGACGAACGGGATCGACACATGGCGTGCGGCCTCCTGAACATAGCTTGTCGTGACAGCGGCGCGGCCAGGCTTCGTATCGGTTGGAAACACCGGTCCGACGCCGATATAGTCTGCCCCAGCCTGTTCGGCTGCCAGCGCCTGCTGCAGGTTATGCGTGGAAATGCCAATAATGCGGTCAGGCCCGAGCAGTGCTCTTGCCTCGCTGACCGGCATATCCTCTTGCCCTAAATGAACGCCATCCGCATCAACCTCAAGTACGATATCCGGATAGTCATTGATAATGAAAGGCACTTGATATTGCCGCGTCAGCTCGCGCAGCGCCTTGGCCTGTTCCAGCACTTCTTCCCTTTTGCCCGTCTTATTGCGAAGCTGCACAATCTGGGCTCCCCCGATCAACGCTTGCTCCATCACATCGACGACCGATTTTCCAGGATGATTGGATTCCGCTGTAATCGCGTACAGCCGAAAATCTCGCCAAGCCGGTCTATTCATTCTCCCACGCGCCTCTCTATCATCAAAGCCTGTCTCAGCCTTGCATTAAATATGTTTTGCACAGCTTTATTGCATTCTCGGCATCGCCCGTACCTTGCACGAGCACACGCCCATCCGGAAAGAGAATGAGCTGCTCGCCGCTTGGAAGCTCTGCTTTTACTAAATAGCGATTAACGGTAAGCCGGCATCCCCGTCTGCCTAGCGATTTCTCCAAATCGCCAAGAAGCAGCGGACTGCCTAGCGTCACCTGCACCGTATCTCTCCCGCATAACACGATTGAGCCGATTGCGTCCTCCCCGATTGGATCAGCTTCTTCAGCTATAAGCTCCGCGGTCCGCACACGACCCTGTCCGCAATGCGCACAATGAGAATTTCCTTGCGGCAGAACCGATTCTCTTAGTCTAAACGACCATAAATCAACGCTTAGCCAAGTTCCGCGAATCGCTGTTTGATTGCCGGACAGCCATTTAACGGCTTCTCCTGCCTGCAGAGAGGCAATGAATTCAACGGCTGGCGCAAGCACGCCCACCGTATCGCAGGTGTCTCCCTCGCTGTCTGAATCCTCGGAGCCGATCAAGCAGCGCAGGCATGAGGTCTTGCCGGGTATAAGCACCGCCTGCATGCCTTGTGCGCCGGCTACACCGCCATAAATAAATGGAATGTCTTGTTTAAAGCAAATATCGCTGAGCAGCAGCCTTGTCGCCGCATTGTCCGTTCCGTCCAGCACGAGATTTACGCCCCGCGCCAGCGATTCGATATTCGACGCATTGACATCCGCAACGGCAGCCGAAACGGTTATGCTGCTGTTGATTTTTCTCAGCTTATTGGCCGCTGCGGCTGCCTTTGGCAACACAGCGATCGCATCCTCTTCATCAAACAGCATTTGACGCTGCAGGTTGCTCGGCTCAACAAAGTCCCGGTCAACCAATCTGACCTCGCCAACGCCTGCACGCACCATATGCTGTGCTAGCGATGCGCCGAGCGCGCCGACACCGACAATGAGCACCGTGGCAGCAGCCAGCTTGCGCTGGCCTGCTTCACCGATCGGAGCAAATCTCGTTTGCCGGGAATAGCGGTCCGTCATGGGGAACTCGGCGATATCAGCCATAAATCATACTCCCTGAAGCCTTAAACGCTTCCGACTTTTCCTTCATGCCCGCTTCAATCGCCTCGGTCGTTTCCATTCCGTTCTGCGCCGCATACTCCCTAATATCCTGCGTTATCCGCATGCTGCAAAATTTCGGGCCGCACATTGAGCAGAAGTGGGCTGATTTCGCGGCATCGGCAGGAAGCGTCTCATCGTGGTAGGCCATCGCACGCTCTGGATCAAGCGAGAGATGGAACTGATCGCGCCACCGGAATTCGAAACGCGCCTTGGACAACGCATCATCGCGCAGCTTCGCCCTTGGATGGCCTTTTGCCAGGTCCGCCGCATGGGCAGCGATTTTATACGTAATTACGCCTTCCTTCACATCTTCCTTGTTCGGTAGACCGAGATGCTCCTTCGGCGTTACGTAGCAAAGCATTGCCGTGCCAAACCATCCGATCATCGCGGCGCCGATCGCCGATGTAATATGGTCATAGCCTGGGGCAATGTCCGTCGTAAGCGGTCCGAGCGTATAGAAAGGCGCTTCGTCGCAAACCTCCAGCTGACGGTCCATATTTTCTTTAATAAGATGCATAGGCACATGCCCCGGGCCTTCGATCATGACCTGTACATCATGCTTCCACGCAATTTTTGTCAGCTCTCCCAGCGTATCGAGCTCAGCGAACTGCGCGGCATCGTTGGCATCGGCGATCGATCCTGGCCTTAGTCCGTCGCCAAGCGAGAACGACACGTCGTATGCCTTCATAATTTCACAGATCTCTTCAAAATGCGTATACAGGAAGTTTTCTTTATGGTGAGCCAAGCACCATGCCGCCATGATTGATCCTCCGCGCGATACAATGCCCGTAACGCGCTTCGCCGTAAGCGGTATGTAACGCAGAAGAACGCCTGCGTGAATCGTAAAATAATCAACGCCCTGCTCGGCTTGCTCGATAAGGGTATCGCGGAATACTTCCCAGCAAAGATCCTCCGCTTTGCCGTTAACCTTTTCCAGTGCCTGATAGATAGGCACTGTTCCAACCGGAACCGGCGAGTTGCGGACGATCCATTCTCTAGTCGTATGAATATTTTTTCCCGTGGACAAGTCCATTATGGTATCGGCGCCCCAGCGGGTTGCCCAAGTCATTTTCTCTACTTCCTCTTCAATCGAGGATGCAACGGCGGAATTGCCGATATTCGCATTGATTTTAACGTGAAAATGACGTCCGATAATCATCGGTTCACTCTCAGGATGGTTGATGTTCGTCGGAATGATGGCCCGCCCGGCTGCGATTTCGCTGCGGACGAATTCCGCGCTCATCCCTTCACGGATGGCGATATACTCCATTTCCGATGTAATAATACCCTTGCGCGCATAATGAAGCTGCGTCACGTTTTGTCCGGCTTTTGCCCGCAGCGGCTTTCGTGACAAGCCTGGGAACAGCTCTGCGCCCCGCTCCCTCGCTTTATCCTCCGATATAAACCCGTTATCCTCCGGCTTTATTTCCCGGCCCTCATAGGCCTCGACATCGCCGCGTTCTTGAATCCATTCGTTGCGGAAAGGCGGCAGCCCGCGGCGGACATCCGCCTCATGGCCTTCGTCGGTATAAGGGCCGCTCGCATCATAAACTCTAATGGGCTCATTCGGCGTCTCTTCGCCGTTTCTTCCTGAGCTTGCTTCAAGCGCGATCTCCCTCATTGGTACACGGATGCTTTCCTTCGAGCCCGTCACATAAACCTTACGGCTGCCCGGTAGCGGAGTAGTAATAATTGACATAAAAAAACCTCCCAAGTGGATAAATTAGAATTTCTCCTGGAGGCATACGCAAGCATATAAGAAAGTTTAAAGCACCGCTGCTTCTGCACGCACCGAAAGGCTGCATGAACTGCAATCGCTGGAGCGCGCCAGGCTCCTTCGGAGTCTCCCTTAGGAGAAGCCCCGCAGTCTGCCCAACAAAAAAAACCGCTCCAGTGAAGGAGCGGTCGAAGTGTGTCGTCATGCGAGTGTGACCATACCAAGGAGTCCCCGGGCAGATCCGCTCCGCTAATTCTAGATATCTAGCTGGCAAGCAGCTGATATCCGCAGAGCTTTCACGCGCTGTAGCATAAACGCACAATCCCACTTTCCTACGCTGGCATAACCCAGATCAGGTTCAAAGGGACCAAAGCGTTTCGCTTTATCTCAGCCATGACGGCGCCCCTAGTGGATTTCCTTGTTTGACTATAACGTTTTGCAGAGAAATGTGTCAACCCTCTATTTCCCAAAAGCTTATAAAAGCACCTTGTTACAGGCCGCTTTCCTTAAGCAGCTTCACCCACCGCTCCGCCGTATGCCGCCATGTGAATGTTTGCTCTACCCGCTCGCGGCTTTGGCGGCCCAGCTTCTGTCGAAGCTGTTTATCCCGAAGGAGCTCATTGAGCCTTTCACGCAGCTCACGCTCTATATTGGACTGATTCACCAGATAACCCGTTTCCCCGTTTCGAATAATTTCCTTCATTCCGCCGGCACGCGTCGCTACGACGGGAACGCCGCATGACATCGCCTCTACATTGACAAGCCCGAATGCCTCACGGGCTCCGGAAGGGACGACTACGACATCGGCAACCAGCATCCAGCTTGGAACCTGGGTATAAGGCACATAGGGCACAAATCGGACATGGCCAGGGCATTTACGCCCCAAGCGCTCCAGCTTGCGCGCATAGGCCGTTTTACGGTGCGAGCCGTAAAACGGGCTGCCCACTACGACAACAACAAGCTCAGGATGGCTTTTTGCCAGCTGCGGTACGATGTTGAGCAAATGATGGACGCCTTTAAGCGGAATAAGCCTTCCCATAAAAAGCACGACCTTTTTCCCTCTCAGTCCGCGCTTCTGCCTCAGGCTTTCTCTTTTTCCAGCGCCCTCGGTCGAATATTGCGAAGGAAACCGGTTCGTATCCACTCCTGGATATACAACTCGGAGCTTTGATGCGACCTCGGGTGCTTTGGACACGACGATCCGCCGAAGAAACTCGCTGTTGACAATGATTTTGTCCGCAGCCTGCAAGCATTTATGCAATTGCGAGGATGAAATATAGGGAGATGAAATGAACGTGGAAGAATGCAAATAAAGCCAGACGCTTTTGCCTGGATTCATTCGCTTCATCGTTAGGACAAACTGAGGACGGTTCTCGACATCAATGATTTGAGGCGAATACCGCCGCACAGCGCGTCCTACTTCTTGAATATACCGCTGCTTGTTGCCAGCTCCAAACCGCTCACAAACAACGCCGTTAAACTGTCCCTTCCGGGGCAATCGCCTACTTAATCTTCCAAATATCCGCGGTTCGGCATAAGGCTTCAGCAGCGGAGCAAATTTCTCTATCACCCGTTCTACCGAGCTGCTTCCAGACGACGGGATCGGAAAAGAGCCCGGGGTGACAATCGCCACTTTAGTAGGTGCCATTTATCGAGATGCCTCCTAAATGATCTGCTTTTTTTGCAGTATCATACGCATCCGAACATGGCTTTGACACGGCTCTCCGCCGCCCGTCTAGACCTTGAATTTCATTTGAAATAATCCAGCCTTTCGCGCCGCCATATAAATGATTACGACCAGCGGGCCGATAAATACGCCGATAACGCCGACCAGCTTAAAGCCTACATATAAGCTTATCAGCGCCGACAATGAACCAATGCCGACGGAATCGCCGAGAATCTTCGGCTCAACGATGCGGCGGAATACCGTAATGACGAGAAACAGCACGATAAGCCCTACGCCCATATAGACGTTGCCTGTAAGGATTAAATAGCTTCCCCATGGCACGAGCACCGACCCCGTTCCGAGGATCGGCATAATATCAACGACAATGATAAGCAGCGCAATCGCCAGCGGATATTTAATATCCAGAATCAGAAGGCCGATTAACGAAATAATGTATGTAAGTGCGCTCAAAATAAACTGGGAACGCAAGAAGCCAAAAATGGACTTCTTGAGATTATTCAATAACTCGTTAACCTTCGGCTGCGATTTCTCATCGAACAAAGAAAGCACGGTCGTTTTCATCGTATTCAGGCTGAAGCTCATCATATACACCGCAACCAAAAAGACGATGAAAAAGATGAACATTCCCGGAATGCTGGAAGCGAACGCAATAACCGAATTCGATAAGGTCCCGACCATTTTCGTTAAGGTGCTTGTAAGCCCCATCAACCAATTTTCCAGTGTTTCAATCGTATCGGGCGGGAAGTTCTGGTAAAGCGATTGCGCTTCAATCATCAAATCGTCAACCATGCTGTTGGCATTTTCAAAATAATTAGGCACCTTCTTAAAGAAGGCGATCAGCTCAGCAACGACTTTCACGCCAAGCAGCGCGATGAGACCAATGAGAATGATCGTAAACAGGCTGCTCGAGATCGTGGCGGCCACGAGCCGATTCGTTCGGAATTTTTTCATCAACAGCTGATTGAGCGGCTCGAGAAAAATAGCTACGACAAGCGCCAGCAAAAACGGAGCACCTACCGTAAAACATAAATAGAGCAGCAGCAACCCTACAGCTATAAACACGATTGTCTTGATCGACAACAGCTTCTCCTCCTCTCTCTATTTTTATATGCTTCTTATTGGGCGCTTAAACCTGAGAAAAGAACAGGCTTCCCGTAAGCTAGTCAACCACTGCGCTGCGCTCATGGAAATTGACATCCTTGTAATACATATCTTTCACAAGCAGATTCGGTCCGCAGCATGCCGCGGCAGGGCAATGGCAATTCACGCTTTGGGCGAGGGAGTGGTCTAACCATTTGTCAAACAAATCTTCGAGCTTGGAGTTATAAATACTGCCGAAAGCAGGCACATCCGAAAAGTCCGTTACGAAAACATCGCCCGTAAACAAGTTGACATTTAGACGGTTGCGACCGTCAGGGTCGTTGCGAACCGTCACATTCGGCTCATTCGCTAATTTTCTTAGCAGCTTGCGCTCGGATTCGTTATTGCTGCATTGATAGAAAGGCAGCGTACCGAATAACATCCAGACTGATTGGTCTCTTGCCTTCAGCAGCCTTTCAATCCCTTCAAGCATCTGCTCCCTGGCGAGTATCGGCAAATCCTTGGCAAAGGAGCTTGGGTACATCGGATGCACTTCATGACGCTGACAGCCCATTTCAACGATCAATCTATGAATCTCATCCATTTTGTCATATGTTCTGTAATTGATCATCGATTCTGCGGAGACAAGCACACCCGTCTCGCTAAGCCGACGCGCATTCTCAATCATTCGTTCATACAGCTTAGCTGCGGTTTCAAGCGAAACTTGATGGCCTGCTCTCGCAAAGCCGATTTGGTGGAAATCCTCTGCAGAGGTGTAGTTAAACGAAATATGCATGACGTCCAGGTAGGGAGCGAGCTGCTCATACCGGCTGTAGGGCAGCGTCACATTGGAATTAATTTGGGAGCGGATTCCCCTGCTGCGTGCATATTGAAGCAATGGCAACATATAGTCGCGGACGGTTCGGTCAGAGAAGGAAGGCTCCCCGCCTGTTATGCTGATCGTTTCAAGATGCTCCACTTCGTCCAGCCGGTCCAGCATCTGTTTAAGCGGCAGCTTCGCGGGTTCAGATAATACGAGCGTGTCCCCAACGGCACAATGCTCACATCTCATATTGCATAGGTTGGATACGGTCATTTCAACGCTTGTCAATCGATGTCTTCCATATTGCTGCAGCGAACGAATGGGATCCCACGGATCATTCGTTGGCGAAAGTATGGATAAGGGTCTTCTAGCTTGCTGCAAATCTATCGTGTTCATTTTTTTCAGCACCTGACTTATGATCTGGAATGAAACATTCTTTATTTATTGTAATGCGCGACCGCTAAGGAAGCAAATAAAACGGTGAAAAAAGAAGCAAAAAGGAGCCTCAGCGGCTCCTAAACTCAAAACACTTTAAATACTCGCGGCATGCTGTACTACGTTGGAATCGTCATTCACGCTGACGATCATCATCGTAAGCTGCCTTGACAAGTCAATCTCATACGGCAATTTCAATTCTTCGCCCGCTTCATTATATAGGATGCGAATAATCGGACGATGCGGATAAGAGTGATTCAAGTCGGCTACGACTCCCGATTCTCCCGTTTGCAGCTTAACGGTTATCCCAATTGGATAAATGGCAACCTTGTCGCGAAACAGCTGAAGCATCTGCTGCTCATAAAGCGTTCCCGTCCCGGCATACAGCCGTTCAATCGCATGATGCGGCAGCATCGGCGCGCTATAGATGCGATTCGTCGTCATGGCGTCGTATGAATCGACCAGCCCGATCCATTTGGCATAATCGTGAATCTCATTTCCTTTGATCCCGCGCGGATAACCGCTTCCGTCTATGCGCTCATGATGCTGGAACGCGCAGTGGGCTACGAGAAGCGGAAGGTTAGGCTCATCCTTCAGCAGCTCATAGCCAATTCTGGCATGCTGCTTCATGGCTTCGAATTCTTCTTTCGAGAGGGAGCCCGGCTTTTTCAGCACATCGATCGAAATTTGAGTTTTGCCGATATCATGCAGCAGCGCCCCCATGCCGAGCGTCGTCAGCTCATCCTTCGTATAACCGTTCGACATGCCCAGAAGCGTCGTATACACGCAGACATTCAAGGAATGCTGGAACAAATAATGGTCGACGGAGCTCATCCCCATCAGCATAATCATCGCATCCTTATGGCTGGACAGATCATCGATAATCATGTTCATCATTTGTTTTAACGGCTGCGCTATATAGGGATATGTGGTCCCCTTCTTACGCTTTGGGCGATCCATCATCTCACGGAAATTCGTGCGGATTTCTTTAAGTGCGAGTTGCATCGTCTCTTCGCTTATGATGGAGGGCGGTACAATATCTTCCGTTTTCGGATCGGCTATATAAACATATTGAATTCCGCACTGCTCCAAGCGGGAAATTAGTCTGTCGGTCAGCTCTATGTTTTCGCCAAGAAGGACTAGGCCCTCTTGCGAAAATATTTTTTTGGCCAGCTTCATGCCAGGCCTGCACTTCGCAATTGGAAACAAACGCATTTTCTCGATCCTTCCCCATAAAAAGATATGTTAACTATTACATCGGAAAAAGCCGTTCGTAATGTTAATGTACGGGAAATTGACGAAAATCGCAACCATTTTATACTATTTTTTCGACATGATTTGTCGAGAATATACATATTTTCTTTGTTATATCGATTCGTTTCTCCAGCGCATCTGTCGACTTTCGCTGATTGCTGACGGATCCTGCAGCTGATCTTCGATAACATCCCGTATGAATTCAGGCAAGTAATATTGGTAATGAACCGCTTTGGCCAATGACTCATAGCCGGCTTTGAAGCTGAACATATCAATCGTGCCAAGCTTATACATCCGCTCGTCTTCCAGCGGCTCTCCATTGACGTGAACCTGGGTGAGCTTGCCCATTGGGGGATTGGCGGAATCATAGGTGACGGACAAGCCGTCTACCGCAAGCGTCCCGAGCACGATGCCTCGGAAGCCGTAGCCCTTAATCGGCTTATGGATGAATTCGGGCAGCAGCGCCTGCTCCAGCGCTGTCCGGATTTCCGAGCCGGCAATGGTCATCAGGCACGGATTGATCGGTGACGGACAGAGGGCATGCAGCTCGCCCGCTGTCACGTCCCCCTGCGCGAGGCCGCCGAGCAGCTGCCCCGTATTGACCAAACCGATCTCGGCATTGGTCCAGCGGCGCAAGCCAGCGGCCAGCAGATTGCCGAGCGGTGATTCCCGCTCGGCCCTGGCGGGCAGCGGCGAAGCGAGCCGGGCAACGACCCGGCTCAGGCGCCGCTGTCCCGCCGCCAGATAGCTTCCGATTATGGCGGCAGCTTCAGGATGCTCCGCCAATGCGGCCGTAGGCACGCAGCTTGCGCGGAACACAGGGCGGGCGGTCGTGTCATCGATCCCGATTTCCACCCGCCCGAGATACTCGCCGAATTTTCCGGCTGCGCAAATCGTAGTGCCGCCGATAATGATCGGCTCCTCTAATAAATGATGCGAATGCGCGCCTAAAATGAGATCGATGCCTTCAAGTCTCTCGGCCATCAAGCGATCAGAGGTTAGCCCCAGATGCGACATCACCACCAATACGTCAACCTGCCTCCGCAGTTCGCCTAATTGCCCGCGCACGGCTTCGAAGGGATCGGTAACCTGCCAGCCAAGCAGGGAATAAAAGTCAGTAAACGGCGCCGTTACGCCGATTAAGCCGATTCGCAGTCCGTTTTTGTCAACGATGGTGCTCTGCAGCAGCCATTCAGGAGGCTCCCCCGTTGCCGAATCCAACATATTCGCGCATACGATCGCAAATTTAGCACGGTTCACATAAGCATCGGCTATGGTTTGGGACGAATAGGTAAGTCCCTCATTATTCCCAAGCGTAATGACCTCGTATCCCGCGTTATTCAACAATTCTACATTTACAACGCCGTCGCTGCCTTCCGTTTCAACACGCATCCGGTCCATGTGGTCGCCGCAGTCTACGGCAAGCACCAAGTCGCTTCCGCAAGTGCGCCGCTCCTCCGCGATAAGCGTTGCGATCTGGGCGGCATGCTCAAGACGACTATGTATATCGTTGCTATGAAGAAGAACCACCCGTGTTCGAAAGCTGTCCGTCAAATTCATGCACGCCTCCTTATTCCGTATTGCCAGCGCAGCAAGCCACTCTATTTGTTTTTACGCAATTCTTCAGCAGAAAATGTATGTTTAAATCCGTAAGTCGCTTCCTCGGCCCCGCTCGCTGCATTTTGCCCAATCTTAAGCTTGACGATGCTCTTCACATTCAAGCATTTGCTGCTCCCGTTCGGCACGTAAAGCCGAATTGGCCCGGTCTTTTGCAGCGGTTCACCATCTAGCTTGTAAAGCACGGCCGCCTCGCCGAGCTGCTCCCAGGGAATGGATGCCTCGAAGGTATCTGCCGCTTCTACTATCAGCTGGGAGGGCGCAGGAACGGCTTCCGCGCCGCCGACCTTCTCCAGCCAGGCCGAATACCATCGCTGCCAATCAAAAGCATCCCCGACCGCGCCAGGAACTCTCTGGGCGATGGGGAAGCTTTTACCTGCCAGCATAGCCATCTCTTCCGGGCTCGTTGCGAAAGAGCCCAGTTTGAAATGTTCGATCTTAATTTCATTCATCTTTTGTCGTCAGCCTCCTATTTGGGACATGCGCCGCTCCGTAGGGACGTGGGTTTGCGCGCCGTCTGCCAGCTTAGCCGCCATCTCATGATTTTCCGGCTTAATGTCCATCGCTCGAAGCAGCAGACGCTGCATTTCTTCCGGCTGCCCAAAAGCATCCTTCACATTTAACTCATCTACCCAGTACAGACACGGCTTGATCGATCCGTCCGCCGTTAAGCGCAGCCGGTTGCAATTGCTGCAGAAGTGATCGCTTATCGGATGAATAAGCCCGAACGATCCGCGGGCACCTTTCATCTGCCAATCATCGGACGGCCCGTTGCCATGCACATTTGTTCTCCGGCTAATCTCGTAGCCTTCCCGCTCTGCAACTTCAAGCACCCGGGTTAACGGCAAATAGTGCTTTTTCCAATTTTCGTCCGCATGCCCGATCGGCATATATTCGATAAATCTGACATGCATAGGCTGATCGTAGGCCAGCTTTAAAAAATCGGCAATTTCGTCCTCGTTCACTTCTTTGAGCAGCACGCAGTTCAGCTTAATCGGATCGAACCCGACGGCCGCCGCCGCTTCGATTCCTTCCATTACACGCTTTAATTCTCCGCGCCGCGCGATAAACCTAAATCTGGAGGAATCCAGCGTATCCAGGCTTATGTTTACGCGGTTCAAGCCCGCTGCTTTTAGCGCCTCGGCTTGCTTGGCCAGAAAAATGCCGTTTGTCGTCAATGCTATATCTCGAATCCCTTCAATAGCGGATAATCTACTAATTAATCCGTCGAGTCCCGGCCGAATAAGGGGTTCGCCGCCCGTGATGCGCAGCTTAGTGATTCCGAGAGCCGCACCGGCTTCAACGACTTCGACAATTTGATCGTATGTCATCAAATTTTCGGATTCCGTGAAGTCCATTCCTTCCTCAGGCATGCAATACAAACATCGCAAATTACACCGATCCGTCACTGAAATTCGTAAATAATCGTGTACCCGTCCAAAACGATCCGTCAATGTAGGCATGAATCTCACTCCCTTTCTGTCTATGTATTAGCATAACATTTTTTTTTGAATTATGATATTCTATAAACAGCTTTAAGCCTAAATGATGAGAGGTTTTATACCATGACATGTAATTGGTCTATTAAACTATTTGCCGGTCTTCCCGAGCGGCTGGGAGCCCCTTCCATAAATTTGCAAGCCGATACCGATCAAATGAGCGTCGCTGAATTGAAAGCCGTTATCTCTTCCCGGTACCCGGACCACAAGGCATTGATTCAAATCGCGTTTATCGCGCGAAACCATGCTTACGCAGCCGAGGATGCGATTGTTCATGCATCAGACGAACTTGCGCTGCTTCCTCCCGTTTCCGGCGGCGAGGAACCTTCTCCGCCTGTTCAAGAGCTGGTGGAGCGCTTCGTGATTACCTCCGATGTTATTAGCTCGGATGAAGTGCTTGCAAAAGTAATCGTACCCGAGCACGGAGCCGCCATTTCGTTTGTCGGCACGACGCGCGAATGGACGCATGGACAGCGTACGGTTAGGTTGGAATACGAGGCCTACGCGCCAATGGCAGTTATTATGATGCGTCAAATCGGCGATGAAATCTCCGAGCGCTGGCCCAATGCGTTGTGCGCGATCAGCCACCGGATCGGCGTTGTCGGCCTGGCTGAGATTAGCGTCGTTATCGCCGTATCCGCTCCTCACCGTGACAGCTGCTATGAGGCCAGCAGATACGCAATCGAACGCCTCAAACAAATCGTACCTATCTGGAAGAAAGAAATATGGGAAGACGGCTCGGAATGGAAAGGACATCAGCTTGGACCTTGGAATCCAACGGGGCAGCTGTCTGAATTTTAAAGATCCGATTGATCCCATTTACCATGCTTCGAAGGAGAACTTTAAAGATGAACCAAAACGATAAACATGCAATCGATTCTCCAGTACAAGATCTTCATCGTTCGGCACGTTATGCGAGACAATCCAGATTTGCTCCAATTGGGGAGAGCGGCCAGCAGCGTCTTGCAAGCAGCCGCGCCGCAGTCGTCGGCATGGGGGCGCTCGGCTCCGTCATCGCCCAGCATCTTGTGCGGTCGGGCGTCGGATACGTACGGATCATTGACCGCGATATTATTGAATGGAGCAATCTGCAAAGGCAAATGCTGTATACCGAGCAGGATGTCCTCTCTCTGCTGCCAAAGGCTCAGGCTGCCGCGGTTCATTTGCGTGAAATGAACAGTACGGTAACGATCGATCCGATTATTGCCGACTTATCGGCTTCAAATGCGGAGGATTTACTTGCAGGCGTAGACGTCATTATTGACGGCAGCGATAATTTCTCTGTTCGTTACCTAATTAATGATTATAGTGTGATGCACAATATTCCTTGGATTTATGGCGGAGCCGTAGGAGCTTCCGGCATGACTTTGACGATCATTCCAGACCAAACCCCCTGCTACCGCTGCTTATTTAATGAGCCTCCACCGCCGGGCACGACCGATACATGCGAGACGGCAGGCGTGATATCGCCAATTATCGATATCGTAGGCTCAATCCAGTCTGCGGAGGCGATTAAGCTGCTTTCCGGCAACGCGGCGGCTCTTCACGACACGTTGTTTCAAATCGATCTCTGGAACCATGCTTGGCTGCCGGTTGCCGTTGCGAATGCAAAAAGAAGCGATTGTCCGTGCTGCGGCAGGCAGCTTTTCGAATTTTTGGATGAACGCGTAACGGATGCCTCGGCAGCCACCCTTTGCGGCAGAAACTCCGTGCAGATTACGCCCGGCCAACCTGCTGATCTCAATTTGAATGAGCTTGCCCAAAGACTGCGTTCCGTTGGTCCCATAACGTCAAATCGTTTCTTGCTGCGGATCGAGTTAAGCACTGAACTGACCTTTGTCCTATTCAGTGATGGTCGTGCTATCGTACAAGGTACCGATGAATTGACAAAAGCAAGGTCAATTTATGCTGAAATTTTAGGTAATTAGTCGTTTTTATAATATCCTCTTATTGCCAATCCGATCATTCATTGCTACTATTGTAGGTATATATCGCTACTACAATCAATTGGGGTGTCTTGATGAGGGTTCATGTTACAGACTTAATAGATGGAGACCGGCTAAGCAACGATACGTTTAATGAATACGGGCTTCACGTACTCTCCAAAGGAACAGTTCTCAATAGCCAAGAAATATCAAGATTATTTCAACATCGGGTTGATTATGTCGATATCGATCAAAGAGTTTCCGAGACTTCCGAGGGACGGACGCTTGAATCGACTATAAATCCAAGATGGCTTCCTACTGTACAGCCCCTTTACGAAAACGCTGTCAAAAACTTTGAAGGACTGTTCACGCAAGCATCCACACAAGGCAAAATCGACGTTAACGAGGTATCGCAAATGTTCCAGCCTCTGCTTAACAATCTTCAGCTAGAGCGCGACGTCGTATCGATGCTTCTTTTACTTAATACACAGGATGAGTACACCTATCAGCATTCCGTGCAAGTAGGCATGCTCTCCTACTACCTTGCAACTTGGGTCGGTTATACGAACGAAGATGCGGTACAAGTTGGTAAAGCCGGTTTTCTTCACGATATCGGAAAATGCCGAATCGATGAACAGATCTTAAATAAGCCAGGCAAGCTTACTTCTGAAGAATACGAAGAAGTGAAGAAGCACACGATATATGGCCACGAAATTATTTCCAAAGCATTCGATGAGCCCTTTATCGCTTTTGGAGCACTTCAGCATCATGAACGGAATGACGGATCGGGTTACCCTCATGGTCTCACCGGAGAAGCAATACACCCCGTATCCAAAATCATTGCCGTCGTTGATATTTACAGCGCGATGATTTCGCAGCGCGTTTATCAGCAAAAACGTGATTTGCTTTTCGTTCTAAAGGAGTTATATAGACTAAGCTTCAAGGAACTTGATCCCTATACGGCCCATACGTTTATTAAACACATGATGCCAAATTTCATCGGCAAACAGGTTGAGCTAGTGAGCGGCGAAAGCGGAATCATCGTGATGACGCATCCGACAGAGTTTTTCCGTCCGCTTATCCAAATCGGAGATAAATTCATCGATATGGCCGTTGAACGCGAATACGAAATCAAGCAAGTACTTTTATAGAAATAATTCAAAAAACTCAATCGCGATAATAACGCGGTTGAGTTTTTTGTCTTTGACTCTCTCAGCAACATATAGCAATGGAATATCGTCAAGACAGTAAGGGATACCAGCGGTACCCAAAACCGTCTTGAGGTGAACGTATGTGAAGAGCATGATTTTGATTTTATCCGCCGCTGCAATGCTTACTGGATGTCGTACGGAATCATCCACTGCCCAAATAGCTAATCCAAGCCACGTACCAAGTATGCATGTCGTTTCGCCGCCTGCCGATCTTGACGGCGAAAAAGTCATCGTCTATCACTTGGAAGACAACAGCGAGCAGCCTGGTGAAACCATTTCGAATGCGTTGAAGCTCACCGATACTGATTTAATCAATGTATTTAAATTAGCCTTTCGGGACGCCCAGCCTATAAATGGCATTGTGAAAGGATTGCCCCCCTCCTATAAGGTCGTTATTAACAAAGACGAATATGACTTATGGATTGGTGAAGGAAAAACAGCCATCATTGCTCACGCGGGAGACAGTCATACGCTGTATAGGCTATCCGCATCCGCCACTTTTAAGCTCAAAGAAATCGTAACTTGGTCAGAAGCTCAAAAGCCCGTACAGGGACTCGTTATGGACAAAGAAATTATTGGAGATTCGCTTCGCGTTTTAGTTGCTATCAATTGGACTGGCCGTACTCATAATAATCTTACAATGGATGATATTTTCAAGGATTCCAATAAAGCGAATGAACTTGCATGGTATACCGTAGACCAAGAGTTTTATGTCCAAGCCTGCATTGGGCAGCATGTTTCTATTATTGCGGCAGCTGAGCAGTTGGAGTCTAAGCCGCCGATCCGATTCTCGATCACGGCGCGTCTGCTTGAGCCGCGCCTGGATAAATCCAGCTTTTACTTAAAGCTCGTAGAGGAAGAACTGATCAGGCAGCAATTGCTCCTCAAGCCTATTCGTCATGAGAATGAATGGGTTCTGACAGGTGTTACACCAAGCAGGTATACGGTTGGCCCTATGAAAAACGAAAACAAGCCTGCGAGCCTTGAGCAGCTCTCCGTTTACATTTTCGAATCTGAGAAGCAGCTTGAAGCCGGTCTCGAGGATTTCCACAAGCAAACCGCTTTAATGGATTTGGTTTACCCGCGTATCTATAAAATCAACAATGTCATGTTATTCTACTGGGCCCGCAGCGACATGGATAAGCAAGCGATATTAGGTCCATTCTTCGCTAAAGCTGCTGGGCAGCTGTTGTTAAAATAAACAAATTTGCACAGAAAAAAGCCCCTTTACAGGGGCTTTTTCTTGTTGGCAGGCGGTTATTAACCGATACTGCCTTCCATTTCGACTATCACAATACGAAAGAAGTGTATTTTAGTGCATATATAATAGAAGAAACACGGTTTATGATGGTTAAAATTGGGTCTGTCAATAATTTTGTGTAAACTCAATTAGATGGTGTTCCCCCGGAGGGGGAAATCACCCCTTCAACGTAAATGTTGCCCTACCCGATCGGGAAAAAAGACGGACAGTTGAAGCAGCATTTGTCCCTAGTTTTGAACACGGCCCGTCCATTTACGAACGACGTCCATCGTAGACAGATATAGCATCTTGAGAAGGGCCTCATCGGAGGGAAAGATACTTTTTCCTTTCGTCACTTTGCGAAGCTGACGATGGTAGCTCTCGATGATGTTGGTTGTGTAGATTAGCTTGCGAATCTCAGGAGGATACTTGAAAAAGGTCGCCAACTCTTCCCAATTATTACGCCAGGAACGGATAATGAGTGGGTATTTCGTGCCCCAGATTTTTTCGAAACGGTCGAGCTCTGTTAGGGCTGCTTCTTCCGTTGTTGCTTTGTAAATGGGCTTAGGTCGGCTGTCACTTTCTTGAGATCCTTGTAAGAAACATATCGAGTAGAGTTGCGAATTTGATGGATAACACACTTCTGAATCTCGGTCTGTGGGTAGCAGGCGGAAATAGCCTGAGAGAAGCCCGTCAGGTTGTCTACACAGGTGATGAGGATATCTTGAACACCGCGGTTTTTCAGCTCATTCAGCACGCTCAGCCAGAATTTGGCGGACTCGTTCTCTCCGATCCACATGCCGAGAACATCCTTGTTGCCGTCTAAATCGATGCCAATTACCTTGTACGCAGCTTTGTTCACGATGGCCCCATCTTGCTTCACTTTGAAATGGATGGCATCCAAAAAGACGACCGCGTACACGCCCTGTAGCGGCCGGCTCTGCCACTCTTTAATAAGGGGGACGATCTTGTTGGTCACATTTGAAATGAGGGTTGGGGATACGTCAATCCCGTAAACGTTGGCCAAGTGGTCTTGAATATCTCGCGTACTAACGCCTTTGGCTTAGAGAGCTACGATTTGGTCTTCAATGCCGGTCACATTCGACTGGTGCTTCTTCACGACTAAGGGTTCAAACTCCCCATGACGGTCACGAGAAATAACAATCTCCTGATCCCCATATTCACTGGTAACCGTTTTACGGCTCTTTCCGTTTCGACTGTTTGTCGTTTGTTAGCTCTTCACATCGTGCTTGTCGTAACCTAAATGTGTGTCCATTTCTGCTTCCAACATCTCTTGAATCGTCTCGGCAAACAGATCTTTTAGAGCATTTTGTGCATCTTGTGCCGTTACCAGTTTGTTCTCCTTGATAAACTGACGTAGCTGTTCCTTGGTCCATAATCCCATATGTGATCCCCAACCTTTCTATTATCTCTATTTTAATAGAGTTTGGAGTTTACACATAATATTTTACAGACTCCTGCCTTGGGCTTGAAAATCTTTTGTAGATACCCGCATTTTATACCAACCATGAAACGTTACATTGTCAGTCGCTTGTATAGGAAGATAGCAGTAAAAATAGTTCGTGCTGTCGTTATAAAACGCGAGGCGTAAATTATTCATTTTCAGCCGGTCGGAGATTTTGAAGACAAACTCCACGGTCTCAATATCTGACATGTTTACGTTCAAACCAGTCTTTTGAATTTGAGCATTACTTCCTGCAGAAGTAACTGAGAGTAAAATGGATTGATTTTTGTCTGAATAAAAAGAACTAGCAACGTTCTCCGCAGTCCCCGATGAGACGGTCCAGCCCGTAGCTGTGTTGCATTCTTCAACCACTTTCCCATTATTGACAATTAAGTTCTTCGGGCTTGGATTTCTCGGCACTCAATTTATCCCCCTAATTGTAAGGCGTGACTTTAGCAGTCAACGTCCCGTCAGTGGTTCGCGTTGCTTTAGTTGCAGATATTTGACACCGATATTTATAAACTCGTAAATATATGATCCGTCTTCCTATAGGATCTTCTATGATATATGCTTGCCCTTTTTTTAAATAAATGCTCACTTTAACCGGCAATTGCCCGTATTCTGTATCAATACAATAACGTTCTGACATCTGAGAATTAGGAGCAACAACCATACTCAAACATTTTGTTGTCATGCCCGATCTAATTAGGGGTGTTAGTGCTCTGTCGATCATTTGCCAAGCTGCAGGACCAATCAACATTAATCCCTCCATGTAATTCAATAATCACATACATCCCTTGCTTATACCCCTTAATGACAATTGGAAATGGTCATTTGCCTCCAAGGAAAATACCCAATCAAGTACTAACACCTGCACATAACCTAAAGAGTACTCAAAACACAGGAGGTGCATGATTGATGTCTGGATTCGTTGGTGGTGCTAATCACAGCATTGGTTTTATTTTGGTACTGTTCATTTTGTTGGTTATTATAGCGTGTAGTTGTGGTATTGGCAGTTTCGGCGGCGGCTGCGGTAATGTCGGCGGTGTCGGAGGCTACGGTAAAGGCTACTAATATACGTTACACCGCATGCCTCTATGAATGCAGAATATAAGCAATCCCTCCAAATAGCTCCTCCAAAAAGGCCCATTCTATGGGTCTTTTGCGTTCTAATAAACCTCCAATGTTCCTCTGTATTCAAATGGTGTTCATCCCCAGTGACCGTAACGCTTCAAAATCTCGATTACTTCGTCTGCATAAGACTCATCGGTATTGACGACAAGATATATGTTCCGTGGATTCTTTCCAGTCTCGCGACGATTATCCTCGATCGATTCGGCAATATGTCCGAGAGCCACCTTTTCTTGATGTGTGAGCACCTCTACATCCTCACCTATGAAAACCACAAATTTATTCGCCATGCCCTCCGTATTCATTCAAATTAATTCTCTTACCCTTCATAACTTGTAGTCTAGTTCTACGATCTCTATTTATAAATGAGCTTGAGACTATAACATTTGATAGATTCGCTACATACCATATAAAGATTTATAAAGAAAGGAGTTGATTCACATGCCAGGTCCACGTTCAATGGGTAACCGATCGGGAAACCGCAGTCACGGTTCACAAGGTAACCGCAGTCACGGTTCGCATGGAAACCGCAGTCACGGTTCGCAAGGTAACCGCAGTCACGGTTCGCATGGAAACCGCAGTCACGGTTCGCATGGAAACCGCAGTCACGGTTCGCATGGAAACCGCAGTCACGGTTCGCATGGAAACCGCAGTCACGGTTCGCATGGAAACCGCAGTCACGGTTCGCATGGAAACCGCAGTCACGGTTCGCATGGAAACCGCAGTCACGGTTCGCATGGAAACCGCAGTCACGGTTCGCAAGGTAACCGCTGCTAAATTTATTGAAGCTATTCCGAGATTGTCGAGTCTTTTCTCGACAATCTTAACTACATATTCCGCTTCCGTTCCTCATGTATTTCTGTATTCAGCGATGTTCCTCTAGAGTAGCCCACTCCCACTGTTAAGTGACTGCATATGATGGGTTTGAGCCTAATTTTAAGGAGTGAGTCTTTTGAATAAAATAAGTAATAGATTAGCATGGCAACATCATTTGAAGCTGGCTTCAACTTTCAAAATGCTTGCTGATAAATATGAATATATGGACCATCCATTGCATCTCTACTATGGCGGCGAATACCGCAAACACTTAAATGAAGTTGAAAAACATTTTCTTGCGTTAAATCAGACACAAAATCCGTCTGAAGAGATGATGTTTATTGATATTGGAGATTTATCAAAAGCTTTAAATGGAGAATATTCTGCCATTTACTGCTATGAACAATTAGCAAATCAAGCTCCAACTGCTGATATTAAAAATAAAATACTCGAAATAAGAAATGATGAAATTAGACATTTTAACATGTTTTCGCAAATCTACACATGGTTAACTGGAAAACAACCAACTCCAGAAAGAACAGAAGAATGTCAAACGGATTTTCAAAAAGGACTATCCGCTGCATTTAATGCTGAGCAAGAAACTGTTGATTTTTATCATGAGCTAGCAAGAAAAACAGATAATCCGGTTATTAAAGAATCGTTTACACAAGCAGCAGCAGATGAACAAAATCATGCAGTTTGGTTTTTGTATTTTATGAATCACCACTAATTAATTTATTAGAAGCCGATTTTTTATTTAGGCTTTTCTTATTACATAGTTTGGTATCTAATATACAATCCCTTGTTCCGCTTGCTCCTTCTTAAGTTCCTCCGTATTCATTTTGTTTCACGCCGCCTTTTTCGCTCGAAGTAATCTGCTGCATTACTCGCATGATCGTAAACAGAACCAGCAAGAAATTTTAAAGCTTCATCTTCCCCACGAGTTTCTTTGAAAAATTTAAAATCCTCCAAAGCTTGCTCAATCGTTGACTGTTTAAATTCTTCTTCCGTTGCACATTCACCAAGTCTCTTTCGCATATGATCACCACCTATTCATTGAATTGCATCACGCCTGGCCACAATCTCTTTAATCATATGACCATTACCTTTTTGAAGTTGTCCGTCCTCTAATCGGCGAACCGTGTAACGCCAACTTGATGCAACCAATTCCTTATTGATAATGACACCTTCAACGAGCTTGCGGCCATCGCGAATATATCCACCAAGAAGAAGATTTTCTTTCAGTTTCGGTACCCGGACGATATCTCCAACAGCTGCAGCATCACACATGTAACAAATATCCGCGCTTCTCTTGATGACCTCTTTCTTAAGTAATCCCTTTTGCTTGACTGGCATTTTTGAAGCATAGTATGCATAATCCGATAATCGGACTGATCGTAAGGCTGTATCGAACTTCCCTCCATTGTCTGCACATTCAAATGCAAGGATCTCAATAAGGGCCAATCGATTCCTCCACTTGAATTCGATTGCTCAGCTCTTCTTGCTCCAGATCTTCATCCAAAACAATGGTCGGGCGTACCAGACTTTTATCTTGTTGATAAAAGAAAAAGATAAACATGATTAAAGCTGAGCTATCATTTTATTAATCATTGCAGTTGCCGCACCCTTGCATTTCACTTGCTCGTCAACCGTCATGCTTGCCAGCGAGGCAAACAACTCTTGAAAGCTCTTGCCTAGTGCTTCGAATCATATTTTGAATTCAGCATTTGCTTGTTTGCTTACTTTCGTTCTTAATTCCGCAAGCTCAATTTCGATAGCCTCAGGCACTTTCTCGATTGTCACTGTGGCCGGCACTTCGATCGGTTTCTTTTTAAGATCCGCTTCAAGTTGTTTGATCTCTTTAAGCTTGTCCGCTAATTCATTTTCAGATTTGGACAATGCTTCCTGCAGGCGCGCTGCTTCTCCATCGTCACCCGTTGCATGAGCCTCTTCAATTTTGCCTTTTGTAATTCTCTGCAAGCTCATAATGGTTTTGATTTTGCTTCTCCATTTCGGCTAAACTTTTAGATAGCTTCTCGCGTTCAAGTCTTTCCTGATCGGCAAGAGCTCGGCTTTCTCTAAGCTTCTTTTCAAGTTCCTTTTTTTCCTTAATCATTTTCTGTAGCTCACGAGAGGACATGTCCTCAACCTTGTTTTCCTCGACGAATTGTTCCCGTTCCTCGGCCGAAAGTGCAAGCAGTGCTACAGCTTGCGTATATGACAAATTACCAATCGCTTGGGATTTTGCATTGTCTCCAAAAAGTGTTAGCTGATCCCACCCATACTCTTCAAATATCTTCATAAGATTATTTGCGGTTGAATGACTGTATTGAACCGTATCTTCAAGCCACCCACCCCACTCGCCATGTGGAAGCATCAATTTAGCTTCCGTAAGCCTACGCCCAATCTCGATACTGGATTGAAGCATGATCTGCCTGGTCTGATCCTTAATCGAGTTAATTTCAGCTGCAATGATAAGCGTTGTTCTTGTAGTTAATTGCGTCACACCGCTACCTCCTGCCGTTCAATCGGCTGCTCTATTTGGGCTTTCGTATTAATCTTACGACTCATTTTTGCAAGTCTTGCCTTATTACGAATGAAATATCCATCTTTTTCGTAGCTATATTTCATGAGCTCATCAGCACGGTTATTTATCAAAACGTTAGCTTTTCATCCTTTTTGATCTTTATCTTAGCCATCGTTTTTTGATGAGCAGCATGCAGGTCATTTGGAAATAAAATATGCTCTTGCTTCAGATCAAGGCCGAGCTCGTGGCAATCTTTTATATAATCTCTCCAGTCGTACATCACGTTGTTGGCATTGCCATACCATTTTTTCTTTCCTTCTCTGACAAGCTGCTTAAGAAAATACCGGATAATCGTTTCAAATGGAGCATATGAAGTGAGCTTATTAATATCGCTCAGCCTGTACGATTCCGAAAAATCATTTACTAAGTGCGCCTGTATGAAATCAAGATTAATGCCACGTTTTTTATAAAAATGATAGCTATAAAGTGATCTTACCCCGCCCCTGAATGGCTGCTTGACCCACTCCTTGGCTTTTGCCTTGCTTAATCGGAGTACTTTATCAATAGTCTTGCCTCGCCAATTAATAACTCCTAGGGTTTGGCCGCCAACAAGCTTAGTGGTAACAACAGCCTGCATGCCTAACTTTGTGAGATACTCAACACTTGGATAATTCGCATATAGTTCGAAAAATTTAAGCATGTCGGGACTAGCATCGCCAAAATAAGATTCCCAAGTGCTATATCTAAACGGTGTATTGCTGACAGCTTTTTGAATGTTTTCATGCGATACAGAGCAATCCTTATATTTCATGTCTGTGTAGAACTTTGAAAGCACTGCTTTTTTCTTTGTCCAGTAACCACCGAATGTCAGTTGATACATTTCTGTATTTCCCATTTCAAAGAGGTACATGTAGCTGCAGTTGTAATAGGTCTTCACGTTATGAAAATTCTTTGCATAATCTCTCCTCACTAGAATTCCTCTAGCGATAATTGCATTTGGATTGATTACTGATTTTTCATAATGAACAAAGAAAGCTTCATCTCGCAATTGCGTACGGCCTCTTCCGCTTGCTTTCACTGTGCATTCAGACTTGCAATATTTACAACTGGCGAGAGAACCCTCTTTCAGTTTTCCACTCGTCATGTATTGCTTGTTGCAATGTGTGCAGTATCCAAATTGAATGCAGAGCAGGCGCGACTATTGCAGGCGCTTTGAATGCTGCAGGTTCTCCGACCAGACCGAAATGCCTTAAGACAATCGAAAAGGTCGGATTCTACCGTTCTTCATGAAATTTCACTCCCTTCATCGTGGTTAATCGAACACACTCAATAATTTCGATAACCTCTGATTCAAACATTGGGATCGTTCCGTTTCCACATTTTATAGCCAAAATGCTTGAATAAATAAAAAAAGAATCCGCAGAAAAAATCTACGGATTCAACGATTCGCTTTATGTTTTTGGTGGATTATCACCATATCATTATTCGCACTACTCCAAGCATTATAAAAGGGTGTTCCCAGATCTGCGTATTCACGATCTCCGGCATAGCTATGCATCTTATCTCATAAACAAGGGAGTGGATATCTACCTTGTAAAAGAGCTCTTACGACAAGATGATATTCAGCAAACTGCCAACACATATGGTCATTTATACACTGAAAGAAAGCACGAAGTAATGAGCGTATTTGACTAAACGGTATCATGCAATATTTCGAAACCGAATAGTCCTTGATACGCCTACGTTTTTATTAACCAATGGAGCCTTCCATTTCGAATTTGATCAAACGGTTCATCTCTACCGCGTACTCCATCGGAAGCTCTTTGGTAAATGGCTCAATGAAGCCCATAACGATCATTTGCGTAGCTTCTGCTTCGCTAAGACCACGGCTCATCAAGTAGAACAATTGATCCTCAGAAACCTTCGATACGGTTGCTTCATGCTCAAGCGTGATGTTGTCATTCAGGATTTCGTTATAAGGAATCGTATCCGAAGTCGATTCATTATCAAGAATGAGCGTATCGCATTTGATGTTCGCTTTCGCGCCGTCAGAGTTGCGTCCGAAGGAGGCAAGACCGCGGTACGTTACTTTACCGCCATGTTTACTGATGGATTTCGAAATGATCGTAGAGCTCGTATCTGGCGCAAGGTGAGTCATTTTCGCCCCTGCATCCTGATGCTGGCCTTTACCGGCAACGGCAATGGACAATACCATGCCTTTCGCGCCGCGGCCGCGCAATACGACAGCTGGGTACTTCATTGTCAGCTTGGAGCCGATGTTTCCGTCTACCCACTCCATCGTTGCATTCTCGTCCGCTACTGCGCGTTTCGTAACCAGGTTATAAATATTTGGAGCCCAGTTTTGAATAGTCGTATAACGCACGCGTGCATTTTTCTTAACCAAAATCTCAACTACTGCGCTGTGCAGTGAGTTTGTGCTGTATACCGGAGCCGTACAGCCTTCAACATAGTGAACGGAGCTGTCTTCATCAGCGATTATTAGCGTACGCTCGAATTGACCCATGTTCTCGGAGTTGATACGGAAATAGGCTTGCAATGGAACCTCGCACTTAACGCCCTTAGGAACGTAGATGAAGCTTCCGCCTGACCATACCGCGCTGTTCAAAGCTGCAAATTTATTGTCATTCGGAGGAATAATCGTTCCGAAATATTCTTTCATCAGCTCAGGGTACTCGCGAAGCGCCGTGTCCGTATCCGTGAAGATTACGCCTTGCTTCTCAAGGTCCTCCTGCATGCTGTGGTAAACGACCTCGGACTCGTATTGAGCCGATACGCCGGCAAGAAACTTTTGCTCAGCCTCTGGGATACCCAGCTTGTCAAACGTTTCTTTAATTTCGGAAGGAACCTCTTCCCAAGTCTTGCCTTGCTTATCCGATGCACGAACATAATATTGAATGTCTTCGAAATCGAGCTCATCCATATTGCCGCCCCATTTAGGCATCGGCATTTTGAAAAACTGCGCTAGCGATTTCAAACGGAAATCCAGCATCCACTCAGGCTCGCCTTTAATTTCCGAAATCGTGCGTACGATCTCTTCCGTTAACCCTTTGCCTGATTCGAATACGGCTTTATGCTCGTCACGGAAACCATACTTATAATCTTCCATTTCCGGCATTGATTTAGCCATGGTCATTCACGCTCCTTATTAATCTCGTTTTAATGTGATTCTTGCTGCTGCTCGATCCCTTTGCGCAAGGCGTTCCACGCAAGAGTCGCGCATTTGATCCGTGCTGGGAATTTGTTAACACCCGAAAGTGCATCCAGCTCCTCATATTCATCAAATTCAACCGGTTCGCCCTTCATGAGTGCCGAGAACTTCTCAGCCATGGCAAGCGCCTCGTCAAATGTTTTGCCTTTAACCGCCTCTGTCATCATCGATGCCGAGCTCATGCTGATCGAACAGCCTTCGCCGCTAAACTTCGCATCCGTTACTTTCCCATCAACAACCTGGAGCTGAAGCGATATCCGATCGCCGCAAGTCGGGTTATTCAGGTTAATGGTAACCGATTCTTCATTCATTGTACCGCGATTCCGAGGATTTTTGTAATGGTCCATTATAACTCTGCGATATAAATCATCCAATTGCATGACCGAAGAACTCCTTTGTTTGTAATAAGGCATCGGCTAAGCGGTCAATTTCATCTTCAGTATTATATAAATAAAAGCTTGCTCTTGCCGTTGCAGATACGTTCAACCAACGCATAAGAGGCTGGCAGCAATGATGGCCTGCACGGATTGCGATGCCTTTGGAATCAAGCACGGTCGCTACATCATGCGGATGCACATCCTCCAAATTGAAGGTCACGAGCCCTACACGGTTTTGCTTTGGTCCGTAAAGCGTGATGCCATCGAGCGACGACAATTTCTCATATGCGTAAGCAGCCAGGCGTCTCTCGTGCTGATCGATTTCTTCAAGCCCGATTTCCTGTAAAAAGTCGATGGCTGCGCCGAGGCCGACAGCCCCTGCAATAATCGGCGTACCGCCTTCAAAGCGATACGGGATCTCTTTCCAGGTAGACTCGTATAGATCAACAAAATCGATCATCTCGCCGCCGAATTCAATCGGCTCCATCTTGTTAAGCAGCGCCTTCTTGCCATACAATGCGCCGATGCCCGTAGGACCACACATTTTATGGCCGGAAAATGCATAAAAATCAACGTCTAAATCTTGAAGATCGATTTTCATGTGCGGTGTGCTTTGCGCGCCGTCAACAACCATAACAGCGCCATTCCGATGGGCAATCTGCGTAATTTCCTTAATCGGATTAATAAGACCGAGCACATTCGAAACATAAGTAACCGATACGACCTTCGTTTGCGGAGTGATCGTTTTCTCGACATCCTCCAAAGAAATCGTGCCATCCGGCTGCATCGGTATATATTTCAAGGTTGCGCCTGTCGCTTTCGCTGCTTGCTGCCATGGAATCAAGTTGCTGTGATGCTCCATCGGCGTGATGACGATTTCGTCGCCTTCGCCGCACATCGAGCGTGCATAGCTCGATGCAACCAAATTCAGCGCCGTCGTTGTGCCGCGGGTAAATATGATTTGCTCCGGTGCTCCCGCATTCAGAAATTTCGCTACCTTCTCGCGCGCTCCCTCATAGGCATCAGTCGCCCTAGAACCAAGTGAATGCACGCCGCGATGAACGTTCGCGTTATCCAGCTCATAGTACCGATTAACCGCATCAATGACGGAGCGCGGCTTCTGCGAAGATGCCGCGCTGTCTAGATAAACGAGCGGATGCCCGTTTATTTCTTGATGCAATATCGGGAATTGCTCCCGAATCGCATTTATATTCATCCCTCTAGCTTCCTTTCGAGCAAACGCTGAAGCTGACCGCGAACCGCCTCGACAGGAATTTCCGAAACGACCGGTGCCAAAAAGCCGTAAATGATTAAACGTTCAGCGTCTTGCTTAGATATACCGCGCGACATCAGGTAATAGACCTGCTCCGGGTTAACTTGCCCAACGCTTGCCGCATGACCGGCAGTAACATCATCTTCATCAATAAGCAAAATCGGATTGGCGTCGCCGCGCGCTTTCGGGCTAAGCATTAGCACCTTCTCGGTTTGTACACCGTTCGCTTTCGTCGCACCTTTCTCGATCTTCGTAATTCCGTTAATAATCGCCGAAGCGGAGTCTTTCATAACCGCGCGGGTTACCATGTTGCTGTCCGAGCTTTTGCCGAAATGCACGGCTTGCGTCGTCAAGCTGTTTTGCTGCGCGTTTTTGCCAACGCTGATAACCTTCGCATCGGAAGTGGAGCCCGTGCCTCTCAGCATGGATTTAGTATCGGACAACGTATTACCGTCGTTCAAATCACCGATAATCCATTCCATTTGACCGTCGTTTTCAATCACCGAACGACGGATCGACATATCGACGCCAGTCTCGCCCATATGATGGATTGAGCTGAAGCGAACGTGAGCGCCCGGCTTAACGAACACTTCAACGACAGAAGGATGTACGAACGGCGCGCTGCTGGCGCCTGGTTCCGAAACTACGCAATCCACGTAAGTCACTCGGCTATTATTATCCGCAACGATCAGGATATGCGGAGCAAATGTTGCTTCGGCATTGTCGTTGTAGAAAATAGCCTGCAGCGGCAGCTCGACTTCTACGTTTTTAGGAACATAGACGAAGACTCCGCCGTTCCATATGGCTGCATGCAGCGCAGTAAGTTTATCTTCGTTCTTCGCCACGGCTTGGAACAAATATTTTTGAACTAGCTCGCCATGCTCTTTGCACGCGGTCTCCAGGTCTGTAAAAATAACGCCTTTGCTTGCATATTCGTTTGAAAACTGATTCCATACGATACCGGAATTGCGTTGTACCAGCAAGTTTTCCGATCCTTCTGCTACCAATTCGCGAACAACCTCAGGAAGCTCGCTAATTGCTCCAATCGTTGACGGCTGCTCGTAGTTTCCTACTGCCGTTAAATTCCACCGTTCAATACGAACCTTCTCTGGCTTTGGCCATCCGAGTGTTCCGGCAAGCTCAGCCGCTTCTCCGCGCAGTTCAACAAGCCAGTTCGGCTCGCCTTTACTGCGTGCCAGCGCTTCGGCAGCTTGACGGTTCGTCGGAGTAGTTAGTTGTGTACTCATCCGTTATGCCCCCTTCTCCGCTTAAGCCTGGCCGACTGTTTCATCTACGATGCCAAGTTCTTCTTTAACCCAATCATAACCTTCGTTTTCCAAACGCTCTGCAAGCTCAGGTCCGCCGGATTTAACGATACGTCCTTGCATCATGACATGGACGAAATCCGGAGTAATATAGTTAAGCAACCGTTGATAGTGAGTAATAATCAAGAAACCGCGGTCTTCCGAACGCATAGCGTTTACGCCTTGCGATACGATACGAAGCGCATCGATGTCAAGACCGGAGTCAATTTCATCAAGCACGACGATTTTAGGATCAAGCAGCATCATTTGCAAAATCTCGTTACGTTTTTTCTCGCCGCCCGAGAAGCCTTCGTTCAGATAACGGTGAGCGAACTCAGCGTTCATTTCCAGTTCCTTCATCTTGCTTTCCATTTTGCGAATGAATTTGATCAACGAAATTTCGTTGCCTTCGCCAAGACGCGCATTCAATGCGCTGCGAAGAAAATCAGAATTCGTTACGCCAGGAATTTCGCTTGGATATTGCATAGCAAGGAACAAGCCTGCAAGCGCGCGCTCGTCAACGCCCATTTCAAGAATGTCTTCGCCGTTCAATACGGCCTTGCCTTCGGTTACTTCATATTTAGGATGTCCCATCAAAGCAGATGCCAGCGTGGATTTACCGGTACCGTTAGGGCCCATGATCGCGTGAATTTCTCCACCTTTAATGTCGAGGTTGATTCCTTTTAAAATTTCTTTTCCGTCGATAGCCGCTTTCAGGCCTTCGATGACAAAATGCGTTGCCATGATATGCTGATCCCTCCAAGGTTGGTTTAATTCGCTCAGTCACTTCTATATAGAATAGCTAGCTACTATAGAGTGATTCTCAATGATTCTCAATAATCATTTTAATATAGTTTTTGTTATAAATCAATCCGAGTTGACCTTGTTTCGCTGATTTTGTCTTTTTTTCACGCTAAAAAACTGACATTCTACGTCTCTCATCTTCTATAATTTTCCCGTAATGACAGAGAATTTGCCGTCCATTCCCGATTTTCGCTGAAAGCATGCATCTCCATAGCGCTTCATTAGGCAAGTGCTTGCTGTATCTTTTCCACTTCTGCTTGGAATGCGGCATCGTCCAATACGGGTACCCTTGCCGGTGCGCCGATTTCCTCTTCCAGTCTTACCCAAGATTTGCATCCGTTATAAGCCGGCAGCATCGTTATTTCTAATGGATTCTCCAAACGGTACACACGAAGCACCAAAACATGCAGCGGTTTCGTTTTTTTCCAGCGCAATCTTTCTTCCGCAAACGTATCTGTCCATATATGCAAACCACGCAGCCGGTCTAGCGTTTCCTGGTCGGTTATTTCGATATCCATGGCAACCTCGGCATAAGCCTCGATCGCCACCGAATCCGCGTCCAAAGACCAGCCTGCAAGCGTTTCGTCCAAATCAGCCGCGAACGGCTCCTTTAAAAGATGCTTTTTCTGATGCTCATACGCAGGCATTAAATAAAAGCTAGGGCTTAATAGCTGAAAATCGCGCGTTTCCTCGATAATCCCGCCTTTGCGCATGACGATGATTTGCTTTCCCTCGACAAGGGCTTTAACGCTGACGGCCCATTCCTTCAACGCAATGTTTTGCGGCTCGTTTTCTGCAGTCATTTCGCTTCCTCCATCCAACTCGTCTATAAACTTGTCTATATTTGATAACATTATATCAAACGAAGGTATTCCAAGGCGAAATAATATACATTATACTATGTTGAGATGAATACTGGGCATTGCTGCCCGACTACTAAATCCGGAGGTGGACAGCCATGTCTGCATATCATCCATTAACAGAACAAGAAGCCATTCAAATAGCCTTGTCACTTGACGGGTTCTTCCCGCAAGGCGCTGCACTAACGAGCCGTGAGATTGGCGACGGCAACTTAAACCTGGTGTTTCACATCACGGACCCCGCCAGCGGCAAAAGCCTTATTATGAAACAAGCGCTGCCTTATGCTAAAGTTGTTGGCGAGTCTTGGCCGTTGACGCTTGACCGCGCGCGAATCGAGAGCGAGAAGCTGATTTTGGAAGGCGAGCTTGCTCCGGGTCTTGTTCCGATCGTATTTAAATACGATCCCGAGCTTTATCTGACCATCATGGAGGATTTAAGCGATCACATCATTATGCGCCAAGGATTAATCAGCGGCACGCGTTATCCCAAGTTCGCGGATGATATCTCAACCTTTATGGCCCGCACGTTATTTCTCACTTCCGATCTGGGAATGAACCAGCAGGAGAAGAAGCTTCGCGTAAAAGACTTTGTTAATCCCGAGCTGTGCAAAATAACAGAGGATCTTATTTTCGATGATCCGTATACCGATTCGCCGAATAACAGCTTTGATCCGGCCATTCGGGATGCTGCCGAAGCGCTGTGGCAGGATCAACAGCTTCACTTGGAGGTCGCGATCCTGCGCGATAAGTTCTTGACTAACGCGCAGGCGCTGCTTCACGGGGACCTTCACACGGGTAGTGTATTTGTAACGCCAGAATCCACGAAGGTCATTGATCCAGAGTTTGCCTATTACGGTCCGATCGGCTTTGACATTGGTGCCGTTATCGCGAATTTGCTTCTAAACTATGCCGGGCAGGAACATTGGATTGCAGATGCAGGCAAACGCAGCGATTTCCGTCAGTACCTAACCGATACCGTTCGCGATGTATGGAATATGTTTGACCAAAAATTCCGTGCCCTTTGGAATGAGCAAGGATTGGATCGGATCGCTACTTCCACGCCGGCCTACCAAGAATATTACATGAACCGTTTGCTGCAGGATGCAATTGGGTTTGCAGGATGCAAAATGGTACGCCGAATCGTCGGCTTATCGCATGTCGCGGACATTGACCGCATCCCCGATGCTGCTGCGAAAGAGAAAGCACAGCGTTTAGCTCTAGCAATCGGAACATCCCTTATCCGCAACAACCGCAATGCGCAATCCATCGAGGAAGTTATCGACGCGGCCTTATCCCAAACAAATAATTGATTGAAACAGAGAGGATTTGACAACATGACAACGAATTACGCTGGTTTGCAATCCGTGATTTGGACGAAGGACAGGGTTGATCTGCTTGATCAGCGGCTTTTGCCCGAGGAGATCGTATATTTGCCCCTATTGACCGCAGAGGATGTTTGGGAGGCCATTCGCCATCTGAAGGTTAGAGGAGCGCCGGCAATCGGAATATCCGCGGCTTACGGCGTAGTGCTTGGCAGCCGGGATGAGAAGACTTCCGGGGCTTGGCTCTCTCAGGTTATCAAACAAGCAGAATATCTTGCTACGTCCAGACCAACCGCTGTTAATTTGTTTTGGGCGCTCGATCGCATGAAGGCCGCAGCTGCTTCCTATGTTGAGCAGGGCTTGTCCCTGGAAGAAAGTAAGGCCGCATTGCTGACGGAAGCGATCGCGATCCAAAGCGAGGACGAGGAGACGAATCGATTGATTGGGGTGCATGCATTGTCGTTGTTCAAGGACGACATGGGCGTCCTTACCCATTGCAATGCCGGCGGCTTGGCGACTGCTAAATACGGTACGGCGCTTGCCCCGTTTTACTTGGCTTTGGAGCAAGGCATTACGCTTCGCGTATATGCCGATGAGACGCGTCCGGTGCTGCAAGGCGCCCGCTTGACGGCATTCGAATTGCAACAGGCCGGCGTAGACGTCACGCTCATCTGCGATAACATGGCTGGCATGATCATGGCCAAAGGCTGGGTGGACGCCGTTATTGTCGGTACGGACCGCGTTGCGGCAAATGGCGATGTCGCCAACAAAATCGGCACTTACAGCGTTGCTGTATTAGCCAAAGCGCATGGCATTCCTTTTTATGTAGCGAGTCCGCTTTCGACTATCGATTTAAACACGCCAACCGGTGCAGAAATTCCGATTGAAGAAAGAAATGCCGAAGAAATCACGGAAGGCTTCGGTAAACGTACGGCGCCTCAAGGCATTAAAGTGTACAATCCAGCCTTTGACGTTACGCCAAATGAATACGTAACCGCCATTATTACGGAAAAAGGCATCATTCAAGCCCCTTACGATGTCAACCTGCGCAAGCTTTTTGAATAAATAACGAATAAAAAATAGCCCTAATCTGATGTGCGTGATCTTATTCTCCAGCACAGAGGATTAGGGCTATTTACCTGTCTTTTAGAGCATCAGCCGGAGTGCCTCTGAGCCCTTCATGCCTGCAACGACTCCGATTGACTCGGCAGATGCTGTAACCGACTCCAAAGGGGCTTCCATCAGCTCCTCCAACGTTCGTACGCCGACGGCGCGGCCGGCCAATATTTCCCTGTCCTTGAGACGTTCATTTAGCAGGGCAACATCTAACGCTCCGCACATAATGTATCCTTTATCTGTCATAATCGCGAGCAAAGTTGTTTTGGGCAGCTTCACTTCAACGCCCAGAACGGTTTCTCCATTCTCAAGTATGAAAGGTACCATCCGCATCATACGGGATCCACCCCTTTCGTTTCACATAATTAAGAGGAATTGCACTGCAACATCATTATATGCAGCAAATATTTGGGCAGTGTTGAATAAATGCTTTTTTCAGCCTACATGAAAGCCTAATTTAGTGGTATATTAGTACTACATCACTCAGTACGGAGGTACTATGGAAAAACAACGCTCAGCCCCAGACCAATCTTCCTTTGTTTTTAACATCGAGGTGCTAGTTGAAGGGAAAAACAATGCTGAAGCTTTGGAACAATTGCTTCATTCGCTTAATCGTTCAGGCTTCGTTGATTTTCGCATCTTATCCGGCATCCGGTTAGGCGATCAAATTGCTCAGCGGAAAACGAATGCACTGTCCGTTCAAAACATCCCCATACCATCGGAGCGAACTGAAAACGTTACCATATCAAACCAGGCAGGCAAGAACACCGTTCAAAGTAACGTTAAGCTTAACGACAAACCGGCAAACAAGCCTGCAGCAGAATCGTTAGAAGAACTGAGTTATTTCGATAAAATAAAAATGATCATGAAAAACAATACGCTCATTAGACTGATCGTGAACAAGGGGTTAGGCATAAAGCTCAGCATCCCGTGCAGAATCATCAATTTGGATGAATCCGAACACATTATTACCGTATATCATGTCGATGAGAAACAAGTGTATACGTTCCGGTTAAATGAAATCGAAGACTTTTCATATTAATACATCAGCACAAAAAAACCGTTCAACTGACGTTTTCATCGTCAATGAACGGCTTTTTTTATACATAGCCCGGTGTGAGCATTTGTTCAATATTTTCACTCGATACGGGAGGACTCCAGAAGTAGCCTTGCATTTCATCGCATTTGTGCTTGCGCAAAAACGCCATTTGCTCTTCCGTCTCAACGCCCTCCGCTATTACCTGAATATTGAGGTTGTGAGCCATCGCAATAATGGCCGCAACGATTTCTGCATCGCTTGGGTCCTGCTGGATATCGCGTACGAAGGAGCGGTCGATTTTCAGGCGGTCAATCGGGAAATTTTTTAAATAATGAAAAGAACTGTAACCCGTGCCAAAATCATCGACGCTGATATTGACGCCTAAATCCGTTAAATCCAATAAACATCTGGATACATGGCTCACATCCATAGTCATTGACTCCGTAATTTCAAGATCCAAATATTTAGCATCAAGGCCCGTTTTCTCCAGCACGGCGGATACCTTGCTTGCCAAATCATTTTGCACGAATTGCCTAATGGATAAGTTTACGGATACCGGCATTAAGGGCAAACCTGCATCTTGCCATGCTTTGTTTTGGCGGCATGCTTCTTCCAGCACCCAATCGCCAATTTGTACGATCATACCGCTTTCTTCTGCTAACGGAATAAAGTTTCCTGGCGGGATCATCCCTTTTTGCGGATGATTCCAGCGCACAAGTGCTTCGACGCCAACCATCGTTCCCGATACGAGATCGTATTGCGGCTGATAATGAAGGATAAACTCTTCCCGCTGAATTGCGCGGTACATCTCATGCTGAAGCGTAAGCCGCTCAAGCGACGAGTTGCTCCAGCTGTCCGAATAAAGCAGGCAATCGTTTTTACCGCTTTCCTTTACCTTCACCAGCGCCATATCGGCTTTCTTGATCAACGCGTAACTATCGTCGTTCTCATCCCGGTTGGTTACCAATCCGATACTAGCCGTAATATGCAGCGGAAACCCGCTTAATTCATAAGGCTCCTCGATCGATTTCAGAAGCTGTCTAGATAATTCAAGCAGATGCTTCTCCGATTGCAAATTGCAATACAACAAAGCGAATTCATCGCCTTCCATTCGGGCTGCAAAATCATTTTCCGAGAAGTCCCGGTTCAGCCTTTCAGCGACCTGCATTAATAGGATATCCCCGAATTCACGGCCGAAGGACGCGTTGACCAGCTTAAAACGATCCAAATCCAAGTAGCATATGCCGACCACCCGTTCCTCTTCCTTAGCTCTTGCAAGCGTCTCGGTCAGCTTCATTTGGAACAAGGTGCGATTCGGCAAACCGGTCATATCATCGTAATAAGCCATGTAGCGAATCCGTTCAACATTCCGTTTACGGTCGCTTAAATCCTGACTAATGATTACGGTGCCGATAACCTCATCTTCCTGCATCATCGGGGAACAAACGACTTGAAGCTCCAACGGAAATCCGGAACCATGGGTAATATTAATATTGATCTGCTTCGTTTCGCCTAAGAGAGCCTGCTCGAACGTTTCATTCAGCAATGACCGGCTCCCGGGATCGACGATCCGTAATATCGGATCGCCAAGAAGCTCTGTCCGGTGATAGCCAAGCGTACGGCTTGAAGCTTCGTTCATCTCTATAACCATACCGCCTTTATCGAGAACCGCCAGGGGTACTGCATCCGATCGAAGCAAGGTTTCGACGATGGCCGTATGATAATTTTGGAAGTTGAACGTATCGCTTCGCTTAATATAAACAATAATCGCGGTTACGAACAGCGATGCCGCTATGGCCGCAGCGGTCCATTTGTACATCGATTCGGAAATAAGCAAAAAGGAGACGGCGCTCCAAACCAAGGCAAGAGCGATCAGAAGGCAGCTAATGATCACCGGTCCGTTAAATGTTTGTTTGAACTGTTTTGTTTTTTCAGGAAAACCATCCATCCGTTTCGTCACGCACAAACGTCCTTCCACTATTTCGAGTCAAGTGAGTGTTCGCTTTATTATAAACGATGTATGCCTTCCGGTATAGAAATATTTACTAAAGTTTATTATTTCAATGCATGACCGAGAATAATGCCATCTTTCCTTTTAATGACATTTTATCAGTTTTTATTTTGGTTTAATGCCGAAATAATTACGCATGTCCAACCCGCAAGAATGGCTAAGCCGCCTATAGGCGTAATCATACCGAGCTTGCTAATGCCGCTTACCGCAAGGACATACAGGCTTCCGCTGAAAATGACCATGCCCGCCAAGATAAGCCTGCCGCCGATCAATGCCAGCTTTCCTGCTTCGATCTGCTTGGCAAACAAAGCAATAAGCATAAGTCCAAGAGCGTTATACATATGATAGCGAACGCCCGTTTCGAAAATATCAAGATAATGCTCAGTCAATTTCTGTTCTAATCCGTGCGCTCCGAAAGCGCCAAGCGCGATCGCGATTGCAGCGTTTATTGCGCCGATTGCAAAATATTTTGGAAACATGTTGTTTTCAATCCTTTCAAATTTGTGTATAATTTTACCGTAATTAGTAAAGGAGACGATAAATATGGAAAATGAATCTAATAACTTCGCCAACCAGCCGACTCAGAACGATCCATTCGGATCGAAGCCGATCTTCTCAAACGAGCCCATTGTCAATAACGGTCCGAAGAAACAATCCGGGCTGGGCATTGCAGCCTTCATCATTGGGTTGGTATCGGTCGTATTGCTTATTATTGCTTTCGTTTCAGGCAGCAGCTTCGCTGACCAAATTGCGGATTCCAACCTCACTTTAGCGGATCCGGAGGATACGGCGGCCTTTCAAGCATCGATCGAAGCGCTTGGGGAAACCGTGCTCGCTTCTTTTGTAATAGCTATCGCTTGTATCTTTGGGGCAGGCTTCCTTGCGTTTATCGCCCTCATCCTATCCATCGTTGCTGCTTGCTCCAGCAAACGCCGCAAAATGTTCGGCGTGATTGGCATCGTGCTTAATGTTTTGGTAATCGTCGGCGCAATCAGCTTGTTTTTTGCGGGTATCGGCGCCCTTGCAGCCAACGTGGCTTAATTGTAAATCCTTTTTCATGAAGCCTGCATCAGCCGCTTTTCGGCGCCTGATGCAGGCTTTTTATGTTTTGGCTGCCTACTTCACTATCATTTTCGTGCGGCTAAAGCCTTCTTTCGTCTTGCTGACCTCAAGGCAAGCCGGGAATGCGTCCTTCAGCTCCTGCACATGCGATATGACACCGATCATTCTTCCCGCCTTCTGCAGATCCACCAGCGTCGTTATCGCCTTTTGAAGCGATTCCTCATCCAGGGAGCCAAACCCCTCATCAATAAACATCATTTCGATCGTTACTCCGCCCATGTGGGATTGAATAACGTCGGTCATGCCAAGCGCCAAGCAAAGGGACGCATTGAATTTCTCGCCGCCGGATAACGTTTTGACATCACGGTTTTGCCCCGTATAGGCATCGTATACGTCTAAGCCCAAACCGCTTTGTTTGCCCCGGTTTTCAAGACGATCGCTTCTTTGCAAAGAAAACTGCCCGTTGGATAAGTCATGCAGGCGCACGTTTGCGGCAAATAGGATTTGTTCTAAAAACTCGATCAAGATATACCGCTCGAACGAAATCTTGAGTGCATTATCTCCCTTAAGCATATGGAATACGTCCATAACTTCCTCAAGCTTAGACTCCAGCATTTTCACCTCTGCATTAGCCCGTCCGATGGACTCCGTCAGGCGCCGGGCGACTTGAACGGTACGCATAGCCGTCTGTGCCGCAGCCAGTACATGCTCGAGCTGCTGCTTGAGCGCCGATAGCTCGTCTTGAAGCAAAACAAGCTCCACTCTCGGTTTGCCGGCAAGCTCGCTTTGGAGCTCCGCCAATTGCTGCATCAATGCTGAGAGCATCGTCTGATAAGAGGTGATATCTTTCCTTAGATGCTCTCTTTCGTTCTCGCCCATTACTGCCTCTTCATAATGCTGAACCGTAGTAAAGCCCGCTTTCAAAAGCTCCTTCAGCAGCCGCTCCCCGGCAAGCTGCTTATTGCTCTCCGCTTCCGCAAGCTGACGCTCCGCTTGATCTGCGTAGGCTCTCTGCTCCGCCAGCTTCGTAGTCTTCTGTTGAAGCTGTTCCTGCACGGTGACCCAAGCCGCTGCCATTCGTTCCGAGGCTGCTTGCCGCTCATTCCGCTTTGCTTTCAGGCTCTCCGGCGTTCGAAGCGTATCCGGAATGCGCGCCAGCTCCTGCTGCAGCGCCGACTGCTGCGAGGTTCTTTCGACGACGAGACGCTGCCTCTCTTGCTGAAGCTGATCCTTCGCATGCATATGTTTATCCAGAAGCTGCTCCTGGCGTTCCATGAGCTGTTTCAGGTCCGGCAGCTGCTTGGCTTTCAGCAGAAGTTTATCGGTCTCTTCTTTTAGTATTTTCCACTGCTGCAGAAGCTGTGTCCGCTGCTCTTCCGGCTTCACGGGCTGCAAGCCGAATTCAGCCAGCTCTCTTGCCCCTTCTTCCCGTGTCGCCCGTGCGGCCGCGGCCTGCGCTCGCGCTTCAAGCCATTCGCGCTCCATCGCTGCAAGCTGCGCCTTCGCCTCCTGAAGCCGTTCCCTGGAAGGGACGTCAGCAAGGGTATTCGCCTTTACCGGATGCTCCTCGCTGCCGCATACCGGACATGGCCTGCCATCATGCAAATGGGCGGCAAGCAGCGCTGCCTGCCCTTCAATCCATGCGGCTTCAAGCCGGTCATGCTCATCTTTTGCTTTGGCGAACGACTGCGCGAATGCCTTCTCGAGCTGAGCGATGCGCGCCATTTCCTTCTCTACGTCGACTAAACGCTTCAGCTGCTTGCCTTGCTGCTCCACAAGGCGGAGCTTGTCCTGCTTATCGGCCAATCCAGCCGTTTCCAGCTCCGTTTCTTTAATTTGCGCATACGCCGCTTGGCGCTTTTCCCGGAGCTGAATGAGCTCAGCCTCCAGCGCTTCCTGCTTAACGGCGCATGCCCGTTCCTCCTGCACAAGCTTGTCGATTGCCTGCTGCTGGCTTGCGAGCATCTTTACCGCAGGCTCCAATTCCAGCAACCGGCTCAGCTCTCGCTCCGCCTCGCGGCGTTCGTCTCCGCGCTTCTCCTCCGCAGCATAACGTTCCGCTGCCAGAACATGCTCGCGCCCGGCTGCTTCAAGTTCGGCATGTCTGACGGCAGCCTGGCTTTTCTTTGCGGAAGCATCCATCCTTGTTCGCTCCGCATGCTCCTTGTACGGCGTTAATGCAGCTGCCTTCTCCGCTAGCGCGAGCCGCTGCTCCTTGCCCGCATACTCCGGCTTCTGCTCATTCAACTGCAACAGCTGTGCCTGCTTGCGGTCATGTTCCTCATGCTTGCCATTAAGCGCCGCGGCTAACCGAAGCTTCAGCTCCTGCGCATCCAGCCGTGCAACGATCGCGGCTTTCTGCTCACCCGCTTCGGATGCAAGCTTATCGTAAAATGCAACTTCCTGCCCCAAGGCCTCCGTCACCTGCGCGGCGCTGAAAACCTCCTGCTTGAGGGTGAGCGAAAGCGCGCTGTTTGCCCGCTCCGGCAGCGCCTCCTGCACTTGCTTCAGATAGGCATTTTCGGTCGCCTTCGCTTCCTTTAGCTGGTCCTGCAGTCCGCGATGCTTCTGTTGGAAGCGGCTCTCCAGCCGTTCATAAAGCTCCGTTCGAAAAATGCGGCGCAAAATTTCTTCTTTATTATCGGTATCCGAAGTAAGCAGCTTACGGAATTCACCCTGCGGCAGCATCACGATTTGGCTGAACTGTTCCTTGGACAAGCCGATAATTTGCTCGAGCCGCGCATTTACGTCCGATACGATGAAACGGTCTACGGCGGGCACCGCTTCTCCGCCGGTCATTTCATACAGCTCCGCTTTGCTCCCGGTCTCGCTTTTGTTCCCGCCTTTGCGGTGAGGCATTTGCCTGATTACCATATAGCTTCTGCGACCAACCGCAAATTCAAATTGGACCGAGGTATGCGTGTCTTCCGCGGCGAAATGGCTGCGCAGCATTCGCGAATCTGCACGGTCCTCACCGCTGGCAGTCCCGTAAAAAGCAAAACATATCGCATCGAAAATCGATGTTTTACCGGCTCCCGTGTTACCTGAGATGACAAATAAGCGGCGATGCTCCAGCAAGTTGAAATCAATCGTTTCCGTATCGCGGTAGGATCCGAACGCCGTCATCGTTAGCTTTATCGGCCTCATATTGCTCCCCCTTCCTCACGCAGCAGCTCCGCGTACGTTTGCGCGAACAGCTGTTTTTTCGTTTCGGAAAGCGGCTGTCCTTTGACCTCTTTATAAAAAGCGGCAAACAGCTCGACCGGATCGGCTTCCCGCCTTTTTGCAGCGCTGCCTGCTTCCGCCGAAGTGCCGCCTGCGAGAGCGGAGGCCGCAAGCGCCGTACGGCGCTCGACATGGAGAGCATTCGGATAAACCGCTCTTACCTTTTCCATCGGAAACAAAACCGGATTATCGTTAAGCAGCGTAACGAATACATAATCCTCGTTAACCTTATGCATCTCGATTTCCTCTATCGGGGCAGCGATACGGCGCATATTCCGAAGCGGCTGCAGCTCCCGTTTCTCGACAACTGCGTCGCCGGCCCCGTTAAGCTCGATTACCAAATAACCCTTAATGTGGTTTTCCTCTGAGATTGAATATTTAAGCGGAGAGCCTGCATACCGAATCGTATTGTCCCGCACGAAATGCGCCTGGTGCAAATGACCGAGCGCCGTATAATGAAATCGTTCAAAATAAGCGGCGCTCACATGCTCGGCGCCGCCAATGGACAACGGCCGTTCGGAATCGCTCGTATTAAGCTCCGGCTCGCCGGTTGCCGTCACGAAAGCATGGCCGATAAGCACATGCCTAGCCGCCGGGTCCATCGTCGTTGCAATTTTATTCGTAATCGCCCGCATGGCATCATCATGGGATTTAATCGAATCATCGTTTAGCTCATAGCGCACCAGAGCAGGGTCGGCATAGGGCACGAGATGAAAGTGGACCTCCCCAAACTCGTCGCGCAGGATGACCGGATCCATATTCCCGCGCAGCTGTCCGGCCAAGTACAGACCTTGATTCTCCATCATCTTGGTGCCGAAGTTGATCCGGTCCGGACTATCATGGTTACCAGATATCGCGAGCACCGGTGTTTTCAAATCAATTACAATACGGCTCAACAGCTCGTCCAGCAGCTCGACGGCCTCTGTAGGGGGTACGGCCCTGTCATAAAGATCGCCTGCAATAATAACGGCATCCGGACGTTCCGATTCAATGGCCTGCAGCAGCTGCTCCAATGCGTAACGCTGGTCTTCCGTCATATATACGCCTTGTACGAGCTTGCCCAAATGCCAGTCCGCCGTATGAAATAGCTTCATTCTTTTCAAACATCCTTTCCTCGCACATCGAAATCTAATCGAAGCATGCTATGATTCTATCTTTTATATTACCATTCGACTCCTCACATCGCATAGTACAGCGAGTTCTCCTCCGCTTGTTCGGCACTCAGGATAGGTTTGAACGCTGTTATAAGTTACGGTGATCGCCTATCCTTTGCCCGTTAAAAGAGTCAACAAGGATGGCCGGACGCTGGATGCCGGCAGCAAAAAAACAGTGGCCATCCTCGCTGCTGCGATCGCTGCGGGAAAGGTCACTGTTTTTTTGGAATTACGCCGATATTGCCCGCAGGCATTCGCTCAGCTCCGCGCAGTCCAGCCCATGCGCCTCGGCTACAGCCCCGTGGGTTACAAATCCTGATATCGTATTGACTCCTTTGCTTAACGCAGCGCTGTTCTGCAGCGCTGTCTTCAATCCGGCATTCGCTAACGCGACCACATACGGCAAGGTAGCATTCGTCAAAGCTGCCGTTGCGGTTTGCGGCACCGCTCCCGGCATATTGGCTACGGCGTAATGAAGCACCCCAAACTTCTCGTAAGTCGGCGAAGCATGCGTTGTAAGGCGGTCAATCGTTTCGAATATGCCTCCTTGATCAATGGCTACATCAATGATGACCGAACCGCTGCCCATTGCGCTGACAGTCGACTCGTTAACCAGCTTTGGCGCCCGCGCGCCTGGAATGAGCACCGCGCCAATGACCAGATCGGATTGCCGCACCGTATCTGCCACTTGGTTAGAGGTTGATGCCAGCGTGTGGACTCTTCCACCGAACCGTTCGTCTAAATAACGGAGGCGATGGGCATCGGTGTCCATAATCGTCACATCGGCGCCTAAGCCCACCGCAATTTGCGCGGCCCCCGTACCGACAACGCCGCCCCCTATGATCGCTACCCGCCCTTTGCGGACACCTGGCACTCCCCCGAGCAAGATGCCCCGGCCTCCGTAGGTCTTCTCCAAAAATTGCGCTCCGATCTGCGCGGCCATACGTCCCGCTATATCGCTCATCGGCGTCAAAAGCGGCAGTTGCCCTCCGGCAAGCTGCACCGTTTCATAAGCGATGGCCGTCACCTTATGGCGGATTAACGCCTCCGTCAGCTCGGGCTCGGCTGCCAGATGCAGATAGGTAAACAACAGCAAGTTCTCGTGAAAGTAGCGGTACTCCTCCGGCAGCGGCTCCTTCACCTTCAGCACCAGCTGCTTGCTCCAAACATCCTCCGGATAGGGCACGACGACCGCTCCCGCCGCCGTAAACTGCTCGTCTGCAATGCCAGACCCGACTCCGGCGCCGCTCTCAATAAACACTTGATGTCCGTGCCGCGATAATTCATGAACGCCGCCCGGCGTAATGGCGATGCGGTTCTCTTGGCTTTTCAACTCCTTCGGAATTCCGATCTCCATCACCGCTCTCCTCCTTTGTCCGTTAGAAGTATCTGGACGTAATCATTTTTTTCTTCGTATAAAACTCCACGCCGTCCTTGCCGTTCGCATGCAAATCTCCGTAGAAGGAATCCTTCCATCCCGAAAAAGGAAAAAATGCCATGGGCGCGGGTACGCCAACGTTAACGCCAAGCATGCCGGCCTCCGCCTCCTCTCGGAACTGGCGCACCGCCTTCGCGTTCTCGGTATAAATAACCGCCGAGTTCCCGAATCTGGAGCTGTTGACGATCGCCAGCGCTTCATCCAGATCGGCGGCGCGCAATACGGACAATACGGGCCCGAAAATTTCTTCCCTCGCAATCGCCATATCCGGTTTCACAAGGTCAAAGATCGTTGGGCCTAGAAAATAACCGTTTCCGCCGCGCTCGGCTGCCAGCCTGCCGTCAAGCAGCAGCTCCGCGCCTTCAGCGGATCCCCGCTCAATATACGTCTCGATCCGAGCGCGGTGCTCCTCCCGGATCACCGGTGTCAGCGTGACCTCGTCCCGCATACCCGAGCCGATAACCATCGCTTTCGCCGCAGCCTGGAGCGCCTTCATAAAGCCGCCGGAATCGCCGACCGCAACGACGGCCGAGCAGGCCATGCAGCGCTCGCCTGCGCTTCCGAAAGAAGAGGCTATTATGTTCTCCACCGTTTTCTCCGCCTGGGCATCGGGCATAACGATATGGACGTTCTTGGCGCCGGCGAGCGCTTGGACTCTTTTTCCGTAAGAAGATGCACGTTCATATACATATTTGGCGACCGGCTGCGAGCCGACAAAGGATACGGCTTTCACTCCCGGACTGCCCGTCAACGAATTCACGACGTCGTGAGCGCCATGAACGACATTGAGAACGCCGTCCGGCAGGCCGGCCTCCTGAAGGAGCTGCGCAAGCCGATTCGCCGTAAGCGGCGTTCTCTCCGACGGCTTTAGCACGAAGGTATTACCCAATGCGATAGCAAGCGGGAACATCCAGCAGGGCACCATCATCGGAAAATTAAACGGCGTGATGCCGCTAACTACGCCAATCGGTACACGGAAGAGCTCCGAATCCAGATCGGTCGCGATATTAGCTAACGTCGCGCCCATCATATGCGTGGGAGCCCCGGCAGCAAATTCCACGTTCTCGATGCCCCGCTGCACTTCGCCGAATGCTTCCTTGAAGCTTTTTCCGTTCTCGGCAGTGATGATCTCAGCAAGCTCCTCCGCATGCTCCTGCAGCAGCTGCCAGTAACGGAACAGCACCCTTGCCCTGCGCGGAACGGGGGTTTTGCTCCATGCCGGGAAAGCCTGCTCGGCAGCAAGCACGGCCGCCGCAGCATCCGCCGCAGCCGACAGCGGAACATGGGCCAGCACTTCGCCTGTCGCTGGATTTAACACTTTTTCTACTAGCACGCTCGTCGAATCCACCCATACGCCGTTGATGAAATTGCGTAATTTAAGCGTTTCCTGCCTTGCGTTTGGTTCGATGGCCATCCCCTCAGCTCCCTCTTCCTCAAATTTTCCGCACATGACATTTGGACATCTTGTATAATCAGTAAAAAGCGTTTCAAAACCAGTATGGACGGTGACTGCCTATGGTAAAAACGGTGCTGCAGCTAACGGTTAGAGAGATTTTGGAGCGTCCCTTATTTCAGAAAGCGGAGGCCATTGCCAGCGAGGAAGCGCTGAACCGCACCGTAAAATGGGTTCATATCATGGAAGTAACCCAAGTCGGACATCTATTAAACGGCCATGAGCTCATTTTGAGCACGGGCATAGGCTGGCATGATGACGAAGCGCTGAGCCTGTCTTTCCTCCGGCAGCTGATCGACAGCGGAGCCTCGGGCCTATGCATTGAGCTGGGTCTTTACGCCAAGCAGCCGTTTGACAAAATGAAAGAGCTTGCGCTGCGCGAAAATTTCCCTCTTATTTTTTTCCACGAAGAAGTCCGCTACATTGATATCACGCAGGATCTTCATGCCCACTTCATCCACCAGCACCACCGCATGGTTTCCGAGCTGGAGTCGCTGTCGACTGAGCTTAACCAGCTTCTACTCTCCGGTAAAGGCTTGATGTCTCTCCTGAGGCTGCTTCATCAAATGACCGGCGCTCAAGTCGCCTTCTTCCCTTTAGGCGCCGAAGCCCATTTCATACCGCCTATGCCAAAAGCCAAGGCTGACCGCTTCTACGAGCAGTGGATTTACGGCAAAATGTTTGCGGACCCCCAGCAGAAGCGAATGATCGCCCATCGACCGATTTTAGCTCTCGACCATCTGTTTGCCGATTTGCTGCTGCAAGGCAAGCAGGAGCTTAGCGAATTTCAAATATTAGCCTTAGACCGCGCCGCAACAGCCATTGCCCAGGAAATGATGCGGACCAAATACATGGAGGAACGGCGACGGCACAAAGAGGATCTTTGGTCGGTGGATTGGCTCAGCGGCAAGCATTCGGCGAATGAGATCCGGGACTATATCCGCGCCTTAAAGCCTGCGGCCAAGCTAACCGGCGCGGCCGTGTGCCTCTTCGACATCGGAGAAGCTTACAAAGCATTAACCGACAAGGATGACGGCAGCCTTATCATTCAGAAGAATATGGTTGCCCGCGCTATTTTCGAAGGGGAAGGATTCCTGCTTCTGCCGTTAGTGCTCCATGGCCACATTGTATTCATCGCCCTCGACCAGCTCGGCGCCGTTCAATATCAGGAGCGCTTGCTGCGGTCCATAAGCCGTCTGCAGAAGACAGAGCTGCATCAGGAGCCGGCTTTTTTCTCTTCGCATATCGGCATCGGCAGCTATATCACCCAATTAACGAATGTGCAGGAAAGCTACGAGACAGCCAAGGAAACGATCGCGATTCAAAAGGACATCGGCCCGCTTCCTTCCCCCTTCTACCATGATTTGCATCTTCACAAAATTATTTATACGCTCAAAAAGGCAGATGCCCTTCCGGCATTAATGGATGAATATATCGGCCCGGTGGTCAACAGCGATCTGGAAAAGGGCGGACATCTGCTGCTTACTTTAAACGTCTATTTGCAGCTTTCAGGCTCCAAGCAGGAGACGGCCAAAGCGCTCTTTATCGCCAGGCAGACGCTCTATCACAGGCTGGATAAGCTCGCTGCGCTGCTTGGGAAGGATTTTATGGAGCCGGAAAAAAGGTTAACCATCGAGCTCGCGCTTCGCGCTTACCAATATATGCATGGCCCGATCCGTTAAGGCGCGAGAGACTGCTTGAGCAGCAGATTGGCAAAATATTTCCGGGCATCCGCCGTCTCTACAAGCAGCTTTGCTTCATCTCCACCGGGATGCTTAAGCTCCAGCCAATCGCCGCTTAAGCCTTCGCGTACTCCGGTAATGACATACTGCTGCTTAATATAGGAATCAATCTTGCTTTTTTCTTCGGCATATTGCTTATAAGCGGACATGGCTGTCCCTCCCCTGCGTTACTGCTTTACCTTTTCCAGCGGGTCGGCTATAGCTGTGGATCCCGCTGAATTCAGCGGTGTGTAAGGCGCCCGTTTCAAGTACCGGCCTGCTCCGAGTGCACCAACGAATTGACGTTCCCGCACGACGAACTCGCCGCGCGAGAGCACGCTCTCCGGCAATCCGGTAACCGTCAGCCCTTCAAACGGATTATAGTCCACGTTCATATGATGCGATGCAGCCGACAGCGTCCGCTGCGCCAAAGGATCAAAAATCACGATATCCGCATCGCTCCCGATCGCGATCGTCCCCTTCTGCGGAAAAAGACCGAACAGCTTCGCGCTGCGCGTTGCCGCGATGTCGACAAATTGATTAAGCGTAATACGCCTTTTCATTACGCCCTCCGAATAGAGCAGCGAGAACCGGTCTTCGATAATAGGACCGCCATTCGGGATTTTACTGAAATCGCTGAGGCCCAAATCCTTCTGCCCGTCAAAATTAAAGGAGCAGTGATCCGATCCCAGCGTTTGCAGCTGGCCGCTCTTCAGCGCATTCCACAACACCTCCTGATGGAAGCTCTCGCGAAGCGGCGGCGACCATACATATTTCGCCCCTTCAAAATCCGGCATCTCCAGGCAGGACTGGTCAAGCACCAAATATTGCGGACAGGTTTCTCCCCACACATCTACGCCCTGAAGACGTGCTTCCGCGATTTGCTGCACGGCTTCCGCGCATGTCACGTGAACGACGTACAGCCTTGCGCCGGCAAGCGCGGCAAGCTTTGCTGCCCGCCCCGTAGCTTCCCCTTCAAGAACGGACGGTCTCGTAAGGGCATGATAAATCGGTTCCGTATGGCCTTCCTCAAGCGCCTTCTGGATGAGAAAATCAATGACGTCGCCATTCTCGGCATGTACCATCACCATCGCGCCTAGCTCTTTTGCTGCGAGCATCGTCCGAAATAAAGTGCCGTCATCGGCTTGAAATACGTTTTTGTAGGCCATAAACACCTTTAAAGAGGTGATGCCTTCTTCCCTGACGATTGACGGAAGCTCAGCCAGCACCTCGTCATTGATTTCCCCGATCATCAGATGAAAGCCGTAATCGATCACCGCTTTTCCATCGGCTTTCTTATGCCAAGCGGCAATTGAATCGCTGAGCGGTTTTCCTTTCGCCGATAAGCAGAAATCCACAATGGTTGTCGTGCCTCCGAAGGCAGCGGCGGTTGTTCCGGTAGCAAAATCATCGGCCGTCACCGTTCCGCCAAAGGGCATTTCGAGATGGGTATGCGGGTCAACGCCGCCCGGAAACACATATTTGCCTGCCGCATCGATGATTTCATCGGCTTCTGCCTCCAAATCTTTGCCGATCCGAGCGATTATGCCATCCTTGATCAGCAGATCGGCCGTATACGTATCCGATGCCGTTACAATCGTCCCATTCTTAATGAGCTTCGTAGTCACCTACACCGCCTCCTTTTTATCGCCGCCCTCTGATTCCTTCCCTTTCCCTACTGCAGCAATAGCCGCTTGCCGCTGATTCCAGCTCAGGGGCATCTCGGTAGCCGGGATTTCAATCATTGAAATCGCCCCTTCCACCGGACAGACGATCGAACAAAGGTTGCAGCCCACGCAATCCTCCTCGCGCACTTTGAGGTATGCAGCGCCGTTTTCGTCCGTATGCCGTTCGATGCACTGATGCGAGGTATCCTCGCAGGCAATATGGCATTTATTGCATACGATGCACGTATCCTGCTCGATTCTAGCGACGACTGCGTAATTCAGATCAAGATCGCCCCAATCCGAATATCGCGCGACCGATTTGCCAATCAGCTCATTTACGGATTGGAGACCCTTATCGTCCAAATAATTGTTCAATCCGTCGATCATATCCTCCACAATACTGAAGCCGTGGTGCATCGCTGCCGTACACACCTGTACGCCTGTCGAGCCCATGAGCATAAACTCGACCGCATCCCGCCAGTTCGAAATGCCTCCGATTCCCGAAATCGGAACGCCGACTAACGGATTTCGAGCGCATTCCGCAACCATATTGAGTGCAATCGGCTTTACGGCCGGGCCGCAATAGCCGCCATGCGCCCCCTTGCCGCCCACATGCGGAATCGTATTCCATGTATCGATGTCTACCCCTGCCAGCGAGTTTATCGTATTGATCAGCGAAATCGCATCCGCTCCGCCCCGCACGGCCGCTTTGGCAGTCGCCGTAATGTCCGTAATGTTGGGCGTAAGCTTAACGATAACCGGCGTTCTTGCCACCTCTTTGACCCACATCGTCTGCATTTCAACCAAATCCGGCTGCTGCCCGGAAGCGGCGCCCATTCCCCGCTCGGCCATGCCATGCGGGCAGCCGAAGTTCAGCTCCAGCCCGTCTACGCCGATCGCCTCGACCCTTTTTACAATTTCATGCCATTTCTCACGCTTCGGTTCTACCATCAACGATACGACAACCGCATGACCCGGGAACCTTTTTTTCGTTTCGTAAATTTCCTTTAGGTTAACTTCCAGCGGCCGATCCGTAATCAGCTCGATATTATTGAAACCAGCCACGCGCTGGCCGTTAAAATGAACGGCCGCAAAACGGGAGGAGGTATTAATAATCGGATCGCCCAGCGTTTTCCACACCGCGCCGCCCCAGCCCGCTTCGAATGCGCGCTGTACCTGGTAACCCGTATTCGTCGGCGGCGCCGAAGCGAGCCAAAAGGGATTCGGCGAAGAAATGCCTGCCAATTGGATTCTAAGATCAGCCATGCAATTCCCTCCTCGCTCCGATTGTATTGTAAATGGAGAATGCCGCCAGCTTCCCTTGCTGCGCCGCGGATACCACCATGGCCTCCCCTTGCCCCCCGCCAAAAACCACGTCTCCTGCCGCATATATACGGGGGTTGGAGGTTTGATACGTCTCCGTATTGACCATCACGATCCCCCGCTTATGCTCCAAGCCAAGCTGTTCGATCAGCGGCAAATGCCGCGTCTGCCCAATGGCCTTGATGACGGCGTCCACCTCCAGCAGATAGGCGGAGCCTTCTATCGGAATAGGCTTTGCCCTGCCGCCTGCTTCATCGGCTTCAAGCCTCATCGCTTGGCATTCGAGCGCTTTGACGTTTCCATCCGCATCCCCGATAATCCGGCTCGGAGCACTCAGCCACTCAAACTCCACGCCGTCCTGCTTGGCGAACTCGAATTCGAAATCGTAAGCGGTCATCTCTTCTTTCGTCCGCCGGTAAACCATCTTCACGTTGGACGCTCCTAATCTAACCGAACAGGTCGCAGCATCCACCGCCGTATTTCCTGCTCCGATTACAGCGACCCTTTTGCCGATAAAATCTTCCGTAATCTCGGTTTTGGTTGATTCCACAAAATCAATTGCGTCATACACGCCTTTTAATTGCTCGCCCTCTATGCCGAGACTAGGTACCTTGGACATGCCGATTGCGAGAACGATAACGTCATATTGCTCCAATAAATCATCTACGCCGACATCAATGCCGACCTTCGTGCCCGTCCGAATTTCAACGCCTAGCTTCTGCACCTGCTCGACCTCCCAGAGCGAAATGCGCTGCGGCAACCGGAACGAAACGATGCCATACGTGTCCAGGCCGCCTGCCTGCTCCTTCGCTTCATATAAGGTGACCGCAAAGCCGAACCGGGCAAGCTCGCGCGCCGCCGACAGCCCGGCAGGGCCGCCTCCGATGATCGCCGCCGACTTACCGTTGCTTGGACCGGCCGTGAACAAATTCTGTTCATTTTTAATGGCCCAATCCGTCGCATAGCGCTGAAGCTGTCCGATCATGATCGGCTTTGAGGAATGGTTAAGCACGCATGCGCCCTCGCAAAGCTCCTCCGTCGGGCAAACCCGCGCGCAGGTAGCGCCAACCGGATTTGCGTCCATAATGGCGCGCGCCGATCCTTTCATGTTGCCGGAAGCGATTTTTTTAATGAAAGACGGGATATTTATGCCTGTCGGGCACGCCTTTATACAAGGTGCATCATAGCAATACAAACAGCGGTTAGATTCCTCAATCGCTTCCTTCGGCCGCATTCCCGCCTTCACCTCGGCAAAGTTCCGCCTGAGCGAATCGACGGGAATAAACGCCGCATTGACCGTCATGCCCATGCCCTTTCCTCCTTATAGACTCACGATTTTTTCGTAGGTTTCCGGTCTGCGATCCCGGTAAAATTGCCATACGTCCCTAACCTCGCGTATAAGCTCCTTATTCATTTCTCCGATAATGACCTCGTCCTTGTCCCTGCTGCCGATTGCCACAATGGAGCCCCGCGGATCAACCAGATAGGATTGGCCGTAAAATTCGCCCATATTCCATGGGGCTTCCACTCCCACCCGGTTGATGGCTGCGACATAATAGCCGTTCGCCACCGCATGCGCCGGCTGCTCGAGCTTCCATAAGTACTCCGATGTGCCCGCAACCGTAGCCGAAGGGTTAAAGACAATTTCGGCACCGTTTAACCCGAGCGCTCTCGCGCCCTCCGGAAAGTGGCGGTCGTAGCAAATGTATACGCCGACCTTGGCGAAAGCCGTATCGAAGACGGGATAACCCAGATTGCCCGGCTTGAAATAATATTTCTCCCAAAAGCCGCAGGACCCCCCGCCAGCCGCTACTTGCGGAATATGATGCTTGCGGTATTTGCCCAGGTATGTACCGTCTGCATCGATAACGGCTGCCGTGTTATAGTAGGTTCCGATTCCTTCCCGCTCATAAATGGGAAGCACGATGACGACGCCAAGCTCTCCCGCGAGGTCTTGAAACAGCCTCGTTGTCGGCCCGTTCGGTATTTCCTCCGCGGCGGCATACCATTTCGTCTGCTGCTCCGAGCAAAAGTATGGCCCATAAAATATTTCCTGCAGGGAGATGATCTGTGCTCCTTTGGCGGCTGCCTCGCGAACGAGCCCGACATGCTTCTCGATCGCCGAGCGCCTATGGGCTTCAACCGGCTCATCCCCATGCAGATCATTCGACGCTTGAATGAGTCCAATCTTTACGACGGTCATCCCCCAGCCTCCTTATCTATTCCGTTAATTTAAGTGCCGTCCGGTAGAGAAGATCCACGCCCAGCTCGATATCCTCCGGCGCTGAATATTCTTTCGGATTGTGGCTGATGCCTTCCTTGCAGCGAACGAAAATCATGCCGTAATCGCACACATACGACATCGTTAAGGCGTCATGGAAGGGACCGCTCATCAGCTCCGGCGGAGCGAGCCCCATCTCCGCGGCCTCTTCCCGCATAAGCGCTCGCAGCTCCGGCGCGCAATAGCGCGGATCGCTTTTGGTATCCTCACGGATCGTATAGGTCAAGCCATGCTCCAAGCAAGTCTCCTCGATGAGGGCAAGCAGCTCTTTCTCCAGCGCGTTCCTGCGCGCCAGATCCATGTCGCGAAAATCAACCGTAAAGCTCACCTTCTCGGGAATGATGTTCCTCGAATCCGGAAATACGGTCAATGAGCCGACGGTTCCAACCGTCGGGGCTCCGGGCTCCCGGCATGCTAACGCATTCAGACCCACAATGACCTTAGCGCACCCCACCAGCGCGTCCTGGCGCATCGCCATCGGCACTGACCCTGCATGCCCCGCGAATCCGGTCATTTCGACCGTCCACCAGACCGGGCCGGAGATGCCGCTCACGATACCGATCGGCTCACCTAGCGATTCCAGCACGGGACCCTGCTCGATATGCAGCTCCAGGAAAGCACCGATTCTCCCTTCCTGAAACTCATAACCGGCGAACAAGCCGGGATCGCATCCGAACGCAAGCAATGCTTCCCTGCGCGTCATGCCATTTTTATCCGCCCGCTCCAGCTCGCCCTCCTCCAGCTTCCCCGTCATGCCCCTGACGCCGAACAGCCCTTTATTGAACCGGCAGCCCTCTTCATCGCAAAACGCGACTACCTCGATATTTCTCGATGGCCGAAAGCCTGATTCGATCATGGACTGAACCGCCTCGATGGCGCCAAGTACGCCTATAACGCCGTCATATCGGCCGCCATAGGGCTGCGAATCAATATGCGATCCAAGCATCAGAACGGGAGCCGCCTGATCCGCTCCTTCCAGCACCCCGATCAAATTGCCGAACGGATCGATCCGCGCCGTCAGGCCGGCTTCGGTCATCCAGCCCCGAACCAGCTCTACGCCTGCCCGGTCTTCCTGCGACAAAGCCAGACGGCATACGCCCGTATCGGCAATTTTGCCGATTTGCGCCAATTCCAAAATACGCCCGTGCAGCCTTTGGGGATTAATGCCTGTTTTCCCTTTCGCCTCCATTGCGCCTCCTCCTCCTCTCCGCTCTCAGCCTTCAAAAACCTGAAGCAGCGTATCGGCGATAAATACAATCTCATCATCCGTCGCCGATAAGGGCGGGCTAAGCGTCAAAATATTCATAAAGCCCGGCACCGTGTCGCCATTTTTGCCGATTAAAAGCCCCTTTTGCTTGCAGCCCGCCAAGATTACCGCCACTCTCGCAGCAGAAGCAGGCTCTTTCGTAAGCTTATCCTCCACCAGCTCAATGCCGATCGCCGAACCAAAAACACGGATTTCACCGACATGCGGATGCGCCTTCAGCGTTTTTATCCGGCTCAACAGTTCCCTGCCTATAAGTGCAGAGCGGCCGACTAAATTTTCCCGCTCCAATATTTCAATGTTCTTCAGCGCCACCGCGCAAGAGACCGGGTTGCCGCCAAACGTGTTTACATGCCGGAAATGGCTCTCCGGGCCGCTTTCCTTGAAGCTCTCATACATTTCAGCCGATATAGCCGTAGCTGATAAGGGGGAATACGCGCTGGTCAGCCCTTTGGCCATCGTTACGATATCCGGCCGAACCCCGTAGTTCTGATGTCCGAATTTCTCTCCCGAACGGCCAAAACCGCAAATAACCTCATCCACGATAAGCAGCACATCATGCTTGTCGCAAATCTTACGCAGCTTTGCCAAATAATCATCGGGCGGCACGATCATCCCGCCTCCTGTAATGACCGGCTCGACGATAATGCCGGCGACGGAATCCGGCCCTTCCCACACAATCGCATCCTCGAAGGCTTGCGCGCACTGCGTCTCGCAGGAACCCTTGGTTTGGCCAAAAGGGCAGCGATAGCAATAGGGAGGCGGCACATGGGTAAAGCCGACTCCGAGCGGCTCGTACTTCAGCTTGCGCTGCGCTTGCCCTGTTGCCCCTAGCGCGCCCATAGAATTGCCGTGATACGCGCGATGTCTAGAGATAAACTTATGCTTGGCGGGTTTCCCTCGCTGGTGATGATATTGACGTCCAATTTTGAACGCCACCTCATTGGCGTCCGAGCCCGAGTTGGAGAAAAAAATCCGGTACTCTCCCTCCAGCCATTCATTCAGCTTGGCTGCAAGCAGAATAGCGGGAACATGGGATTGAACGAGCGTGGAGTATGCAAGTTTCTTCATCTGTTCGGCAGCCGCATCGGCGATCTCCGCGCGCCCATGCCCCACGTTCACGCACCACAAGCCGGACATCCCGTCCAAATAACGGTTACCGTCGATATCCGTAATCCAACTGCCTTCTCCCGATACAATAACCATCGGATTTTCATTGTGGGGAGAAATATGATGCCATACATATTGGCGATCCTTCTCGAGCAGCGCTTCCTTCTCTTCCGCACCCATTGCTGTCTCCTCCACGCCCATAGACTGCTTCTCCTCCTTCGCGGCTGCCGCTTCTATAGTAGAACAGACCGCGAATGTCACCATCCGCGATCGTTATAGACTAGCGTATGCGGCTACTTCGCCGCATCTTCCAAAATTGTTTTGTCGACCGCCGCAGCCAGATCCGGTTCCTTCTTAATCAGCTCGTATTTAAGCGCGATTTCAACGGTCCGCTGCACAGCCTCGTCAACAAACGCACCTACCTGCGCCTCCGTGAAGCCCTCCGGCTTCACGAGCTTCGCCATTTCCATCAGCATCGTCGTCTGATGCTCCTTCGTCGTGCTTCCCTCCGTAACGGCGCTCATCACGATATCAACCGATTCCGCTTGATTTGCAATCGCATAATTCCAGCCCTTCATGGTCGCCCTGATCGCTTTCACGGCAAGCTCGCGGTTGCTCTTCAGCCATTCGTCCTTCACGATGAGTGTATCCTCCAGCATCCCGACGCCGGCATCCTCGAAATCATAGACATACAAATCCTCTTCCTTCACGCCGCTCTCAAGCACGACATGATATTCGTTATAAATCGTGGAGACGGCAACATCCAGCTGCTTGTTGAAAAATTGATCCATCGTAAAGCCTTGCTTCACCAGCTCAACATCTTTTTTCGGATCAAGTCCGTTTTTCTCCATGAATGCAAGCACCTGGAATTGCTGGCTGCCTGTCCACATCCCGACCTTCTTGCCCTTCATCTTCGCCGGCTCGTCGATGCCGGATTCCTTACTCGCAACGAAGCGGTAGGAGCTCTTCTGCAGCACCTGTGCTATCGACACCAGCGGCAGCCCATTATCGCGGTTCACAAGCAAGCTGTCGAAGCTGGTCACCCCGATATCCGCCGCTCCGTTTACGACCTGCTGCTCAATCACGACATCCGGCCCTCCGGGGATAATCTCGACATCCAAGCCCTCCTCTTCGTAAAAGCCTTTTTCCTTCGCAACGAAAATACCGGCAAACTGAGCCTGCGGCACCCATTTTAGCTGGATTTTTACTTTCTGGAGCGGCTCTGCCGCCGGCTTATCCGTCGCTGACGAACCATTAGCGGCGTCTGCCGGCTCACTTGTTGCTGCAGCAGGCTCATTGGTATTGCCGCAGGCAGCTACGACAATCAGCGCCAGCGCCAGTATCACGGTTAAAACGGTTTGCCGCTTAAGGCTTCTCTTTTTCATGCAGACCATTCCTCTCCATTTTCAAATCTCTATTTATAAGCTGCTGTCAGCCCCTGGTGATGCATGGTTTAAGAGATATCCATCCCATCGTTCAATGCTTCCGCTGCGCCGCATGCCATGGGATAATCAACCGCTCCGCTAATTGGACCAAGTAATACAGCAGGATGCCTAGCACGGCGGCTATGGCGATGCAGGCCCAAGCAAGCGGCATGTTCCCCAGCTTGATTTGATCGGAAAGCAGGAACCCGAGACCGCGCGAGGAGATAAAAAATTCCCCGACGATCGCTCCGACAATGCTTGTCGACATATTGATTTTCAATGCGGCAAACAGATGCGGAAGCGCGGCCCGCAGACGAAGCTTCATGAAAACCTGGAATTTCCCGGCAGCGTACGCATGCATGAGCTCAATCGATGCGGGATCGATCGACCGCAGCCCCTTAAAGGCGATGACTGCCATCGCAGCCATTGTCATGACGGACACGATGGCGATTTTGGATGCGATGCCAGCGCCGAACCAATTATTCATGACCGGCGCAAGCGCAACGATAGGCACCGCATTCAAGGCAGCGATAATCGTAATTCCGCCTTTGCCCATGCGGGGAAACGATGAAGCAGCTGCCGCGGCCAACAAGCCAAGAAACGATCCGATAAAGCAGCCGCCAAGTATCTCGCTTCCCGTATACAGCGAATAACGCTGCAGCACATCGGAATTTTCGCGGATGGCGTTCGCTATCGCTGAAGGGATCGGCAGCTGATAGAGCTCCAAGTGAAACAGCCAGTGGAAGCCCTCCAGCTGCCATACGGCAAGGAAAAGCAAACCGAATCCAAGCGGGAGCAGAAACACCGGTCTTTTGCTTTTGAGGCTGCTTTTGGTATTCATCAAAGATGGCTTGGAGCGGATGCCGTCAATCGATCTGGATGCAAGCATTTCTTTCATCCGTCGTCCCTCCCCTTCAAGCGAAACTCCGGCTGCCAAGGGGTAATCCGCCTCTCCAGCAAGCAAATCAGTAAAAACAGGCTTAATCCGATGGCCATGCTGACCAGTACGGTTGACCAGAACATGTAGACCTGCGAAGTGCCGTAATACAAAGAACTGATCATGAGAACGCCTATCCCGTCCGGCGCGCCCATCAGCTCCACGATAATAGAAGCCGTGATCGCCAGCGGAGCCGACAGCTTAAGCCCGGCAAAAAGTCCCGGCAGCGCCGCTTTCAGCTTCAGCTTCGTGTATAAGGTCCAAGGGGCAGCCCCATAGGAGCGCATCAGCTCGAGCTGCTCGGGCATGATGCTTTGCAGGCCGCGCAGCATATTTATCGTGACGGGAAAAAAAGTAACGTAACCGGCCATCAGGATGCGGGATAACGCAGCATCATGAATAATGCCGTAAATAATAGGCGCAAGCCCAATGATCGGAATCATTTGCGAGGCAACCATATAGGGCGAAAGCGTATTTTCTGCCGTTCGGGACAAGCTCATCAGAATGGCAAGCAAACAACCAATGGCAGAGCCTAACAAGAAACCCGTGATCGAATTGCCGAAAGTAACCATGCCTTGCTCCAGTAAAGCCGGAAAATGCTGCAGCATGCTGACAATGACCAGATGCAGATAAGGCAGCTTTGACGCGGGATTAATCAGCTCCGCAACATTTGCAATAAACCAAGCCGAAGCCTCCCATAGCAGAAGTATCCCCGCAATCCAAAGTACAATCGCAGTGCCGTCGCCGTTTCTCCTAAACCATCTGCTTATCAAGGAAGCCACTCTCCTCGTAGAAGCATTTTCTTACCTTCCTGGTTATTTCGCTGAATTTCTCGGTATCGCGAAATCCGGCAGAATCGCTCTCCCCGCGCGGAATCTCCACGATCGAATGGACTTTGCCGGGATGCGCCGAAAGTACGATGACCCGATTGGATAGAAAAATGGCTTCGGGAATGCTGTGCGTGACGAATACGACGGTTTTATTCGTTTTTTGCTTGATGTCGAGAAGCTCCAGCTGCAGCTTCTCCTTCGTAAATTCATCGAGCGCGGAGAAGGGTTCATCCATCAATAATATGGGCGGGTCCAGGGCAAGCGCGCGGGCGATCGCAACGCGCTGCTGCATCCCGCCGCTAAGCTGCCAGGGATAGGAATGTTTGAAGGCGGTCAGTCCCACTAATTCGATAAGCTGCTCGGTCAGCGCAAGGTATTGAGATTTCTTTTGACCCAGCACCTCAAGCGGGAGCTCAATATTTTGTTTAACCGTCCTCCATTCGAACAAGGTGGGGTTTTGAAACACGATGCCGAACTTTCGGCGGAGACGTACTTCTCGGGGATGCTCGTTTTGAATCGTAATGCGGCCTTCCGTTGGCTCAAGCAAATCGGCCATTAACCGAAGCAGCGTAGATTTTCCGCAGCCCGATGGACCAAGCAGCGATACGAATTCATTTCGGTAGATTTCGAAGCTGACCTGCTGAAGCGCCGTTATCTCGTGGCCTTTTTTCCCGAAACGCATCGACACTTGATCCACAATGATTTCAGCTTGTTTTGCAGCTTCGGATTGCTCCATGTCATCCCTCCTCATTGTTTAGGCAATTCAATGTTAGGTTTGAGATAGATCCATGCTCTTATATGTAATATTATATAACACCAAATTTCAATTGCATTATACAAAGTGGTTAAAAAATGGGCAAAGGAATAGACACAATGTCAAATAGAGCTGTTCAAGCTATTTGATAGATTACTAGAAATGGACTAATTTTCATTCACATAACCGCTCGGCTCTTGAATATATTGAGTAACAGACAACAAAAAAGTGAAAGGCAGCTTAGGCTGCTTGCATGCCGCAACGTTAACTTCTTGGAATGAGGTGAGGGAAATGGAGTCAGAGCCGCTGTTTGTTGTGTCAAGAGAGGATTGGTCGCTCCACCGCAAAGGCTATGAGGATCAAGCGCGACATCAGGAGAAGGTACATGAAGCAATTAAGCAAAACCTTCCCGATCTGGTTTCCGACGAAAGCATCGTTTTGTCCGATGGAAGGCGTACGATCAAGGTTCCCATTAAGAGTCTCGACGAATCCCACTTTATATACAACTACAACAAGAAGCAGCACGTCGGACAAGGCGATGGCGATTCTCAGGTTGGCGATGTGCTCGGCGTCGACCCTCAAGCTGCCAAGGGACCGGGTAAAGGCCAGGATGCAGGCGATCAGCCGGGCGAGGATGTCGTCGATACCGAAATAAGCATCGATCAGCTCGAGGATATGCTATTCGAGGAGCTGGAGCTTCCGAACTTGGAGCAGAAGCAAAAGGATCAGCTTCAAACGACGGAAATTGTTTTTCACGATATCCGGAAAAAAGGCATCATGTCCAACATCGATAAGAAACGGACATTAATTGAAAACCTGCGCCGTAATGCCAATGCAGGCAAGTCGGGGATTGGCGGCATTTCGCCTGATGACCTTCGCTACAAAACGTGGAATGAAATCGTAAAACCGCAATCCAACGCCGTCATCCTGGCGCTCATGGATACCTCGGGAAGCATGGGCTCGTTCGAGAAATATTGCGCGCGAAGCTTTTTCTTCTGGATGACCCGTTTCCTGCGCCGCAAATACGAGCATGTGGAGATTGTGTTTATCGCGCATCATACCGAGGCCAAGGAGGTCACGGAGGAGGAGTTTTTCAACCGCGGTGAAAGCGGCGGTACGATCTGTTCCTCGGCTTACCAGAAAGCGATTGAGGTAATTGACAGCCGTTATCCGACTTCCAATTGGAACATCTACCCGTTTCATTTCTCGGATGGCGACAACCTCACCTCCGATAACGAGCGTTGCGTCAAGCTGATCGGTCAGCTCATGGAGCGAAGCAATATGTTCGGCTACGGCGAGGTTAACCAGTACAACCGCAGCAGCACGCTGATGTCAGCTTATAAGCATATCAACCATAAAAAGTTCATGTACTCGGTCATTAAGGAAAAGGGTGAGGTCTATAAGGCGCTCAAAACCTTCTTCTCCAAACAAGTGACCGGTGCTTAATAGACAAATCCCGCCATGCAAAGCCTATGCATGACGGGATTTTTTTGCTTCAAAGCATCGTTAGGTTGGAAGTGTTCTGTTGCTAGACGGCCTGCTCGCCAGCTTCTTTATCCGGGTCCGTCCCTTTTGTTTCTTTGCCAAAAAACAGAACGGTCAGCGCCCCTATGATGATCGTAACAAAGAAAATCATAAAAATATTATGAATTTCCATCTTGCCTGCTACCAGTATTCCTACCAGATAAGGACCGATAATGCCGCCGACCCGCCCAAAGGAAGCCGCGAGCCCGACACCGGTCCCGCGGACGGCAACCGGATAAAGCTCCGGCGTATAGGCATACATGCCACCCCATGCGCCGAGGTTAAAAAAGGATAGACATATGCCGGACGCAATCAGCATCCCCTCTGTTTCAGCGCTGCCAAACCATAATGCGCTTCCGGCCGTCAGCAAAAGAAAAGTGACGAGCACAAACTTCCGTCCGAATTTTTCGATAAAATACGCCGCAGTGAAATAGCCGGGCAGCTGGGCGAGCGACATAATCAGTACATATTGGAAGCTTTTTACCAACCCGAAGCCTTTTAGCACCATGACGGAAGGCAGCCACAAAAACATGCCGTAATAAGAAAATACGACCGTAAACCATAATATCCATAACATGACGGTCGCCCGGCGATGCTTTGTCGACCAAATCGATGATATTCGCTCGGTAAACGGGAGCTTCCTGCTCTGCTGCTCCGTATAGCTGGGCGCGTCTTGAATGGCCCGCCTTAAGTATAATGCATACAAAGCAGGCGCTGCTCCAATTAAAAAAGCCATTCTCCAGCCATAATGCGGAATAATGAAGTAAGCGATCAACGCTGCGGCAATCCAGCCGCATGCCCAGAAGCTTTCAAGCAGCACAACGGCCCTGCCTCTCTCCTTGATCGGGACAGACTCCGAAACCAGCGTTGAAGCGACCGGCAGTTCGCCGCCCAGACCAAATCCCGCAGCGAACCGCAGCACGCAAAGCGCGATAAACCCTGTTGCCAATGCGGATAGACCGCTGGCAATGGAGAAAATAAGCAGTGTCCACAGCAGGATCGCCCGCCGTCCGTACCGGTCTGCCATTAGGCCTGCTATTGCCGCGCCGGCGGCCATACCGATTGAATTAATCGCCATCAGCAAACCAATCTGCTGCGCGCCAAGCTGCCATTCCGCAGCGAGCGCAGTTACAATGAATGAGATCATTCCGACCTCCATCGCATCGAACAGCCAGCTCAGCCCGGCGCTGAACAGCAGCTTCCTTTGCTTCGGCTCACGCAGTAAAGACATATTTCTCATAGGAAAGACTCCTTGTTTATTTCTCCGTTTAGTTTACCTCTATTTATCACCTTTGCACGAATTTGAATCTATGCGGTCACACTTAGTCTTGCCCTTCTAGGTCAGCTTTACAAGACAAGATGTATTTTTCTTGCTCGAATAAGAAAAAAGCCGGTCTGAAGGTTTGCCGTCGTATGAGCGCCAATACAGCTGTCTCAATGTACCACTCACCATTCGAATGGTGAATGTGTTTGATGCGGCGGACGAAAGCTTCCGTTTTTGCTTCAGCAGCTTCAGGGCATCATTTTAAATAACTTCAAAACGATTAATCTAAACCATACGTTAACGCTCTCCAAGCGGATAGACGAATAACAACGAAAAAGACCTTAGCCCAAGTTTTGGGTTAAGGTCGATACTGCTGTTTTTTCTTGTTACTCGCTTCGGATTAGCTGGTCCAAGCTTTTAAATTCATAGCCTTGGCGGCGTGCTTCATCAACGATGCTGCCCAGCGCCTCTGTATTGTCCTTGGACACGGAATGCAGCAAAATGATAGCACCGGGATGCAGCTGCTTCACGACCTCACTGTACGCGTATTGGGAGCCTCTTTGCGCATTCACATCCCAATCTTTATAAGCAACGGACCAAAAGACATTCGTATAACCGAATTGTTTACTCGCCGCTAGCACCCGTTCGCTAAAAATGCCTCTAGGCGGACGGAGATATTTCATCTCCTTCTGACCCGTCAGGATCCCTACCTGCTCTTTAACCTTATCCAGCTCCGTTTTGATATTGCCTTCCGAGAGCTGCGACATATCCGGATGGCTCCAAGAGTGATTGCCAACGATATGGCCTTCCGCCGCCATTCGTTGAATGAGCTCTGGCTGATCCTTCACATAATGCCCCGTGACAAAAAAAGCGGCCGGCACTTTTTTCTCCTTTAAAACATCGAGTATTCGTGGCGTATACCCGTTCTCGTAGCCATTATCGAACGTGAGAAATAGCTCCTTCTTGCTTGTGTCCCCCAAAAAAAGCGCTCCGTGCTTCGTCACGATATTTTTGAAGCCTTCTTCATCTATCGAAGGCAATCGGCCTTCCACGCTTTTCTTAAATCCAAAATGATACACGCCAGGCTGTCCGAATGCAGCGTCCGGACTTATTAAGCACCAAAGGATCACGGCAAACGACGCAATCATTCTTATACTAAGCTTCAACAGCAAAGCCCTCCTTATTCCACTGAAATATATGGCGCATGACGGCATATTGCGATTATATTTCCCCATTGCGGCATAAAAAAACCGCTATCTCCATCAGTCCGATTAGACTTTGAAGATAACGGCTTTATATGTATTTCATTCGTTTAAATAATGGTCGGGACGACACGATTTGAACATGCGACCCCCTGGTCCCAAACCAGGTGCTCTACCAAGCTGAGCTACGTCCCGAGAAAAGATGGTGCCGTCGAGAGGACTTGAACCCCCAACCTACTGATTACAAGTCAGTTGCTCTACCAGTTGAGCTACAACGGCACATCGATTATGTCCGCCATGATTCGGCGTTTTGCGATGCTGATTTTGAAAACATCAAGCATCTAAAAAAAGTGGTGCCGTCGAGAGGACTTGAACCCCCAACCTACTGATTACAAGTCAGTTGCTCTACCAGTTGAGCTACAACGGCATATGGATGATGTTCACCTTTAAAAAGGTGATTGGTTGCGGGGGCAGGATTTGAACCTGCGGCCTTCGGGTTATGAGCCCGACGAGCTACCGGGCTGCTCCACCCCGCGTCGTTAAAAAATATTGGTGACCCGTAGGGGACTCGAACCCCTGTTACCTCCGTGAAAGGGAGGTGTCTTAACCACTTGACCAACGGGCCATGAAAAAGAGAACGGAGAGAGAGGGATTCGAACCCTCGCACCACTTACGCAGTCTAACCCCTTAGCAGAGGGTCCCCTTGAGCCACTTGGGTATCTCTCCAAACTTGGCTCCCCGAACAGGACTCGAACCTGTGACAACTCGATTAACAGTCGAGTGCTCTACCAACTGAGCTATCAGGGAAAATATGGTGGGCCCTAGTGGACTCGAACCACCGACCTCACCCTTATCAGGGGTGCGCTCTAACCAGCTGAGCTAAGGGCCCAAAGCATAAACATAAATCTTATTTAAGATCTTTAGTTTAAGCACAGGCAGGCAATTGCGCCCTGAAAACTGGATACGAAAGTTAGGTTTGCTGAAACCTTTTTAGCTGCTGTCTGCCGGATGTATGGGTCCGGGACAAACTTAAGCGTATGCTTACGACGTAAGTTTGCTTCTCAAACGTTTTAGGATAAGCCCTCGACCGATTAGTATTCGTCAGCTACACACATTGCTGTGCTTCCACCCCGAACCTATCAACCTCGTCGTCTTCAAGGGGTCTTACATACTGGGAAATCTCATCTTGAGGGGGGCTTCACGCTTAGATGCTTTCAGCGCTTATCCCGTCCGTACTTGGCTACCCAGCGGTGCTCCTGGCGGAACAACTGGTACACCAGCGGTACGTCCATCCCGGTCCTCTCGTACTAAGGACAGCTCCTCTCAAATTTCCTGCGCCCGCGACAGATAGGGACCGAACTGTCTCACGACGTTCTGAACCCAGCTCGCGTACCGCTTTAATGGGCGAACAGCCCAACCCTTGGGACCTACTTCAGCCCCAGGATGCGATGAGCCGACATCGAGGTGCCAAACCTCCCCGTCGATGTGGACTCTTGGGGGAGATAAGCCTGTTATCCCCAGGGTAGCTTTTATCCGTTGAGCGATGGCCCTTCCATTCGGTACCACCGGATCACTAAGCCCGACTTTCGTCCCTGCTCGACTTGTAGGTCTCGCAGTCAAGCTCCCTTATGCCTTTGCACTCTTCGAATGATTTCCAACCATTCTGAGGGAACCTTTGGGCGCCTCCGTTACATTTTAGGAGGCGACCGCCCCAGTCAAACTGTCCACCTGACACGGTCCCTCTGCCGGTTTCACGGCAGCAGGTTAGAACTCCGATACGATCAGGGTGGTATCCCAACGTCGCCTCCACACAAGCTGGCGCTCATGCTTCTCAGGCTCCCACCTATCCTGTACAGATCGTACCAAAGTCCAATATCAAGTTACAGTAAAGCTCCATGGGGTCTTTCCGTCTTGTCGCGGGTAACCTGCATCTTCACAGGTATTAAAATTTCACCGGATCTCTCGTTGAGACAGCGCCCAAGTCGTTACGCCATTCGTGCGGGTCAGAATTTACCTGACAAGGAATTTCGCTACCTTAGGACCGTTATAGTTACGGCCGCCGTTTACTGGGGCTTCGGTTCACAGCTTCGGGTTTAACCCCTAACCGCTCCCCTTAACCTTCCAGCACCGGGCAGGCGTCAGCCCGTATACTTCGCCTTACGGCTTCGCACAGACCTGTGTTTTTGCTAAACAGTCGCTTGGGCCTTTTCACTGCGGCCCCCTCGGGCTATTCACCCTACCGAGGCACCCCTTCTCCCGAAGTTACGGGGTCATTTTGCCGAGTTCCTTAACGAGAGTTCTTCCGCGCGCCTTAGCATGCTCTGCTCGCCTACCTGTGTCGGTTTGCGGTACGGGCACCTTCACCTGGCTAGAGGCTTTTCTTGACAGCCGGAGTACATGACCTTCGCTACTATAATTTTCGCTCCCCATCACAGCCCAGCCTAACAGTGTGCGGATTTGCCTACACACTAGCCTCACTGCTTGGACGGGCTATTCCATCAGCCCGCGTCACTGCCCTTCTGTGTCACCCCATTGCTCATAACGGTTTACGGTGGTACAGGAATTTCAACCTGTTGTCCATCCACTACGCCTTTCGGCCTCGCGTTAGGTCCCGACTTACCCTGAGAGGACGAGCCTTCCTCAGGAACCCTTAGGCTTTCGGCGGACAAGATTCTCACTTGTCTTTTCGTTACTCATACCGGCATTCTCACTTGAATACAGTCCACCAGTCCTCACGGTCCAACTTCAATCCGTATTCAACGCTCCCCTACCCAAGTACCATATAGGTACATGTCATAGCTTCGGTGGTGTGTTTAGCCCCGTTACATTTTCGGCGCAGAGTCACTCGACCAGTGAGCTATTACGCACTCTTTAAATGGTGGCTGCTTCTAAGCCAACATCCTGGTTGTCTTTGCAACTCCACATCCTTTCCCACTTAACACACACTTGGGGACCTTAGCTGATGATCTGGGCTGTTTCCCTCTTGACAATGGATCTTAGCACTCACTGTCTGACTCCCGAGTAGCACGTCTATGGCATTCGGAGTTTGACTGGACTTGGTAACCCTTGGCGGGCCCCGCACCCAATCAGTGCTCTACCTCCACGACGCTCATTCCTCGAGGCTAGCCCTAAAGCTATTTCGGGGAGAACCAGCTATCTCCGAGTTCGATTGGAATTTCTCCGCTACCCCCACCTCATCCCCGCACTTTTCAACGTGCGTGGGTTCGGGCCTCCAGTGCGTGTTACCGCACCTTCACCCTGGACAGGGGTAGATCACACGGTTTCGGGTCTACGACCACGTACTTATTCGCCCTATTCAGACTCGCTTTCGCTACGGCTCCGTCTTCCCGACTTAACCTTGCACGTGATCGTAACTCGCCGGTTCATTCTACAAAAGGCACGCCATCACCCATTTAACGGGCTCTGACTTTTTGTAAGCGCACGGTTTCAGGTTCTTTTTCACTCCGCTTCCGCGGTGCTTTTCACCTTTCCCTCACGGTACTGCTTCACTATCGGTCACCAGGGAGTATTTAGCCTTGGCAGATGGTCCTGCCGGATTCCGACGGGGTTTCACGTGTCCCGCCGTACTCAGGATCCGTCTCGGAGGGTGCTTGCTTTCGGTTACAGGGCTTTTACCTGCTCTGGCGGGCCTTTCCAGACCTCTTCGCCTACCAAACACCTTTGTAACTCCATGTGAGACGTCCTACAACCCCAAGGAGCAAGCTCCTTGGTTTGGGCTAATCCGCGTTCGCTCGCCGCTACTGACGGAATCACTATTGTTTTCTCTTCCTCAGGGTACTTAGATGTTTCAGTTCCCCTGGTATGCCTCTTATCAACCTATGTATTCAGTTGATAGTAACTGTCCATTACGACAGCTGGGTTTCCCCATTCGGAAATCCTCGGATCAATGCCTGCTTACGGCTCCCCGGGGCGGTATCGTTGTTCGCCACGTCCTTCTTCGGCTCCTGGTGCCTAGGCATCCTCCGTGCGCTCTTACTAGCTTAACCATATGTTCAGGTGATTCGTTCTGCGCTCTGTTAGCGCTTTTTCCTTGAGAGAAAAAGTCGTTAAAAGTCGCTGCAATCTCGAACACCTTTCGCTAACAATAAAAACAGCTTAAAGGATGTTTCAGCAATTCTTTTCTTTCGTTATCCAGTTTTCAAGGTGCAAATTTCTTGTCGTTTTATGCGACAGGAATCATAGATTATCACATTTTTTCGTTACAATCAACAACTAAATGTTGGTAATTTCTTATGTGAGATAATCCGCTTGGCGACGTCCTACTCTCCCAAGACCCTGCGGTCTAAGTACCATTGGCGCTGGAGGGCTTAACGGTCGTGTTCGGTATGGGAACGTGTGGTTCCCCTCCGCCATCGCCACCAAACGAATGACTAGACATAACAAAAGAAAGTGTCCGACAATGCCATGATTCAGATCAAGCCATTTGCTCAGTTCTTCATCTATGTATTGAAGTTACTCTTTCAAAACTGACAACGAGTAAGCGATAAACTGCCAAGTTTATCCGAACCTCATCGGGTCCGGGTATTTCCTTAGAAAGGAGGTGATCCAGCCGCACCTTCCGATACGGCTACCTTGTTACGACTTCACCCCAATCATCTACCCCACCTTCGACGGCTAGCTCCCTTGCGGGTTACCCCACCGGCTTCGGGTGTTGTAAACTCTCGTGGTGTGACGGGCGGTGTGTACAAGACCCGGGAACGTATTCACCGCGGCATGCTGATCCGCGATTACTAGCAATTCCGACTTCATGCAGGCGAGTTGCAGCCTGCAATCCGAACTGAGACCGACTTTGATAGGATTGGCTCCACCTCGCGGTTTCGCTTCCCGTTGTATCGGCCATTGTAGTACGTGTGTAGCCCAGGTCATAAGGGGCATGATGATTTGACGTCATCCCCACCTTCCTCCGGTTTGTCACCGGCAGTCATCCTAGAGTGCCCACCCAAAGTGCTGGCAACTAAGATCAAGGGTTGCGCTCGTTGCGGGACTTAACCCAACATCTCACGACACGAGCTGACGACAACCATGCACCACCTGTCTCCTCTGTCCCGAAGGAAAGCCCTATCTCTAGAGCGGTCAAAGGGATGTCAAGACCTGGTAAGGTTCTTCGCGTTGCTTCGAATTAAACCACATACTCCACTGCTTGTGCGGGTCCCCGTCAATTCCTTTGAGTTTCAGTCTTGCGACCGTACTCCCCAGGCGGAATGCTTAATGTGTTAACTTCGGCACCAAGGGTATTGAAACCCCTAACACCTAGCATTCATCGTTTACGGCGTGGACTACCAGGGTATCTAATCCTGTTTGCTCCCCACGCTTTCGCGCCTCAGCGTCAGTTACAGCCCAGAAAGTCGCCTTCGCCACTGGTGTTCCTCCACATCTCTACGCATTTCACCGCTACACGTGGAATTCCACTTTCCTCTTCTGCACTCAAGCTTTGCAGTTTCCATTGCGACTTGGGGTTGAGCCCCAAGTTTAAACAACAGACTTACAAGGCCGCCTGCGCGCGCTTTACGCCCAATAATTCCGGACAACGCTTGCCCCCTACGTATTACCGCGGCTGCTGGCACGTAGTTAGCCGGGGCTTTCTTCTCAGGTACCGTCACCTTGGGAGCAGTTACTCTCCCAAGCATTCTTCCCTGGCAACAGAGCTTTACGATCCGAAAACCTTCATCACTCACGCGGCGTTGCTCCGTCAGACTTTCGTCCATTGCGGAAGATTCCCTACTGCTGCCTCCCGTAGGAGTCTGGGCCGTGTCTCAGTCCCAGTGTGGCCGATCACCCTCTCAGGTCGGCTACGCATCGTCGCCTTGGTGAGCCGTTACCTCACCAACTAGCTAATGCGCCGCGGGTCCATCTATAAGTGATAGATTGCTCCATCTTTCCCAGCCCGGTCATGCGACCAAGCTGTGTATCCGGTATTAGCATTCGTTTCCGAATGTTATCCCAGTCTTACAGGCAGGTTACCCACGTGTTACTCACCCGTCCGCCGCTAACCTTGTCCCGAAGGACAAGATCCGCTCGACTTGCATGTATTAGGCACGCCGCCAGCGTTCGTCCTGAGCCAGGATCAAACTCTCCAAATTGGTGTTTGAAATGCTCATTACTTTTTATCGCTTTTCTAACGATCCGTTAGGATCGTAAGGGCAGTTATTACTCGTTGTTCAGTTTTCAAAGAGCAATCTTTTCTTTCGTTTGTATTGCTTGTTTTGCTTGTCGTCCGCATGTTTCTCTCGGCCGGAATTAGAATATATCATGCTACCGCCCAACTGGTCAAGCATTTATTTAAAAAAACTTTTCAAAGCATGTTTTTAGCCGTTTTGGACTGCATCGAACCTTCGTATTCATGCACCCTGTCATAGGAACAACTTTATAATCGTTTAGCTGTTATTATAAAATAAGTAGAAGACGAGGCCAATCACTCGATCATTCAAAACGTTGTACGGGAGGAGTAACAAAATGTCATTGCCTGAAATGGAACGTATCGAGGCCCTGCTGCCGCAATGGGTGGAAGAAAGCCGGCAACAATGCAGCTATGGCAAGGTAGCCTCCTATATACCAGAGCTGTCCAAATCGCCGATCGGCGCATTAGGGATACATTTGATCAACTCTAAAGGATACTCCGTTTCCGCAGGCGATACGAAGCTGTCTTTTACAATGCAGAGCATTTCTAAAGTCTTCACGCTCATTCTTGCGCTTATGGATAACGGGGAAGAAGCTGTATTTGATAAAGTCGGAATGGAGCCTACCGGCGACAACTTTAATTCCATGCTTAAGCTAGAGCTTGTACAGCCGGGCATTCCATTTAATCCTCTTATCAATGCAGGTGCGATTGCGATCTCATCCTTGATTGCGGGAAAGGATCCTAAGGAAAAATCCGGCCGCGTTCTCGAATTCATGCGCCTTCTTTCTAATAACCAAGCACTGGATTATGATCTGGATGTTTACCGTTCGGAATCCGCTACCGCCAATTTAAATCGTTCGATGGCTTATTTCCTAAAAGACAACGGCGTGCTGCAAGGAGAAGTCGAGGATGTCCTCGACGTTTATTTCCGGCATTGCTCCATCCGTATTACCTGTGCGGAATTAGCCCAGATGGCTTTGGTTCTTGCCCATAATGGCATAAACCCCCTTACCGGAGAAGAACTTATCCCCCGTCGTTACGTCCAAATTGCGAAAACGTTCATGACTACATGCGGGATGTATAACGCGTCAGGCGAATTTGCGATTCAAGTCGGATTGCCTGCCAAAAGCGGCGTTTCCGGCGGTATCTTAACGCTGGTACCCGGGAGATACGGCATTGGATTGATCGGCCCCTCCTTGAATCGGAAAGGTAACAGCATTGCCGGCGTTGCCCTTCTCGAAACCTTGTCTCAGGAGTTTGATTGGAGCTTATTCTAATTGCAGGCTTCTCCTCTTATGAAAAGAAGGATGGCACCTATGCGAAAAACTCCGCGGGGCCATCCTTCTTGTTTCACGTTATTCTATTGTTTATGGTCAATCAGCTTTACGCCTTTGTTTAATACGAAAAACTGTTCTGCTTTCTCACGGTGATCATCCGTAATTTGGCCGCTGATCGCTTTGTACGCAATAAACACGGCAGTTGCGTCGTCAACAAAGCCTGCTACCGGAAGGAAATCAGGAATAAGGTCCAAAGGCAAGATCCAGTAAGCTAATGCGCCGATTGCCGTTGCTTTGGCTGAAATAGGCGTTTTTGGATCAGCCGAGCAATAGTATAGCGTCACAACCTCCTTGGCAAAAGGAACTTTAGCGGCATGCCGCTTCACTTTCGCCCAAAACCCTTCCTCAACGTACTTTGTTTGTTTCTCGTGGTCTCCGATTTTGCCGATCCACTTATTTATGTCGACTTCCTCTAACGGTTTTTCTTTATTCAAATCCAAGGATGTCTTTAGCTCCTCCTCGGCTATCTCAAAGGGAACGGATTCTTCGATGAGCTTCGAGCCGCAAGCGGAGCATTCCACATCCATCAGCCTGTTTGCGTCAACATCGTTGTCGTGTCCGCAGTTGGCGCACTGTGCAATAGTCATATGTCCCACCTCCATGTTATACCTACTAATACTCGCAATCCCTGAAAATAGTTGCAATTTCCGTTACGAATCAACTTTGTACGGCGGCTGCAAGAAGGTTAGCTCGTTTCGTTCAACATGCCATTCTTCAGCTGTCCGTTAACCAACGAGCTATAGAAGCCTTGTCGAGCCAAAAGCTGTGAATGAGATCCTTTTTCGATAATGGCACCATCCTGAAGGACAACAATTTGATCCGCTTGCTGGATCGTATTTAATCGATGGGCGATCACAAAGCTCGTTCGGCCTTGCATCAGACGCTGCAGCGCCTCTTGGATTTTAATTTCCGTAACGGTATCGATACTGCTTGTCGCTTCGTCAAGCACGAGAATGGAAGGATTGGCAAGGATGGCTCTGGCTATCGCAAGAAGCTGCTTCTGTCCTTGGCTGATCCCGCTGCCATCCGATTTAAGCACAGTGCTAAAACCGGATTTCAAACGGGTAATAAACGAATGGGCATTGGCAAGCTTCGCAGCTTGCTCAACCTCTGCATCCGTCGCGTCGAGCTTGCCGTACCGGATATTCTCATGTATCGTACCTTCGAACAAAAAAGGATCCTGCAGCACAAAAGCCATATGCGAGCGCAGATTATCACGCTTGATCGTTCGGGTATCGTGGCCATCGATCAAGATCCGGCCTGAGCTTGGATCATAAAACCGGCATAAAAGCTGGATTAACGTCGTTTTGCCCGCTCCGGTAGGACCTACTAGCGCGATGGTCTCTCCCGGGGTCAATTCAAAGCTTACGTCGCTAATCGTTGATGCCCGTCCTTCGTAAGCGAACGTTACCCGGTCAAAAATAACGCTCCCCTTTACTACTGCCAGCTCCTTAGCAGCGCCCTCGTCCGCCCGTTCCTCCTCTTCGCTTAGCACATCAAACACCCGCTCCGCGCCGGCAACGGCGGACAACAGCGTGTTCCACTGGTTAGCGAGATCATTAAGCGGCCTCGTAAACTGCCGTGAATACTCCGCGAATATAATAATGGTACCTACCGTGATTTGATCATTCAATACAAAAACCGCGCCGATTCCGGCAATAATGGCAAAGCTCAGGTTGTTGAGCGCATTCATCAGCTTGGGAATGAAGCCGGAAATGGCCTGCGCCCAGAAGCCAGAAACGCGAATTCGCTCGTTGCGTGCCTTGAAGGCGGCTATGACCGTGCGTTCTTGGGAAAAGGCCTTCACGATGCGCTGTCCAGACAGCGTCTCTTCAATATAACCGTTCAAATCGCCAAGATTGCGCTGCTGGGCTTTAAACAGCCGCCCCGTTTGCTTCGTTATCCATTTCATTCCCAGCACCATGAGGGGCACAACAAGAAACGTCAACAAGGTCAAAAGCGGGCTAAGCGAGAGCATGACGCTCACCGTGCCAATAAGCAGAAGCATGCTGGAGAACACTTGGATAACCGAGCTGTTTAAGGATGCGCTGACATTTTCAATGTCGTTTGTCACCCGGCTCATCAGCTCGCCATGCTGGCGTTTGCTGAAATAGGGGATCGGCAGCTTGTGCAGGTGCTCAAACAATTGAACGCGCATACGGTATACGGTTTTTTGCGAGATCGCAATCATCCATATGCTCTGTAACCACATTGTCAAAGAATGAAACACATAAACAATAGCCATTCCAATAAGAAACACCACAAAACCGCTGTCCCGGTTGATTAAAAAATGATCGATTGCCGTGCCCGCCAAATAAGGACCGAGCAAGGATAAGGCGGAGCTTAGCACTACCATGATGATGACAGCTGCAAGTTTCCCTTTATATTCAAAGAGATAATTCCACATTTTCTTCAGCGTGCCGGACATGTTCTTCGCCCGCGGCTTGCTTCTGGCATGGCCGCCTCCGGCCATCCGGTCTTTTGATTCCGCCATCTTGCCGTCAAACGGTTTAGCATATTGAAAAGGTTCTTTTAATCGTTTAAGCACGGGATACACCTTCCTTCCCGAACTGTGATTCATAAATTTTCTGATACAAAGGCGACCCTTGGATAAGCTGCTCATGCTTACCCTGTGCCAAAAGCAGCCCTTCGTCTAGAAGCAGAATGGAGTCTGCCGACCGCGTAGAGCTGATTTTTTGCGTAATGAGGAATGTGGTGCATTTGATATGCTTAAGCGCTTGCAGAAGAGCCGACTCGGTCTGGACATCCAGCGCGCTCGTACTATCGTCCAATAGCAAAATAACCGGCTTCCTTACCAGTGCTCTCGCAATCGTAAGACGCTGCTTCTGTCCGCCTGACAGGTTGACGCCCTTCTGGCCCACAATCGTATCGTATTGCTCCGGAAGCTTCATTATCGTGTCATGGATTTGCGCAAGCTTCGCTGCTTCTATAATTTCATCAAGGGTAGCGTCTTCTTTACCCCAGCGTATATTCTCTTCCACCGAGCCCGTGAACAGCATAATTTCCTGCGGTACGTATCCAATCTGCTTGCGGAGATGCTCGAGCTTCATTAAGCGATTATCTTTGCCATCCACGCTTATTTCTCCCGACTGCACATCGTACAAACGCGGGATCAGCTGGAGGAGAGAGGTTTTTCCCGATCCGGTTGCGCCCATTATGGCAATCGTCTCGCCTGGTTTTGCCGAGAAGGATATATGCTGCAGCACATGCTGATCTGAATCCGGATATTCAAAAGATACGTCCTTAAACGAAACATGCCCCTCGCGCAGCTTTAAGCCTTCGTCGCTTTCCGCCGAGTCGGTCAAGTCAATATTCGTGAGCAAGACTTCTTCTATTCTTTGAGCCGATGCGCGCGCTCTTGAGAAGTTCACCACGATCATGGACATAATGGATAACGCCGCCGTCGTTCTTGTCGCATAATTGACGATTGCGATAACTTCTCCGACCGTTGCACCGTTTGTTTCAAGCTCTATTCTGCCAAACCAAAGGACAGCCATGACGCTCGCATTCATAAAAAGAAGAACGATAGGCATCGTAGCTTCCGTAAGGCGAAGCGCTGCAACGGTCCGGTCCATCAACAGGCCGCTTGAACGCGCAAACCGTGATGATTCATGCCCCATTCGAACGAATACGCGGACAATTCTCATTCCGATCAAATTTTGCTGCATGACGCTGTTCACCTGATCGAGCTGCTGCTGTACGGAGCGAAATAATTTCTCGCCCTTCTTAAGCACCCAAAGCAGAAAAATTCCAAGAAACGGTATAACGGCGACAAGCCAAATCGCAAGCTTAGGCTGGACGACAAAAGCCATCACAATGCTTCCGATAACGAGCAGCGGAGCGCGTAGCATAATACGCAAACCCATAAAGACCGTATTTTGCAGCTGCGAAACATCGTTTGTGAGTCGTGTAATAAGCGATGATTCCGGAAAAAGGTTAAAATTTGCGAACGAGAATGATTGTACCTTTTCGTATAAACGTTCCCTTAAATCATAACCAAAGCTTTGGCTGACGTGAGAAGCATAGAAGGAGCTGAGTATCCCTGCTGCAAATGCAATAACAGAGCAGCCGATCAAGAAGCCGCCCCACTGCAGCACGACCGCCAGATTATCCTTGCCGATCCCGTCATCAATGATTTTGGAAATAATATAAGGCTGAAGCAGCTCCACCATAAGCTCTACCAGCATTAGCAGCAGAGCCACATAAACAGCTAAACGGTACTTTTTTAGAAAAGCGAACATGGTCAGCATCTTTGATCCTCCGGGTAATCATGGCATTATCTAGCTATTACACCCATTATATCTTCTAGATATTAGAAATGGCATATCGGAAAATAAAATAAACGGCGGAGTCCGTGCATTTGATAACGCGGAGGCGTAAGGAGGGGAGCGCGGGTGAAGCGCGGCTTCAAAGCAGTTAGACTGCTTTAAACGCCGCGCACATCCTCGTAAAAGACCCGAAACATAATGTCGTGATTGTAATTGCCGAAGCCTTTTCCGTACAAGGTTAAACCGCCGACATGTACGGCATCCTCTTTCACGCCTATACGGAATGTCCAAAAATTGCGTTCAAGCCCAATTTCCCCGATGCTAATGGACGACATATGCTGTCCGTCGATCAAGGTGCCGTTCTCTTGTATGCGTATCACCTTAAGCAAGCCGTATTGATTGACGCGGTCTCCCCACCAAGGAGGCGAGAAACGTCCTCTGACTTCGCCATAATCGCCCGGGCTCGTCCACATGCCTATGTCCTTGCCATTGAGTGAGAAATCAATGTCCGAAGGCCAGTTCTCGTTGACGCCCGGAGCTTCAGAGCCAAGCTCCAATGTAATTTCCAGCGCAATCGGACGCTGTCCAGCCAGCAGGTAATTCGGTACCTTGTATTCCACGTAGCCTTTGCCGAACCACAGAATGCCGGCATTCATTCTCTCCGGCTCCAAGAAGAAGCGCGGATCGTCAAATTGGCCGATCAGCTTGTCTACCGTCGCGATGCCGCAGGTCGGAAACACCTCGAACTCCGTAAAATGTCCAACAGGCACGCTTACATCATGCACCTTTTTCACATCCAGCGTAGGATGCGGAAGTTCAATCGCAATGGAACGTTCCGCGAGGGTGCATATTTTGTGAGTACCTCCCTGTTTACGTACCATTTTGGTCTGAACGATTCCTGCCTTTTCCAGCTTTCGGATATGCATCGTGACAATCGCGCTGCTCAGGCCAATGGCCTCGGCCAGCTCCTTGACGTTCATCATATCCGTTGCAAGCAGATTAATAATGGAAAGCCTTACCGGACTGGCTAATGCTTCATATAAAGGCAGCCATTCCTCGTTTGTATTGGCATGTATCATCGTTGACCCCTCCTCTCTCTATTCTATAATAAGAGAAGGGCATCCCAAAAGCCGTATTATCGGCTTCCGGATACCCCGTTCTTTTTTTTATGAAAGCTTAATGCGGATAACGTTCCACGATGCTTTGCCAAGCGTCGCTTGAATTTTTCCGCCGTCAGCAAGCGAAGCATTCCCTGCTGTATGCGGCTCTACGCGGTTAGGCGCATCTGCCGTGTTTGTCATTTTCAGATCCTCATGCTCAAGCACGATATGCTCGATAATCCGGAAAGCGCCGAAGCTGCGAAGATCGATTTCGAAAGGCAGCGCTTCGTCGATATTGCGGTTAACCGCAAAAATCGTCACTTCCTCTTTCTCTTCGTTATGCACGGCTACCGTCTCCAGGTAAGGAACATCCGTGAAATCCTTTGTATCATGCTTAGGCGATTTCACAAGCGGCACAAGAACCGTTCCACGGCCGAAAATGCTTGCGTGCATGTACGGATAATAGATCGTTTGCTTCCAAGCAGGACCGCCGTTTTGCGTCATGATCGGAGCAATAACATTAACCAGCTGCGCGATACAAGCCATTTTCACGCGGTCAGCACGCTTCAGCATGCTGATCAGCATACAGCCAACCACAAGCGCATCCTCATGATTATACACATCTTCAAGCTGCGGAGGAGCAATTTGCCAAGGATCAAGTTTTTTATCCTGTGAATGGGAGTGGAACCATACATTCCATTCATCGAAGGACAGATTGATTTTTTTCTTGCCGCGTTTCTTCGCTTGCACAAAATCACAGGTTGAGATTACCGTGTTAATGTAAGAGTCCATGCTCATGGATTGCGCAAGGAAGTTTTGCGTATCGTTATGCGGGTTACCGTAATACTGATGAATAGACACATAATCTACAGTATCATAAGCCAGATCAAGCACCGTAGATTCCCATTCCGGGAATGTAGGCATACCGATATGAGAGCTTCCGCATGCGATCAGCTCGATGGTCGGATCGACCCAACGCATCGCTTTACCTGTTTCGTTAGCAAGACGGCCATATTCTACCGACGTTTTATGGCCAATTTGCCACGGTCCGTCCATTTCGTTGCCCAGACACCAGGTTTTTACGTTATGCGGGTCCTTGTAACCATGCTGGATACGCAGATCGCTCCAATAGGAGCCTGACTTATGATTGGAATACTCAATCAAGTTACGCGCGTCATCAATGCCGCGAGTACCCAGATTAACGGCCATCATAGCATCAGTATTCGCCTTTTTGCACCAATCCATAAACTCATTGAAGCCGATCCAGTTCGGCTCGACCGTTCTCCATGCCAGCTCAAGCCTTTTCGGGCGTTGGTCAACCGGGCCGACGCCATCCTCCCAATTGTAACCGGATACAAAATTGCCTCCAGGATAACGGACGATCGGAACGTCTAGCCCTTTTACAAGCTCGAGTACGTCGGAACGGAACCCCTGCTCGTCTGCTTGCGGATGGTCAGCCTCGTAAATGCCTCCATAAACCGCACGCCCCAGATGTTCTATGAATGAACCGTATATGCGTTTATCTACTTCTCCAACTTGGAAATCCTTATCCACGATCATTGTTGCTTTGTCTGCCATGATCATCCACCTCACATCAATTAATAGTTTCATTAATTAGTTAGTCAATCATTAATATGAATTCATAATATTATTTAACTACAGGTTCGTAATTAATTCAAGTATTAATTTTGGTGCATATGAATTTATATATATGTAAATTCAACTTTTGTAAACATTTGCTTTTATGAAAATTCTGATCACAAAGTATCACTCGGAAAAATATATAGTTCATTAATCCCATTTTTCATCATTTGTTCCTTGAGTTACTCCTCATTTTAGACTACTATGGAACTATTAGGTAAACCCTGGTTTCAACACTACGGCAGGAGTTGAGATACATGAGCAGTCCTTCACGCTCACTAGAAGATGCAGCCGACCATATCATCGACACCTTGAAGCACTTTCTACAAGTAGACACCCTATTCATCACAACTAACGATGGACAAGGCAGCAGAATCGTCCGGGCATTTAACCATCAAGAGAATTTGACGCAAAGCAATCCCATCCTGCCCTTGTTACAAAGCTACGGCAGCCTCATTGCGAAGCAATCCGTTCCCCTACTCATCATACCTAACACACTCGACGACGAGCGCACTGCCTCTTTACCGGCCACCCAGCAGTTTGGAAAAAGTTCGTTGGCCGGCATTTCTATAAAAACAGATGACGGCCAATCGATCGGCGCCATTTGCGCGTTAAACAGCGAGCCCATTCATTTAGATGAAAGGCAGCTCGGTTTCCTCGAATCCACGGCTGTTTTTGTTGCTTATATTTTGGAACTCGAAAATGCAAGCGTCACCGATAGCTTAACCGGATTATACAACCGGCGTTATTTGTCCCATTTGTACTTTAACGGCTCGGACAAGCAGTTCAGCGTAATGTTTATAGATATCGACGACTTTAAAGAGGTTAATGATTCTTTCGGACATGATTTCGGAGATCTGCTGCTGCTTCAAATCTCTGCAAGACTTAAACAGAACGTCCGTAAAACCGATATTCTCGTAAGGTACGGCGGAGATGAATTCGTTATTTGCTTTCAGCATTTGGTCGAAAATCAGGATATCGAATTCGTAGCCGGCAAAATAAAGGATTCGTTCAAAGAGCCTTTTACAATTAGCGGACAAACCATCCGTATTTCCGCAAGCATTGGCATCAGTTCCATGCAGGGGACAACCAACAGCCTAAAAGACCTAATCAGCGACGCCGACCAGGCGATGTACGACATAAAACTAAATGAAAAAAACCTTTGAAAAACCAGCCTCGCTCGGAGATGTTACCCCAAGCTGGCGGTTCTGCAAAGGTTTTTTATTTTATAGACATATGTTCAGATTGCTTAGCAATGAGCCTTTTGTTTCAGAAAACTGTTTTATTTGTTAAGTAAAAGCCTTAGCTCGACGGTTAGATTATTTTCCGTTTCCATAACGACCGTATGCGGATTTTTCATGCCAAAATCACCAAAGGTCACGACTGTGCTTGCTTCAAGCTTCAATGAGTCTTGATCGTATGTTGTTTTACCCGTAAATGCAACTTCCTTCGTAATTCCCTTAACCGTAAGCTCTCCTGTAATACTTACATCGTAGACCTCGCCGGATTTCCATGCTGTCGGCAATCCCTCAAAGGAGGTTGCCTTAAATTCAGCATTCGGAAATTGGGTTGTATCTAAGTATTCCGCCTCCGAAATATGCTTGTCCCGCTGCGCATTTCCAGAATCCATACTCATCACGTCTACGGTACCTTCTGCTTTCGTTTGAGCAGGATCGGAGGAATTCAGCTCCCATGAGCCCGTTACCTTATTAATCTCGTAATTGACGGTATCCCTAGAGGTTGTTACCGAGAAATAAACCTTTGAATCGCTGCCGATCGTCCATGTCCCGTCTACGTCTGCTGCGTCACCTGAGTCCTCCGCGCCGTTATCTGCCGATGTCGCCGTGTTGTCTGCATTTCCTGCATTTCCGGATATGACCCCACTGTTGTCTTCTGCAGGAGCTTCCGCAATGACACTTTCGATTTCTACATGATTGCCGGTTAACCGATCATAAACATAATAGAGAACACCACCAATCACGATAATCATTATAGCTGCCAGCATGGCTATCTTTTTGTTTTTCATCTCGTTCCCTCCTGGATTTTTTCGCGGATGGCGTCTGTGCTCAAGCTCATTCGCACATTCACACTACGCATTGTAATGTAAGTATCTGAGAGCAATCTGAAACAAACCTTAAAATAACATGAAAAAATTTACAGTTAAACCGTTTAAGCTGCCATCGTCATAACCTTGGCCATTCTTTCATAAACATGGTATGAATCGTATTTACGAGTGCGGAGGGATGACGGATGAAACAGGATGAGATTCGCGCGCTGGAGCGATCCATCGATGAAATAACCGAAATAGCGCAAGGGTTTGGGCTCGACTTTTACCAGATGCGCTACGAGATTTGTCCTGCGGATATCATTTATACGTTTGGCGCATACGGCATGCCGACCCGTTTCAGCCACTGGAGCTTCGGCAAAACCTTCAACAAAATGAAGATGCAATACGACTTTGGCTTAAGCAAAATCTATGAGCTCGTCATCAACTCCAATCCCTGCTACGCCTTCCTTCTCGACGGCAACTCCTTAATCCAAAACAAACTCATCGTCGCGCATGTGCTCGCCCACTGCGATTTTTTCAAGAACAATGCCCGCTTCGGCGTGACCAACCGCAATATGGTCGAGAGCATGTCCGCTACCGCTGAGCGTATCCAACAATATGAAATGGATTACGGTACCGAAGCCGTCGAGAAATTTATCGATGCGATCCTTGCGATTCAAGAGCATGTCGACCCGACGCTTATTAAGCCATACCAGCTTGATAAGAAGCGCTACATTGAGATGGTTCAGAAGGACAGCGAGCGTTCTGAGTGGAACATTCCTGCTTCCCAGTATGACGACCTATGGAATCTCGATCCCGATCGAACGGCTGCCGCCGCTTCTGCCGCTCAATCCCAGGCCGCCGATGCCAAACGATTCCCGCCGCGGCCGGAGAAGGATGTCGTCTGGTTCATCGAGGAGTATTCACCGGCGCTTCAAGACTGGCAGCGCGATATTTTGTCCATGCTGCGCGACGAGATGCTCTATTTCTGGCCGCAAATCGAGACTAAAATCATGAACGAAGGCTGGGCTTCCTACTGGCATCAGCGCATCATCCGCGAGCTCGATCTGACGAGCGACGAGACGATCGAGTTTGCCAAGCTGAACTCCTCCGTCGTCCAGCCGTCCCGGCACAGCCTGAATCCTTACTATTTGGGGCTCAAAATTTTCGAGGATATCGAGCGGCGCTTCGATAACCCAACCCCGGAAGAACAAAGGCGTTTTGGCCGCGTTCCCGGGAAGGGCAGGGAGAAAATGTTCGAGGTGCGCGAGCTGGATTCCGACATCTCCTTCCTCCGCAATTATTTGACGAAGGACTTAGTGAACGACCTCGATCTCTATATTTTCGAGAAAAAGGGGCCGGAATGGAAGATTACCGATAAGTCTTGGGAGAACATTCGCGATCAGCTCGTCTATTCCAAAGTTAACGGCGGTTTTCCAAGCTTAATGGTTAAGGATGGGGACTTCAACCGTGTTGGTGAGCTCTACCTGATCCATGAATACGAGGGCATGGAGCTTGATCTCAAATATGTGGAGCGTACGCTGCCGCATGTCGTTCAGCTTTGGGGGAAAAACGTGCATTTGGAGACATTCGTTGAAGATAAAAAGATCGTGTTTAGCTGCGATGGGAAGAAAACGAGCCGGAAGTTTGTATAAATCATTTCTAGATGTTGATTTCATCGGTTAATTAGCTGAATGATCATAAACAGGGTGCTCCTATAGGGCACCCTATTTTATTTCACATGTTGATTGTATTTGTTATTCCAGACTGAAAAGCCTGTTCATGGGTACTTGCAATTCTTTAAATACGATCGATTGTATCGTTTCCTGCTCCGTATACAAATGACGTACCTGGTAACTGCCATCCTGCACTGCATACACATGAACCGTTCGATTGCCAGGATCGACAATCCAATATTCCTGAACCCCATACTTCTGATATAAGTTGAACTTCTCATTAAAGTCCTTTAGTGCAGTTGATGGTGACAGCACTTCAATGATTATGGTCGGCGCACCGTGACAGCCATTCTTGGATATCTGGTCCTTCGAGCAAACGACCGAAAGATCGGGCTGTGTAACGTGATCAGGTGAATGATAATCTTCACTCTCGCTGAAGAACACATCAAATGGAGCAACGAACACATAGCAGCTCCGATTCTGAAAGAATGTCCTCAGAGCGAAATGAAGCTCACCAACAATAAATTGATGCAACGAGGTCGGAGCCGGCGACATATTATAGGCTTTGCCGTTAATTAACTCCCACGTTCCGTCCCAGGTCAGCCAATCTTGATAGGTGTGGTTTTTCTTCTCATCCGGATTTGACATGATGTTCGACCTCCTTCTGATTTTACGTATCATATTAATGTAATTGTAACATGATCAAGCGGATCGTTGCTATTTTTACTCATTCATTATCATCAGTATTACCCGATTATTACAGGGTTTCACCTAACCCACAAATTCTGATAGGGGACCCAACAATGAAAACCTCGGGTATGAAGACAATGGAATATACTATTGATGAAATTACGGAAATCACTATTGGATTTGGGCTTGACTTCTACTCCATACGATATAAAATTTGCCCGTCAGATATCATTTATACCTTTAGTGCTTATGGCATGCCTAACAGCTTCAACCATCGAAGCTTCGGGAAAGAGAATGGTCTGATGAACAAAAAAGAAGCTGCGATAGTCACATAAAAGCAACACCCAGCTTCACAAAAGATATTATATAAATTATGCAGTTTTACAATATCTACAGAAAAAAAGACTTGCTAATATTTGATACCTATTTAAATGCTGGTCAAGGGCACTATGCTATTGCCTAGGAATTAAACGAAGAAGTAATCCCTTCAAGACACATTAAGGTATGATCTATTCGGCTCTGTTAAACTGATGCTGACCAGCTTTGCCTATAAGGGAACATTTATATGGAATCGTACAGATTCCAGTAATAAAAATGAAAATTGAAAGAGAATAAATCATGATTGATGATTGTCTACCTGACATAATCGATAAAGATATCTGGATAAAGTGTTAACCAAAATAAATAAGCATAGCAATTCTTCGCGAGCACAATCAAGCACCCATCTGCTGAGAGGCTGTTGAAATGAATAACTGCTGTTCAGCAAATTAGCGCTACCGTGTTTACCGCTATTCCACAAACAAAAACAAGGGAACATGTACCAATAAGCGATACAAGAGAAATCAGAATAAATATATACGTTACTATCTATCAAAATTAATAGATGTCGACAGATATATAATTTCGAAACGTATAACTAAATGAAAATAAGAAATTAATGAATTCTTTGAAATATTCAGATCATTGATATGTATAACTCCCATAAATCAGAAGGTTAGGGATTGAATCTTTATTAGTATCTACCTTATTCTTAATTATTTTGATTAGCTTCTTCTCCAGTCGCAACATGTAATCTAGATTTAATTAATTCTGATATTCCCCTAATGAATAAAATGAATTCTTTAAAAGATTTAATATGATCTGTCGTTTCTACACGGTGAATTAATTCCTCAAGATAATAAGGAGGTTGAACAGCCCTCGTCCCACTTCCTTTAGAGTAATTAAGATTTCTTTCTTTTAACATCTTGTTCAGGTAATACTCATGATATTGTGCTTTTGTAGTCTTCTGAGTAACGTTTTTATCTCTATCCATTAACTCTGGATCATCAGAAAGGACCCTATAATGCTGATTGCATAACATAAATTCATTTGTACTTGGATGTCTTGGAAAAATTCTCATATTCCCTAGACACCATGTTTCGATACATCTGTTTTGAATGATTATCTGGATATTCAATCCATCCAGATTACCAATCTCATTTATTACATCATAAACTTCTTTTCTTCTTTCCTCAACTTCTAATTCATCCGCATCTACCGCGATTATGAAATAATCAAATTTATTGATTTCTTTGATATCACTAACCGCATTTGGAATGTCATTTAAAACACTAGGGTATCCTTCAGAGCTAAATAAATAGTAATTATTTGATTGAACTGCTTGGGGAGAATTGACTCTTTTGATCTCAGGTAATAAATGATTCAACCAAGCAGGGTATATTGTTTTTTCTGATTTACCTTCAACTAACATATAAAAGTTCAATAATCTTCACGCCCTTCTGAAAAGGCTGTTAGATTAAGAAGTTGTTTGAACGCCTCATGTTTAGATTTACCAAGATCATAAAAAGAACAGTCTCTAACAATAACTTTATTCCCTTCTCTACTAACTATCTTCCAATAATCCATCGAGATTTTATTAATTATATACGGATGATGACTAGTTAGGATAAATTGCATGCCTGAATCATTGATAGTATTTAAAGTAAGGATATCAATACAATTAACACCTAAACTATTTTCAAATTCATCAATTATGATGACACTGTTATTAGGAGTTAGATATATATACGCTAAGTACAATAATGACTTTAACATCCCCGACGACATATCTCTAAATGAAATCCATTCACTCCCAAATTCTTTAATTTGTAATTCATAGTTTTCATCATCATTATCTGCACCATGCCTAAAAAATCTAATGTCTTCCACTCTATTAAATATCCCTATATAATCTTCCTTAATTCTTTCAAAGAATTCTGGGAATATTTCGTAAACAACGGTTAATTTAGCCATTATTGGTGCATTTATTTCTTTAACTGTTTCCAAAGCTTTTTGCTTTGTATTATTATCATATTTATCCAATTCTTTGATTTCCGTTTTCTTCAAGTTAAGTTTTAATCCGAAGCTTTCTCTTTTATCAACTTCAAAATCAAAAAAGTATAGTTGTTGAAAAGCTTTTTTTACTGGTATTAGCAATTCATCTTCAGAAAAAATACTTATACAACTTTTAGTAGGTGAAACCTTAGGAACTTTTTCGCCCTCATACTGGACTTCAGAGTTAATACGATTAAATATTACTGTCTCTACTGTTTTTTCAAGGTTAAACTTCACTAATCTTTCGAAAGTAATTATTGGCTTATTAATTGTTTCAGCATCAGATAATTCATCAGACAAATAATAAACTGACTCTTCTGGTTTTTCTGTTTCTCCAGACCATTTATAGAAATTACCACCTTCAAAAAACTCCAAAGACCATTTGAATAAATCCGCACGCTTATTTATTGATTTATCTAGAGCTAATCGACGTAAATTATTGAGTGCTTTTAAAATTTTTGTTTTACCAACTCCAGAAGCTCCTACTAACAGAGTAAGTTCATCAAACTCAATTTTCGGAAGATTCCATACTGTATTTTTTTCCAAAAACTCAAGAGATATAACCTTCAATTCATCACAACCCATGTATTTATTTGGTTAAAAACTGCTCTTCAATTATACTAAATGTTCCAGATAAAGAATAGATAATATATTACCGTAGACCGACTTATTAAGTCGTAAACCAGAAATATTTATTGTGTCATTTCATTTTAACGTGCAGATTCAACTCAAAAAGCACCTTAGCTCAACGAAGGCTGGGCTTCCTACTGGCATCAGCGCATCATCCGCGAGCTCGATCTGACGAGCGACGAGACGATCGAGTTTGCCAAGCTAAACTCCTCCGTCGTCCAGCCGTCCCGGCACAGCCTGAATCCTTACTATTTGGGGCTCAAAATTTTCGAGGATATCGAGCGGCGCTTCGATAACCCAACCCCGGAAGAACAAAGGCGTTTTGGCCGCGTTCCCGGGAAGGGCAGGGAGAAAATGTTCGAGGTGCGCGAGCTGGATTCCGACATCTCCTTCCTCCGCAATTATTTGACGAAGGACTTAGTGAACGACCTCGATCTCTATATTTTCGAGAAAAAGGGGCCGGAATGGAAGATTACCGATAAGTCTTGGGAGAACATTCGCGATCAGCTCGTCTATTCCAAAGTTAACGGCGGTTTTCCAGGCTTAATGGTTAAGGATGGGGACTTCAACCGTGTTGGTGAGCTCTACCTGATCCATGAATACGAGGGCATGGAGCTTGATCTCAAATATGTGGAGCGTACGCTGCCGCATGTCGTTCAGCTTTGGGGGAAAAACGTGCATTTGGAGACATTCGTTGAAGATAAAAAGATCGTATTTAGCTGCGATGGGAAGAAAACGAGCCGGAAGTTTGTATAAATCATTTCTAGATGTTGATTTCATCGGTTAATTAGCTGAATGATCATAAACAGGGTGCTCCTATAGGGCACCCTGTTTCGCTTATCTCAGAATCTTTACGGTTTTAATAGTGATAAATCTCCTGCTTTAGAGGAGAGAGGGCATGCGATTCGTCCACATAAACAAATGCATCATATCGCTCGGCCATCTTCGACGGGACATAATTTCCGCGTTCGCGCCTAGGATTGTATACGACACCGATAGCCCGATGCCCCAGCGGCTCATCGAATAACGCAAGGTTATGGTCAAACACCAGAAGCTTGTCGTAGGCCCCTGCCTTATGCAGCAAATCTTCCCAGCTGCCCTGCTGAGCCTCCGGTACGTTCATCGTTTTTATTTCTCCGCCCCAATGGTCGGCTGCAATCACGGTTCCGCGGTGCGTGCCGAATCCCACAATATAGATCCGATCATCGCCGTACTGCTCACGGAGCAATTGGCCGACGTTCACCATCCCGTCGGCTTTCATATCCGTGGCTCTAGCATCGCCAACATGCGTATTGTGTTCCCACACAATGACTTTGGCATCCTTTCCATGAAAGGCTTTAATGCGATTAAGCGCCTCCACCATATGCCGGTCCCGAACGTTCCAGGAATCCGGTCCGCCTTGAACCATGGAATGGTAATACCGTTCAGCATTCACCGCAACCAAGGCATTCAATTCATCGCTCAGAGCCGATTCATCTTCTCCCCTGCTTAGCTGTCTTTTGGCCTGAAGCTCTTTCAAAAGATGAACCACCTCCTCCTCGCAGCCTTCAGATAAGAAAGCTGCCGAAACCCCGTACTTTTGCGGATCGCGGTTGTGTGGATCAAAACATTCAAACGCCCTTTGCGCCGCTTCCAATTCCGGTGATCCCGTTCTCTTCAGATGGCTGAGTATTTCATCCATGGACTCCCATAGACTGTATACATCAATCCCATAAAAGCCAATCTTTTTTTCATCCGATCGAGTCTTGTTAAAATCATACAGCCATTCCGTCAAATCCATCACTTCGTTATTCGCCCACATCCACGTCGGCCAGCGATTGAAATCACGAAGGGCTTCTCTAGCGTTTGCGTCAGCGTCCGGGTATTGCTTAATGTAACGGTTCAACGTGTAACAAGAGGGCCAGTCCCCTTCCACGGCAATGAAGGAGAAGCCTTTTTCCAGGATCAAACGTTTCGATAATTCCGCACGCAGCGTATAAAATTCGGAGGTGCCGTGCGAGGCTTCTCCCAGCAGCACAAAATCAGCATCTCCGACCGCTTGAACGATCACGTCCAGATCATCCGCGCTTTCGAGCTTTACCGACCGGCTTTTTATTTCTTCCAATATTTTCTCGCCATTCACTTGCGTTCATCCTCCTACTCTTTTAATTCAGCAACCGCCTTGCTTTCCGCTATAGCCTTGCCTTGAAGATCCTATATTATGTGGCAGGGATAGATGATGCCTGACCGAATTCGGGTTTAAAATACGATAGAAGCGTTTATTATCCTTTACGTTGATTTACGCGATTTAGGAGGAATTTAAGATGTTAGAGCCTGTCATAGAGGAGAAGCAGCTTGATGCTGCATTATTCCAATTTATTTTTCCATTCTCATTAAATAAGAATTGCCAGGATAAGCTTCAAGCCCAGCTTCAAGACGATGGCTACACCCGGTTTTCCTTGAAGAAAACTGAATTAGAAACGGAATATTACGGCGAACCCTACCGGGTGTCTCATTTGAATATGGAGCGTTATTATTTGCCCTTCACCAATAACATGCTGTTTCCGCATTCCGAGAAACAAGCTGGCCTGCACCGTTTTTCCAAATCGATGAAGCTTCATTGCAGCTTCAAATCTGAATATCGAAATTTTGATTTCATCGTACAATCAACCGATGTGTTCCTCTGTCCTTTCGATCTTGGTTTTATTACTATACGAATCGAAATTCCCTGCAGCGATATCACTTTTACGGATGCATTGGAGTTCGCGAAACGCTTCAGGGTGCTGCAGGATATGAACAGCCAAGATAAAGCGGCAAGGTGGGGATCGGAAAAGAAGGCGTTCGATGACGTCGAAGATTTTTTATTCGAGGTGCTTGTTCCGGGGATGATTCCCTACTTGAATTCCGATGAGCTCGAGGGGACTTATTTTGCTAAACATCCTTTTTTCGTGGATGAACGTATGTACGTGCAAGGTCTATTTGCTTTTAAAAATAAAAGCGATATGACGCAGGCAGACTTGTTCCGCGCCTCTCAAATCGACGGCGTCGACAAATACGATCAGCCCTATATCAGCTCATCCAGCATGGAATATATCAACCGTTACCTTGATGAGCATTCTTATGACCGCTGGGCTCCCAACACCTTTTACATCACGCACGAAACATCGTTTGTTTGCGTCACGAATGAAGATGAAATTATCAGAACACAGCTCGCGAATCATATGTACGGTGAATACTACTATGCCCTTTTGATTAATCTGTTCCATAAAATCGTGCTCCTGAAATTGTCCAATCAATACTCTCAGGTTAGGCTGGATAAAAATCAGGATAAAATTGAAGAGCTGATTCGGTCGATTACTACTTTCTCAGCCAAATATTACTTTAATGAAGTCGTCTCCCAATCACAGGGAAAAGAGATTTTCATCCAACTTCGCCGCCATTTCGGTAACATTGATCTTTATGACGATGTAAAACATACGCTCGCGGATTTGTATAAATACCAAGAAAATTTCACGGCGAAGCGCAGTAACTATTTGCTGCTTATCCTAACGGTCTACACGGTAATTAGCGGAATTTACGGAATGAATCAGGTTATCGAGGATCTAAAAGGGGACATTGACTGGGGCAAGCTGCAGGGATACTCGGTTTTTGAGCATCTTGCTTTTGTTCTAACCATTTCTGGGATAAGCATTGCTTTATGGCTTGGATTCACTACGATCTTCCAGCTATTCAAAGAGCAGCTTAAGAAAAAGCATTAAAGCATTAACGAAAGCGTATGTAAAGGCCGGCAGCTCCCGAAGAAGCTGCCGGCTCGTATTTTTTATCTGGAAGGCTCGGTTACCCCATCGCCAATATCGCGTATGATGTCAGCTACATCATGGACAAAGGTTTTTATAGGATGTCCATTCGTCAAGCCGTTATCCAGTTTCCCGATCTTATCGTGTATCCCCCGCTCTGCGGTTACATGGATGTTATACACGGGATATTGGCCTTTTAAAGCCGCGTAAACCTGTTTCTCAATAATCGCTCTTTTTCCCATATCGGATACATCCAAGCCAACGAGCGCCTCTTTTTGATGCAGGACGACCGTTGCTTTGTTCACGCCAGTGACCTGATCCGCGCGATTCGCCAACTGCTTGGCGCTATGCGATAAGTCCAGACCGTTAGGCAATGATTTGGACTCCAACCGATTCCTATTATTTTTTGCCCGCATCGCATTTTCGTTCACCGTATGGTTTTGTCCGCATGCCGCCAATGAGCAGCCCAATATCACAACCATAAATGAAGTAACGACAGGCTTAAATGATTTCAACACGCTTAAGCACCTCCTGCTTGATGCTTATAAGGTTTGCTTCTGCCCATTATTCATACATGGAAATGTCTATATTTCAGTAAAGCCCACAAAAAAGAACAGTCGACCGTATGCTGCTGGAGCGGCCGCTGTTCCTTTTATCCTTGTCTATTCATCTGGTTAATCCTCTACATTTCTAACATCGACCGATACATGCAGCACCTGCTCGCCTGTACCTCTATAAACCCCTTTGACCGGCACGATATCTTTATAATCCCGTCCGTGACCGAGCTTCACATACCGCTCTCCTACAGGATCGGCATTCGTCGGATCGAAGCTGCACCAGCCGAGACCAGGCACAAAGGCCTCTACCCAAGCATGGGAGGCTTGCTCGAAATCCGCGCTTCCGCCTTGCAAATCGCCTACAAAATGATAGCCGCTCACATAGCGGGAAGGAATATGGAAAGCTCTGCAGCCTGCAATCATCAAATGGGCAAAATCCTGGCAAACCCCTCGTTTGCTGAGAAACATTTCCGAGGTTTTTGTTTTTACGTCCGTTGCTTCCGGGTCGTAAATGAATTCCGTTCTAATCTTGGCAGATAACGCGCTCAGCCAGTCCAGCACGCTGATGAGGCCGTTCTCATCCTTATCCGGGATTTCATTCGCAAATTGTTCTACCTCGTTCGTGACTGCGGTATATTCAGTCGTCAGCAGAAATTCGGTAAACCGGTCAGCTGCTGCGTCCGTTCTTAGCCAACTCCATGCCTGCTCCGGCGAACGCTTGCTTAAGTATTGGGCTCTCTCCTCGGAGGTAGGCGCCTGCTTCGTTACGACCGTCATGGATGTTCGTATCGTAAGTTTTTTATGTGGACCGTTTACCGAGAAGGCATGCACCCGGTTTCCGAAATAATCCTCGTAAGTAAACAATGAAGCATTCGGCTCGATGGATATCGCCTGCTGGTAGCAGGATTGCCGTTCATTCGTACTCGGCGTAAGCCTGATCTCATTGACACTGTCCGTTACCGCTTCCGCGTATTCGTATTGGGTCACATGTGAAATACTCAGCTTCATGCGCTTGCCTCCCCCATGCGAAAAAAGGTTTTGGCGAACGCCATCCCCAGCTGCTGGCAGGCATCTAGCAAATGAGCCACGATCATGCCGCCTCGATCAATGACCATGTCTTCCCGCTCCAGGCATGCCAAATCCGCTTTTACTTTGCCTACTTGGCGAATGACTCTCTCATGTGCCGTACGCAGCTGTTTATCCTGCAGCTCGATATGCCGCATATGATCATCCAGCGTATGAAGCGCGAAATGAAGGGAACGCGGAAAGGCGCTGTTCAGCACGACAAATTCAACGATGGATTCAACGGATATCCCGTCCGCATAATAACGGCGGAATGCCTGGTAGCCGCTGACGGAACGCAGGACAGCCTGCAAATACGGATAGGCGCTTGCGCTGTTCCAGCCTTCGTTGCTTGCTGCGTTGCCTACCGCTTTAATAATTCGCAGCGTATTTTCCGATCGCTCCAGGTATCGCCCGCATTCAATGAAATGCCATTCGTTTTCCCTTGGCATGACCGATTGGCTGACCCCTTGGAACAATGCGGTCCATTCCTTGATTCGCATGAAAAATAAATGCGGGGATTCGCGAAGCAAATCATCCGGCTGCTTCTCCCTCAGCCATAGATAGAATGCATTCGTCACATCCCACATTTCGCTAGGCACCTTCTCTCGAAGCGTGCGCAAGTTGCCGCGAGCATGGCTGACGCAAGAGACTAGGGAGTTCGAATTATCCCGGTCCAGCGTCGTATAGAAAAGCACATCCCGTTCGTTATAGCTGCCGTATTGCTGCTCGAAGTCCTCGCGGCTGCCCAGTGCGTCCACGATTCTTGCCCATTTTAATATTGGCTCCGCAGCTTCTTCTTCGGGTTTATCATCGATGCCTGCGGCGGCTTCATCTCCTTGAAGATGATAGTGAACATCGATCAATCTAGCATGGTTCTCGGCACGCTCCATGTAACGGCCAATCCAAAATAATGCCTCTGCATTCCGGTTCAGCATCGCATTCCCTCCATATTTATCGATTAAGGACCCACGTATCCTTGACGCCGCCGCCTTGCGAAGAATTAACGACAAGCGAACCCTCTGTCATCGCAACCCGCGTTAAACCTCCCGGAATGACATGCGTATCCTCACCCATCAATGCAAAAGCCCGCAGATCAATGTGACGCGGCGTCATGCTGCCATTCACCATGACCGGCGCGCGTGAAAGCTTCATCGTCGTCTGAGCGATATAACGCCCCGGCTCGCGTTTGATTGCTTCGGCGAAGGTTTGCAGCTCCTTCGAGGTAGCGGCGGGCCCAATCAGCATCCCATAGCCGCCCGAAAGCGATGTCTCCTTCACAACGAGCTGATCCAAATGATCAAGTACGTATTCGCGCTCTTCCTTACGCGATAAAATGTACGTAGGAACGTTATGAAGGAGAGGCTCTTCGCCCAAGTAGTAACGAATCATGTCCGGAACATACGCGTAAACCGCTTTATCGTCTGCCACTCCCGTACCCGGCGCATTGGCTATCGCGACATTTCCCGCCCGATAAGCATTCATAAGACCAGGAACACCGAGGAAGGAATCAGGCTGGAAGGCTAGCGGGTCAAGGAAATCATCGTCGATACGCCGGTAAATCACGTCTACCTGACGTAGTCCCCGCAGATCCCGCAAAAAAATCTTGTGGTCTTTGTAGACAAGGTCTCTGCCTTCAACGAGGTGAATACCCATTTGCTGAGCCAAAAAAGTATGCTCGTAATAAGCAGAATTATAAGCGCCTGGCGTTAGCAAGACGATCAAAGGATCCCGTTTGCCGTTTGGAGAAAGCGCGCGGAGCGAGCTTAAGAAGCAGTTCAAGCTGCGGTCAATGCTTTGTACGGAGCTGGATAAATATAAATCATGAAACAATTCATTCATTAACGTTCTTCCCTTAAACAGATAAGAAAAACCTGATGGCGAACGTAAATTGTCCTCAAGCACATAATAACGGCCTTTTTCATCACGAATCAAATCAATGCCCGATGCTGTAATATATACACCGCACGGAACTTGTAGACCAGCCATTTCAGGCCTGAAATAAGTATTGGATACGATCATGCGCCGAGGGATAATGCCGTCGGAAACGATCCGTTGTCCATGATACACATCATAGAGGAAAGCGTTTAGAGCACGAATCCGCTGTCTTACGCCGCGGTCCACGCCTTCCCACTCATGCTTGGGAATAACGCGCGGGATGTAATCGAAAGGAATCGTTCGCTCGAGGGGTTCATTCTGGGCTCCGCTGTACAGCGTGAACGTAATGCCCTCTTCCATCATTCTTTGATTAATCGCATTTTGACGGACCGCAAGCTCTGCCGGCTTCATTCTCCCAAACAAACGATGAACCTTGTCATAGTGGGCCCGTACCGAAAGGTCCTTGTCGAACATTTCATCGTAAAAGGTTTGAGAATCGTAAAATTGCGATTGCGACTGTTTGGCCGTCGACATGACAACCGCCTCCTCCATGATGGGCGCTGCACCGATTTGGTACGAGCAAGTTAAACATTTTGATCAATTATGTTATACTTATGTTAAAAAACTTAACAATTATAACCGAATCGCATCTTAATGTTAGGATTATCATACTAAAATCAGAAAATTGTGTCAACTTATATAACACGAAAGCAGGAACCCTCGATAGAGAGAATTCCTGCTTTTTCTAAGCTGCGTTTTATTCTAGGATTGATTTAATTGCTGCAGATCCTTCGTAACCTTATCGACCATGTGTACGAACGAAGCGAGCTCCTGCGAACGGGCCGCTTGATTGCGCGCTTCGACCGATGTCTGCTCGGACTCGTGACGTACGGCGGACAGCTTCTTGTCAATCTCTTCAAGCTTCGACTGTATCCCTTCGAGCGCATTGCGTGAGGAAGAAGCCAGTTTGCGCACTTCATTCGCGACAACCTCGAACCCTCGCCCGTTTTCTCCGGCCCTCGCCGCTTCGATTGCGGCATTCAGCCCGAGTAAATGCGTTTGATCCGATAAACCGCGAATTAATGAGCCCATTTCATTAATGCCGTCCAGTTCCTCTCGAAGCTCTCCTAATAATGTATGCGTCTTATCCTGGGATTGCGATGTCGAAATTGCCGTTGCCGCAATTGATTGCGCACCCTCGTCCAATTCGAGCATAAGCGAAGCCAGCTCCTGCACCGCGCTGGTTACGGTTGTCAGCATGACGGAACGATTGTCCGCGAGCTCCTGAATTTTCTGCTGCTCATGCTGATTATAGGCTTCAAGCACGAATTGCGAATCGAGATTAAATAATTTCGCCAAAGCATGCACTACTTCCTGCCAGCCTTCAGGAATAACCTTTTGAAGCACAGTCGTGGATATATCCAGATAAGTCATATAGGTACCCAAATACCAATCCGTCGTTAATCCGATTCGCGAATGGACGGCACCTATCTTTATACGGTTTTCAATATACGCTTGATCGATTACCCCTTCGGTAAGCGACATATAGTACCATCGCTGCGTTTCCTTCAGCCGTTCTACGCTGCTTACTTTTGAAATAATCGCAATTAGTTCGGGCTGTTGGCCGACACTGTCATAAAACCGATCAACCACTTCGTCAACGATCTTCTCGAAAATCGGTTTGCATTCAGCCAGTTTTTTTAAATCCTTCTCCGTAATCCCCGTGTATTCAAGCTGCTTCTGGCGTTCTGACGATACTTTAATCAATTAGTCCGACTCCTTCGGTGTATAGTTGATCGCTATCACCTATTATATCGGAAAATATACCCTTTTCATTATTATCAATATGAATTCTTTTTAAACCTATTCGCAAAAACAAAAAGGCCGATAGATTTTTTCCTATCGACCGGGATATCAGCACGCTTTTAAATCCTACTGTCAGCTCTTTATTACAATTCGTAAGCGGCGAATATCACCTGCAACATTCGCCGCTTACACTAACTCGTTACCTGTTTAACAGGCTTCCAACGTACCGGAGCAGTTCATTGGAACAAACCGGGCAGTACCCATGCTCATCCATAAGCCGTTTGGTAACTTCATTTATGCGCTTCAATTGGCTCTCATCCGGCGTTTTCGTGGAGGTCGTTATTTTCACGATATCCTTGAGATCGGCGAACAGCTTCTTCTCAACCGCCTCGCGCAGACGTTCGTGGCTCGTAAAATCGAATTTTTTCCCTTTCCGGGAATACGAGGATATACGAATCAGAATTTCTTCACGGAATGCTTTTTTCGCATTTTCCGAGACGCCGATTTGTTCCTCGATGGACCGCATGAGCCGCTCATCCGGATCCATCTCCTCGCCGGTTAAAGGATCCTTAATTTTGGCCCAGTTGCAGTAAGACTCGATATTATCGAGGTAGTTCTCAAACAAGGTGCGGGCAGACTCCTCATAGGAGTAGACGAATGCCTTTTGAATTTCCTTCTTCGCCAGGAGATCATATTCCTTGCGCGCGACGGAAATGAAATTTAAGTACCGCTCACGTTCTTCCTTCGTGATAGAAGGATGACTATCCAAACCTTCTTTCAGCGCGCGCAGCACATCAAGCGCATTAATACATTGCGTATCCTGCTTAATTAGCGCACTCGAGATTCGGTTTATGACGTAGCGCGGATCAATGCCCGTCATGCCTTCCTCTAAGTATTCATTTTGCATTTCTTTCAAATCCGCTTCTTTGAAGCCCTCTACTTCCTCGCCATCGTACATCCGCATTTTTTTGACAAGATCCATGCCCTGCTTCTTCGTTTCCTTCAGCCTTGTCAAAATAGAGAAGATCGCAGCCGCGCGCAAGGCATGGGGCGCAATATGGATATGCCGCATGTCGCTCTGCGCAATCAGCTTTTTATAGATTTTCTCTTCGTCGGACACTCTCAAATTGTATGGCACTGGCATAACGATCATCCGGGAATGCAGCGCCTCGTTTTTCTTATTGCTAATAAAAGATTTGTACTCGGATTCGTTCGTATGCGCAATAATGAGCTCATCGGCGCTTATAAGCGCGAAGCGTCCAGCCTTGAAATTGCCTTCCTGGGTCAGTGAGAGCAGATTCCACAAAAACTTCTCATCGCATTTGAGCATTTCTTGGAACTCCATCAAGCCGCGGTTCGCTTTGTTAAGCTCTCCGTCAAACCGATAGGCGCGGGGATCGGATTCGGATCCGTACTCCGTTATGGTGGAGAAATCAATACTGCCCGTGAGGTCGGCAATATCCTGCGATTTCGGATCGGACGGACTGAATGTTCCGATTCCTACGCGGTTATCCTCCGAAATAAACACACGCTCGACGAGCACGTTCTCGATGTCGCCGCTGTATTCCGTTTGCAGCCTCATTTGGCAGGATGGGCATAGGTTGCCTTCAATTCGAACACCAAGCTCCTTCTCGATATCAGGACGAAGCTCATGGGGAATAAGATGCAGCGGATCCTCATGCATAGGGCAGCCTTTAATCGCATAAACGGATCCTCGCTCCGTTCTGGAGAAGCGCTCAAGTCCTTTTTTGAGCATGGTAACAATCGTTGACTTGCCTCCGCTGACAGGACCCATTAACAGCAGAATCCGCTTACGAACCTCAAGCCTGCGAGCTGATGAGTGGAAATACTCCTCTACCAGCTTCTCAATCGCACGATCGAGCCCAAAGATTTCTTGATCGAAAAACTTATACTGCTTACGGCCGCCAACATCTTCCACCCCGTGAGATTCAATCATTTCATAAACGCGTGAATGTGCAGTCATGGCCGGGGACGGGTCCTTCCTCAGCAACTCAATATAATCCTTGAATGTTCCTGTCCATGCAAGCTTCTCGCTCTCAGCCTGATACTCCGATATTCGCTTGAAAATGTCCATACCGTGCCTCCTCCCATCGCTTCCGCATTCCACTTATCATTCTACGCCCGGGATTTGTCTCTAGACGCTCTATCGAGTGGTGCCAACTTTTATTGAGATATAACAATCCTATGCTTATTCGGGGAGATAATTGCACACTATTTTTGTCCATCATCCATCAAAAAACGACAAGCCGACAGTTTCCTTTGTTATAATGGAGGCAAAAGCTTCGATTGAAACGAGTGGAGAGGAGAAAGAAAACGTGGCAGTCGCACGCGAGGAAGAGCTTTACAGCCCTATAAAAAAGCACTATGAGCAGCTTGGCTTTATTGTAAAAAGCGAGGTGCTCCATTGTGATTTGGTTGCCGTGCATCCGGATCACAATGAAACGATTATTGTCGAAATGAAAAAAACGTTCAACCTCGCCTTGCTCCTGCAAGGGGTTGAACGTCTTCGGCTGAACAGCCATGTTGTGCTTGCCGTTGAACGGAACCGCAAAAAAAGCGGCGCCCACAACCAACGCTTCGGCGATTTGACGGAGCTTTGCCGCATGCTTGGACTCGGCCTGATGACAGTCACCTTCTACAAAACGAAGCCGCCGGTCATCGAGATGCTCTGCCATCCCGGCGAACTGCCGCAGCGCGGCGCAAGACGCAAGAAACAAGCTCAGCTGCTGACCGAGTTCAGAGAGCGCAGCGGCGACTATAACGTAGGCGGTAGCACCCGCCGCAAGCTGGTGACCGCTTACCGCGAGAAGGCTCTGCGCTGCGCATATGCGCTGCACACCGCCGGTCCGCTTGCGCCGCGGGAGGTATCCGCTTTTACGGGCTACAGCCGCAGCGGCGAAACGCTTCGCAATAACTATTACGGCTGGTTCGAGCGCATAGGACGCGGCAAATACAGCCTGCGCCCGGAAGGCGCGGCTGCATTAGCCGAGTACGGCGAAGTCATCGCGGAATGGACGTCTTCGATCAGCTCCGCGCCGTAAATTCGCCGATTGCTTCTACAAAACGCTCCACGCCCTGCTCCGTACGCGCACCCGTATTATACGTATAGTTCAATCTTGCGGTGTTGCGCTGAGGATGCTCGGCATAGAATGAGCTGCCCGGCACGAACGCAACGCCCTTTTGAACGGCGCAGCGAAGCAGTGCTTCCGCATCCAAGCCGTCTGGGAGCTCCAGCCAGAGGAACATACCGCCTTTTGGTTTTACCCAGGTTACGTCTTGAAGACCCTGCCGCTTCAGTAGCTCATGCATTTCGATCATGCGCTCCCCGTATGATTTGGAAATCAGCCGGATATGGCCGTCTAAGTCAAAGCCTTGCAAAAGCTCGCTCAAAATTTGCTGATCGATTGCGCTTGAATGAAGATCAGCCGCCTGCTTCGCTTTGGCTACCATACCGATAACGCTGCTGTCCCCGATCGCCCAGCCCGAACGCAGCGCCGGCGCAACCGTTTTGGAAAACGTGCTTGTATAAAAAACCGCGCCTTGCTCCGCTTTGCCCTCAAGCGAAAACAGCGTTGGAAATTGCTCGCTCTCATCAAAAGTAATATCCCCGTAAGGATCGTCTTCGATAATCGGCATATCATTTTGCTTACACAAGGCAAGCAGCTTCTTTCTCCGTTCCACGCTCCACACCCGCCCTGTCGGGTTCCCGAAAGTAGGCACGGCGTAAAGCAGCTTCGGACGATGCTCCCGAATGAGCCGCTCGGCATCCTCGGGTATGATTCCATCCTCGTCGCTCTCAGCCGCAATGACCTTCAAGCCATGCAGCGCGAACACCTGCAGGCTCGCCAAGTAGGTAGGCTTCTCGACCAGAACAGTATCGCCAGGCTCGGTAAGCACGCCTACCAGCAAATCAATCGCCTGCTGCGAGCCCGTTGTCAATATCATTTGCTCCGGATTCACATGCATTTGCTTCGCCGCCATACGCGAACACAGCTGCTCGCGGAGCGGCATGTAACCTTCCGTCAAACCGTATTGCAAAGCGCCCGTCCCAGCCGTAAAGACGCGGTCAGCGGCTTCGCGGATGGCTTGTACGGGAAACAGTTCCTCTGCCGGCAACCCTCCGGCAAACGAAATCATATCCTTGCCCTGCGTCAGCTTCAAAATATCTCTAACCGCTGACGATTTCAACTGCGATACTCTGGATGAAAAACGATAATTCATAGTATATGCTCCTCCTCGCAAGCTTAAAGCTTGCTATGCTCATACTCTCTATGTTAACAATGTGTTCACAACTTTTAAAGTTTTCTTTTTTGCCGACGTTGGTTATAATAAAGACAACGTACTTGGAGGTGTCCCACAGATGAACTTTATTATTGTCATGACTGTTTTTGCGTTGTTCATTACGGCGATGCTGACCAGCTCCTACAATGAAGACAAAACAAAAGGTCTATAAGCCGGCTGCGGACTGCTTGTAGCAAGCATGCGGTATCGGCCAAGCAATTGGCGGCCATCGCATCTTGATGAAGGAGTAAATGACATAAGTCTGATCTTATGTTTTTCTATTCTTTCCCCAACAAAAATGAAGCTTCCCGATGAGCATCTTGCTCAACAAGGGAAGCTTCATTTCGTTAGAAAAGCATTCCGCCCCTCTGATTAATGCTGCAGAACTGCCATTTCCTCCATACATTCGCCACAAACATAACGTTCCTTGAAATCACGAACTTCAACCATCGAACCGCAAAAAACGCATTTGGGACGGTAACGTTCCAAAATAATATGGTCACCTTGGACGAAAATTTCAACGGGATCGCCCTCGTTCATCAAATAACGTTTACGCAATGATTTTGGAAGTACAATACGTCCGAGTTGATCCACTTTTCTAACTACACCTGCTGGTTTCATCGCTTTCACCTCTTCTGTGTCTGGTTTCGCAAGTCATTTCTGGAAACCTCTGCGTTATAGTCTTTCGTGGGTACTTGGGATTTTCCTTCCTAAATTCATAATTTCTTAATATCCTGCAACTAATCCTTGTTTTTTGGCGAATAAATTCCAAAAAATGATAAATATAGCAGCATATTTTATTCAAGTCCTGGAAAATCATTTTGCCTAAGCGCTTCATACACAATAATTGCTGCCGAATTGGATAAATTTAATGAACGCACTTTATCCGTCATCGGCATTCTGATACAAGTTTCCTTATTCGCGTCTATTAGCTCCTGGGGCAAACCCTTTGTTTCTTTTCCGAAAACAAAGAAATCGCCGTCCCGGTAATCGAATTGTGAATACGGCTTGCTTGCTTTTGTGCTTGCATAGAAAAAACGCCCTTGCGGATACGCCGCCAGCACCTCATCAAAGGAATCATGGTACTCGATCTGCACCGAATGCCAGTAATCGAGCCCGGCCCGCTTCAAGGTACGGTCGTCCGTATCGAAGCCGAGCGGTCTAACTAAATGCAAAATTGCACCGGTTGCGGCACATGTACGCGAAATATTGCCTGTGTTTGCCGGAATTTCCGGTTCTACCAATACGATATGAAATGACATAGTTTTCAATCTCACCTCTCATTTTGCCTATTATACACGAATTCGCCGAATATTTTTACACCCACTTTACGTACCGTTAATCTCAAGCATAATTTCCGCCTTCATAATAGGTAACAGAATAGGCGGATACACGTGAAGGAGAGCTGAACCATGCGAAAAAAGATTTTGGTCGTGGATGACGAGCCATCAATTTCGATGTTGATTGAATTTAACTTAAAGTTGGCAGGCTATGATGTACGCTGCGTAGGTGACGGGGAAGCCGTATTTGATATGCTGAAGCCCTTTCGTCCAGACTTGATCGTTCTTGACCTCATGCTGCCAAAAATGGACGGAATCCAAGTTTGCCGCGAACTGCGCAAGCAAAGCAACGCCGTACCGATCGTTATGCTAACCGCGCTTCAGGACGTAACAGACAAAATCGCCGGTCTCGACAACGGGGCCGATGACTATATGACAAAGCCCTTTAGCCCGCAGGAGCTGGTATCCCGCATCCAAGCGATATTCCGCCGCGTTCAATCGCTGCCCGGCACCGCGGAAGACACGACTTTCAATATCGGCCGCTTAAAGGTGCAAGTGGAGCAGCGCGAGGTTTTCATTGACGGTAAGCCCGTTGAGCTTACGCCAAAAGAATTCGAACTGCTGCTATTCCTTTGCCGCCACAAGGGAAAGGTGCTCAGCCGCCAGCAGCTGCTGCACGGCGTTTGGGATTACCATTTTCTTGGCGACACCCGCATTGTCGACGTTCATATCAGCCATCTGCGCGATAAAATCGAGAAAAATGCCCGTACTCCGGAATATATCATGACTGTGCGCAATGTCGGCTATAAGCTGAACGGACCGCATGTTGCCGAAAGCTCCGTCGCGCAGGCATAAACCCCGATTAAGCGAAAACCAAAAGCCGCCCTGCCTTCTTCGTAGAAGGAGTGGGCGGCTTTTTATTGTATCCTAGCTCTTACGTCACTTATTGCTTTAGCCGGTACTAGCCGTTACGTTTTTGAAAATCAATCATGAACTGCTGAAGCGCTTGGCAGCTTTCGAGCGGAACCGCATTATACGTTGAAGCTCTCAGGCCGCCAACATCGCGATGTCCCTTCAAGCCAACAAAGCCTTCCTTCTCTGATTCTTTGACGAACAGGCTTTCAAGCTCCTCGTTCTGAATACGGAAAGTAATATTCATGAGCGAACGGCTTTGCGGCTGCGCACAGCCGATATAGAAGCCGCTGCTTTGATCGATCGCGTCATAGATGAGTTTCGTTTTGTCACGGTTGTACTGCTCCAGTTGAGCTACTCCGCCTTTGCCCTTAATCCATTGCAGCACCAGATTGACCATGTAAACCGAGAAAGACGGCGGCGTGTTATAAAGCGAGCCGCTCTTCGCATGTGTGCTGTAACGGAACATCGACGGGATGGTTTTCGGACTGTTTTCCACAAGATCCTTGCGGATAATGACAACCGTAACACCTGATGGGCCTAGATTTTTCTGAGCACCGGCGTAAATGACGCCAAACTTGCTCACATCAATCGGTCTGCTCAAAATATCGCTGGACATATCGGCGATTAAAGGTACATCTCCTGTATCCGGGAACTCTTGGAACTGGGTTCCGCCGATTGTTTCATTCGATGTAAGATGAAGATAAGACGCGTTGCTTGGCACCTCGATTTCCGACAATGCCGGCATACGCATGAAATTGTCGGATTCTGTCGAAGCCGCGATCACAGTTTCTCCGACAAGTTTCGCTTCTTTCAGCGCTTTGTCGGCCCATGCGCCTGTCATCACGTAAGCGCCTGGTTTTCCTGGGCTGAGAAGATTAAGCGGCAACATGGCAAATTGCGTGCTGGCACCGCCTTGCAGCAAAAGCACCTCATAATTTTCAGGAACTCCGAACAATTCGCGAAGCAAAGCCTGCGATTCGTTATTCACGGCTTCGTACAATTTACTGCGGTGAGACATTTCCATAATGGACATGCCTGCATTTTGATAATCAACAAATTGCTCCTGCGCTTGCTTTAGTACCTCAAGTGGTATTGCGGCTGGTCCTGCATTAAAATTAAATGCTCGTGTCATCTTCGGATACCCACCTCTGTTTCTTTATATATGATATGGTTATGATAGCAATTTTGAAGGGCCGCATCAAGTGTAATCGGCAATTTCAAAAAACAAAAAGTCGAACGTATGACGAAATACTGACAAAAACATTCGGTTTTCATTCATCATTTCTTTAATTTTCATAAAAAAACGGGTCCTAGAAGGACCCGTTTCTTATATTTCTTAACGATCGGATTAGCAATCGTAGTAAAGGCTGAACTCATGCGGATGAATGCGGATTGCAACTGCTTTAGCTTCTGCACGTTTGATTGCTACATAGTTCTCGATGAAGTCTTTGGAGAATACGCCGCCTTCAGTCAAGAAATCGGAATCAGCTTCAAGAGCGTTAAGCGCTTCGTCAAGCGTTCCAGGAACGCTGCGAATTTCTTTTTTCTCTTCTTCCGGCAATTCGTAGATGTTTTTGTCGAAAGGACCATAACCAAGAGCAACTGGATCAAGTTTACGCTTGATGCCGTCCAAACCAGCAAGCAGCATTGCTGCGAAAGCAAGGTAAGGGTTAGCCGTGTTGTCCGGTGTACGGAATTCGATACGACAGCCTTTAGGCGTTACAGCTGCAATCGGAATACGGATTGCTGCGGAACGGTTACCTTTCGAGAATACAAGGTTAACCGGCGCTTCGTAACCAGGTACAAGGCGTTTGAACGAGTTCGTGCTTGGGTTAGTGATTGCGATCAAAGCCGGAGCGTGGTAAAGCACGCCGCCGATGTAGTGCATTGCAAGTTCACTAAGGTTTGCATACGCGCCTTTATCGTAGAACATAGGCTCGTCGCCGTTGAAGATCGAAGTATGAACGTGCATACCGCTACCGTTGTCACCGAAAAGCGGCTTCGGCATGAAAGTAGCCGTTTTGCCGTATTGGCGAGCTGTATTGTGAATGATATATTTGAATTTCATCAGGTTGTCAGCTGTTTTTGTAAGTGTATCGAAACGGAAGTTAATTTCCGCTTGACCAGCTGTAGCAACTTCATGGTGATGACGCTCAACGCGAAGACCCGACTCTTGCAATAGGCGAACCATTTCGCTGCGGATATCTTGTTGGGAATCAACTGGAGCTACAGGAACATAGCCGCCTTTTACTGGAATTTTGGCACCTAGGTTGCCGCCTTCTTCTTTGCGGTTCGTGTTCCAGCCAGCTTCTTCGGATTCAACCATGTACGAAGAAGAATTCATTGTGCTTTCATAGCGAACTTCGTCGAAGATGAAGAATTCAGGCTCTGGCGCGAAAAATGCTGTCGTACCAATGCCAGTCGTTTGAAGATACTCTTCAGCCTTTTGAGCGATGCTGCGCGGATCGCGGTCATAGCGGTCGCCTTCAGGTGTATGGATATTACACATAACGTTCAGTGTAGGGTGATCAGTGAAAGGGTCGATAAATACGGATTCTGTATCTGGAATCATAACCATATCGGAATTCTCAATACCACGGAAACCGTGGATCGATGAACCGTCAAAAGCTACCCCGTTTACGAAAGTATCAGCATCCACCTCAGCAGCTGGAAGCGTGATGTGGTGTGCATGACCAAGAAGATCTACAAAGCGGAAATCTACAAACATGATGCTGTTTTCTTTAATATTGTCCAAAACATTTTGAACTGACATTAATAATTTCCTCCATTTCCGAACATTAGCGTAGTGTTGAACAGGTATTGTTCAATTATTGCTCCAAATCCATGTCGTTATTATAAAACTAGCTCTCAATCTCCGTCAATAGCTATGTAAGGTATTTTTTAAAGCTATGTAAGCTATACTTACAGGTTTGTACAGTTGTTCACAAATACTCCTTATAAGGCAATGGCAAAACGCTGAAAACCCTGAGAAAACAATGGCTTAGCGGTATTTGAATGAATATCCGTCAGCGCCTTCGCCATGAAATGCTATCCTTGTTTAAAAATAGAAATCACTAAAATCTGCCGCTTCGAATATTCGGGTTCTCTTCATCCGCTTCATGGGCCTTATCCAAACAAATAACGCTTTGCCATCTTGGGATGGCAAAGCGTAGTTTGTTTTTTTATTAGACTTTCCATTCCTTAAATGCTTCTGCCGGCGCTTTTGGCGTATCGAATTGTTTGCCTACGATTGGCGCAAGTTTTTCTAGATCCTTCAAAAGATTAGCGAATTGGTCCGGGAACAACGATTGTACGCCATCGCCTGTCATTGAATTATCCGGATCGGTGTGCATTTCAACAATAAGTCCGTTCGCCCCTGCAGCAACCGATGCTTTGGACATTGGCTCTACCAATTCGCGGCGACCGGTTCCATGGCTCGGATCCGATATAACCGGCAAATGGCTGAGCGATTGCAGCACCGGAATGGCCGACAAATCAAGCGTATTGCGAGTGTAGGTTTCGAACGTTCGGATTCCGCGCTCGCATAGCATTACATTCGGGTTTCCGCCTGCCAAAATGTATTCTGCCGCATTTAGGAACTCGTCATAAGTTGAGCTGAAACCGCGCTTCAGCAGCACCGGCGTTTGAATGGTACCCAGCTTGCGAAGCAGATCAAAGTTTTGCATGTTGCGAGTACCGACTTGAAGGATATCGGCGTATTCCGCGCAGACATCCACATATTCCGGCGTCATCACCTCGGTGATCGTCAGAAGCCCGTGCTTCTTGCCTGCTTCCGCCATCATAACAAGTCCTTCTACGCCTACGCCTTGGAAGCTGTAAGGCCCTGTGCGCGGTTTGAACGCGCCTCCGCGCAATACCTGACCGCCCGCCGCTTTAACTAGGCGTGCGATTTCATCGATTTGCTCCGGTGTTTCAACGGCGCAAGGTCCGCCCATAATTACGAGGTTGCTTCCGCCGATCTTTACGCCTTTGATATCAATGACGGTATCGTCAGGATGAAAGTCGCGGCTTGCAAGCTTGTAGGATTTAGAAATTTTAATAACGTTTTCTACACCTTTCATCTGGCGCAAATGCTCGGCAAGCGTAGGCTCGGCTTTCCCGATGATTCCAATTACCGTACGGTCCGTACCTCTTGAAACATGAGCCTGCACGCCCGCTCTTTCAATATGGGCAACGATTTCTGAAATGCGCTCTTCTGCAATGTTTGAATGTGTAATGACGATCATATGGATCACTCCTAATTAGTTTTGTTGGTTTTGTGATGCAAAATGAATGACGTATGGATTTGCGCTTTACACCTGCTATTTCCTTTTCATTTCATTGCACATACGCTTTATGGCTTTTACGCTTCGTAGCTTTTATGCTTTTTAGCTTCTACGCTTTTAATCACTAAAGTAAATATACAGGAGAACGCTCTTTTCGTCAACCCAAATCCTAAAAAAAGAGAGAATGAGCGTACCGTAAGTTTGGACTTACGGTACCCCTCTTCTCTCCGCGATTCAAATATTACATTAATCTGCTTTCTCTGCGGTAGCGGTTGCCGTGGATTTCACCCGCACGTTTGGAAGCAGTTTATTCATATTAACCGTACGACGGATCTCCCATGTCTCTGGATTATTGTGGTCGTACTGCTCCAAATAGGTAATGACCTCTTTCGTCAACGGCGTCGGCGTGGATGCCCCTGACGTAACGGCTACACGGTCAACCCCTTTGAGCCATGCCTGTTCAATCTCCGAAACATCGGAAACCCGGTAAGCCTTGACGCCCGCAATTTCCTCGGAAACTTGGGCAAGACGGTTCGAGTTGTTGCTTCTTGGATCGCCTACAACGATGCATAATTGTGCCTCGCCAGCCTGCTCCGCAACCGCTTCCTGGCGTACCTGGGTAGCCATGCAGATTTCATTATGAACCTCGGCCGACGGATAGCGCTCAAGAAGCCGGCTGATGATATGACGAATATCCCACTGCGACATCGTCGTTTGGTTCGTAATAATAATGCGTCCTTCGGGCACGTTAAGAGCTGCAATTTCCTCTTCGCGCTCGATGAGGTGCACCTGCTCCGGCGCAACGCCGATTGCCCCTTCCGGCTCAGGATGCCCCTTCTTGCCAATATAAATGATATGATAGCCATCTTCTGATTTCGCCCGGATCAAATCATGTGTTCTCGTTACGTCAGGACAAGTCGCGTCAACGACGGACAGCCCTTTTTCGCGGGCGCGCTGGCGTACCTCGGGCGATACGCCGTGCGCGGTAAAAATCACGGTTCCTGTATCGATTTGATCCAGAATATCGAGACGATTGGCACCGTCAAGCGTAATGACGCCTTCCTGCTCGAATGCATCCGTGACATGCGCGTTATGAACGATCATGCCTAATATATAGATGGGCCGCGGCAGCTCTAAGTTTTTGACCGTTTGCAAAGCCAGCACCATCGCATCGACTACGCCGTAGCAATAACCGCGCGGTGATATTCTAACGATTTCCATTCCTTGCACCTGCTTTCTGACCGGATATGCGCCTTAATTATAATTCCTTCATTTCATCCGTTGCTACTATTATAGACGAATGAGACGTGTCAGAAAAGCTTATTGGCAGCCAAATCGTAAACTTGGTTCCCTCGCCTTCGCGAGTCGTCACTTCAACGGAGCCTTGATGTTCGTCAATAATCCACTTGGCAATGGATAAACCGAGTCCCGTCCCGACCGTGACGCCCCTTGACTCGTCCGCCCGATAAAAGCGGTCAAAGATATGCGGAATCTCATCCGGATTCATGCCGATGCCGGTATCTTCCACAACAAAGCCGATCTGCTGCTCGTTTCTGACTGCGCTAAGCTCAATCGAGCCCTCTGGCGTATACTTGAACGCATTCTCAATAAATATAAACAGCAGCTGCTGCAAATAGTTATGGTTCGCATTTACGCGTATGCCTTCCAGCGCCGCGAGACTGCCAACCTTCCAATCCGCTGTACGCGGAAGCAATTGCGCACGACGAACAACCTCCTCGGTAAGCGGCAATAAATCAAGCGGCGTTTTCTCCATCGTATAACCTGCGTCAGCCCTTGCTAGCGCAAGCAGGTCATTTACGAGTGTGCTCATGCGTGTCGCTTCCGCGGAAATATCGCTCATCGATTCCTTCGACAATTCCCATCGATCCAAGTCGAGCGGCATCCATTCTCCCGTTTCAGTATTCTGGTTCGTCTCACGCACCTTCGTCCACATGCGCTCCAGTAGCTCGATATTGCCTCTAATCGTCGTTAATGGCGTCCGCAGCTCGTGAGACGCATCGGATACGAATCTGCGCTGCGCTTTATAGGCTTCATCCAGCTCGTTATAGGCCATCTCAAGGCGCGCGAGCATAACGTTCAGCGTGCTGACGAGTCTGCCGATCTCATCCTTCGGCCCCATCGCCGGAATGCGGACGCTGAGATCAGAGCCATTTTCTATTTGCTGCGTCGCCTTGATCACTCTCTCGATTGGCCGCAGAGCCTGCCGGGCAATGAACAATCCGACCGTGAATGCAATAATAACTACAATTAACGATGAGAAAATAAGCGTTGTGCGAACGCCATTCAAAAATTTCTCTTCGTTATAAGGAATTGTGCCAACTTGAAGCAGGCCTACTAATGATCCATCATTTAAAAAAATTGGGCGTTGATGAATGATCATGCTGTACTTCTTTTTATTGATCTCTACTTGCTGCTTGACAATGCCCTTCTCTGGATTAGTTGAAGAATCGGCATATGGGATGACAAAGTCCATTTGTCGCATATTATAAGATTGTTTAATAGCACCTTCTTTATAATTTACGATTTGGATATACATGTCTTTTTCTTCAATTCGAGATTGGCGATCCAAATCCAAATCAAGCTGGTCCAAAAAGGTGGTACCGCCCGTGATAACAATATTACGATCTTGGTCCTTAAGCTGTTCTCTTATATCAGAGTAAGTATTCCAATTAATAAATAAATAAATTGTAATGCCAAAAACAAGCAGAGTCACTGCAAGCAAACCTGAATACCAAAGCGTCAGCCGAAGCCTGATGGACATAAATTACCCCGCCTCTCCGCGAAGCACGTAGCCGGTGCCGCGAACCGTCTGAATGAGCCGGTTTCTGCCTCCGTCCTCAACCTTTTGGCGCAGCATCGCGATATAAACCTCTAGCACGTTCGATTCCCCGCTAAAGTCATAGCCCCAAATTTTCTCCATAATCGCATCGCGCGTAAGCACCCGGCGCGGGTTCTGCATGAAGAGAAGCAGCAAATCGTATTCCTTGGAGGTAAGCTCGATCCGGCGTCCGGAGCGGATCGCTTCCCGCGCATCCATGTCCAAAATCAGATCCTCATACAGCAGCTGGTTGCTGGATTGCTCGATCTTATCGGATTTGCGGCGCAGCAATGCGCGCGCACGGGCCAGCAGCTCTTCGAGCGCGAACGGCTTGACCAAGTAGTCATCCGCGCCTAGATCCAATCCTTTTACCCGGTCGATCACGTCATCCTTCGCCGTCAGCATCATAATCGGTACGGTGCTTCCGCTCTCGCGCACGCGCCGGCATACTTCCCAGCCGTCTACCTGCGGCATCATTACATCCAAAATAAGCAAATCAGGCTCCGCTTTAAGCAGTACTTTGAGCCCTTCCATGCCGTTCGAAGCCGTAGTCACCTCATAACCTTCGAAAGCTAAGCTCCTGCGAAGCAAAGATATGATTTTATCATCGTCATCCACTACTACAATATGCTGTCTCATCTGCTGTTCCCCCTCTATTTGCAGCAAAAAACGCAGAGCCTGCTGTCACTCTGCGCTTTTTGATTTACATCGCTTGCTAAGCCTTATTGAGCGCTTGCTGTATTCTTGTCGCCGATTTCTACCTGCAAATTCATCTCGCTGCCTTTACGAACGATATTCAGCTCTATTTTATCGCCGACCTTCTTCGTTTGTATCGCTGTGATCAGTTCCTGCGTATTCGCATATTTCTTGCCGTCGATACCGACAATTACGTCGAACTGCTGAAGTTCAGCCAGATATGCCGGTGAATTATAGTATACATTACGCACGATAGAACCTTCTACATTATCCATGCCCAACTGCTTCGCTATGTCTGCCGTTACATCCTGCAGTTCCGCGCCGATGTAAGGTACAGCCGGCTTCGGAATCGTTTTATTGTTTTTCAAATTATCCAGCACTTCCTGGATCGTGCTCGTCGGAATGGCAAAGCCGATACCCTGCGCTTGCGAACTGACTGCCGTATTAATGCCGACAACCTCGCCATTTACGTTAAGCAGCGGACCGCCCGAGTTACCTGGATTAATGGAAGCATCCGTTTGCAGCAAGTGCTCGTATTTGCGCTCGCCCTGCGTATCTTGAATATCGATTGGGCGTTCCTTGGCGCTAAGTACGCCGACTGTTACCGTATGGTCAAAGCCATAAGGATTGCCGATCGCCACTACCCAGTCGCCGATATTAATATTGTCGGAGTTGCCAAGCGGAAGCGTCGGGAATGCTTTGTCCCCGGTAACCTTAAGTACAGCAAGGTCTAATTCATAGCTCGAACCGAGTAGTTCGGCCGTAAAAGGCTTCTCGTAGCCCTGCACAATCACCTTGATTTGATCCGATTCGCCAACGACATGCTGATTCGTCAGAATATAGCCGGTGGATTCAAAGAAAAAGCCCGTACCGATGCCAGATTGCTGCATTTGGCCTTCCTCGTTCTCCGTGCCTGTCTCCGGCTCCGTAGTTCCAGGATAGTCATCGCCAAAAAACTGGCGGAAAAACGAATCATCAAGCATGCTTCCGCTGCTGCTGCGCTTGGTAGTGTTCACGAACGTTTCGATTTTCACGACCGCCGGACTAGCCGTTTCAAACAATTGCGCAATATTATCCGGTCTTGCCGCTACCATCGCAGCCGATCCGGTTGTCCCAGCCGACGAAGCTGAACCCGGGCTTGAGCTGTTTGACTGCGTATTTGTCGCAAGCGCCTGTTCCTTCGTAAACCAGTTGTTTAAATCTGCCGTATACATTAAAGAACCTACTAAGATAACGCCCGCTAGAAAAGAAGCGAACACGGCTTTAAACGATGTCCGGCGCTTTTCTCTCACCTGCCATGGCCCTTTAGCGGACTGCGGCGACGGGTTGAACGGCCGAATTTGCGATTGCACCGGCGGTTGCGGCCGCGCTTGTTCAGGCTCCGCATAACCCTCTAGCAGACGCTCGGGCTGCTGCGCATGTGAGGCCTCGGATTGCGCGTTTTGCGCAGTACCGTATGGCTGGTCTTGAATCAGCTTAGGCTTTTCCGATTGATAGCCTTGATTGGACGAACTATCGCCTTCCTGGGAGTTAGCCTTAAATGGTCCATACGAATAGTAGTAAGAGGGCTTGGCCGGTTGTTCCTGCGATTCATTGGAAGCTTCGGGATTAGTATTTATCCTGTTTTCGCTGTTTTCTGCACCGCCTTGTTCCTCATCGTTTTTGCGAAAAAAATCATCGAATCCCTTTTTGTTTTGATCATCCATGTACTTTCTCCTCCTTGAATCTTATTGCATCATGCCTCTCATTGGTATTCTTAACCACGAAGCATGTTAATTGATATAGTTCTATCATGCACATTCTACCTTAAAACAAACTTAAAAGGAATTTAAACAGAAATAAAAAAAACGCTCCAAATTGATTTTGGTAACGTTTTTTTTGTTGCTGCGCCGTATTAAAATTCAATGGGGAAAAAGCTGCTCCACGTCATGAAGAGCTTCCTTAGCCTGATCAATCCACTTTGGCTCTACATGGGCATCAGGATCAGCCGGGGCTTGAAATTGATCGAACAGCGCGCCCGCTACACGGACGGACGCTTCCGGATCATTCCCCTCCCGGTATAGATGCTTCAGCACATACGGTGTGCCGAGCTTTATCTTGGCTTCATTGTCGGTTTCGCTGACATCGATATTTCCTGCAATGACTTCAAACGGAATGCGAAGCCATACTTTATGCCCTTCATCGAGAGAACGGTCAAAGGATCCCCGGTCGTACTCCCAATTGCCGCCAAGCGTGAATCGCTGCGTCTCCAGCAGCTCCTTCGTCTCCAAAAAATGTTGCTCCCGCGACTCCAGCACGGACGAAATGGGTATCATGCAAGCTGCTCCTTTACACTAGCATATTTCGTATCTCTTTTTGCTAGTAGGTAGTATGCCCGCCTCATTCTTCCTTTATGTGCGATTCGCCCAGCCTTTGCGGTGAGCAAGCACAGCTAGCTGCGTCCGGTCGTCAAGCTCGCATTTCATCAGTAAATTACTCACATGCGTCTTCACTGTCTTGATGCTGATGTGGAGTTCTTCCGCAATTTCTTTATTCGACTGGCCGTCCGCTATCAGTAGAAGCACTTCTTTCTCGCGCTCTGTTAAGCCCTCGTCGCCTGTTTGCGCCGTCCGCTGTCTCAAGCCCCTTGTCAGAGCTTGCGATACATCGGAAGTCATGACCGGCATCCCCTTATAAGCTCCGCTAATTGCATAAATAAGCTCCTCCGCGGATACCGTTTTAAGCACATAGCTGACGGCTCCCGCCTCTATTGCACCGTATACCTTGTCATCCTCAAGGAAGCTCGTAAGCATGACGATTTTCATGTCAGGAAATTTCGAGATAATGGCTCTCGTTGCTTCGATACCGTCCATACCGGGCATCATGAGATCCATCAGAATAATTTGGGGACGCTTCTCCTCCGGGCTCGCAGATAACAGGTCGATAGCTGCCTGCCCGTTGCCCGCCTCTGCAATTACATGAAATTTCGGCTCCAGCATCAGATAAGTCCGGAGTCCCGTTCTAACCATGTCATGATCATCCACAATCATAATTTTTATAAGTTCAGATCCACTCACGATTCATTCTCTCCCTTTGACATTTTAGGCATGGTTACCTTAACTCGTGTACCGCCCCCGGGCTTGCTCCAAATTTCTGCTGCTCCGCCCAGCTTCTGTGCCCGCTCCTGCATCGTCGAAAGGCCATAGGAGCCCCTCTTGACCTCATCAGGCTTAAAGCCAATCCCGTCATCCTGCAAAATCATGATTACCTGCCGTTCCGTATCCGCCAGCGTCAAGGTGCACCCGCTTGCTCCCGCATGCTTCACGATATTAGCCATCGCTTCTTGGGCAATCAAGAAAAGCTGATGTTCCTTGGCTTCCGACAATCGCTCCTTTAAACGCCATTCCAGCTCGCCTTGCAGTTTATTTTGGTTGCAATAGTCCGGAAACCACTTATCGAGTGCTTCGTATAAGGTTCTGCCTTCAAGTTCCATAGGCCGCAGCTGAGCGATGAAATTCCTCATTTGTTTTTGAGCCAGATTTGACATATTCACAAGCTGCTCCAATACGGAATCCGCCCGTTCACGGTCAACAAGCTGCAGCTTCGGAAGCGAAGAGGCGCACATATGAATCGCAAAAAGCTGCTGGCTTACCGTATCATGCAAATCCCTTGCAAGGCGCTTGCGCTCCTCAAGCACGGCCGCTTCATTGGAGGCCGACTCCGTCATGACATACTCTTCGCCGCGCATTTGCAGCCACTTCAACTTTTCTTCCATTTGCTCCGCCAGCTCATTGAATTCGCGGTATACCTCAATAAACGAATTATGGCCGCTCTCCGTAATCCGTATGCCGTAATTGCCGTTGGCCGCTTGCTTCAACGACAAATGCAGCGTGTCGATGCGGCGCCCGATTCGCTGTGCTGCCCAGTAACCGAAAGCCGCGCTCACAAGCAGGAAGACGGAGGCAGCGCCTAGGCGCACTTCCGTCTTTCCCATTTCATCAGCAAGACCTATCCAAGTTACCGCCCCGAGCACGAGCGATACCACCGAAGCAATGACGAACATCCCGATGAGCTCCCATTTGCCGCTCCTCAAAAAACGTACCATCATGCGAAATCACCCAACCTTCGTGACACGCACATCGCCGATAAACGTGCTGACGATCAGCTTTATTTTTTTATCCGTCTCGATGTACGAAGGCGATTGAATATTAATATTCGTAAACAAACCGCCCTCTTTTTGCCCTAATATCTTCACGTCGCCGATAAAAGCGCTTGATACGACCTGTACGCCTACTTCGTAGTCATTAGGCACATACACTTTTACATCGCCTATAAAGGAAGAAATATGAATTTTGGTTTCGCCCTGCGCTACCTGGGCTTTTGTTAAATCGAGCACCGTGTCACCAATGAAATGGGAGATATTGAGCGGTTTCAAATCCCAATAATCATGGCCAATATGAATGTCGCCAATAAAGCCCGAGCGCGTCTGCACGTTGGAGTCGCCATGGTTCCACCACTCCACATGCTCCTTATGGTTTCGTTTCCATTCCTGCGCATTTTTTTTGAGTTCGGATTTGTGATGGTTCTTCCATTCCTTGAACTCTTTTTTGCTGTGGGAATAATCCTGATGCCGGCCTTGTCCGGCGTCTTCTTGCTTTAATTCCTGGTCTGGCGTTGGAATAGCCATTTTTGTAGGATCTGGATGCAGCGGAGGCGCCGGCGGAACCGAAGCTTCGTCCGGATAAGGACGGTACGGCTTCCAATCATCCGCCGGTGGAGATTGGCGCTTCGATTTTGGCCTCCAAATCAAATTAATTCCGACTAAAATTACGGCCACTGGCCAAATATAAGGAACAATGTCACCGATGGACCAAGCGAACAGCTCTAAATTGCGACCCAGAAACACGCATCCGATTAACAGGACAACGGCTCCCCACCAGCTTGAGCCTGAGCCATGAGTCCGGGAGGATAACAGACCTCGGATACCGACTATGATAAGGATCACTGGCCAATACGTTGAAAAAAGATCTCCAAAATCAAAGGTCACGTGACCTGTTTGCCTAAGCAAAAACAATACGCCAACTGCAATGATGACTAATCCGGTGAATAACCGGTTTGCGAAATTCCCGTTCAAGCGGCCCCAGCTCCTTACGTTCCATCGTGGTTTGATAAGTTTGATAATCTTAGTATAACGGACTGCAATCCATAGAAAAAGGGACGACCGATTGAAATCGCTATCCGTCTCTAGACTGAGCTTTTGTTGATTCTATCCAATCCAAACCTAACATGCGTCATAAAACATCACCTGGAACGTTGACATTGCTCACTTCTTCTATTTATAATGATGAACGGATTAGGAGAATAGAGACAGCTATGCACGACATTAGGAACGGGAGATGAAGCAATGGACGTTATCGAACTGTCAAAAGGACTGGATACGATCTGGGTCGTTTTGACAGCAGCCATGATCTTGCTCATGGAAGGCGGATTCGCTTTGCTTGAGGCGGGATTTGTCAGGCAGAAGAATGCCGTCAGCATTATCATGAAGGTGTTTGTCGACATCGCTTTCGGCGCACTCGTATTTTACTTTTTTGGATTCGCTCTCATGTACGGACAGGATGCTGGCGGTTTAATCGGCACAACCGGCTTCCTCATTAGCGGAGACCTGTCGCACATTGAATTAAATATTACTCATGAAACCTATTGGTTATTTCAATGCGCGTTTGTCATCGCGGTTATTTCTATCGTTTCCGGAGCGGTAGCAGAACGAATTAATTTTAAAGCCTATATTTTGTTAGCGATTGCTATGACTGGTTTCATCTACCCGCTAGCCGGACACTGGGTTTGGTCGGGCAGCGGCTTTCTGGGCAAGCTTGGCATGATCGATTTTGCCGGATCCGCCGTCATTCATGCTTTAGGCGGTTTTTCAGCGCTGGCGGCTGCCATCTTTATTGGCCCGCGAATCGGAAAATTCAGCGCAGACGGCAAAGTAAACATTGTACCGCCATCTAATCTGCCGCTTGCGTCCGTTGGCGCTTTTATCCTTTGGTTCGGCTGGTTCGGCTTCAATGCGGGCAGCACGCTCAGCGCAACAAACGGTTCCATCGGCCACATTGCGATTACAACGATGCTTTCCGCCGCAGCAGGCGGAGCAACCTGCATCCTGTTTACAATGTTCCGCTACAAGAAGGCTGATCCGCCAATGGTGATCAACGGATCGCTTGCCGGTCTTGTCGGCATTACGGCCGGCTGCGCTTTCGTTTCCGATATCGCCGCCATCGGCATCGGAGCCGTATCAGGAATTGCGATGGTGCTCGTTACCGAATGGCTGGAGAGCAAACAGGTTGACGATCCCGTCGGCGCCTTTGCCGTTCACGGCGTCAGCGGCAGCATCGGCACCCTTGCGGTCGGCTTGTTCGCAATGCCAGAATTAACTGAGGGCGTAGGCAAAGGATATTACGGACTATTTTACGGAGGCGGCTGGAACCTGCTTGGCGTTCAAGCGCTCGGATTAGTCATCGTATCGGTATGGGGTTTTCTATTGACATGGGGAGCGCTTTGGCTTATTCGCAAGATAATGCCAGTACGCGTCTCTAAGGATGAAGAGCTTATTGGACTTGATGTCGGCATCCACGGCGTTCCAGCTTACAGCCAGGAGCATGACTTCCTCGACGTTGATCAGTTAAAAAACAGCAAATAAACCAAAAGAACCGTCTATGCCTCAAGGGCTTAGACGGTTCTTCTTTATATTCTTTATAGGTTTGATTCGTTCTGCTATTCGTTCATCTCATTGGCGAGTTCGTAAGAAACGGTAACAATATCCGTCGGGGCAGATACGTTCTTGATGGAACGGGCACTTTCAATTTCCAATCGAAGCGCGCGAACCTTCTCCATCGGTTTTCTTACAAAATGAATGTATTCAACAGCCAAGTGGTGATCAGGTTTCTTTCCCGTGAGCATTCTTCTGAGTGTAGACATCGATTGATATGCGCGGTCTTCCATCATCCTTCTTTTCTCATAACGCTCAACCATTTGTTCAATTTCGGCTATTTCCTGCTCTTTCTTAGCAACGTAGGCATCAATAAAAGGAAAAACCTCGCCCGCTTTACGATGATGGGCAGCAATTACAAAGCCTGAATGAATAATTGGATCTGTCATGAGAATTCACCTATCTTGTCATGTTATTATTTCTTACATAAATAATAATACAACAAATTAAAGCCATTGAAAACTATTTTTTACGAGATGGAAATATCTGCGCCAATAACCCCGACCACTTTGCCATGCGCTTCAAGTATTGGAACTGAAACCGTCAAGCAGAGCTGTTTCGTTATCGCCGATACGTAAACTTCCGACTGGAAAACTTGCCCTGCGCTCGCCCGTTGCCACCATTCCCTGCCTTTTGCATTCAGCAAACCGGCTTCCGGCAAGGAAAAGACAAAAGAACCATCCAATCGGTTGGACCAAATCGCTTCGATCTCCGTCTTCGTTCGCAGCAGCGAAGTCAGCTTGGCTTCATGCTCTGCTCTATCCAAAGCCGTTAATCGCGGATCTGCAGCGGTTGTTCGCAACCATTCTTGTATGGCCGCGACGTTCACCTTTACCTCCTGGTCAGCCCTGCGGATGCCTACTTGCTCAACAGCCAGCGACAAATCCGAGGATGATCGCTTGAGATTACGGCTGATGCGGTTCATGTTTCCGATTTGCTCGCGCTGCAGCTGATTCATTTGAAGCGTGCTGTCCACGCTTTGCAGCGTTTCATTGACCGAATGAACGACATCCTTGAGCATCAGCGTTGAATCTGCCATATGAACGGTTTGCTGTTTGCTGGCCGCGCTCGTCTGTTCAACCAGCTCATCCACCTCTACGATTCTCGAGAAAATCACATCCATGCGCTCGCGGTTAACAGTCATTTCCGTTACTCCGCGTTCGACGGACAGCTTTTCCATATCAACCGCATTCACTACCCGTTTTACTCCATGCTCGATTTGCTCTACGATCGCGGAAGAACGTTTAACAGCTTCTCCGCTTTGCTCTGCAAGCTTCTTGATTTGCTGGGCAACGACCGAAAAGCCCCTGCCATATTCCCCGGCATGCGCAGCTTCAATGGAAGCATTAAGCGCAAGCAAAGACGTTTGAGAGACAATTTCTTGTATAAATTGATTAATTTCATTTATATGCGAGGTTTGCTCGATCAGCTGACTGATATGCTCATCCATTGAACGGTTATTTTTGCTGAGCTCATTCATGACCTCATCCGTATTCATCAGCGAACGGCACACATCGAGAACGATTTCCTTCGTCTCTTTGCTCTTTGCGTTCAAATGAGAGGAAGCCCCGCTAATTTGTTCTGCAGCGGAGGCGACCTCCTGCAGCGCGGAGAACGCTTCCTCAATTCGGTTCATGGCGAGCGTGCTGGTTGATCTCAGCTTCTGCTCATGTCCGGAGGATAAGTCGGCGATTTCAGTCAACCTTGTTGCTGATTGATCCACTTCGTCTACCGCGGCGTTTAATTGGTCAGAAATAACGACGGACTCGTTTAACAAGCGTGTCATTCGAGCACGCTCCTCCGTGCTTTGCGCTTCAACTGACTGAACTTTAGGATTGCGTGAAAACCACCTGGTTGCGGTACTCATGTCAGGTATTAAGCCCCTCTCGCTTGCTGATACAAAATTTTCCTAAATTATATATCAGCATAGGGCAAAAGAAAAGAGGAACCGCTGGGGTTCCTCTTTCATTTCACGTCATTGCATGGCAAAAAGTATTACTTCTCAGCTTTTTGTTGAGCTGTGTTTGCCGCTTGTTTGCCGGCAGCGTTATTTTGGTTAAACTCTTCGGCGAATTCTGCATTGTATTGATTGTTTTGGGCTTTATTGTTTTTGTTTTTAGCCATTGTAATCACCTCCCCGTTCAAAGATAGTATGGCAAAATCGCCGTTTATTATACGATCTTTTTACGACTCTAAATACGTCTGCGGGATAGGCTTTCCGGCTTCGATTGCCAGATTTATTTTATTAAGCCAGGCTTGCGAGAGCTTCCCTGTTCCGATCCGAAGTACCTCTACATGTACCGTGCGCTTGCCCCACTGCTCGTAAACCTGCTTGATCGTTTCAAAATACAAATCGATACGTTTCCCTTTTATAGCCGATCCCGTATCCGCCACTACGCCATATCCGTAGCCGGGAATATACAGCAGCGTTCCTATCGGGAAAAGTTTCGTGTCCGCAGCTATGGTCGAGACTTGATCCCTGCGCACTTTTACGCCGGAATACGTTATGCCGTACAGCGGGTGTCCCGGACGTTTCCCCGTCGACTCCACGCCGGCCGTATAGCCTGTAGCGATAACCTCAACCGTATTGGGCTTTTCCTTCTTGGAATCTGCCGACTTTCCTGATTTCGCCAAACTAGCGCTCTTACCCGCTTCATCGTATGGCTTTGGCGATGAGGCTTCGGCTTGCGCCGAGCATCTCGTAATATTTAAACCGATCACGATGACTGCGATGAGCAGCAACGCGGTAAGACCTTTTCTGATATAAAAAAAGCTTGTGACCATCTGGGTTACTTCCTCCTCAGAAGAATAATGCCCCAATGGTCCAAGCTTTATGCGTTATTTCTTATTGTTCTTTGTCCGCGATCTGCTTCTGAAGCTGCGAAATCAGCTCCGCGACAGGGATCGCACCCAGGTCGCCTTCGCCGCGCTTGCGCACGGATACGGCTTCCGCCTGCATCTCGTTCTCGCCGACGACGAGCATGTACGGCGCCTTCTCCAGCTGTGCCTCGCGAATTTTGTAGCCCAGCTTCTCATTGCGGAGATCGCTTTCCACGCGGATTCCGCTTTCCTGCAGCTGTTCGGCTACTTTGCGGGCGTAATCCTCATAGGCTGTCGATACCGGGATCACTTTCGCTTGTACCGGCGAGAGCCACAGCGGCAGCGCGCCTGCGAAGTTTTCAAGCAGGAACGCAGTCATTCTTTCCATTGTGCTGATAATGCCGCGGTGGATAACGACCGGACGATGCTTCTTGCCATCCTCGCCGACATATTCAAGTTCAAAACGCTCAGGCAGCAAGAAATCGAGCTGTGCAGTAGACAGCGTCTCTTCTTTGCCTAACGCCGTTTTAATTTGAACGTCAAGCTTAGGCCCGTAGAATGCCGCTTCGCCCTCTGCCTCGAAGAAAGGCAGCTCCAGCTCCTCAACAACCTCGCGAAGCATCCGCTGCGACATTTCCCACATCTCGTCATTTTGGAAATACTTCTCCGTATCCTTAGGATCGCGGTAGGATAGGCGGAAACGGTATTCTTTGATTCCGAAATCCTCGTATACTTTGCGAATCAAGTTAACTACGCGAGCGAATTCTTCCTTGATTTGGTCCGGACGGCAGAAGATATGGGCATCATTCAGCGTCATCGCACGTACGCGGTGCAAGCCGGTCAGAGCGCCCGACATTTCATAGCGGTGCATCGTTCCAAGCTCAGCAATCCTTACAGGCAGGTCACGGTAGCTGCGCATATCGCTTTTGAACACCATCATGTGGTGAGGGCAGTTCATCGGGCGAAGCACCAGCTCTTCGTTATCCATGATCATTTTCGGGAACATATCCTCGCTGTAATGCTCCCAGTGTCCGGAGGTTTTGTAAAGTTCTACATTCGCAAGCACTGGCGTATAAACATGCTCGTAACCTAATCTTTCCTCTAAATCAACAATGTAGCGCTCCATCGTTCTGCGCAGCTTCGCGCCGTTCGGCAGCCAAAGCGGCAGGCCTTGACCTACCTCTCGCGAGAACGTGAACATTTTCAGCTCGCGTCCCAGTTTGCGGTGATCGCGTTTCTTCGCTTCTTCAAGGAAGTGCAGATGCTCGTCAAGCTGCGCTTTCTTAGGGAAAGCCGTTCCGTAAATCCGCTGCAGCATTTTGTTTTTGGAATCCCCGCGCCAATAAGCACCGGCCACGCTTAGCAGTTTAAAGGCTTTGATGCGGCCTGTAGACGGCAAATGGGGTCCGCGGCACAAGTCAAAAAACTCGCCTTGATCATACATCGTAATAACCGAGTCAACAGGAAGATCGCGAATAAGCTCCAGCTTCAGATTATCATCCAGTTCGGTGAAAATCGCCAGCGCCTCGTCTCTGCTGACAATGCGGCGACGGATATCAAGATTTTGCTGTGCGATTTTTTCCATTTCCTTCTCAATCTTTACAAGATCCTCAGGCGTCAAGGATTGCTCCATATCGATATCATAATAGAAGCCGTCCTCAATGACCGGACCGATTCCGAGCTTCACATTGGCATTTCCATATATGCGCTTGATCGCCTGCGCGAGCAAGTGCGCTGTACTGTGGCGATATACTTCAAGGCCGTCAGCCGATTCCACGGTTACGATCTCGATTGCCGAGTCAGCCTCGATAGGCGTATAAACGTCAACAACCTTGCCGTCTATTTTTCCTGCAATTGCATTTTTGCGTAGTCCCGGGCTGATAGAGCCCGCAACTTCTTCAATCGTCGTGCCGGCAGCATATTCCCTAACTGCGCCGTCCGGCAATGTGATTTGAATGGCCATTATTGTTCATCCTCCAATTTGTAAGCAAGCGAATCGCCGCATTCCGTTTCCACAAGCAAAAAAGAACACAAAAAAAGCACGCATCCCTAAAAAGGGACGAGTGCTTGTGTGCTCGTGGTTCCACCCTACTTCGACTGCGCCAGCTTCTGTGAAGCAAGCTCTGCAGTCCTCGTATTATCTGGTAACGGAGATTTCCGGTACAGCATACTTCCGCGGCATATCTCAAAGAATGAGCGCCGCAGGTTGGGCTATACAGCTTCAAAGGGGTACATCTGCAGACATTACGGAAGGAAATTACAGCCGAGTTTCCTCTCTCTGGACCAAATATCACAAGCAGACACATGTCTTTGTCATTGCTGATTTCAACGTATATGTGTGTCATTATAGCTTGACTTTCCCGTTTGGTCAAGGGTATTACGATACCCGGCCATTCCTCTACGGCTGAACGAGCTCATCCAAGCTGCTGCTGCAAGATACGCATTGCACGCAAATCGTTACCCGCTGGTCAAAAATCGTTTCTATCGTGCGGATAACCTGCATATCAGGCTGCCTGGTGTGAATCGTAATATGTTTTGGAGATACGGCAATCAATGAACTGATCACCATATCCTCAATATTCATCTCCGTTTCAAGCATTTCCGCCACGATCCGGTCCGATGGAGGATTGGGGTCAAGCGGCTGAAAGCCGTTGTCGTAAAGCATGAAATCATGTCCGCCTTTATGCAGCAAATGCACCATAGGCAGCTTCGTGTCCTGCAGAAACACGAAATATTTTAACAGGGAAATAAACTCCTGGTATTGTTTATCTAACACATATTCGTCCAAGGCGTATTCAACCACCTCGGCTAACTCCTTGCGGTAAGGCTCCAACCTGAAGGCGGTAAAACCCTTCACGTTCAGCTGGGTGTTTTCTTGCAGAAATAGTTCAACTTCGGCCGCTACTTTATTTTTGCGTCGTAACCGGTCTGCATCCAGGAATTTGGTACCAAGACCATCCCACTCCTTGCCGTGAAGCAAATCGTGGCAATATTTTTCGATCGCGGCGGCATCCGCCGCATGATTGTTGCGATACTTTTTGCGAATAATCGCAGCCAGCATACCCGGCTCCAATTCGCTGACAACAAATTCGGCAACCGCTAACGCTGCAGCATGATAAACGGTTTGACCATGGGTTTTTAGCTGAAAATGCGGCAATATAGCCTGGCACCGAACTTCAAGTTCGGATATTTGCAAAAACTCGATGACCTTAGGTTGATCCGTTGTCGAGCCGATATGTAAATCGACGAGCGTTTGTTCCTTCAATAGATCCGTTAATTTATTTGCTGACTTTTGGAGACTTGCAGGCAACGATACCGTGAATAGCTCCATAAGCTCACCCCTTTCCTTCCTTATCAGTATATGGTGCCGCGTACGGGGATATACGATGAAGACATTGGAATGTAAGGGAAGCATGCAAACAAAAAAACGTTTGTCCAATGGTCCGCCTGGCGAAGGGGAACATTAAACAAACGTCGAGTTTTCTATTCATTTTGCCTGAAGCGAGTTTAGTTTTGCATTACAAAATCAAGATCAGCTTTATCCGCTTCGTTATAAATTTTCAAAATATTGTATTTCGTATCCCGCTGGGCTGGAATTTTGCCAACCTCGCGAATCAGTTCAAGAATAAGTTCGATATTCACTTTATGCGTAGTTCCGGCTGCCGAAACGACATTTTCTTCAATCATCGTGCTTCCGAAGTCATTGCAGCCGTAGGATAGAGAAAGCTTACCCATCTCTGGTCCCATCGTTACCCATGACGATTGGAAATTCGGTATGTTATCGAGCATAATGCGGCTGGCCGCAACGATTCGAAGATACTCTTCCGGCTTAGCTTTCTCGAGCTTAAGATTCGTATTATCAGGCTGGAATGGCCAAGAAATAAACGCCAAAAATCCGGTGGAATCATATTTGTTCGCGATACATTCATCTTGCGCGTCTCGAATGCGGAGCATATGCAGCGCACGCTCTTCAACCGTTTCGCCAAGTCCGTACACCATTGTAGCCGTTGTGTTCATCCCATGGCGGTGAGCAGACTTCATGACATCCATCCAGTCCGTCCATGAGCCTTTCATCCGGCTGATCTTGCGGCGAGTGCGGTCATCCAATATTTCAGCTCCGCCGCCCGGCAAGGAATCAAGGCCGGCTTCATGCAGCTGACGTATGACTTCATCCAGCGAAAGTCCGTCTGAAACGACCTTCATCTTCTGAATTTCCGCAGGAGAGAAGGAATGCATCGTAATATCCGGAAAATGCTGTTTGATTTTGCGCAGCAGATCCAAATAATACGTAAACGGCAAATCCGGATTCGTTCCGCCCTGCATTAGAATTTCCGTACCGCCAACATTGACGGTCTCTTGAATTTTGCTCAATATGGTCTCATCCGGCAGGACGTATCCTTCCTTTGAGCCAGGAGCGCGATAAAAGGCGCAAAAGCGGCAATAAACATCGCATACGTTCGTATAATTCACATTCCGGCCAACGACAAAGGTCGTGATTGGCTCCGGATGATGTCTTAGCATGATCTGATTGGCTACATGCCCCATTTTCTCAATCTGATCTGAAGCAAGCAGCTCCATGCCTTCTTCGAGCGCAATTCGCTCGCCGCGCAATGCTTTATCCAAAATATGGTCTAACGTTCCCATTCCGCAAGACCTCCTTATTCCCGTTCTTAGTAAACAACCGATCACTTTATCCTATCATAAATCGTTGGTTGAAGTCACATCCCATATGATGCTCTCTCGCCTTGAAATAAGGAAAAACACGGCGTGTTCCTAAGAACAACCGTGTTTTTCTTGCATTTCATCCCTTTTAGGCACGAAGCGCGTTATCTAAATCCTCGATCAGATCCTCTATGTCCTCAAGGCCCACCGAGTAACGGACCAAGCCGTCCGTAATGCCACGGGCATGGCGTACCTCTTTTGGCATCGCCGCATGCGACATCATCGCCGGATAAGACAAAATGCTCTCTACCGCGCCCAAGCTTACCGCTACAAGCGGTATTTGAACCTTATTCAGCATGGCTTTTGCGCGTTCGCCGCTTCCAACGTCGAAGGAAACGACAGCTCCATATCCAAGCGATTGCTTCTCGTGAATGGCCCGGCCGGGATGGTTAGGCAGTCCAGGGTAATAAACGGCCGTCACTTCCTTATGCTCCGAGAGCCATTCCGCCAATCTGCGCGCGCTGCGCTCGCTGTGCTCCATGCGGGTCTGCAGCGTCTTCATACCGCGCATCAGCAGCCAAGACTCCTGTGCGCTAAGTACGGTGCCCATACCGTTTTGAAGCTGCTTCAGGCGCTTGCCCAGCGCTTCGTCGACAGTTACGGCAAGGCCGGCAAGCACATCGCTGTGGCCGCTTAGAAATTTCGTCGCGCTGTGCAGCACAATATCGACGCCTAGCTCGATCGGGCGTTGATGGTAAGGAGTCATAAACGTATTGTCAAGCATGGTAAGCAGCCCTTGCTCCTTCGCCCATGCCGCGGTTTCGGCAATATCCGTGATTTTGAGCGTCGGATTCGAAGGCGTCTCCATAAAGACCGCTTTCGTATTCGGCTTAAGCGCCGCTTTAACCGCTTCAAAATCGGTCATGTCCACAAAAGTGGATTCAATGCCTAGTCGGTCCAAAATCGATGTAAGCAAGCGGTACGTTCCGCCGTATACATCCTCCGTTACGATAACATGCTCCCCTTGAGATAGCAGCAGGAACGTCGTCGAGATCGCAGCCATGCCCGAGGCAAATGCGAAGCCGCGTGCTCCGCCTTCAAGCAGAGCGATATAATCCTCGAGCGCTTGACGGGTTGGATTGCCGGAACGGCTGTAATCATATTGCGGCGGCTCGAAAATATCATGGTGATGGAACGTTGACGCTTGAAAAATCGGCACGCTTGAAGCGCCAGTCTGTTCATCGATCTCAGCGCCAAAATGCAGCAGCTTGGTCGCAAAACGCCGATCCTGAGGTTTCTTATTGTTTGTCTCGTTGCTCATCGGTTATTGAACCTCCTCGATCTCGCGTTTTGCGGCTTCCAGCGCCTGCGCAAGATCAGCGATTAAATCATCCGCATGCTCAATACCGACAGAGAAACGAAGCAGGCGGTCATCCACGCCAATAGCTTGACGGATTTCAAGCGGAATATCCGCATGCGTTTGAACGGCCGGGTAAGTCATTAACGATTCTACGCCGCCAAGGCTTTCCGCAAAAGCAATGAGCTTGATGTGGCGGAGAATCGGTTCGATATAACGGGCATCCTTGAGACGGAATGAGAAGATCCCCGTATTGCCCGATGATTGCCTGTTCTGAATTTCATGGCCGGGATGATGCGGCAGAGCAGGATAATAAACATCCTCGACAGCCGGGTGCTCAAGCAAATAGTTCGAAATGGTTGTCGCATTGTACTGATGGCGCTCCATGCGAAGCGCCAGCGTCTTCATCCCTCTCATGAGCAGCCAGGAATCCTGAGGTCCAAGCACCGCGCCGATCGAATTGTGAAGGAATGCCATTTCGTCGGACAGCTCTTTGCCCTTCGTTACGATGAGACCTGCCAGCACATCATTGTGGCCGCCCAAATATTTGGTGGCACTGTGAATGATAATGTCAGCGCCAAGCTCGATAGGACGCTGGAAGAACGGTGTAAGCAGCGTATTGTCGACAATCGTGAGCAAGCCCTTCGACTTCGCCCATGCCGCTACGCGTTCAATATCGGTTATCATCATGAGCGGGTTCGTCGGCGTTTCAATCAGCACCGCTTTCGTGTTTGGCGTCCACAGCGTCGCCATGGCATCGATATCGTTTGTATCTACATAAGACGCAGTCACGCCGAATCTAGACATAATCCGCTCAAGCAGGCGATATGTACCGCCGTACAAATCAAGCGATACGATCAAATGGTCGCCTTGGCTGAACAATGCAAAAATCGTTTGCAAAGCGGCCATGCCGGAGCTGCAGGCAAACGCCGCATCGCCAGATTCTAATTGCGCGGCCGCTTCCTCAAGCACTGCTCGAGTCGGGCTTTTTGTCCGCGCATAATCGAATCCCGTGCTTTGTCCGAGCTTAGGGTGACGAAATGCTGTTGCTTGATATACGGGAAAGCTTATTGCGCCGGTGACAGGCTCTTTAACCGATCCTATTTGAGCTAAATGGCTTTCAATCTTCATTGTAAATTAGCACTCCTTTTTTATTATTAAATGCCCCCACCCAAATCAAACGGTGTTTGCTGGTATACATAATAGTTAAGCCAATTTGAAAATAACAGGTTGGCATGGGCGCGCCAGGTTGACCGCGGCAAATTTGCGGGATTATCTCCCGGGAAATAGTTTTTCGGCACGTCTATGCGAAGCCCTTTGGCTTGGTCACGGTCGTATTCAAACTTGAGCGATGTCGGATCGTATTCGGAATGTCCCGTAACGAATATTTGTTTGCCGTCCTTCGAAGCAACAATATATACGCCGGAATCCGGTGATTCCGATAAAATGTCCAGTGAATCGATCGAATCGATATCCTCTCTTCGAACCTCCGTATGGCGCGACTGCGGCACAAAAAACATTTCATCGAAGCCGCGAAGCAAATTTACGTTGCGTTTCTCGACGGTATGCGGATAGACGCCGAACATTTTGCTGTCCAAGTTATATTTCGGCACGTTGAAATGGTGGTAAAGCCCCGCCTGTGCCGCCCAACAGATGTGGAAGGTGGAAGTTACGCGTCTTGCGCTCCAATCCATGATCTCCTTTAATTCCTCCCAGTAGTTCACGTCCTCGAAAGGCATATGCTCTACCGGTGCTCCCGTAATGATGAGCCCGTCGTAATATTCATGGGAAATCTCATCGAACGTTTTGTAAAAGGATTCCAAATGCTCGGCCGAAGTGTTTTTTGAAGTATGCGTCTTCGGATGCAGCAGTACGACCTCAACCTGAAGCGGCGTATTGCCGATGAGTCTCAGCAGCTGCGTTTCGGTCGTCTCTTTCGTCGGCATTAAGTTAAGGATGGCGATCCGGAGCGGCCTGATATCTTGATGATAGGCGATGCTTTCATCCATAACAAAGATGTTCTCGTTGTTCAAAATTTCTTTTGCCGGTAAATTGTCTGGTACTTTAATAGGCATGGTTTTCACTCCTTATTAGGCAGTATGACCGCTTGAACATGAAAAAGACCCTTTCTGCTGTGAGAAAAGGTCGTATGCTCAGTAAATAAGCCATCCGCCTCTCTCATCTCTCAGAAACATAAATGTCTCCGCAAGAATTAGCACCGTGCGTTTTTCACGCCGGTTGCCGGGCTTCATCGGGCTAGTCCCTCCGCCTGCTCTTGATAAGAAAGTAGTCTATTCAATTTTCCGCGGTTACATTTCACTTTCAACTTTAATGCATTCTGTTAATCGCGTCAAGAAGCTCCTTTGCATATCCTGAAGATATCCCCCTGAAATCCATTGTTTTTGTGCTTGAATGTAAAGCAGATGCGGGAGTATACTAGACAAGAATTATTTCATTTATTCCATTAATAAAGGGGTGCAAACGGACATGGAAGGCGACAGACCGAAGCCTGAAAACGATCGAATACGGTTACTGCCGGCCAAGTCCAATTCAGCCGGCAGTTTCCTCTAACGAAAGAAAGGAGTAACTCCGGATGAAAATACGTCTCGTAAGCAATGGCATTTTTACGACTATAGATGATATTAACGAAACTTTAGTTCCCTCCAAAGAGGGTTTTTACTGGATTGACGCTGACGTGGAGGATCTCGCCGTTCTCCAGCCGCTGTTCAGCATGCATGATCTGGCTGTCGAGGACTGCCTCAGCGAAGAAGAGCAGCGTCCGAAAATCGAAATTTATGAAAGCCATTATTTTATCGTGATTAACAGCATTCGTTTCGATGACGAAGAAATTTTTCTAAGGGCGCTCAATATTTTTCTTGGCCGCCACTTTATTATAACCGTCACGAAACAGAAAATTAATGAGCTCCGTTCGTTAAAGCCGGTGCTGTGGGAGCAAGAGGTGAGCCGTCCCGATTATTTCTTGTACCATCTCGTCGACATTGTCGTCGATAACTATTTTCTCGTCGGCGACCGGATCGATAACCGGATCGAAGCGCTCGAAGAAGATATTTTGATGCATACCAAAAAATCGCATTTAAACGAAATCATCGGTTTGCGCGGTGAAATCTTGTGGCTGAAGAAGGTTCTTGGACCGCAGCGCGACGTTATTGCTACCCTTAATAAAAAGGACCTAAAACTAATCGACGATCAGCTGCAAAAATATTTTAGCGATATTTATGAGAATGCGCTCAAAATTGCCGAATCCTTCGATACGTACCGCGATCTCATGGGCAACTTGCGCGAAGCCTACCAGTCCAGCGTATCGAACCGCGCGAATGAAATAATGCGCGTGTTTACCGCGATTACGACGATATTCATGCCGCTCACCTTTATTACGGGAATATACGGAATGAACTTTGATTTCATACCGGGTCTTCATCTCCGCCTCGGTTCCTACATTTTGCTGGGCATTATGCTGCTGCTCGGAATTAGCATGTTCTTCATTTTCCGCAAGAAGGAATGGCTGTAACGGGCCGAAAATGGATAGGTTCAGAAGGACTGCAAGCGCAACGGCCATCAAGCCTGAAGCGCCGCGGTCCTTTTTTGCCGATGATACTTCTATCCTTTATAATAAGAAAATACATATTTGAACATTTTATTCCTTTGAAAGGGGGATTGACGTGAACATTAGTCAGCTTGAAACACTCCTAACGATATCCAAAACGATGAGCTTCCGGAAAGCCGGCGAGCTGCTGAATTTAACCCAGCCTGCCGTATCGGCGCAAATCAAAAGCCTTGAGGATGAGTTCAAGACGGTTCTCATCGACCGTAATCAGCCAGTCACTTTAACGGATCATGGACAAGTATTTCTAGATCATGCCGAACAAATCCTTACGATTGTGGAAGAGCTTAAGCATAAGCTGTCCGATTTGAATTTAACGCCGCAGGGCCATATTCTTCTTGGAACGACTTCATCCATCGCCATCCAAATTTTGCCGCGCGTGCTATCCTATTTTCAAAATCAATTTCCGCTAATCAAAACAACGATACATTCCATGCCATCATCCCAGGTTATGACCAGCGTCGAGAACGGCTCCGTCGATATCGGAATTACATACCTTACCGAAAAAAATCCGAACGTAACCTCCTCCGTTCTTTATTACGATACATTCGAGCTCGTCGTATCCCCATCTCATCCCATGAGCAAGCTTGTGCATACGACCTTTGATACACTCAAGGACATTCCGATGATCATGCTGGCTCCGGATACGCTTGGCCGCAAATTCATCGATCAAATATTCCGCAAATACGGCATACAACCGAATATCGTCATGGAGGTCTCGAGCAGCGAGGAAGTAAAGCGCATGGTAGAGATCAATTTGGGCGCTGCAGTCGTTTCAAAACTTTCCATTGCGAACGAGGTGCGGCTGGGTACTCTAAAGATGATTAAAGTAAACGAGCTGGATATGAGCCATCCCGTCGGTGTCGTCTATAAATCCGGACGTTACATCAATACTGCAATGCAGCAATTTCTTAGCGACTTAAAGGGCATGCCCGAGCATCAATTTATTAGCAGCGAATAAACAGCATCCCAGCATCCCATTCCAGAAACCCGACAAGGAGAGAATACAAATGAAATTCGATTTACATACCCATCATGTGAGATGCGGCCACGCGAACGGAACAATCGAAGATTATATCCTTGCAGGCCTTGAAGCCGGGCTTCAGGTTATCGGCATCTCAGACCATTCCCCCTATTTCTACCATAAAGAGGATCAACCTTCGCCGGGCATCGCAATGGCAAGGAGCGATTTCGCTAACTACGTGCAAGAGGTGCTTCGTTTAAAGGAGAAATACGCAGGCAAGATCGAGGTTTTGCTTGGCATGGAATCCGACTTCTTCCCCCAGTACATCGAGAGTTATAAAAAAGCTTACGAAGGCGTACCCTTCGACTATTTAATCGGGTCGGTGCATCAAGTAGGCGAGGTGAGCATTTTTAACCGGAACCGATGGAAAAATTTAAATGAAGAGCAGCATATCGAAGTGAAGCGGAGCTATTATGATCTTATTAAACAATCCGCGCGCAGCGGCATGTTCGATATTTTGGGCCACATTGACGCGATGAAAGGTTATTACCCTGCATTCTCCGACATTCCGGCGCAAACTGAAATCGACGATACGCTGCAGACCATCGCGGAATGCGGAGTTTCCATCGAGATCAACACATCCGGCAGCACAAAGTATGTAGGCGGCTGGTACCCGTCTGATGCGATCCTGGAGCGCGCGCTCCATTTTGGCGTGAATGTGACCTTCGGATCGGATGCCCATCTGCCAAGCAGAGTAGGCGATGAATGGGAGCTTGTGGAGCAACGACTGAAGGAAATCGGCTTTAAGCATTGGGTTTATTACCGCAAGCGCCAGCAGGTCATCGTACCGATATAAGCAGGCATGCGGACAAAAAAAGTGGACCTGCACGCTGCAGGTCCCAAGTAATATATTAAAAAAGGGGGTCTTGTTTATTATAATAGCCCATTAATGTAATGAGACGATAACAGAACTATTTCAATTGTGTAACAAATTTGAGGGGTTGAACATCCATGTGGCTCATTACCGCCATCAGCAGCGCTATTTTATTTGGACTAGCAGGCTGGTGGATGAAGGTCTCGCAAATGCGCGGCGGCTCAACCAAAACGCTTCTGCTTGGACTATACGCATCCGGAACGCTCGGCTTTGGCGTACATGCCGCGCTTGAAGGAACACTCGATCGGCTTTCCGATCCTCACATATGGATTGCTGGTTTGATTATAGGCGCCGGCTCCGCTTGGGGAAATGCCTTGTTTATGAAAGCCTTGCATTTTGGGCCGGCGAGCTTGACCTCCCCGCTGACGAACATGAATATCATCTTGGTCGTCGCGATGGCCACTTGGTGGTACCAAGAGCCGTTAAGCGCTTCCGAGGCCGTTGGCATTTCACTGCTTCTGCTCGCGGTCATCTTCATTGCCCATAAACGGAAGGAACCGCTTACCATAACGGAAAAGAGGTGGTTCCTGCTCGTAGGTACCGCGATCATCATGTTCGCCCTCCGAAATGGCGGTCTCAAGGTGACCGAGGAGATGGGATTCCCCAGTGCGCCGATTTTGTTTATAGCTTATGCCGTTTCGCTATGCTGGTTTCTAGTTCCGTCCAACGCTCCCGTATCCCGAAATGCAGAACGAACCGGACTATGGTTAGGCATCGTTGCCGGTCTATTCTCATACGGCGGACTGCAGCTTTATGCGATGGCGCTTGCCACGGGCCAAGCGAATCTGGCAGCGCCTATCTTTGCAACGAACAGCCTCGTAGTTGCGGCCGGAGCCATTCTGTATTACAAAGAAAAGCTGACGTTTGTGCAGTGGACAGCCTTTGGCTGCACCATCCTCGGTTTAATCATAATCCGATTATAAGGAATGGCGTATGCCTTCCCTTGTATCCTAACTTTTATATAGTAAATATATATTTTTGAAATAACACCTATTCCCACTCAAATGAACTTACTTTTAGTTTGTTCATATGCTACAATAGTATTACAAAAAGCGGGGTGATACGGTTGGATTATTCGACAATGTGCCCAAAGTATGAAGCCGCTGCCGACATATTAGGTAAGAAGTGGACTGGCAGAATTATTCGGGTTTTGCTCGGAGGACCTAAGCGGTTCAAAGAGATCAAAGAACAGATTCCCGAGATGAGCGACAAAATGCTAACGGACCGGATGAAAGAACTGGAAACGATAACGATTATTAAACGTCAGGTATATCCTGAAATGCCCGTACGCATTGAGTACGAGCTAACCGGCAAAGGCCGCGAGCTGGAGCCAGTCATTGAGTCCATTCAAAAATGGGGAGAACAATGGATGTAAATTAAGAAACCGCTGAGGCGGTTTTTTTTATTTTCACCTCGTGGATCCGAACGCGAATTTCACTCCTATTCGGGCACGGCTGTTGAGATTTCATTACTCTCATCCTTTCCCTGACGCAATTGACAAAGGATTGCTGATCCACTATCATTGATAATAATAATCAATATCATGTTCTCAAAAAAAGAAGCCCTCGAAAAATCGAGGGCTTCCACAACTGGCTCTTCCTACATGCCGAGCCATTTCTTGAATAGATGTTTTGTCGTATCCTTGTTGATTGCGGCAATTGAAGTCGTAAGCGGAATGCCTTTCGGACATGCGCGAACACAGTTTTGCGAGTTGCCGCAGCCTTCGATACCGCCGTCAGTCATAAGCGCATCCAGACGTTCTTCTTTGTTCATCTCACCTGTTGGATGAGCGTTAAACAAACGAACCTGCGAAATGGCTGCAGGACCGACAAAGCTGTTCCGGTCGTTTACGTTAGGGCAAGCTTCGAGGCAAACGCCGCAGGTCATGCATTTGGATAGCTCGTAGGCCCATTGACGCTTCGTTTCCGCCATCCGAGGACCAGGACCTAAATCGTAAGTACCGTCAATCGGAATCCATGCCTTAACGCGTTTTAGAGCGCCAAACATACGTTCACGGTTAATGACAAGGTCACGGACAACCGGGAATGTGCTCATCGGTTCAAGGCGAATCGGCTGCTCCAGCTTATCAACCAGCGCGCTGCATGCTTGACGCGGCTTGCCGTTGATGACCATCGAGCAGGCACCGCATACTTCTTCCAAGCAATTTGAATCCCAGCATACAGGTGCCGTGCTTGCGCCGTCAGCTTTCTTCGGATTACGCTGAATTTCCATCAAACCGCTGATTACGTTCATATTCGCGCGGTAAGGAATTTCGAACTCTTCCGTATAAGGCTTTGAATCAGGAGTGTCTTGGCGCGTGATGATAAACTTAACCGATTTTGTAGCTACAGTCGTTTCAGCCATCATTATTCTCCTTTCTTCTTGTCGCTCGAGTAATCACGTTTACGAGGCTTGATCAAGCTCACATCGATGTCCTCGTACGAAATTTGCGGACCTTCCTTCGTCCATTTCGCAATCGTCGATTTCATGAATTGATCGTCGTCGCGATCCGGGAAATCCGGCTTGTAATGTGCTCCGCGGCTCTCGTTGCGCAGCAATCCGCCAAGCGTCATGGCTTCAGACAGCTCAAGCATGTTCCAAAGCTGACGAGTGAATGCCACGCCCGCGTTGTTCCACTGCGCCGTATCATTAATATTGATATTCGCATAACGCTGTTTCAGCTCTTTGATCTTGTGGATCGTTTGCTCCAGCTTATCGTTAAAGCGTACAACGGTCATGTTGTTAGTCATCCATTCGCCAAGCTCTTTGTGAATGACATAAGCATTCTCGTTGCCGTTCATGTTGATGATGCTGTTGTATTTATCCGTTTGGCGCTTGTTCTCGCGATCAAATACGGAGGAAGCAACATCTTCAGCTGATTTTTTCAAGCCTTTGATATATTCCACGGCCTTCGGTCCAGCCACCATACCGCCGTAAATGGCCGATAGCAGCGAGTTTGCGCCGAGACGGTTTGCGCCGTGATATTGATACTCGCACTCGCCGGCAGCGAACAAGCCGGGAATGTTCGTCATTTGGTTGTAATCGACCCACATGCCGCCCATTGAATAATGAACCGCAGGGAAGATTTTCATTGGAATTTTGCGCGGGTCATCGCCCATGAACTTCTCATAAATTTCAATGATGCCGCCGAGCTTCACATCGAGCTCCTTCGGATCTTTATGGGACAGATCAAGGTAAACCATGTTTTCCTGATTGATGCCGAGCTTCTGATCGACACACACGCTGAAAATTTCACGCGTTGCAATATCACGCGGCACCAGATTTCCGTAAGCCGGATATTTTTCCTCAAGGAAGTACCAAGGCTTGCCGTCTTTGTAAGTCCAGATCCGTCCGCCTTCACCGCGCGCCGATTCGGACATCAAGCGCAGCTTGTCGTCTCCCGGAATCGCAGTCGGGTGAATTTGAATGAATTCGCCGTTCGCGTAGTTAACGCCTTGCTGATACACCGCGCTGGCAGCCGTACCTGTATTGATAACCGAGTTTGTTGTCTTGCCGAAAATAATGCCGGGACCGCCTGATGCAAGAATAACCGCATCCGCACGAACCGTGTGCACTTCCATCGAGCGTAAATCCTGCGCCGATACCCCGCGGCAAATGCCGTCGTCGTCAACGACTGCGCCAAGGAATTCCCAGTGCTCGTATTTGTTGACCAGTCCCGCTGCTTCCCAGCGGCGTACTTGCTCGTCCAGCGCATAGAGAAGCTGCTGTCCAGTCGTCGCGCCCGCGAAAGCTGTACGGGAATGCTTCGTGCCGCCGAAACGACGGAAGTCGAGCAAACCTTCGGCAGTACGGCTAAACATAACGCCCATACGGTCCATTAGGTGGATAATGCCTGGCGCCGCGTCGCACATTGCTTTAACAGGCGGCTGATTTGCGAGGAAATCCCCGCCGTAAACGGTATCGTCGAAATGCTCCCACGGAGAATCGCCTTCTCCTTTTGTATTAACAGCGCCGTTAATGCCGCCCTGTGCGCATACTGAGTGGGAACGTTTGACCGGTACCAGTGAAAACAGATCAACGTGTACGCCGGCTTCTGCCGCTTTGATGGTAGCCATCAAGCCGGCAAGACCGCCGCCAACGATGATAATTTTATTTTTAGCCATAACGCTTCGCTCCTTGTCTACAAACTAACCGATATTCGTAAATGCCAATGCCGCACTTGCAGCTTCTTTAAATTCGTCGCCGGTAAATGCGATAAGTGAAAGAATAAACAAAGCGGATACAATAACAAAAACGCCCATGCAAATGTAAGAAGAAATACGCTGTGCTTTCGGGCCGATCGTAATGCCCCAGCTGATCAGAAATGCCCAGAGTCCGTTGCTGAAGTGGAATACGGCTGCAAGCACGCCGATAACATAAAGCACAAAATACGCGGGGCTGCTCGCAATATGATTCATCGTCGAGCCCAGCTCTTCATGCGTGATGTTGCCTAGATAGACTTGGATCCGAGTCTGGAATACATGCCAGAAGACGAATACAAAGGTAATTACCCCTGTAACCCTCTGTGCAGTAAACGCCCAGTTCCGTCCATATTTGAAGCGTCCCGTATTCGTGTTCGATTGGTAAGCGACGTATAAGCCGTAAATACCATGAAACAATAGCGGGAGGTAAATGCCGAAAATCTCGAGCAGCGGCAGCACTGGCAAGCTGTTGATCAAATGTACGCCTTTGTCGAAGCCTTCAGGTCCGCGTTCAAACGCCTGGTAGTTGGTCAGACCATGCACGACGATAAAACCGCCGAGCGGAATGATCCCGAGAAGCGAGTGAAGCTTGCGCGAGAAATACGAGTTTCCTTTCATGTCATTCCTTCTCCTTTCAAAACTGTGAGTGCTAGCATGCTTTTTTTTAAAATATAAGAATGTATCGGATATTCCTTTATACATTGCTTATATTTCAGCGCAAATGAAGCGCTGTGCCGCCGAGGGCTGGCATCAGCTTGTTACGCTTGGCAAATCATTCTACATTGTAACCCCAGCATGTACCTCCGTCAACAAAAGTCGACACATATTAGCCACACTTCCCATCCTACTCCTTTTCATCTTATAATGGAATTGCTTATTTTTTATAATTTCTTATAACAAAATGACATAAGGAGTATCTTTCATGAATGAAGAGATGCATGTCTTCACCGTTATCGTCGAGCAGTCCAGCATGAATAAGGCATCGGTATTGCTCAATTTGTCCCAGCCGGCGCTCTCCCGCAAAATAGCCAAGCTCGAGCAGGAGCTCGGTTCGCCGTTGTTTCGGCGGATCGGCAAACGGCTCGAGCTCACGCGGATCGGGCAGCTCACCTATGAATATGCCCTTGAGCTGCGCCAGCTTCATCGCAAATATTTGCAAACTTTATCGGAATTCACATCCACGGGACATACCACGCTGACGATAGGAGCAAGTCTAACGACTCTGCAAACGACGCTGCCTGATTTGATCCAAAGGCTGACGTCGGCTCATCCAGAAATCGATATTAAAGCGGTAACAGGCAAAACCCATGAAATTGTATCGCTTGTTCGCGACCATAAAGCGGATATTGGGATCGTAGCCTCCAGCATCGAGGATTCTACGCTCCGCTGCATACCTTTGTTCGAGGATCATTTATCGCTGGTGCTGCCGCGCAATCAGGTCATTACCGACAAAGGAGCATTAGGCATCCAAGACTTGACCGGCATGCCGATGATCTTGTTCTCCAAAGGCACCTGGTACCGTCTGCTTACCGATGAGCTTTTCGACAAGTACCATCTTCAGCCGGATGTGCGGATGGAAATCGATTCGTTTGAAGCGATTTTGCGCTTGCTTCATACCTGCAGGGCAGCAACGCTGCTGCCGCAATCCTATATGCGCAATCAGCTGCTTGAAGACAACGATCTCGCCGTCATTCCCATTCGCGAACTTGAGGATACGAAGCGGACAACCTCGCTCATTCATGCCGATTCCGCCGCGTTAAGTCCTTCCGTTCGGCTTTGGATTAACGAGCTTGCCGCACGCTTCCCTACAAAAAAGGACATCAGCCTCTAAAGAGGCCGTTGTCCTTCAGCATTTCCAATATTAAGCTTCCGAATCCATGCCGAGCTTTTTCGCCAGAAACGCGGTCGTGCTCGCTTGTAGCAGTACCGTCACAAGGATTGCCATTAAGGTAATTGAAGCGATTTTATCCGCATACTGTATGCCGGCGCTCGTGATCATACCGGATAAAACAGCTGGGATTACGCCGGTCTCTCTCACCCACATCATAAATACCAGCTCATTTTTTTGCCAGGCTGCCTTCCGGTCAGGCAAGCTGCAAACCAGAACCGTAATCGGGCGCGCGATAAGCATAAGCACCAATACGACCGCGATGCTTTGCCAGCCATATTCGAGCAGCAGAGCAATATCCACTTGGCTGCCGAGAAGCACAAATATGAGCATTCGCAGCATCACCGTCACATTGTCGGAGAAATGGACGATTTCCGATTCTTTTTCATCCAGCTGCAGCTTCAGCAGCCGAGGATTTCCCCATATCAGTCCCGCTACAAAGGTAGCCATAAATCCGCTCACATGCAATAAATCGCCAAACAAATACGCGGCTAAAGCCGTTGCCAGCATGGCGATGGTTGTATAGTCCCGCAGGATGCCCAGCTTCAGATGAGCCACAATGAATACGGAGAAAGCCCCAATCAATAAACCTAAAGCAATGCCCCCGAATGCCGTATAAGCGAATTCGTAAAGCAAAGGGCCGGCCTCTAACGCCGATTTCCCTGTTATCGCGGCGATTAAAGCAAAGGTAATAATGGAACCGGTCGCATCATTAAAGGCCGACTCGCTTTCTACGGTTTCCCGTACCTTCTTCCGAATGGAAACCTGCCGGAACACCGGAATAATGGAAGCCGGATCCGTCGAGGCAATAACTGAAGCTGCTAGAAGCGCATACAGCCATTCCAGTCCGAAAATAAGATGGATAGCCGTGCCTACGACCGCAACGGTTATCAGCACGCCGGGGACGCTCAGCAACGCGACCGTCCATTTCACTTTCCTTAACCCGGTTAGACTGATATTGCGCCCTCCATCGAATAATATAACGGTTGAGCCTACGATGAGAACAAGCTGGTTAATCAAGGAAGAGCTCGATTCATTTATCCAGTGCAAGCCTTGTCCCAGCAGCATTCCTACTATAATAAATGCAGCCACATCGGGAATGCGAAGCTGGAGCGCTGCGCGGCCTGCCAGCATACCGGCAATTACAATGAGTATAAGCAATATAAGCAAATGATGAATGACGGGTGTTGCTGCGGTTTCCAAATGCCTCTCACTTCCGTTTCCTTTGGCTCCTTAACGGATGACCGTGGCTTCAAAGTCTTCGATTTGCTCATTAGTTCCAATAATAACCATAACATCCCGCAAAGCAAGCACGTCTGTTGCCGTAGGAGCAATAATAATGCCGTTTGGTTTATTGATGGCTACGATACTGCAGCCGAACCTTGCGCGCGGATTTAAATCATGCAGCGATTTACCGTCCAGGCATTGAGGCACCGCAAGCTCCGCGATCGTATATTCCTTGGACAGTTCGATATAATCGAGCAGGTTTGGCGATACGAGCTGGTGCGCAACCCGGATTCCCATATCTCTCTCCGGATAGACGACGCGGTCCACGCCTATTTTCTCAAGCACGCGGCCATGAAGCTCGCTCATCGCTTTGGCTACAACCTGCTTCACGCCTAGGTCCTTAAGCAGAATTGTCGTCAAAATACTGGATTGAATGTCATCGCCAATGGCGACGACTCCGCAGTCAAAGTTCCGTACGCCGAGCGAACGAAGAGTCTCCTCATCTGTGCAATCTGCCGTTACGGCATAAGTAAGCACGCCGCTCATGTCCTGAACGGCCTCCTCATCTTTGTCAATGCCGAGCACCTCATGACCGAGCTCAACGAGCTCTTGTCCAAGGCTCGAGCCAAATCGACCTAATCCAATAATGACAAACTGCTTCTTTTTTATTCCCACTTGCGTATGTCTCCTATCCAATCGTAATTTTGCCTTCAGGATGCCGGTATAATTCTTTTTCCGTACGGGGCCCTAACGCATAAGCAAGCGTCAATGGACCAAGCCGGCCGGCAAACATCGTAAATGCAATGACTATTTTCCCCACATTGCTGAGCTCTGGCGTAACGCCAACGGATAAACCTACCGTACCGAAAGCTGAGGTCGCTTCGAACAACAGCTTTAAAAAGGCCTGATCCTCGGTCATCGATAAGACCATCGTTACAATAATGACGAGACCCAGTGATATTAAAGTAATGGTGAGCGCTTTGAATATCCTGTCTTTGCCAAGCCGGTACCGAAAGAAGACGATATCCTCGCGTCCGCGAATCATCGCGATTACTGCACCAACCAAAGTCGTAAAGGTGGTGGTCTTGATACCGCCTCCCGTTGAACCGGGGGATGCACCGATGAACATCAATATAATCGTAAAAAACACGGTAGCCTGACGAAGTGCCGTATAGTCGAGCGTATTGGCTCCGGCAGTCCTTGGCGTGACGGACTGAAAAAACGAGGACCAAATTTTACCGCTCCAGTCCAATGAAGCCAGCGTCTTCGTATTCGAAAACTCAAAAACAAAAATAACGATTGTACCTACGGCAATTAACGTTCCCGTCATGGAAAGAACGACCTTGCTGTGCAGCGATAGTTTTTGGTTTTTGCGGAATTCCATTAGATCAGACATCACGACGAAGCCCAGGCCTCCCGTTATGATAAGCAGCATAGCCGTAATATTGACGATCGGATCTTCTACATAAAGCGTAAGGCTGCGGTATCCTCCGAAAATATCAAATCCGGCGTTATTGAATAAGGACACGGCGTGGAATGCGCCGAAAAATAACGCCTTTCCTATAGGCATATCGAATGCAAACCTAAAAGAAAACAAGATAAAGCCGATAAGTTCGATAACTAATGAATACCCGATCACCCGCCTGATCAGCCTGACGATCCCTTCCATGCTTGATTGATTCATCGCCTCCTGCAGCAATAACCGCTCGCGCAACGAAATTTTCTTGCGCAGCACGAGAGCGACAAGCGTTGCCATTGTCATAAAGCCGAGACCGCCCAGTTGAAACAGGCACATTAATATAACCTGGCCCGCGACCGAAAAATAAGTCCCCGTATCTACGACAACCAGCCCCGTTACGCAGGTGGCCGAAGTAGCCGTAAACAATGCGTCCAGAAAAGGGAGCCTTTCCCCGCTCGCCGAGGCAAACGGCATGGATAATAATAATGCGCCCAGCACTATAATAAGCGCAAACCCGCTGACCAATATCCGCGGTGGGGACCATTTCAACACGTTCCAATCCATCTTCATTCAACCTTCTTCTGCGTTAAGTCATAACCATGCATTATCTATATATAAGCATAAAAAAAAGCACTGAAACTCAAGTGCTCTGTGCGATGAGTCCTGTTCCAGGTTGCCTACGAGGTTAGCTGACGGATTCGGGCCTGGACAGGCAGCCCTATTCGGCGGCGGAAGTCGATGCTTCACCGCTAAAATTCACCCCATGCCGCCAAATAAGAATCGATTCGCTTGAATCTGATTCTACGATGACAGCTTTATGGTTCCCCCGTTTTCCATAGGAAATTCGGCTTTGCTATGCGATTTGTATGACGTTAACGATTATAATCCCAAAGCAGTCACGATATAAAGGGGATGTTTGGGACAAACAAGACGATTTAAGGCCAAATAAGGGCATCGCGATGAAGCAGCAAGCATCAGGCTTGCCGGATATCGTTATTTCGCATTCTTTTGATAGCAGACATGCTTTTTCATTGGATAATTCAGGGATTTATATGTTAAGGTAATGGAATAAGTTATTCATTAAAAGGACTGTTGAGGTGAACCCATGATTGATTCAATCAAGCCAAACGAATGGAAACGTTTTCTGTGGGCAGCAATTGCTTGCTTCCTCATTTATGTTTCAGTTGAAGTAGGCCCAATGATCGCATCCATCGTTACTGGCGAATTAAACACAAAAGTTATTGCAAAATCAGTTGCGGAGGATCGCGCTTCTTCTTTCGCCGAGAAACACACAGGCCTAGAGGTGAAATCGGCCAAAGCGGTGCATCAAACCGATAAATTGATAAACGGCTACTTAAACAAACATAAACTGGTCAACACGTATACCGATAAATACGATCAGAGCTTCCCTACGGATACGTTCCAGGTCGATTTGAAATTTACGGACGGTCGAAGCGGCTTCGTTTACGTACATATGCAAAGCGAAAAAATCGTTGCCTGGAACTTTCTTATTGACGGACCAGGGCTGTCTGACACCGATATGAATAACGAAGTCGCCGCTTTTCTAAACACGCAAAGCTTCGGCGGCGCCGCATTTAAGGAAAGCAGCATCGATGAAAAAGGTGAGTGGCACGGCGAAGCGCCTGCCGGTTACGTGATCGAAGAAGCTGCGCTTAATATCGATATCTATGCGCAGAACTTAGATGGCAAAAACATGATCACCAAATACAAGCCAGCCTTCGCTGCCCCCGCAGACTATATCAAATATGTGAAGAAACAAGATAAATGGGCGGAGTTCCTTACCGGCTTCGGCTATATGTTCATGAGCTTTGTTCTCTTCGTTCTAGCCATAATTTATGCCGTGCTGTATCGAAAATTCACATCATTTAAATACGGCATTATTTTGACCGTCGTTTATTTTATCACTTACATTATTATGAACTTAAACGTACTAGACGGCATTCGGGCAACGTTAGGCGAAAACGAGCTTGCCGGGCAAGCGGTTCTGTTTACCGCCATTTTCACAGTGCTGCTCACCATCCCGATGGCCGGGTCCATTTACATCTCGATCGTGGCCGGCGATGGCCTCTGGAAAGCCCAAGGCCGTGCCTTATGGCCGCGATTCGGTCAGAAGGGGTATGGGGATTATGTATGGCGGAGCGTCGGGCTCGCTTATTTATTCGCCGTTATTTTGTTTGCCATTCAATCGGTGATCTTCATTGCGCTCCGATTGACGATCGGTACTTGGGATACGTCTGATGTTACCCAATCGCCTTACAATATGGGCATTCTATGGCTAATGCCCGTACTCGCTTGGGCTGCAGCGATTTCGGAGGAAGCCGTTTTCCGCTTCTTCGGCATCGGATTATTCCGCAGATGGTTCAAAAACACATTTGCCGCAGCGCTGTTTCCGACCTTGTTCTGGGCGCTTGGGCATGTGATGTACCCATTCTACCCGTCCTCGACGAGATTGATCGAGCTGATGATAATCGGCCTTCTATTCAGCTTTATTTTCGTCAGATACGGGTTCATTACGGCAATGTTCACCCATGCGATCTTTAACAGCGTAGCGGTTGGCATGTCCTTGCTTACGATCGGAACGGCGCCCAATATCATCTCGGCTATCTTTTTCTCGGTGCTTCCCGTGATCATTGCGTTTGCTCTCAAATATTTCAGCCGCAAAAAAGAAAAGAAGCCGTCATTTACGACGACTCCTCCCCTAGAGCAGCTATAATTTGCGAAGCTAATTTATCTCCAATAGACAGAGGCCGAAAGTCTTCGACTGAGGCCTCTTTTATTTTTTTGATGGAACCAAAATGCTTCAGAAGCAGCTTACGGCGCTTCTCGCCAATGCCCGGGATCGAATCAAGCTTCGATTCAACCATGGATTTGGCCCGCTGCTCGCGGTGAAACGTAATCGCAAAGCGATGCACCTCGTCTTGGATGCGCTGCAGCAAATAAAATTCCTGGCTGTCGCGCGGCAAAGGGACAATCTCCGCCGGATCGCCGGTCATGAGCTGCGCCGTCTTATGCTTCGCATCCTTCACGAGTCCGCACACGGGAATGAATAATCCAAGCTCATTCTCGAGTACGTCCAGCGCCGCCGAGATTTGACCCTTGCCCCCATCGACAACGATTAAGTCCGGAGGGGTGATCTCCTCCTTAAGCACGCGCTCGTAACGGCGGCGTATGACCTCACGCATCGTCTCGTAATCGTCAGGCCCCTTCACGGTCTTGACCTTGTATTTGCGGTATTCCTTGCGGTCTGGTTTGCCATCCGTAAAGACGACCATAGCCGAGACGGGATTCGTTCCTTGAATGTTCGAGTTATCGAAGGCTTCGATGCGGCGAACTTCCTCAAGGCCGAGCCAGCCGGCTAACGATTCCGACGCTTTGACGCTGCGCTCCTCGTCCCGCTCGATGAGACGGAATTTCTCGTCCAACATGACCTTCGCGTTGTCCGTCGCCATCGTTACGACCTCGCTCTTGCGTCCTCGCTGCGGCATTAGTACTTTAACCTTCAGCCAGCTGTGCAGGGAAGCAATAACATCGTCCGCATGCGAGGATGCTTCCTCTGCGGCCGCTGAGCCCTCTGCTGCTGCCGCTTGCTCATATTCCGGCGGCACAGGCAGGAGGATCTGTTTAGGCAATGCAGGATTATCGCTGTAGTACTGCGTCACGAACGTCATGAAATCGTCGTAGGCTTCCCCGTAGTACGGAAAAGTCGTCCCATGCCTTTCGATCAGCTTGCCCTGGCGCATATAAAGAATCTGGACGCACATCCAGCCCTTATCCACAGCAAAGCCGAAGATATCGCGGTCAAGCGCATCAGACATCGTAATTTTCTGTTTCTCCATGACGGCGTCGATCGCAACCAGCTGATCCCGAAGCTCCTTTGCCCGCTCGAATTCAAGCTTCTCTGCCGCTTCCTCCATCTTGCGCTGCAGCTCTATTTTCACAACATCCTGACCGCCGTTTAGAAAACGCGAAATTTCTTGAATCATGCGGTCATACTCCGATTGCTCCACATCAAATTCACAGGGCGCGATACATTGCCCGAGATGGTAATACAAGCACACCTTATCCGGCAGCGTCTTGCACTTTCGCAAAGGATAGAGACGGTCAAGCAGCTTCTTCGTCTGCTGAGCCGCGTAGGCGTTAGGATAAGGGCCGAAATACTTGCCTTTGTCTTTGATGATGCGCCTGGTGACCTCAAGCTTCGGATGCTTCTCGTTCGTTATTTTGATGTATGGAAAGGTTTTGTCATCCTTTAACAGGACGTTATATCTCGGATGGTATTGTTTGATAAGATTGCATTCCAGAATAAGAGCTTCCATATTGCTGGAGGTGACAATGAATTCAAAGTCGCGAATTTCAGATACCAGCCGCTGCGTTTTCCCGTTGTGGCTGCCATTGAAATAAGAACGCACGCGATTTTTGAGCACCTTCGCCTTGCCTACGTAAATGATGACGCCTTCGCTGTTTTTCATAAGGTAACAGCCCGATTGATCGGGGAGCAAAGCTAGTTTGTTCCGTATCGTCTCCTTGGCCTCTGCAAGCTCCTGCTCCGCCTGCATCCGCTCCGTATGTTGTTGATCCATGCTCTCGCCTCCGACTGCCTAATGATTCTGTACACATTTTAGCATAATATGACCGTATTTTGTCTTACAATTGTCACCTCTATTGGCTTTACAACTGTTTGGCAGTTTGGGTATACTAATATAAGTTGAATAAACCGATACTACATAGACGACCGCTCAAGGTTGTGATTGAAGCAATCGGTCTTTTTCAAGGAGGACGTAGGCGATGGAAAACGTAAGAGACCCGCGCGAGCATTTTAACGAAGAGCCCCGCGATGACTTGATGGATGTCGTATTCGGCTTTGGCGGAATGCTCGGTTTTATGACCGTCATTTTCGCTGTTGCCGTAATCGTAAAGTTCATCATTTCGTAACAAGCGTAAACGGCTGACGCTGTCCTTGGCGGCAAAAGCTCGTTTCGCAGTGAAATATAAGCATCGTATAAGTTTAAAATTTATACTTTCTTATATTTTTAAAAAAAGGAGCAGCATGCTGCTCCTTTTTTTTATTTCCCCTCCTTTTCCCTGTATGTTAGTCACCTAGCCGCATCCTCTTTTGGGAAACGAATCAGATAGGGATAAAGCAAAATAAGTCCGAGTATATAAAGAAGAAGCGCAAAAAGAGCCGGCGAAAGATGCCAAAAATCAATATAGCCGATCGACAGATGCACGCTTAAGCCGGCATAGAAGCCCGGCGCCCCGGCAAGGAGCAGCGTCCACCATAACCAGCGCGAGCCCTGCTGAATTCCCCATAACGCCATGATAAGTATAGCTATCGCCGCGCAGAGCAGCGCGCCGCCAAACCCCGCTCTGTCATGGGCTATCAACGGAATCAATCTTGCATTCGATTCATCCAGCTCAATAGAAGTCGTATCCAAATAAACGAGATCCGTCCGAACGAAAACCTCTGAAATTCCCACTGCTGAAATCGTAATTCCGCCTATCGCAAGCGCAAAACCTAGAGCCACAAAGCAAAGCTGTCCCCATAATGCCCTGCGCCATAGCCTGTCGTTTCGTACGTTGACTGGCAGGCGGTATGCCCGGTCAGGATTGCCCCGAATCGCAAGCAAGAACATAGGCAATAGCACTGCGGCAGCCATCGCGTGCAGCGGGTCAAAGTAGCCGTACCCTACAAAAAGGAAAAAGCTCGCAAAGCCGACAATCCCTGAAGCGAGCAGCGCCGTCCTAGACCAATGCAGGCTGTGCCTTAATCCGTGCCTGGCCAACTGAAAATATAAAATGCCTATCGTAATCATCGTACCCGATAACGTGATTCGATCATGGGACATAAAATGCAGCAAATGATGATTGATGTGATGCAGCTCCTCTAATGACATGCCGATGAAGGACAAATCGTAGGGCAGCAGCACCGTGGTTGCGGCTATGATCCAGGATAACAAGCCACCAAGCATCATGCCGATGCCGAGCAGGCACATCCAGCCCCAATGCCTCCAGAAAGAAGCCGTCTCTTCTATCGGCTGATCCTTAACCTGCTCGAAGATGACGGCTTCGTTTATACGCTTCGGAAGCCCGGGTCCCGCAAACACGAGGCCGCCATGAAGCATAATGGCGTTAGCCCCCGCTTGAAGCAAATCAAGAGCATCCTGCGGCTCATGTACGCCTCCGCCCGCCTTGATCACCCATCCATCCCCGCATGCCAAGCGCAGAAGCCTGATTTTAGATAAGCAATCGCCCTTTGCGGCTTTGCCTACTATGCATTCGCAGCCTGAACCAGCCTCTAAGCAAACGGATTCGCCAACGACGACCCCGCTCCAAAACCCTTTTTGCGATGATTCGATTAGCGCCAACAGCTGTTCGTTCGGATAATTGGAAGGCACATACAGGAACAACGGCGGATGCTCCCGGGGCTGGCTTTGCAGCAGGCTTGCGAATCTTTCCAGAATAATGCTGGCATCCTCCCAGCCTCTAGATCCATAATTCACATCAATATAAAATCCGTGAGCGCCTGCAGCGGAAAGCTGATCCATCATGCTTACAAGCTCAAATGCCGCCTGTTCTGGCGATGCAAGCGGCATTGGCGCAATAAGCACGAACTGGGGCAATTGATGTCCCGGATTGGCAATACGCCTAGCGAATCGATCAACGCCATCATTCTCATAATAGTCCGGGTATTGCACCCATTCCCTATCCGCATCTTTAACGATAGGCTTGTCGCAGCGGATCGGCTGCGCAGTGACAGGCCCATGCTCAATAAAACCGATTCCGAATTGCGCAAAGGCTCGGTGAGCAATTCCCTCCGGATCAACGCCCCCGGACAGTCCAATCGGCGTATTTATAGAAACCCCTGCTAATTCGCGCTCTAAAAGCGGCGACGGCTCCATATGGCCAAACATCCGAACCACGAACGATCCGCCGGGTATTTTGCTTAGTCCGCCGATGGCATGCAGCGTAAGCGCTCTGCTCAAACGGGCAGGAAACCTAAATAGCAAAGGACGAAATAAGGTATGATAGCTCCAATCCGGCATGTTCATTCTCCCTGCAAGCTGCTTTTTCTTCCTTCCATTGTAGGAAACAATGGGCTTAGATACAATAAGAGCTTACTATTCATATAAAAAAAGGAGCGGTCCCAACGATTCTAGATCGCTTGGGTCAGCTCCTTGCTTCATTATTTCGTTATGGATTTGGTGTGCCGACTCAAAGATCAGCTACTGGACGATACGCAGCGCCTCGCCGGAGGATTGGTTATCCCGCTGCTTTGCTTGCTGCTGGGACTCGGACGGGACTGGCTGCTTCTGAGAGGATCCGTCATAACGCGTTCTTTCCGTCCGGTCAATTTGTACGATTCTGCCGTCATGAACGGTAATCGTCACATGCCCATATTTCAGGCCGCCCACCTGATCTGCGATTCGCTCCAGCCACTGTTGATCTACTTCTAACGGTTTTGCCATACGAAACCCCTCCATTTAAATTCGTTTAGTCGGAACTTACGGCCTTTTGCTGGCCGGACTTCCATTCCACAATGCTTTTTACGATCAACGTAATGACGGCAAGCATAACTAGTAAAGATGCAACCGCAAAAGATGCCGAAAATTGATATTCGTTATACAAGATTTCGATATGCAAAGGCAGCGTATTCGTTTCCCCGCGAATATGGCCGGATACGACGGACACTGCGCCGAACTCGCCCATGGCGCGGGCATTGCACAAAATCACGCCGTATAACAGTCCCCACTTGATGTTAGGGAGCGTGACCTTCCAAAAAATCTGCCAACCCTTCGCCCCTAGGCTGGCGGCCGCTTCTTCCTCTTGTACGCCTTGCGCCTGCATGAGAGGAATAAGCTCGCGGGCTACAAATGGAACCGTAACGAAAACGGTAGCGAGCACGATGCCGGGCACCGCGAAAATAATTTGAATGCCCCGCTCATCCAGCCATGGACCGAGAAAGCCTTGCGCTCCGAATAGCAGCACGTAGATCAAACCGGAAATGACAGGAGATACGGCAAACGGCAAATCGATTAAAGTGATCAAAATATTTTTGCCGCGGAATCGGAATTTGCTAATTGCCCAAGCTGCTGCAACCCCGAATACCGTGTTAACGGGTACGGCGATCAACGCAACGATAAGCGTAAGCCTCAGCGCTGACAAGGCATCCGGCTCCGTTATGGAGTCGATGTATACGCCGGCGCCTTTCTTGAAGGCTTCGACAAATACGGATGCGAGCGGCAGCAATACAATCAGTCCGAGAAACAGCATGGCGATTCCAATAAGCAGCCACCGGACGGGAGCCGATTCTGTTACATGCTGCGGGCGTTTCGAGGCTTCTTCATTTGTGTGTACGGTAATTGCTCCAGCCATTTGTTATTGCCCCCTTCTCAGTCCGACACAGTGCGGCGATTCATCCGCCACTGCAGTAGATTTATGACCAGCAGCATAAGGAAGGACACAACAAGCATGACAAGCGCAATGGCGGTAGCGCCAGCGTAATCATATTGCTCGAGCTTCGTCATAATAAGCAGCGGCGTAATTTCTGTCTTCAGCGGCATGTTCCCCGAAATAAAGACAACCGAGCCATACTCGCCGATGCCTCTTGCAAATGCGAGCGCGAAGCCTGTTAAAAGCGCTGGCATCAGCTCCGGCAAAATGACCTTCCAAAACGTCCGCAGACGATACGCTCCAAGCATAACGGCCGCTTCCTCCGTCTCCTTATCCATATCCTGCAGCACAGGCTGCACGGTACGCACGACAAAGGGAAGACCAATAAAGATAAGCGCGATCGTAATTCCGATCGGCGAGTATGCAACCTTTACGCCAAGCGGTTCCAAAAGGGAGCCTACCCAGCCGTTAGGCGCATAGATTGCCGTCAACGCGATACCGGCAACAGCTGTCGGCAGCGCAAAGGGCAGATCCACCAAGCTGTCGATAAGCTTTTTGCCCGGGAAGCGGTAACGGACTAGCACCCATGCGATTAATAGACCGAAGACCGCATTAACAAGCCCTGCAAAAAAGGCAGTAAGGAAGCTGACGCGATAGGAAGCGACTACTCGAGCATTGGTAATCGTGCTCCAAAACTCTGACCAGCTGAGCTCTGCCGTTTTGAAAAAAACGGCAGCCAGCGGAATTAATACGATAATGCCTAAGTAAAACAAGGTGAATCCAAGCGATAAACCAAAACCCGGAAGTACGTTGCGGGACTTGGAACCTTTCATGTGAAGTCAGCTCCAATCATGTTTAAATCATTCATTAAGAGCCCGGCGTGTAGATTTTATCGAAAATGCCGCCGTCAGCGAAGTGCTTCGTTTGTGCTTCTTTCCAGCCGCCAAAATCTTTATCAATCGTCAGCAGCTCCAGCGCTTTAAATTGATCCGCATACTTTGCGGCAACAGTCTCGGAAATCGGACGGTAGTAGTTTTTAGCCGCAATTTCTTGCCCCTCTTCGGTATATAGGTATTTCAGGTACGCTTCGGCTACTTCGCGGGTTCCGCGGTCGTCAACTACTTTATCTACGACTGCTACTGGAGGTTCTGCCAAAATGCTCAAGGATGGATATACGATTTCAAATTTGTCCGGACCAAGCTCATTAATGGATAGGAATGCTTCATTCTCCCAAGCGAGCAGCACATCGCCAATGCCGCGTTCTACGAAAGTAGTCGTTGAACCGCGTGCGCCGGAATCCAGCACTGGCACATGCTTAAACAGCTCTGCGACAAACTCTTGCGCTTTGGCTTCGTCATTGCCGTTTTGCTTCAGAGCGTAGCCCCATGCAGCAAGGTAATTCCAACGCGCTCCGCCCGATGTTTTCGGGTTTGGCGTAATTACTTCAACTTTATCCTTGATGAGATCGTTCCAGTCTTTGATGCCTTTCGGATTTCCTTTGCGAACCAGGAATACGATTGTGGATGTATAGGGCGAGCTATTGTGTTCGAATTTCGTTTGCCAATCCGCATTGATTAAGCCAGGCTCAACGGCTGCATCGATATCGTAACCAAGCGCAAGCGTGACAACATCCGCTTTCAACCCGTCGATCACAGCGCGGGCTTGTTTACCGGAACCGCCGTGTGATTGTTTAATCGTTACCTCTTGGCCAGTTTCCGCTTTCCAATGCTTAGAGAATGCTTCGTTAAAATCCACATAAAGCTCACGAGTAGGGTCATACGATACATTTAGCAGCTCAACCGGAGGTTTGGGCTCTTCTTTCGCCGGTTCTTCCGTTGCTGCCGCATTCGTTGCCGAAGACTCGTTAGCGGGGTTGTTGGTTGCTTTGTTTGCGCTATTGCTGCCGCCTTGACCGCAAGCAGCCAAAACCAGCGCCAATGCCAATAAAATAACGACGGAACGAACATGAGTAATTTTCTTCATCTTTCCATACACCCCTTTTTAATTTAACAGGTCTGCAGAAACACGTATAAGTTATGATTCGAAAAATGTGTTTCTCTCTGATAGGTGTTTACTCCGGTTCGTCCGGTCGGAAACTATTATTCCTACCTGTTTAGTTGGTTATGGGAGAATCTTACCAGCGCCCCCCTTATACTGTCAATACTTAATTTCAAAAAAATGATAAGTATAATAAGTTTGCTTTATAATTGAGCTGTTTTTCGCTGCTTTGGTATGCCCTTTCATGATTTCCAGCCTTTCCGGACAAAACGGAACAGCCATTCAACCGATTTGGTTAAAAGCCGTTACGTTTGTTTGTTCCAAATAAAAAAAAGCTTCGGCAGCAGCATCCATTAGGATGCTGTTACCAAAGCTCTGCTTAATTAAATTATTTGCGGCCGCGCTTATTCTCTCCCGTAACCATAACAACCTCGACATAAGGCCTTATACGGTCCATCAGCCTCTGCCCCTTGTGAAGCTCGTCGCCATCCTTGCTTGTGAAGCTGAAATGCTTCTCCAGCGCCTCCAGCTCGTAATTCGAGGTGTAGAACGTTGGCTTGCGCTGCATCCGGTAATTCAAGATTGCGCCAAGCACATGATCGCGGACCCAAGGGTTCAAATTCTCGGCGCCCATATCGTCAAAGATAAGCAAATCGGTCTCTTTCATCATTTCGACCGTTTCCTTCAGCTTGCCGGGCTCATGCATGAGCGACTTGAGGTCCTCTACAAAATCAGGCATATAGACGATGACGCCGGAGTAACCGGCCTTGGCCAGCTCATGCAGCAGATAGCACATCAGAAACGTCTTGCCCGTGCCGAAGCGGCCTGCCAAATACAAGCCTTCCTCCTGCAAGCCCTGCTCTTTCGTGCGGTCGATATAGCGCAGAACCTGCCCAACGGCCTTTGCGCGCTCCATGTCATTCGTCAAAATCTCATCGGATGAATATCCCCTCTGCAGCGCCTTCTCATCAATGTAAAAGCTTCGGACGCGGCTGCGGATTTGATCCTCTGTTTGGCGCGCTATAAATTTCTTGCATGACACTTTGCGGTCATAAAGCTGGGTTAGGCCGTTAATCGTATCCGAGCTAAGCAGCGTATAGTGCCCTTCGAAATCATTCGGGCATTTATCCAGCCCCGGACAGTTGCTGCAGTTTCGATATTCGGTTACGTATTGGTAAACGCGGTTCAGATTAAGCCGGATTGTCCGCTCATCCAAATCCGGATATTTCACCCGCAGCTTCTCGACAAGCGGTTCCGCGAGCAGCTCGGTCAGCTTGTTCTCCGCTTGCTCCGTAAGTGCCTGACCTGTGGGCCATGCTTTTAGCAGCTCGCCCATTGACTCCATCATCTGCTCACCCCGCTTCTATGATTTGCCGTCTAATTTACGCGCGAGCTTCCGCAGTTCCTCAAGCTCGTCGGCTGAAACGGAAGCCGCTGATTGACCTTCCTGAACAATGGGAATCGAAGGTTTCCGCGATGTTCCTCTGCTGTTGCCTCCGCTGCGAGCGCCGCCTTTGGAGCCGTTATAGCCGCCTCCGGCATAGCTGGCTGCCGCTTCCTTGCGCCGTTCCTTGTCCTGTTCAACTTGAGCTTGCTCCCGCACGTAAATAACGGCCTTCTCGAACGTGTCAATTTGTTTCACGAGCATATTCGAGGCTACCGCGTCCAAAAACGTCTTCGTTACTCTTTGAGCATCATTTGCTCCAATAACATAATGAATGAGTACATTTATAACCGGTCCTGCCAATTTATAATTAAGATCCATTCGTTCAAATACGCGTTCTATCCAATCCGGCACCGCGCCAGGGAAAAACCGCTGCAGAAAGCGGGTATGCGGTTCGTTCCGCATCAGCATATTGTACTGCTGAACATCGCACCGGCCAAGCAGCTGGTTCGGTACTTGCAAATAATGCTGCTCCTGAACCTCGAATTCCTCCGTCAGTTCTTCGGAATCCGCTTGCGCTTCATTTGTAACCACCTGCGTCCGCGAGAGCGTACGCTGCCGCTCGCCTTCCCGCTTCTTGTCCTGCCTGTAGAATTGGTTGGCCCGCAGCTGAAGCTCGTCAATATTCAGCTCGCCGCCTTCTCCGAAAATGCCGTCCTCATCGAGCAGACGGCATATATCCACGACAGCCAAGTTGTATTTGTAGGCCACATAATTGACCTGCGAGAGCTGCTCTTCGTTGCTTCGCAGCCGCTCTACAAACCGGCGATTCGCCGAATTCCGCGGAAAGCGCAAAATGATTTCCCCATAGGGGATCCCGGCAGTTGCCTGCGCTGATCTCGCGGCAGCTTGCCGCGAGGGCGCTACCTCTGTCAATGCTTGCTCAAGCTCATTGTCTACCGACTGCATATTCAGCTTAAACAGCTCGTAGAAAGGCACCGATATGTTTTCTTTCGTTAGCTGCGCGCCGGCCAACTCATCCGGTTCATTGGCTCCGAAGGATTCACGGAGCGATATGACCGCATATTTGCCTACCTTATCCCGCAGCAGCATCGTCAAATGCATATTGCGAAAAAATTCAACAGGCGACAACGGCTGCGAAAGCTCGTATTCATAGATAACATCTGCATTATCGGGTACGCCTAGCCGCGAGGTTTGAAGCAAGCCTACCGCTTCAAGCTTGGATGCCTGCTCGATCAAATGCTTGCGGCCCCGCTCGTTCATTTCCAGCCCTAATCCAAGAAACAGCTTGCGCTGTGGTTCTATAGAAGAATAACCCGAAGTCCCCTCTGCGATTCCGTGATAAAGCTGCTGGTAAAATGCGACGGCAAAAGCGCCAATCATCGGCTGATAGATTAGCGACAGCATTTTGTAGTCCAAGCTGCTTAGCGAAAAATCACGGAATATGTAATACCGATGATGCTCCGTGTAATGCAATATATTATTGATGCGCACTGCACCACTCCATCCCTTACTTTCATTCTATCATTTTAACATAAAAACCGATGCTCAGGACGAGTCGAAAAATAGAAAAATCCCCCGAATGAGGGATTTTCAGATTAAAACATTTTGTAGCCGCCCTTGCGCAGCGCTTGAATCGCCCATCCGCTCACGTACGCGCCGACCAGCGCACCGATAACCGGTATGTAATCGATGACCGTATAATGAGCAAAGTTCTCGATCGTGGCGGTCGCTGATTTATCCCACGGCGCCCATATGCCAAGTACGATTAAAGCGATAACAAACAAATATATCGGAAACCACGTTGTTTTTAACAACATATTCAGAATAAAGCCGATACCGAACATCATGACTAAAAACAGCACTGTTGCAATAATTAACTGAAGCATCCAGACTTCCCCTTTCAGACTCTCGATTATTAGTTTAATTAATGGTCCGGTGGAAGTCAATTACGTTAGGAGAAATGTCACAAGACCGCCATTTGCTCCGCTTGCCTAGATTAAGATACAATGATGGCAGCATCATTATGGAGCTTGAAGGGAGCATTTATACAATGAGTGAAGCAGCACAAACATTAGAAGGCTGGTACGCGCTGCATGATTTCCGCAGCATTGATTGGACAGCCTGGCGCCTAGCCGACGAAAACGAACGCAGCCGCGCGCTGGACGAGCTGCAATCTTTTTTGCAGCAATGGGCTTCGGTGGATGAAAATAAGCAGGGCAGCACCGCCGTGTATTCGATTGTAGGTCAAAAAGCAGACTTTATGTTCATGCATTTGCGCGAAACGTTAGAGGATCTTAACGCAATCGAGACCGCGTTCAACAAAACGACCTTCGCTAGCTTTACCTATCCGGTGCATTCGTATGTAAGCATAGTGGAGCTCAGCAACTATATGGCGCAGCCGGGCTCGGATCCGATGCAGAATCCGGATATTATCGCTAGACTGAAGCCGTCTCTGCCAAAAGCAAACCACGTCTGCTTCTATCCGATGAACAAACGACGCGACGGCCAAGACAACTGGTACATGCTCAGCATGGACGATCGCAAGGCGATGATGCGCAGCCATGGCATGATCGGCCGTTCTTACGCAGGCAAAGTAAAACAAATCATTACCGGCTCCGTCGGCTTCGACAATTGGGAATGGGGCGTTACGCTGTTCGCGGACGATGCTCTTCAATTCAAAAAGCTGATTTACGAAATGCGCTTTGACGAAGTAAGCGCGCGCTTCGCGGACTTCGGTGACTTCTATGTCGGCAATTTCTTAAACGGCGAGAAGTTCGCAGCATTGCTCGCAATATAGGTTTACAGCCTAACGGCATAAATAAGACAGTCCGAGCCTTTCGATAAAGGCAGCTCGGACTGTCTTTTCATTATTCGAGATCGTCGACGCTTACAGCAATGAATTTAAGCGCGCTTCGATAATTATGCCGAGTGATATCCATTGCCAGCTGCCGGTTCGGAAACCCGCGATGCAGCAGCTTTAAACCGCCGGTTGTACAGGAGAGATGATGATACATTTTGTAAAACAACATACGGTTCCGATCCAGCCGGTCATTGCCCAAATAAGAGTAAGCAGCTCCAAATCGAAACGTCAAAAAGCTGTGCTCATATTCGGAATCGTAATAGCGGCTTCCCTCAATATCAATTAAGTAGGGCTCCAGCTTGTCATTCACCATAACGTGATCCGGGCCAAGCTCACCGTGAATAAAGCTGTATCGCTCTCTTCCCTCGATTTTGGATGCCAGCTCATGCACTTTTTCCAGCAGCTTCATCTGATTTTCCTTGAATGCCGCTATATAATCCGAAGCATAGGCCAGCTGCTGCTGCGCTTGTTCCAATTCCTGCAAATGGCATTTGCCGGAACGAACAAAGCCATCGTTTATCAATCCATGATAATTCCTCTCTAAGCTGTGCATCCGTGCAAGCATCGATCCGAGCTGCCCGAACACTTTTTCCTTAGGTTCCTCGTCAGCATTCAAAAAGCTCGCTGCATCCGGGCCGTCGATATATTCGACAAAAGCAAAGTCAAAGGGATATCGCTCTCTTCCCTTGTTTATATAATAAATGCCAGGCGTCCGTATGCCATGCTTGCTTAAAAAAGCTTGATTTCCTTCGAATAGCCCGCATCCATAGGTGCGCTCGTTCTCTGGCAGCCTTTCGATTTCCTCTTGAAAATAATTCATCGCCAGCTCCCAGACATACAGCATGAACCTAAAACCATTCGTGCACATCACTTTATAGACGGTTTTTTGAGCGCCTCCATGCCTGTTGGTAACTTGCTTGACCATATAGCCGGCACCAAAGGTTTCCTTCGCATGTTGCTGTAAATCTTCAATTGCCACTAAACAATCATCCATAGCTGCAACACTCCAATTCCTTTTTTTGCTGCCGGCTGCTTTACTATAAATAAAATTCCGCCAAAAGAATAGACTGTTTCTTTCCCGCCTGTTATGATGTTGAATAAGGTCTTTGTAAAAATAGCGATACCTTTTCAAGCGTCTAGAGCATCTTCTAGATGCTTTTTTTTATGCCATTTGGCTAAAAAAAAGCTTTCGCGCTTGACCGGCATCGTAGCCGTATCAAGTGCGAAAGCCTTTATTTTAAATGTCGTCCTCATCCTCGTCTTCTTCAGCGCTTAGACGCTTTGCATCCAAATATTCTTGGGTTGCACGGTCACGCTCGCGGCCTTTGTCCTTCAACCGCTCGATTGCCGGCTGAATCAGCAGGTCAACTTCCTTTTGCACCGTATAAGCCAAGTCGTAGCGCGTCTGCGATTCTAAGAAGGAACCGACCTCCATCAATGCGTTGTAACGATCCAGCTCATCTCTGGTGAGCAAACCCCGAACTTGTACGCTGCAGTGTCTCATTATAGGAATTTACCTTTGCGAAGCACGAGTGAGATGCCGCCAATGATGAACAGGTAACGCAGATCGATTGCTTTTTTCAACCAAGCAGCTACGCGTCCCTTGTATTTTTTGCCGAATGCAATACCGATTGCTTCGCCTTTTCCGAGTGACGCCACCGTACCTTTGTTGCTGAACGTAAAGCCTTTAGGCGGCTGATTGCGAATGGAAGCGACAAGGTTATGCGCGCAAACGACACCTTGCTGCATCGCGATTTGAGCCGTAGGCGGGTAAGGACGGCCTTCCGGGTTGAACATCAGCGAGTTGTCGCCAACGATGTAGATGTTTTCATTGCCGGGAGAACGAAGGAATTCATCCACTTTCACGCGTCCGCGCATCGTCTCAAAACCTGCTTCTTCGATCAAGCGGTTTCCGCGGATACCGCCGGTCCAAATCACGGTTGCGGATTTAATTTCTTCGCCTTCGCCGACAATAACGCCCTCCGGCGAGCATTCTTTGATTGCCGTGCCGATACGGAACGTTACGCCTTTCTTAGTCAAAACGTCCATGCCGTATTCCACTAACTCAGGGTCAAAACCAGGCAGTGCCGTCGGCGCCGCTTCGATATTGTAAATTTTCACAAGCGCCGGATCTACGTCGAACTGCTTGCAGAGCTCAGGGATACGGTCGGAAAGCTCGCCGACGAACTCGATGCCCGTAAAGCCCGCTCCGCCAACCACGAACGTCAAATAGTCCGTACGATGCGGTTCGCGTTTGAAACGAGCAAATTGATACTCGATATGTTCGCGAATTAAACGAACGGAATTGATGCTGCGAATATTCATGGCATGCTCGCCTAGACCCGGAATGCCGAATGTCTCCGGCTCGCCGCCAAGGCCGATAACCAAATAATCGTAAGACAAAGTGCCGTCCTCGAGAATAACTTTTTTGTCTTGCGGACGGATTTGCACGACGGTGGATTTCACGAAATCGATTTTAAATTCATCGATCAGTTTTGAAATGCTGACTCGCGCATTTTCCGGATTGTCCGTGCCTGCTGCCGGCATATGGAGATGTGTCGTAATATAATGATAGTCATGTTTATTTACTAATGTAACGTCGGCTTCATTGTAATTTAATTCTTTTTGCAGACGAAGCGCGGTCAAAATACCTCCGTACCCTGCGCCAAGAATGACGATTTTAGGTATGTTACTCATCGATTAATCCCATCCATTCCTCTTATCTTTGTATTTATACATTGTGAAAAATTACACATGCTAAACCGAATATCTATAATTATAAGTTCAGTGTGTTCTAAATAAAGCCATTTTATCAATGAATCGGAGACGGTTTGGCGGCATCTTTCATCGCTCATAGCAACCAGTCCCGTGCTTAACATACATCAGAAATTTTACATAGTTTTCAGTAAAAGTTCAAGGGCAAATTATACGAAATTGTTTAGAACTCTATACAAATTAAATATTTCCTTCTTCTTCCGCGAAGCATTATAATGGTATTCGTAAAGCTTAAAATGCGGAGGTGGCTACATTGTCTAACCCTGAAACAGCAGTAAACCCCGTCGATATCTTAATTATCGGAGGAGGGCCTGCGGGACTGTTTGCTGCTTTTTACGGCGGTATGCGCCAGGCTTCAGTAAAGCTGATTGAGAGCATGCCGCAGCTAGGCGGCCAGCTTGCTGCTCTTTATCCTGAAAAATATATTTACGATGTTGCTGGATTTCCGAAAGTAACGGCTCAGGAACTGGTCGACCGCCTGATAGAGCAGCTTTCCCATTTTAAACAGGAGATCTGTTTGGAAGAGAAGGTCACTAACGTTATTAAGCATGACGAAAGACTCTTTGAGATTATAACAGACAAAGGCGTTCATTATGCCAAAGCCGTCATTATAACAGCGGGAGTAGGCGCATTCGAACCGCGCAGGCTTGATCTGGCGGATGCCGCAAGATTCGAGAAAAAAAACCTTCATTATTTCGTAGGCGATTTGCAGCGGTTTAAGGGGCAAAAAGTGCTGATAAGCGGTGGAGGCGACTCGGCCGTGGACTGGTCGCTTATGCTGGAGCCGATTGCTGAGAGCGTGACGCTCATTCATCGCCGCGATAAATTCCGAGCGCATGAGCATAGCGTAGAAAATCTTATGAATTCCAAAGTAAACGTCCTTACGCCAAAAGAAATTACCATGCTGCACGGCGAGGACAGCATTTCAAAAGTGACGTTAACCGACGTCAAGACGTTAGAAACATCCGAACTCGACGTGGATGCCGTTATCGTTAACTTCGGTTTCATTTCTTCCCTTGGTCCGATTGCGGACTGGGGAATCCAAATACAAGGCGGATCAATTCTTGTGGATACCCGGATGGAGACCAATATACCGGGAATATTCGCCGCGGGCGATATTACGACCTATCCCGGCAAGCTCAAGCTGATTGCCGTAGGCTTCGGCGAAGCGCCGACCGCCATTAACAATGCGAAGGTTTACGTCGATCCAAATGCCAAACTGTCGCCTGGCCACAGCAGCAACATGAAACTTTAATGCTTCAAATTCGCTTTGCGTCTTTTAAAAAATAAACAAAAGGGTATCCTAACCTTGGCTTAGTTCATTCATGCACCTATCGCATACATATGCACGGTGTGCCAAGGAGGATACCCTTATGTTTTGTCCGGTTTGTAACGGGATTCAATCTCTGCATGTACGCTGCTCCTCTTGCGATAGCGCAATTGTCGACTGCGGTCGTTCATCCGATCTGACGGGTCCCTATGCACCTTATGAACAAATAGATGACGAACCGCTTTTAAGTCAGGCCGCCGTGCAAAAAACTTTTTCCTGCATGCATCTTGTATATTGCCAGTCTTGCAATCAAACAACCGAGGTCTCGGTTATGGAATGGTAATCATGTTGTAAGGCAAAGTACTGCAGCAGGGATCAAGCGGTAATCTTGACGGCTTCCGGATTTAACCGTCTGCGCTTCATTTCAATCGCTAGCATTCGAATGAATTCTGGCTCCAGTTCAAACTGGATAGCTGCATAATAGGTGTCTACTAACATTTCATCAGACAGTAGCTCCAACACTACACACCCTTTCTTCCATACTTTGGTTATTACTTTTTCATAGTAGCATGGCACTATTAGAAGGACAACAGCACTGGTTATACACAATATCTTGTGTATACGCTGTGCACAGCGTGTGCATATTCATTTATCGTTGAGCAAAATCAGGGTGTATAATGTGGATATAGTTATCCACAGGAGAATTTTCCAATTTATCAATAAAAAACTTTAATCGGAATCTATAAATCTATTAATGGAATATATTACTCTCTTCCTGCATACGGCGATAAACTAATCAAATAAGGTGCCGCGGAAGCCGGTTTGGCCTCTGCGGCACCCTATTCGATTAAGCTGCATCATGTGAATTTTAAGTGCTTTTATTGCGGCCGCGTATTCACCTCGAAGATCCAAATATGGCCTTGTTTGTCGATGCCGTAATCAAAACCCAGCTGGCCGATGCCCGGATATTTGGCTTCAAGCACGCCTGTCGACAGCACGGTGAGCTCCCGCATCTTCCGCTTCTTCTCCGTAACCTGCGCAGGCGACAGGGACCTGCTGATGCCCTGTGCCCCGGATACCAGCTTGCCGCCGCGGCATAAGTTTGTTACGAAGAGCCCTTTTTTGGCAATCCGCCCCACGATCGCCCGATATACCCAGCCATTCTCCGTTTTCACGTATTTCACGCGATAATCGATTGGCCTGCCGTCTACCGTAGCCAAATTTATTCCTTTTTGAATCAGATAAGACCGGCCTCTCCGTTTTTTGTTAAGCGCTCCTATTAGCGCTCCAAAACTAGCAAAACGTTTGGTCTGCGAATAATAGGTATAAACGTAACCTTTGCTATCATGCGCAACCTTAATGACTCCATGCCCGCCGGCGCCAACCACCGGCTTTACCACAACCATCTGATGCGCATCGAGCATCGCCTTGAGATTATCCGCTGTAAATTTCCTTGTTGGAGGTATATGCGGCGCGATACTCGAATGGGAAAGCAAAGTCGCGGTCTTTGCCCATTTGCTGGCCAGCTGCCTGCCTTGATGTCCGCCCATTTCAATCTATCCCCTTTCCTATTGCTTCATCCATAGCATATGTCAGAGTGCTATCTGTCTCTTGGATGATTGTCATAGGTTAAGAGCCTTAATTCCCTAGTCTAGCAATCTTTAGTAAAACGATTAGCGCAAAAGAAGCCGGCCATACAAGCTCAATCCGTTCCAAAGCATTTATCTCTGCGAATGGAATGCAGCCGCAAAATGCTTGGCAGAACGGGTAACAGCCGATCCCGGGTGACCGGATCATCGAAGTTCCACGAGCTGACAGCAATGTGATACCTCCCCTTCTTAACGGAGTCGAGCGCTCTCCAATTGGGATTATCCAGCAATCGAATGACGTTATGGTCCTTATTTCCTCCGCATCCGTGAGCAGAAATATGCGGTCGCCGCCTATAGCCGCAAGCGACTCCGCCTGCACTTCGATACAAGGCTCACCGTTCACGATCAGCTCCGAAACTTTGCTGGAAGTCCTGAAGCCTTGCGGGTGATATAGTGTCGCAACAAACCCAGTACCGACAGGGTACTGGGTTTCATTTTACAGAAACAGTATTCGTTTTGCGGGGCTCACCTTACTGAGATGCTTGCCGCTTTTCCTCTTTTTACTTGTCTGCTTGCTTCTCCAGCGCTGCCTTGAGCTTATCGGCCAAGCTGTTCGACAATGATGTATTATCGCTAAACTGCTCGATCAGCTTCTGGTTTTGCTTGCGGTTAACTTTGCCGCCCTGCTTGTCGCCAAGCATCTCAATCACGCTGCATGGCTTGCACTGCGCAAATTTTCCCGCCTTGCCGTCTTTGATTTCCATTTTCTTATGGCAATTCGGACAACGCTTGTTCGAGAGCATGGGTTCCGCAGCACGGCGGTAACCGCAATCACGGTCCGAACAAACGAGCGATTTGCCCCGCTTGCCGTTAATTTCAAGCAAAGGCTTCTCGCATTCCGGACAGCGCGAGTGCGTCAGATTGTGCGGCTTGTATTCCTTCGTCTCCGCAATAACCTCCGACACCCATTTCGCCGCTTGCTGGCGGACATTTTTCATGAAAGCCCCCGGGTCGCCTTTGCCTTTTGCAATGCGCTCCAGCTCTTGTTCCCATTTTGCGGTCAAATCCGGGCTCCTCAACTCATTCACTACCAGCTCGATCAGCTGTTTTCCTTTGCCGGTCGGCATCAGCTTGTTTTGCGAACGCGTAATCGTATCCGTACCAAGCAGCTTCTCTATAATATCGGCTCTTGTCGCGGGTGTACCCAGACTATGCTTTTCCATACGGGTCAGCAGCGTTGCTTCGGTATAACGTGCCGGCGGCAATGTCCGCAGTTCGCGCAGCTTAGGCTGCTTAATCGGAATCGGCTGCCCGATCGTGAGCGGCGGGAGCAGCTGCGCCGGCTGACGGTCGGCTTTGCCTTGTCCGGACTCGCCCGCTCCGTTGTCGTCCTCTTCCTCCTCCTCTTGGCCGGATGAATACGCATCGGACTGATAGATTTCCTTCCATCCTTTATCTTTCTCGATCTTGCCCTTCGCATAAAGCGAATCCTTGCCAATGGTCAGCACAACGCTCGTCTCGTCATACTTGTAAGGGCCATAAAATAAAGCGATAAACCGTCTGACGATCAGATCATACAGCCTGCGTTCATCATTGGTCAGAGCTGAAATATTAACGAATTGCTCCGTCGGAATAATCGCATGGTGATCCGTCACCTTCGTGTCATCGACAATACGCTTCGTAATCGGAAGCTGTATTCTTACCAGCTTACGGGCCAACTGCGCGTAAGGGCCTACGGCGATACTCTCAAGGCGTCCTTTTAATGTAGGAACCATATCGCTCGACAAATAACGGGAATCGGTACGCGGATAGGTCACCAGCTTATGCTGCTCGTAAAGCTTCTGAAGAACGTTGGACGTTTGCTTGGCCGAGAAGCCGAGCCGTTTGTTCGCATCTCTTTGCAGCTCGGTCAAATCATAGGCTTGAGGATGGGGCTCGGATTTCTCCACCGTTCGAAGCCTGCTTACCTTTGCGCTTCCTTGTTTGATGCGGGCGGATATCGCCTCGGCCTCTTCGCGGCTCCACACTCTTCCGTCATGGGTATCCTGCTCGCGCCAAAGCGCAGAGAATGATCCGAATTCAGCCGATACATTCCAATAAGGCTGCGATTGAAAAGATTGAATTTCCTGTTCCCGGTCCATCAGCATCGCAAGCGTAGGGGTTTGTACGCGCCCCGCCGCAAGCTGTGCGTTGTATTTGGTCGTTAAAGCTCTCGTCACGTTTAGCCCGATCAGCCAATCCGCCTCTGCGCGGCAAACGGCTGAAGCATACAGATTGTTATAGTCCTTGCCCGGCTTAAGGCTGTTAAAGCCGTCCTTAATCGCTTTATCCGTCTGCGAAGAAATCCAAAGACGCTTGAAGGGCTTGCGCCAATGAACCAGCTCCATGATCCAGCGGGCGACGAGCTCGCCCTCCCGCCCCGCGTCGGTTGCGATAATAAGCTCGCTTATATCCTGCCGTTTGCACAGCTGCGCTACCACACGGTACTGCTGCGACGTCTCTTTCATGATCTTCAGGTTCATTTTCGGAGGAAGCAGCGGTAAATCTTCCAAATTCCAAGTTTTATATTTGGGGTCGTAATCCTCCGGCTCAGCCAGCGTCACCAAATGGCCAAGCGCCCAGGTAACGATATATTTAGAGCCTTCCATGTAGCCTTTTTGCTTCTGTCCGCAGCCGAGCACACGGGCGATTTCCTTCGCCACGCTTGGCTTCTCTGCCAGTACAAGCGATTTCATTTCATTATTCGCTCCATTCCGTTTAATGCTTCGTTCATTATGACGAAACGATACCATAGGCTTGCAGCCTGCGCAACGCCTATGCGCGGCTGCACGCGCTGGAGCTCTTGCCTAAGCTTAGGACGTTCCTCACAATCTCGCATTTTTTGCTGCCGGGAATCCCTTGTGCTATAGTAAATTCAGCTTATATGAAAATAGATTAAGAGCTAGGGAGCGTTGAAGGATGAAGCTGCGTTTTATTGCCATATTTTTTTGTGTGTTGCTTGTATACAGCGGCATATCCTTCTATATCGGATGGAATGGCTGGCTGTTCTTATCTGCACTTTTCAATTGGGAAAATGCAGGCTGGTATGCGTTAACGACTGCCATTATCGCTTATGCGTATATAATCGGCCGAGCTGCTTACCGTACGCCGCTGCGTCCGGTCGCGGAATTGTTCAAGCTAATCGGTTCCTATTGGTTTGCTGTCCTTGAATACGCAGTCCTCATTTTGCCTGCTGCCAATCTGCTCTCGTTCCTCCTAAAGACAGCGGGCGCCGGGACATCCATCTACGTCGTCGGTGTCGGAAGCATCGCGATTCTTCTCATGGCCGTTCTGCTCGTCCGCGGATCTTGGAATGCTTGGAGTCCCATTATTCGAACCTACCGCGTACAGGTGCCTAAGCCTGCCGGCCAAATGAGAAAGCTGCGCATTGCGATGGCTTCCGATCTCCATTTGGGCACGATTGTCGGCAATAAGCATCTGGAACGGTTGCTCAGCAAGGTAGAACAGATCAAGCCTGATCTGATACTACTGCCAGGCGACATTCTTGACGATGATATCGAGCCCTTTCTCCGCAAAAACATGTCGGCTGTGCTCGGCAGGCTTAAAGCGCCTTTGGGAGTATACGCGGTTACCGGCAATCATGAATACATTGGCGGAAAGGTGCCCGAATTTATCGCGGCCATGGATGCCATCGGCATTCGCGTCCTCATGGACGAGACCGCGCTTATCGCTGACAGCTTCTACGTCATTGGCCGCAAGGACAAAGCTTCCGCCGGCTTCGGCGGGAACGGAAGAATGCCTATCCGTGATTTGATTGCTCCTCTCGACCAGTCGAGGCCGCTTATCCTGCTGGACCATCAGCCGTCGGACATCGCCAAAGCTGCCGAGAGCGGCATCGATATTTCCGTATCCGGTCACACGCATCGCGGTCAAATGATGCCTAACCACTTGATTACAAGAAAATTGTTCGAGCTGGATTGGGGCTACCTGAAAAAAGGCCCCCTGCATGCCATTGTCTCGTCCGGCTTCGGAACATGGGGGCCGCCTGTCAGAATCGGCAGCCGGTCCGAGGTCATTCAGATCGAAGTTGATTTCGTAGGCGCCTAGAACAGCAATAGCGGCAACAAATGTGCTTATTTCAACGTTAAGCGGCTCATAAGAGCCCTTCAACGCGGAGGCAGCCATGGGTTGCCGCTATTTTTGATTTACTTAATCCGCATCTGCGATCCGCCACTCGGCATCCTGTTCCTTCCCCTTCTGAAACACGTAAAGCGAACGGCTGCCCTCGCCGTTGTCTCTGGCTTCCGTAACCTCGACCTGCTGCAGCAATAACGGCGCCAATCACGACTTTGAAACCACGCTTCCACCGGTTATCCCCCATTCGCCTGGTTCCGCCGCGCTGCGTCACCTGTTATTTCTCGTACGGTACAGCAAATAAATAAAGAAAGGCGCGCCAATACCGGATGTGAACACGCCCACGGGTATATCGAGCGGCAGAAAAGCCGTCCTCGCGATCAAATCGGCTAAAGCGACAGTGATACCGCCAATTAATGCCGAGATCGGAATCAGCCTGCTCACCACGGGACCGACCATACGACGGGCCGCATGCGGGGCAATTAAACCAACGAAGCCAATTACGCCGCCGATCGCAACGGCCGAGCCTGCTAGACCCACGCTTATTAGAATAAGAATGAACCGGTGCCGCTGCACGCTGCTGCCAAGCCCGATTGCCAGCTCGTCGCCAAGCAGTTGAATGTTCATCTGCCGCGTATAAAAAAATAAGATACCCATTAAGACGACAGTCCATGGAAAAAGGTTCCAGACATACGTCCAAGTTGAACCATATACCGTACCCGTCAGCCAAATATAGGAGGAGCTGGCCGAATAAGCCGGGCTGAATACGAGCATAAAGGTCGTCACGGCCGACAATAAAGAGGCGATTCCGATTCCCACCAACACGAGCCGAAATGGATTTACGCCATTTTTCCAAGCGATAAAATAGATCAGCAGCGAAGCTCCCAAAGCCCCAATGATAGAGGCGACGGGTAAAAAATGAATGCTGACCGCGCTTGGCATATACGTTATAAAAGCTACCGCGCCCACGGATGCGCCGCCGGTAATGCCGACAACGTCAGGCGCCGCGAGCGGGTTGCGGATCACGCTCTGCAGTATTGCGCCTGCCACGGCAAGCGATGCGCCTACAAGAAAAGCCACGATAACCCGCGGCGCCCGCAGCGATTGAACGATCAGCACATGATCGGGGTTGCCTCTCCCGAACAGCGCAGACCACACGCTGCTGGGTTTGATGACCTGCTCACCCATCGCAAGATTGGCCACCAACACGATAGCTGCCGCAGCAAGCAGCAGCAGCGCTGCACGCAGCGTTTTTCGACGATAGCGGTTAGAACGGCTTCCTGCTTTCCAAGTTCCGGCTGCTTGCTTCATTTGGCCATCAGCTCCTTACGCGCGATATAGATAAAGAATGGCGCGCCTACCGCCGCTGTCATAATGCCGACCGGAACCTCTTCCGGAAGGATCACGAACCTGGCAACCACATCGGCGAGCAGCAGCAATACGGCCCCGAATAGCGCGCTGTACGGCAGAAGCCAGCGGTAATCCTGCCCGCAAACATAACGGGCAATATGAGGGATGACGATACCGATCAAGCCGATCGGACCGGTAACGGATACCGCGCCGCCCGCCAGCACAACGACGATAATTCCGGCAGCGAGCTTGATCAGCCCCGTGCGCTGTCCAAGTCCCTTCGCGGCCTCGTCGCCCATGGCGATCACGTTTAAATGTCTCGACAGCAGCAATGCGGCCAGCCAGCCGGCACCCATATAAGGCAGCACGGCCAGCAGCGTTTGCAGATCACGTCCCGCTATGGAACCGGCCAGCCAGAACATGACATCCTGCAGCCCGCTCTCGTTATGGACAAGCATTCCTTGCGTGAAGGAGGCAAACAAGGCCGTCATCGCAGAGCCTGCCATGATGATCTTAAGGGGCGACAAACCGTCTCTTCCGAGCGAGCCCAGCGTATAAACCGCTGCCGTGGCAAACGCCGCCCCGCCGAATGAAATCCATACGAGCATGCTCATTTGCGTTACCTTAAAAATAGTGATAGCCGCTACGATTCCGGCGCTCGCACCTGCATTAATTCCCATTACGCTTGGGGAGGCGAGCGGATTTCTAGTCACCGCCTGCATGATAGCGCCTGCCATGGCGAGGCTTGCACCAATCGATGCGGCTATGAGCGCACGCGGCACCCTTGTCGTCAATATAACGACCTGCTCCATGGAGCTTTCATCGTAATCCGTAAGCGCAGCCGTCAAATCGCTCCATTTTACCGTCGTAAAGCCGAACCTCACGCTTGCTATGAAGCAGCATAGCAAAAGGACCAAGCCGAATAGCAATCCCGCGGCTTTCAAAATAAAGCTGTTTCTCCTATTATTCATTTCCTTGAACGCTCCCAAGTAAGGTTTGCCGGCAAAATACAGACGGCTCCCGCGATCCTGCGACGGCGAAAGCCCATAAGCGCGGAACCCTATAAAAGTTGTACTGGACATTCCTATAAGGTGTTATATTCGCACAAAAGAATGAGCGCGTTAGCTCATTCTTTTGTGGAATCCTATAGGCATTCCGCTTAACGTTTAGTTAAGGTCGAAGTAGAAATACAAATCATCAAGCATCAGCTTTGCAGCCGTTGCGCCGCCCGATAAGTTCCAGGTTACTGCGTTGACTTTATAGTACTTTTTGTTTTTTACAGCGTTCAGATTTTTCCAAAGCGCGCTGTCGGTCCATTCCTTTTGGAACTTATAGATGGCGCCGTCCCCGTCCCAATCCGTTGTAAAGTCAAAGATATAATCGCCGTCGAGCAGGCTCACCTGTTCTTTCGAGGTAACGTTAATGATTTCTTGCTTCGCAGCAAGCTGCGCCTTCGGTGTCGCAAATCCAAGCTCTTTGAAAATTTGGTAAGCGAAGCCCGAGTTGTAGGCGCGGGCGCTTCCGTTTGGATTAATGCGAATGATGGAAATTTCCGCTCCTTTATCTTTTGCGGCAAGCTTGCTCTTGAAATCGGCAACTTTGACTTTCCAATCCGCGATAAACTTCGCAGCGATTTCTTCCTTGTTCAATACGGAAGCAGCAACCTGCAGATTATCCTGCCAATCAGCCAAATCTTCCGTTACAATCGTAGGCGCGATCGCTTTAAGCTGGTCGTAAATTTTCTCATGGCGTACTTTTGTCGCAATGATCACATCCGGCTTCAGGCCAACGATTGCTTCTACGTTTGGCTGGGTTTCGTCGCCAAGCGTTTTTGTGCCGATTAGGCCGGAGCGGATATATTCGTAAAATGGCTGCTGCACATAAGACTCTACTGCGCCAACCGGCTTAACACCAAGCAAAACGGAGATGTCTACGCCGCCGTTAAACAAAATAACAACGCGTTTTGGAACGCTGTTCAGCGTCGTGCTGCCAAGCGCATGCTTAATCGTTTTTTTCGTAACAAGCGCTGCAGTCGATGTTTTGGCATTCCAGCTTACCCATACGCCGAGCGATTCGCCAACGAAACGGAGAGGCACAAGCACGCTGCCCTTAATATTGGCCGGGGCCGTATCCATGGCTGTGGAAACACCGTTGATTTTAGCCGTTTTGCTGCCAAGCGTCAGCTCGACCTTTTGGCTGCCTTTTGTGATCGTTGCTTTTTTTGCTTTCGCGTCGTATTTAACCGTACCGCCCAACGTCTCGGCGATTGTACGGTATGGAACGAGCGTACGCCCGTTGATCATTTGAGGAGCAACGCTGAAGGAAACCTTTTTACCGTTTACCGTCACGTTGACGGCTGCAGCCGCTGCTGCCGAGGTAACCGGAATGACCGTAACCACCAAAGCAAGCATTAATAGAAACCCGATGAACCTTTGTTTGACCGAAGACATTTAAAAACCACCTATCTGTTTTTTATTGGACTTGCATCTTCTGCTTTATATCGCGGAAGCTTTGATAAAGCTTATAATCGAGCTGAATGATCAGCTCCTTGTCCCATTTGGCTGCCTTCGCTGCTTGTATGAGCCGGCCTAAATCTTCCTGCAGCATCTGTTGTTTGGCCGCATCGGCTGCCTCTATCGCAGGCTTCAACGCGTTCCATAAGCCTGCCATCTGCCCGGCATACTCCTTTGCCACATCCGTTTGATCCGCTTCGACCGCTTGTTTTAGGGATTTGATCAAGCTCGACATATCCGAAATGCCGGTTTGCGTATCCGCAATTTCTGTCGGCGCGATGTTTGCGAACGGATCGCTCTGGTCAGCCGCTTCGCTGCTTTGAACGTTATTCGCCTGTGTTTGTTCCCCCTCTTCACTGCCCGATGCTCCGCAGCCGGTGAGTACGACAATTAAGCATAATGCGTATGCTAGCAGCAAGCAGCTGCGTTTCCCGTTCCCCGCCTTGCCCAAAAATACGAAGTAAGAAATTGTTCCACACCCTCTCGCTATGTGAATGATAATCATTTTCATTACTATTCTAACGATCAGAATTTCCAAATTGTATACACGATATTGCCCGATTCACATGGACAAAAAAGTCAGCCTTGCCTCATAGCTTGAAAAATTGCTAGGTTTCTCTCCCTAACTTTGATAGGATATAATTGATAATCGTTCTCATATACTTTACATTTTACTACTCTCCTATAAAAGGAATGCATGCTATTGAATCCGGAAAACCAAGTTATGTCCTATATGCCCTTATCGTTGAAAGCTCACGACTACGGCGCCGCCTTCCGTTCGAAGCCTTTCCAAACCGCGCGAACATCCATCGGCTTCGTTCAAAACGGCAGCGGGTGCCTCTATATAGATGAACAGCGTTATCCGCTCAAAGCCGGCGCGTTCTTTTTCCTTCAGCCTGCTATGAAAATTCAACTAATGAATGATTCGGAAAGCATTCTTCGCCTTCATTTGCTCCATTACCGGTCCGTCCAGCTGGACTTTTGCGATGATTTCATTCATGCGGCAAGCATGCCGTCACCGTTAAACGAGGGGGCGCTGCCCGTCCACTATTCGTCATCTGCGGTAACAGAGACGCTAGTTCTGCAGCTCCAGCAGGCTTTTAAAGAAAAAAGCAGGCTGAACGATATCAAAAAACAGCTTGTTTTTTGCGAATTGCTTCTGCATTTACATACCTGCCAGAAATCGGAACGCCTCACGGTGAATGAATCCATCCAGCAAACGATCGCTTATATGGAAGAGAAGTATGCGAAATCCATTCAAGTAAGCGAGCTCCCGGTCATTGCGGGCATGACGCCGAGCTCCTTTTGCCGCGCTTTCAAGAAAATAACGGGGCTGACGCCCGGCCATTATCTTACAAGGCTGCGCATGGTACGCGCCAAGGAGCTCATGAGCGAGCAAGGCGCCGCGCTGCGGGACATTGCCGTCGGAGTCGGCTTCCAAGACGAGCTGTATTTCAGCCGGGTATTCAAAAAGACGGAAGGAGTATCTCCTTCCGTCTATCTTAAACGGCGCGATAAGCGAATCGCGGTCGTCAGCAGCTTTTTTTTGCAGGATCATTTGCTCGCTCTCGGCATTTTACCGATCGCGGCGCCAAGCTTTCCGAAATATTACGCAACGCCCTCCGGCTTTCCGAGCTACCTGCATGACCGGCTTACGGACACCGTGCCGCTTAACGCGGAGCGGACCATTATGAGCAGCGATGTGATGCGTTTGTCACCGGATCTGATTCTAAAAACGGAATTTCAGAAAAACCCGAACGACAGCATGTGGAACGCGAACAAGAATACGATTTTTATCGGTCATTCTACGAGTTGGGAGCAGTATTTGCGGAGTATTGCGACGCGCGTGCAGAAGGAAAAAGAGGCTGAACGCATCATACGCCAGATGACCCTGCTTGAACAGGAAACCAGAAAAAAGCTTGCGCCGGTTACGAAAAACGGCAAATGGGTAATCATCCGCCTGCTCCCGAACAATTGCCGGTTATACGGCAGCGCCGACCACACGTTTACGGAGCTGTTCTATCGACGCCTGCAGTTTCAATGCGATGAACGCGTCACCCATCCCATTTATATGGATCATGCGCTGGACCGGCTGATCGAGCTGAATCCCGAAAACATCTTGATCATTTGGAGCGAGGAGTCGGAAGTGAACGCTCTGGCAAGCCATGAGCAGTGGCTGAATTTGCGTGCGGTCAAAGAAAATCGCGTGTATTATCCCGATTCGCGGGAATGGGACCCTTGGGGACCCATTGGACGCGAGCATATGATCCGGGCGATGACGCGTTATTTTGCTAAAAACGGTATAGACGGTTGAGGGAATGAAGTGATCTTAAGTGATCGGAGCTGCCCCCTAATCAAGGGGGTGCCGTTCTTCTAGCTATTTACGATTTTATTAAACGAATGGACTGTCAAAAAGTAATAGAACAAATAAATGATAATGTATAATGTCGTCGAGAAGAGAACAGGCACCGTAAAGTTCACGTCAACCATATTGGAAAACAGCTAGTATATGTTAACGCGGTTTGCTTCGTCTTGGCGGCGCTGTATATTGTGACCGGATATTTTTATAGAAAAATGTTTTTGCGAGAGCTGGCCGTCGTCATCGATCAAGGCAGAGATACGATGGTTGCGGCCCTGCCCGCACCCCAAAATGCGGAGCAAGCGCTGTATTTGCAGCTCATCGCCAAGCTTCAGCGCGAGCATTCGCAGCAAATGCAGCAGCTCGTAAATGAAAAAAGCGATCATCAGGATTTCATCATGTCATGGATTCATGAGGTCAAGCTCCCCATCGCGGCAAGCCGGCTGCTGATTAGCAACAGCGGCGGCAAGGACGTAGACTTCATCGTTGATAAATTCGAGGATGAGCTCGGCAAAATCGACGGATGCGTCGAGCAGGCTCTTTATTACTCGCGAATCGACTCCTTCTCGCGGGATTATTTTATCAACGAGGTTCAGCTTGGCCAATTGATGAAGGACAGCGTCAAAAAATACGCAAAGCTGTTCATTAACAAGCATATTCGCTATGTGATGGAGGAGACGCAATGCGAAGTTCAAAGCGACAGCAAGTGGCTGGCGTTCATCATCGATCAAATTACGGCCAACAGCTTAAAATACACCAAGGAAGGCGGACAGCTGTCTGTTTCTTTTGAGGAAGATGGCAAGGAGAAGCGAATGACCATTACGGATACCGGCATCGGAATCGCTTCTGAGGATCTGTCCCGCGTGTTCGAAAAAGGCTTTACCGGCGCTAATGGCAGAACCCAATCGAAATCCACGGGAATGGGCCTGTATCTGGCTAAGCAATTGGCGCTCAAGCTCGGCCATGACTTGTCCATTCAATCCGAAGAGGGACGATTTACAAAATTGACGATTCATTTTCCGAAAATTAGAAATTACAATGAATGGTACAGCAATAAATAACAAAGATTCCCAATCCGGTTATATGTTTTTCGCCCCTTCGCGCCACCAATTAATCATTGACAAATAATTATTTTTGTGGTATAATATATTGTTTATCTATTTACATTAAGGTATTTTATAGGTAGAATATGACCTGAAAACAATAGTCCACCTGCACGATCACTTCTAACAACGGCGGAGGGTTAAAATGAACATTGCAAGCGGAGTTAATATGCTGCCCATCTCAGCGGTCATGATGGGAAAAATGGAGACGATTTATCCTACATTGTTATGGGATGACGATGCGGCGATTTTAGTCGATACCGGCTATCCCGGTCAGCTGCCTTTATTCAAGGAGCAATTCGAGCGGGCAGGCCTATCCTTTGACAAGCTTACCAATATCATTATTACGCACCAGGACCTCGATCATATCGGCAGCTTGTCTGCCATACTGAAGGAGCTCCCGCAGCCGGCGGAAGTAATGGCTTCATCCCTTGAAGCGCCCTATATTCAAGGCAGCGAGCAGCTGCTCAAGCATTCGCCGGCGGCCATCGAGCAAGCCGTCAACGCTTTGCCGCCGGAGGTGCCGGAGGAATGGCGCGCCGCATTTAGAAAGACGCTGGAAAACCCGCCTAGAGCAAGCGTTGATACCTTCATTGCTGACGGCCAGGAGCTCCCGCTCTGCGGAGGCATTACCGTTATCGAAACCCCCGGGCATACGCCGGGACATTTAAGCTTGTATCATAAAGCAAGCAAAACCTTAATTGCCGCGGATGCTTTAATCGTCGAAAATGACCGATTGCTGGGACCGGTCCCGCAGTACTGCATGGATCCTGTTCTTGCTAAACAATCGATCAAAAAACTAACCGAATACGATATCGGGACCGTCATCTGCTACCACGGCGGATTATACGCCGATCGCGTGAATGAGCGCCTTCTAGAGCTCGCTTCCGAATAAACAGGTTATGATTAATGCCTAGCTATGAAAAGAGCTGTCTCCATGGGCAAATGGCCCTTAGAGACAGCTCTTTCCTTGTCTGGATTATTCCTTTAAAATCCGCCGGCCAAAGCCTGCTTCAAAAACTGCCCGGTATAGGAAGCAGCGACTGCCGCTACCTGTTCCGGCGTTCCGGCGGCAACCAACTGGCCGCCTGCCGCTCCGCCCTCCGGACCAATATCGATGATCCAGTCGGATTCGCGGATCAGTTCCAAGCTGTGCTCAACCACAATAACCGTGTTGCCGGCATCCACTAATTTATTCAGCAGCGCAAGCAGCTGTCCTACGTCGGATGGATGCAAGCCCGTCGTCGGCTCATCCAGCAAATACAGCGTATGCGTGTTTGATTTTTTGTTCAGCTCCCTGGCAAGCTTGATCCGCTGGCCTTCCCCGCCGGACAATGTTTTTACCGACTGCCCCCACTGAAGATAACCGAGACCAACCTCGCACAAAAGCTCGATCATGCCCGATATTTTCTCCCTGTCCTTAAACACGGGCAAGCTCTCTTGAACGGTCATGTTGAGCAGATCGGATATGGAATAGCCATCGAAGGTAACCTGCAGCACCTCATCCTTGAACCGTTTCCCTTTGCAGGCCGTGCAGCGGATTTCAAGATCAGGCAGGAAATTCATATCGACCGACAAAACGCCAAGACCCTGGCAAGTCTCGCAGCGCCCGCCCGGCGTATTGAATGAGAAATGCTTCGAGGTGAGCTTTAGGCGCTTCGCTTCGGGCAGACCGGCAAATAAATTGCGCAGCTGCGTAAATACTTCCGTATACGTAGCAATGTTCGAGCGCTGCATCCGGCCGAGCGGCGATTGGTCAACCGTAATTTGGCTGCCGATGTGCTCAAATCCCGTTACGCTGTCGCAGCCTGGTATTTGCTGCTCCCGCTGTCCTCCCTTGGCAAGCAAATCAAACAGCAGCGTCGATTTACCAGACCCGGACACGCCGGTGACCGAAATGAGGGTCCCGAGCGGGAACGAAACGTCAAACCCCTTTAAGTTGCGGGCAATCGCATGATTAACGGTTAACTGCTTGCCGCTGCCCGCTCGTCTTGTCCTAGCAGGGGCAGGCAAGCTTTCTTTGCGCAAATAGGCGCCCGTGACCGAATGCCCGCTTGCCATCAGCTCCTCCAAGCTGCCTTCTCCCACAACCGTACCGCCCAAGTATCCCGCTCCCGGACCGATATCGATAATATGGTCCGCTGCCCGCATCACTTCGATATCATGCTCGATGACAAGCACTGTGTTGCCAAGATCGCGCAGCTGCATCAGCACGCGGATCAAGCCGGATGTATCGCGCGAATGAAGACCCGTCGTCGGCTCGTCCAAAATATAGAGCACGCCCGTTAATCCGGAGCCGAGCAGCGAAGCCAGCCTTAATCGCTGCGCTTCCCCGCCGGAGAGCGAGACGGTCTGCCGGTCAAGCGACAAATAGCCTAGCCCGACATCGATAATGCGCTCCAATCGAACCGGCATATCTGTTAAGACCGGCGTCAGCATAGGAAGTCCTTCTGGCGGCAAGGCTTCCTGCAGCCGACCGGTCCAGCTAAGCACATCCTCCAAGGACCAGGAGGATACTTCCGAGATAGAGGCGCCCGCTGCGACAGCCGCTCTGCTTTCCTTCTTCAAACGCAAGCCATTGCATGCCGAACAGACCTGCTGTTTAAAATAGTCGCCCTCTTTTTCCATTCCGGCCTGCTCGCCGTCCTTTTCCTTGTATCTTCTCCACATCCCGGTGACGACGCCCTCAAACTTGCCGCCTCCGACGGTTTTCGGCACCTTCGTATCCGGGAAATGCTTCGCGAACGCTTCGCTTTCCACGCCGTAATAGAGCAGGTCTCGCTGAACCTCGGAATATTCTTTTAGCGGCATATCCGGATCGAACGGAAATCCGTAATGCTTGGCGGCAGCCATCACATTATTGATTAAGTACTCGACATAAGCATCATACATGAAAGTCACGCAGCCCCCGCGGAAGCTCTTCTCTTGATCGAACACCGCATCTAAATCTATCGTTGCCACATGCCCAAGCCCGCTGCAGAATTCGCAGGCGCCCTCCGGCTTATTAAACGAAAAATGAGACATGCCCAGCTTCTCCAGCACGGCATGGCAGCTTGGACAGGTGATCGTTTGCCGTTCCTCTTCTTCCTCTGCCGCCGCGATATCGACCCCTTCATTAAACGTTGGCGGGATGCTTTCGCCGCACGAGGAGCAAATCCGCGTGCTCAGCCTGGAGTATACGAAACGCAAATAGGTGTAAATATCGGTTACCGTTCCGACCGTCGAGCGGGGATTACGATTCGTGACATGCTGACCAATGCTGATCGATGGCGACAGTCCGGCAATTGAATCGACCTTTGGCTTGCTGATCGAATCCGATACCATTCCCATCGACTCCATATATTGCCGCTGGCACTCCCTTTGCAGCGTATCCATAGCGAGCGTTGATTTCCCCGATCCGGAAGGTCCCGTCAAAACCACCAGCTTATATTTGGGAATAGAAAGCGTAACGTTTTTTAAATTATTTTCGCGGGCGCCTTTAATGACTATTGAATCCTTCATCCTTGTCCTCCTTGATATCGAATCCATTTTCAACTCCAGCATACTACATTCATGCAAGTGATAAGGTTGAATAAATTTTCACTTGATATAATCCAGTATTATTGATAAAACATTGTCAAGGTTGTTTAAGGTTTCGATAAATCTGCGGAGGTGTTTTTTATGAATGTTCGGCCCATTGATATCGCAAGAAAGCTAAAGATAAGCACATCTGCATTGAGGCACTATGAGGATTGGGGAATTATTCCTCCCGTTGAACGCGGGAGCAACGGTTACCGGCAATATACGGAGGAGCATGTCGCCTATTTCGAATGTATCCGGGCCATGAATGATGGCTTTGGCATGACCGTTACCAAGGAAGTGATGCTGAAGACTATCGACGGCTGCATAGATGAAGCTTTATGGCTTGCGAACGAGGCCCAAGCTTCGCTGCACCGAGACAAAACCATTGCCGATAAAACGATTCGCGCGCTGGAAACCGATGATATCGATCTGCTTCATGCGATAGGGAAACGAAAATGGATGACCATAGGGGAGATATCCAAAGAAACGACGATACCAAGCTCTGCTATCCGTCATTGGGAGAAAATGGGGCTGCTTACGATTGTACGCGACAACGAAAATGGCTACCGCCGATTCACTCCCGCAAACTTGCGCCAAATTTTAATTATCCGCACGTTCAAAGCAGCCGTATGGTCGCTTGAGGTTATTCAGCAGGTACTCAAGGAGGTTAACGACAACCGCGTCGAAAATGCGATAAAAATTGCGCGCGAATCCATGCTGTTTCTTAATCGAATCAACAGAAACCAGCTGCGCGGAGCGTATTATTTGCACGAGCTCCTGCAGGTCATTGAGCGGAAGCAGCCATATGGAAACCATGTTGAACGTTAATCGTCGAGCCCGATATGCAAGGATACGCCCGATTGAAGCAAACCGATCAAATCCTCGTTCATATATTCGAATTCGTCCGGAATGTGCAAACAAATAAGCCGCTTGCCTGCAAGCTCATGGCCGAACTTATCCTGCAGCCTACGGATATGCTTCTTCTCCATGGTAAAAATCAGATCCGCCCAGCCAATATGCCCTGCCGTAACCTTAATCCGGGCATTCTCTTCTGTGCCCGCCGATCTCGCCTCATGGCCGCCGACGCCTTGAAAAATCGTCTCCGCCGTCAGGCTCCGCCACTTGTTTCTGCTGCATATGAATAATAAATGGATACCGCTCACTCCCTCGGATAAGCTCGAAATTGCTTAGGCGTTACGCCTGTCAGCTTTTTAAACGTTTTCGTAAAATGGCTCTGGTCGTAAAAATTAAGCCTCGCCCAAATCTCGGACAGTGTAAGCTCGGAAGCGCTTAGCAGCTTCTTCGCCTCCTCCACCTTCTCCTGGATAATATAGCTGTGAATGGGCATTCCGACTTCTTGCTTAAACAGCTGCGATAAATAATTTGCATTTAAGCGCATCCGCTCCGCAAGCATCGCAACGGTTACCTCCTCATAAATATGGCTGTAAATAAATTGCTGGCACTCGGCAACTACCCTCGAAAATTTGCCGGCACGGCTATGCTTCACACGCTCCGCAAATGCGAGCATCGCTTCCGTCCTGCTCCTGATGACGCTCCCGATATCGGTAAGCTCCTCCATATGCTGAATATATAAATCGCTCATCGTAAACGCGATTTCTGAATGAAGCCCTCCCTCAATCGCTGCCCTCGTCGCCAAAGTGATGCCCGCTACCGCTATGTTTTTCTGGCTTCGCAGATAGCTGTTTTTGGACAATATGCCAAGGTTGCTCGGCTCGAACCGCGCATACTCCCCCAACTGCTCCGTTCTGCCCTCTTTGATGAATTGAAAAAGCTGTTTCTCCAGCCCCACATCATGATGCAATGCGTTTATTTCTCTTTGGCTCGACAGGTTCCGGTCAATATGCTGTGCAAACCCCGCATGCTCTTCCTCCGATAATGCCGCTCCGCGCTGGAGAATATCAAAGGTGCTTAGTTCTTCGCCATATAGCAAAAAATACAATAATGCGCTCGCATGCAGCAGCTTCAAGCTCCCTATCACCGGCAGTGAAAGGTAATATTTCCGCGCGTCCTCCTTCAGATCCGAAGGCAGCCCGTAATCGTTGATTATTCCTGTAATGGCTTCATCGGAGATGTCCGTAAAGGCCGAGGGCCCGACGATGACATAGCCAACATGCCGTTCCTCCCGCCGCACCTGCGTGATGACAAAGTTCTCCAACCCGTTCCGGCTTTGGATAAGGGGATACTCTGCAGTAGCTTCTTCGATTTGCAGCTGTTCCATCGATTCGCGAAAGCTTTTATGCAATGGGCCCTCTAAAGCAGTGCTGCCTTGCGAGCTTGCAAGCAGCTCCATATCCCTGTTTATATAATAGGCCGGCACTTGAAAATTATTGTACATCAGCCTGCATATGGCCGTGATTTGCCCATCGGATACGGCTTGTCCCATGAAAAGCACTCCTTTTAGGCGCCATCCTTGCCTATGGCCGCAAGATTTAGAATAAATACTATTTTTCAATGTATTTTACCATAAATCTTTGTTTTTTTCGTTTAAAATGGGCTTACGGAAAGAAATGAAAGCGCTATTAATGTTCTGAAGGGAGCTAGGACAATGACAAGAAACATAAAGAAAATCGTATCGGAATTGACGCTGGAGGAAAAAGCGGGGTTATGCTCCGGGCTTAATTTCTGGCATACGAAGGGTGTAGAGCGGCTGGATATTCCCTCGGTCATGGTGACAGACGGTCCCCATGGACTTCGCAAGCAAAGCGGGAGCAGCGATCATCTCGGCCTGCTGGACAGCGTTCCTGCAACCTGCTTCCCGTCTGCTGCCGGGCTCGCCTGCTCCTGGGACGTCGAGCTCGTGCAACAGGTCGGCATTGCGCTTGGCGAGGAATGCCAGGCAGAGGATGTAGCTGTGCTTCTCGGGCCTGGCGCCAATATTAAACGCTCGCCGCTTTGCGGACGCAACTTCGAATATTTCTCGGAGGATCCTTATTTATCCTCGGAAATGGCCGCTGCGCATATCAACGGCGTGCAGAGCCAAGGGGTCGGCACCTCGCTCAAGCATTTCGCCGTCAACAACCAGGAGCATCGCCGGATGACGGTTGATGCGATCGTGGACGAACGCACGCTGCGGGAAATCTATTTGGCGAGCTTCGAAGGTGCGGTAATAAAAGCGCAGCCATGGACGGTCATGTCCTCCTACAATCAAGTAAACGGCGCGTTCGCTTCGGAAAACAGCCGCTTGCTTACGGATATTTTGAAGAAGGAATGGGGTCACCAAGGCTTTGTCGTCTCCGACTGGGGCGCCGTCAATGAACGCGCTGCAGGCCTGGCAGCCGGGCTTGAGCTGGAGATGCCGTCCAGCAATGGCGCAGGGGACCGCAAAATCGTCGAAGCGGTTCAAGCAGGCCTTATCTCCGAGGCTGCCCTGAACGATGCGGTTGAACGGATTTTGACCGTCGTATTTAAATCCGTGGACAACAAAAAAGAAAATGCATCCTATGACGCGGAAGCCCATCATCAGTTGGCGATGAAGGTCGCGGCCGAGAGCATGGTCCTTCTGAAAAATGAACAAGCCATCCTCCCGCTGGCCAAAAGCGGCTCGATTGCCGTAATCGGCGCCTTCGCCGATGCGCCAAGGTATCAAGGCGGCGGAAGCTCGCATATTAAGCCGACTAAGCTTGATAACACGTACGCAGAGATCGTCCGGACGGCCGGAGAAACAGCCAATGTCTCCTATGCGCAGGGCTATAAGCTGGAGAATGACGATTTAGATGAGCAGCTGCTGCAAGAAGCGAAGACTGCGGCAAGCCAAGCCGACATTGCCGTATTGTTCCTCGGCTTGCCTGACCGCTACGAGTCGGAAGGGTATGACCGCCAGCATCTGAACATTCCAAACAACCAGCTCGCTCTTCTTGAAGCCGTAGCAGAGGTTCAGCAGAATCTTGTCATTGTGCTCAGCAACGGCTCGCCTATTATTATGCCATGGCTTGGCAAAGCCAAAGCCGTGCTTGAAGGCTATCTAGGCGGCCAAGCGGTGGGCGGTGCGATTGCCGCCATCTTATTCGGCGATGCCAACCCTTCAGGGAAGCTTGCCGAGACATTCCCGGTTAAGCTCAGCGATAACCCTTCGTTCTTGAACTTCCCTGGCGAAGGCGATAAAGTCGAGTACAAGGAAGGCGTGTTTGTCGGATACCGCTATTATGATACGAAGGAAGTCGAGCCGCTTTTCCCGTTCGGCTATGGTTTGAGCTACACAAGCTTTGCTTACAGCAATCTGTTCGTGGATAAAACGGAGTTTACGGATCAAGAAACCGTTACGGTTACCGTCGACATTACAAATACTGGAACGGTTGCCGGCAAAGAAATCGTACAGCTCTATGTCCGAGACTCCGTCAGCACCGTGATCCGCCCTGCCAAGGAGCTGAAGGGCTTCAGCAAGATTGAGCTTCAGCCAGGCGAGAAGAAGACCGTTTCCTTCCAGCTAAGCAAACGCGCTTTTGCCTATTATCATGTAGGCTTGCAGGACTGGCATGTCGAAACCGGCGAATTCGAGATCCTCGTGGGCGCTTCCTCAAGGGATATCGCCTGCAGCCAAACCGTGCAAGTGCAATCCACGGTCAGCATCCGCAAGCCGGTCACGATGAACACGACTTTTGGCGACCTGCTTCAGGATCCCGAGCGGGCTGCCGCTGCAAACGGCATGCTGCAGCAATTTTCCGAGGGCAGCGGCATGATGAGCTCTCTTATGGAAGACGCTCCCGAGATGATGGAAGCCATGCTGAACTTTTTGCCGCTTCGGGCGCTTGCCATGTTTAGCCAAGGGGCCGTAACCGAGGAAGCCATTCAAAAGGTTATTGCGCAAATGAACGAAATGCAACCTAAAGCTGTCCTTTTACCGTAAAAAGAGCTGTCCCGCTGGTTTTTAAAGACCCGCTGGACAGCTCTTCCTTTTTTCGTTTCATCGTCGGGCTCCGTCAAATGGTACTGCCCGTGATAAAGCTCATTCTTCCTCAACGATGCGGCCGAACGATACACGCGAGGACAATTGGCTCGTATCCATGCTTGCATACGCATCCATCATATTCGGCACATGCAGGCGTGTCAGCCTCATTCCGGAAACGATTTTATACAGCGTGGAAAGTTCCTGTTCCTTCCATTCCAGCAAATTTTCAGACGTCAGCTCGCCTTCGTATGCAAAAATCTGCTGAAGCCCCGCATGAAACGGTTCACGGTTATTTGGACTCGTTTGCTCATACTCTTCCAAAATAAAAGCAATCATAGCTGTCCTATCCATGCTTCACTCCCTCCCCCTATCCCGATAGCGATTCCTATAAATGGTAAATTAATCCTAATTATATCAAATCATTGGATGAAAGCACTAGCTTTGCATGTGAGACCAGCTTTGGATAGACGGGATGACCGTATGGCAGCCTGTACCCTCATAATGAGTTAGACGCAGCGTAATCCCATGATCCATTAAATCCAGCTCAAACAACTGCTCGATATGAAAGATACCCTTCGGCAGCTTGTTTTCGTACATCAGCTTCGCGGCCGCCGCGGCAACCGCAGCGGTTATATCCGCTTCCTTCACGCCCTGAAGTCCAAATTCGGCCATGGCGGCAGTCCCGGCAAGCTTACCGTAACCGGTTACCTTCACCGCAAAGCCCTCCGAACCAAACCTCAGCTTTCCTAACGAATGGATCATTAGCTTCTTAATGGGGCTGAAAGACATGAAACGTATGAAACCTGCTTTCCTTATCCAAGCGATGAAAACTGTCGCTATTCGAGAATCGAAGCATAAACGCGTCGAAATCGTTGGCATGCCGAGCGTCTTCGGCAGCGTCTGTTGATCGGAGAAAGGAAAGCGATAGGCGGTTCTTGTTCCCCATCCATCGCCGAAGTCTGTCTTGATTCCTTCCGTGAAGCTGTCCGCCTTCCTTGTACGGCCCTCTTCCGTAATATCGAAAGTCGCGCCAAGGCTGTTTACCGTCCATTCAATTGCAGCTTTCCCATGCGTGTCTCCTAATCCGAGCATAATCCCAATGTCGGCTCTGGTGACTTCCTCCAAGGCGTGCATGGCCTTAAGCACAAGAAGATTCGTAAGGCCGGGCGCAAGACCGACACTTAACAGCGCAGTTCCGTCTACCTCCTCTTTCCGCTGCTTCACTTGCTCCATTGCTTCAAAAAAACGGCCGTTTGCCGATACATCCACATAATCCGCGCCAGCCTTTAAACAAGCCTCCGCAAAATCCGCCGCGGTCTGATCCAAGCACATAATGACGAGCTTGACCCTCTCGAGCTGCTGCCTGCTTATCGGTTTCTCCACATCTATAACAAGAGGCTTAACCCCGCCTCCCATTCTGCTGCAGAAGGCCTCCGCCCGCTCGAGGCTTCTGCCTGCCGCATAGACGCTGCCAAAATATGAAGCTGAAAGCAGCTTGCATATCTGCCCTCCGACATGACCGTATCCTCCAACGACTATAATGTCTGTTTTCATAACGGAGCCCTACTTTTCTTTATCTCGAACAAGCTCTCATTGCTGTCCATCGACACATCTGATTCCTTCATTGCTGCTCTCTCCTATACTCGTTCTTCTGTTCATCCTCGTCTCCGTTCGGTAAAATAAAAAGGAATTACTTTTCATTATTCCTGAGGAACAAAATGAACGCTATCCCACAAATATGGGAATTTTGAGTAGGAGGCCATGCTATGGCTGATCGTTTGGAAGCTTTGAAACGTAAATTAGGCACGCTGGAATCCTCAACGCTTTCCGTGCAGCAATGCCGTGAAGCCGCTTTGACCATAATTTCGGATACTGTTCCTTTTGCGGCTGCATGCTGCACCTCCGTGGATCCAGTAACACTGCTGTCGACCGGTTCTTCTACCGATGATGTCATTGAGGCCATTCATCACCAGTTATTTGCCTATGAATACGGCCACGGGCATGAGGATTATAACAGCTATGAGCACTTGATCCATGCGCCTCTTCCGGCTGCCAGCTTAAGCGCTGCGACAGAGGGGATGCTCAGCCGCAGCGGGCGATTCCGGGAGGTGCTTGCGCCTGCCGGCTTTGGCGACGAGCTTCGAGCCGTGTTGCTTAACGAAGGAGCCTCCTGGGGGTATTTAACGTTATTTCGACGAAGCGGCGAGCCTGCTTTCCGCGAGGAGGAGCGTCTGATCCTAGCCGCGATTGCTCCCGGCCTGGCGAAATCGATAAAAAACGTTGCGCTAAAGCCGTCTTTGTCAAACATTACCGCCAAAGCCAAGGGATCAGGCATTCTTATCCTGACCGACTCGCTTGAGCTGAGCAGCTCCAATGCTTCCGGCATCCACTGGCTGGCCGAGCTCAGAAAGCTGGAGCGAATCGACATGGAGACGCTGCCTAGACCGCTGCGGGCGGTTTGCTCGCGCGCACTCGGTCAAAGCCGCGAATATGCCGCTTCAACCCAGATGAAAGCAGCGAAGGTGTGCCTCCTGATGCCGGACGGGTTATACCTGGCAATTGAGGCATCCAAGCTGGAAAACTCCTACGGCCTTGTCCAGCTTGCGGTAACGATGGTGCCTGCCAAACCGGCCGACATCCTCCCGCTTATTACGCATGCATACGCACTGACTACGCGGGAATATGAAGTGGCCGAGCGAATCATTAAAGGCTTCTCTACCAAGGAAATGGCGCAATCCCTGCATATTTCCGCCTACACCGTCCAAGACCACCTCAAATCCATTTTTGTCAAAATGGGCGTAAACAGCCGGCGCGAGCTGCTATGGGAATTGGTCTCCAAACATAGCTGATGCGGGGATTCCCGCGCTCTGCATTCGTTCAATTTTCTTGCTCGGCTCCCTGCTGCAAAAAGCACAAAAAAGAGGCTGGGAAATTCGCCAGCCTCTTTCTTCGTATATCGTTTAGCCCTGCTCGATGGCGCTAGGCTCCATAAACACAAGCTCCCATAGATGATTATCCAGATCCTGAAAGCTCCAGCTATACATAAATCCATGGTCAACCGGATCTCGGTACGGCTTTGCATCCGCTGCAAGCGCTTTGTTTACGATCTCATCCACTTGCTCTCTGCTTTCCGCTCCAAGGGCAACGATAACCTCAGACGTTTTTGAGGCATCCGCAATTTCTTTATCAATAAATGATTTATAGAAATCTTCTACCAGCAGCATCGCAAAAATATTGTCTCCGATTATCATGCAAGTGGCGTTCTCGTCGGTGAATTGCGGGTTAAATTCAAAGCCAACCTTCGTAAAAAATTCAACGGACTTATTCAGATCTTTAACCGGAAGATTCACAAAAATATTACTGGATTTAAATGCCAAGACCAATCACCTCTTCATTAGAATGTTGAGCATTCGATAAGATTCCTATCAAATCGCTTTGATTATATCCTTATTCTAGCATTTTTCACAGCCTATGATTTCTTATGGATTGCTATTTTTCGAAATTGCGGCACACGCAAACAAGCCAGAAGCCGTCCGGTAAGCGCAGTGCTTATTTTTCAAAAAATGCCGGACGCTTGCTCTCGTAGTATCGTTCCATCTTATCGATCTCCGTTGAGATTTCGAGCAGCCAGGACTCATCGCCCGTCATGCTCGCCATATACCCGAAATTATATTGCTCGGCCAGCCGCTGCGCATATTTGGCATTCAGCTTCAGGCAAGAATCCAGTTCCGAATTTTCTTGTTCCGTCAAGCCCCGGCTTTGCTCCAGCAGCCAAAGCTCGGCCATCCGCCAGTGAATATTCATCATCGCAATCATTCCTATCCGTCAAGATGTATTCTCCTTTCCATTCTTTCCCCATTTCTTTGAAAATAGTCTCCTGATTGCTAATCTCCTACTCTATTATTTCTCCAAATAAAAAACACCCTTGGGAAAACAGAGAAATAACCGGCTTGCCGGTATTTCTCTGATATTCCTAAAGGGTGTCATTCATCCTGTTATTAAAGCCCGTTCATTCGCTTACAGCAATTGGAACAAGCTGTAAATGATTTTTGCGGCCTCCGCTCTTGTTGCGGTTTCTTTCGGTGCAAAACGGTTACTGCCTTTCCCGTTAATGACGGCTGCTTGCTGCATCGCTGCCACGCTCTCGGCTGCGAAAGCGCTAATTTCCGCTTGATCCGCAAAAGGCTGTGCAGCGTCATCCCCGGCAAGAACGGCACCTGCTGCCTTCGCAGCACGGTACGCCATAACCGCCATTTCTTCCCTGCTGATCGCATCGTTAATGCCGAAGCTTCCGTCCTGCTTGCCTTGAACAATGCCATGCTTCTGCGCCGCCGCTACCGCATCATAGTACCATGCATCCTGCTGCACATCGGTAAATGTACTAGTCGCATCAACAGAAGGCAATGACAATGCTCTCATCAGCATCGTGATAAATTGTGCTCTTGTAACCTTAGCGCTTGGAGCAAATTCATTATTGCCCACTCCGTTAATCATTTCACGGGCCGCTAATGCCTCAATGCTCGTTCTAGCCCATGCCGCTTTCGCAAGATCGCTAAAGATGACCTTCTTATGCAAAGCTGCATACTTACTGAAGTGGGACACCGTAAAGGCAACCTTGCCTGTTTCCGCGATGTATTTTGCATTTTTCACGATTTCAGGCTTGCCGCTCTCGTTGATGTAGTATACAACGACGAGGTTAGGATCTTCATTAGGCTGGAGATCGTAATCCAGCATAACTTTAATCGGCTCACCGCTGAATGCAGTAATGTTTACTCCAATAATGGCTGCCTTGAAATCAAACAAAGGTTTATTTCCTAGCAACGCTTTGGTTTCAGCCGGCATCGAGCCGACATCCGTTTTTGTAACCGACCAGACGACCTTTGCCATCGGGTCTTCATGGCTTGTGAAAGATCTCGGATTAAAGGTAAACGATGCAAGGCCTAAATCAATGGTTAAACTCTTAACTCCTTTAGCAGCCGCTGCCTCCAGCTGACCGTCCGTAAAGGCCAAGGATACTTCCTTCGCTGCTTCAAAGCCGCGAACCTCTACATGAATCCCTTCACCTGCTGCCTGGGCGAGCAGCTTATTGAAGTCCGTGCTTGAAACCGCGACCGCAAGCAATCCTTCACCATTTGGCTTACCTGCAGGAAGCTTCAGCGTATCGCCGTCAATTTCCGCTTGAGCATCCGCCGGCGGTGTCACGACAGGAGGCACATTCGGTTCGCCGCCCGTTGTTTGTCCCGTAACCGTAATCGAAAACGTCCCATAAACAGCCGGCGTGCTGATTGATACGGCTTTTACGATGACCGTACCGTCTGCTGCTGCCGTCAACAAACCGGTTGACGAGATTGTCGCATAGGTTTCTCCGCTTACGATGGACCATGCCACGCTTTTATCCGACGCATCCTCCGGCAATACGGTAGCATGCAGCTGCAGCTTACCGTCATTTTCAGTAATCGCTGTTGCCCCTGCCTCCCCTGTGACTTCAACGGACAGCACCGGCACCTCTACAGGCGGTTTTTGGTTAGAAGGCATAAGCTGAGGCGTGATTGTGGGACCCCATACCTCCATCACATCCAGGCCGTCTGCCGTCTTAACAAATTGTACGCGGTCAATCGCGAGCTTTCTTGGTTCGGTTTGGTCAACATTGTAATGCGTGTGATACACCATAAACAGCTCTGTGCCATCTGGCGAGTAGACCAAGGAATGATGGCCTGCGCCAGGCACGATGACATTCGATTTCATAATCGGGTTATATTCGTATTTGGTCCAAGGCCCTGTCGGCGTCGGTGCCGTCGCGTACCCAACGCCGTAATCCGGGCTTTGGAAATGATTGCCGGAATACGTCATATAGTAGGTTCCATTATGCTTGATGACGAACGGCCCTTCATTAATTTGCGCGACAGGCGGCTTTTGGCTCAGCTCCCACTCTTGGGTCGGGCTAAACACCTTCTGCAGCGTCTCGTCTTTCATCGTTTTCATATCGTCGTTCAACTCGGCTGCCCAGATCTCATTGTTGTTGTTGAAGCGCACAAAGTATATATACGTTTTCCCATCATCATCCGTATAGATATGCGCATCTATTTCTTTCGTCGCATGCATAGGCTCTTGCACGTCTTGGACAAATGGTCCAAGCGGCGAGTCGCTTGTCGCAACCGCCAGATGCTCTTCTACTACATAGTACATGAAGAATTTGCCTCCGCGTTCAATGACCTCCGGTGCCCAGAAATTGATGCTGCCCCATGAATCTTCGTTTGAAAGCGCCAATTGGCCATGCTCTGACCAGTGGACCAGATCCTCGGACGTATACACCTTGAATCCATCCCTCATTCCGCCTGCCGTCGTGTTTGTGCCGTAGAGATAATACATTCCCTCATGCGACAGCACGAACGGATCCGCGATGTTTCCAAGCAATGAATTCGTATAAGCCGGTTCGGTTGAATTTTCTGAGTATGAGCTGATCTTCACGTTATCAAACTCGGCATTCGCATTCCAGGTTCTGAAGCCGATAAAGCCCGTTGCGGCATGCGAGCTGTCGAGCAAATCAAATTTAGGATAACCGTTAACGTTAAGCGGGTTATCGTCAATAAAGACTTGAATGTGGTTTTCATCGGCAACGACCGTAATTTTGTAAGATACATTCGTAAAGATCGGAAGCCTCTTAGACGCAATTTCTTTCCACTTGCCGCCGCTCATTTCCCCTAGCACGGCTGTATGCGCAGCCGCATTAATGCCCACATAGTATCCTTCCAAAGCATCTGCTCCGACACCAAGCCCGGATGCCCGGAAAATAAGGCCTGCTTCGTTACCGCTTACGATTTTCACGTCTGCCTCAAGCTTGAAATCGGTAAATTTACGTTCTTGCAATACCGATTTGTAACCGGCTCCCGCATTTACCGAATAAACGCCGTTCGCGGATTTCCATTCTCCTCCGAATGTGCCCCAGCTGCCTTCGTTATAGCTGCCAAAGTCCTCCTCGAACAGCACGCTTGGAAACGGCTCCGACTCCGTTACATTTACGACGGCCTGCCCGCTGAAGTCTCCGGCAAGGGATAGGGCCTTGATAACGGCTCTTCCGGCTGTCTTCGCTTCTACTAAGCCTTCCGCATTCACTGCAGCGATTTCCGGATTCGAGGATGTCCAGATCACCTCGGCGCCGCTTGCGCCTAAGTTCGTCAGCTGGCTCGTTTCTCCTGCTTGAAGAGTTTGCGTCTTAGGCGCCAGGTCCACGCCGCCTTGAATCGCTCTTACCGCGAAATACTCGAACTTCGCGTTGATCGGATCATTCCCGGCCACGATGTTATTCGCGAAAAATCCGATTTTAATAGTCGTAAGATTCGCTGTTACGGCAGCAGCCGCTTGTATCCATTCGTAACCGTCCCAATAATAGGTCGTATAACGGTTGCCGATCTTCCGGATTTTAAGCGTCATGGTATCTCCGCCCGGATGTTCAACTTGATTAGCCGGTTTCTGATACACGCGGTTTATTTCATAGGCGGTTTCTACCGCTCTGCCATTCACCCAAACATGGGCAAGCTTGATGAAATTATCCGCATTTTGCCAAACGAACAATCCCGCCTGCTGATGGTTTTTGGCAATGGGCGCCGTTACTTTCGTAACGATCTCAAAATCGCCGTCCCCCGGGACGTTTCGAAGGAATACGTTATTTTGCGAATTATTGTCTTGATAAACATCGGTAGCGGTCGTATGGATCGTCATCGAACCAGGGTTTTGCGTTAAGCTCCAATTGCCTGCGCTCTCTTGGAAAATCGACCATACCCCGTTGTCCAGCGTCGTGTTGTCGAACGAATCTACCGTATACCCGGTTAGATTAGGTTCGCCTGCTTCCCCGCGGACAGTCACGGTGATTTCCGCAATAATCGCAGCATTGTCCGCGCTTGCGACTTTGATTTGAGTTGTGCCCTTTTGCAAGCCATTAACCGTAATCGTGATGCTGCCCGATGCGGTGTCCTTGCCCGTTACCGCTGCGCCAGCCACCTCTGGACTAGAAGAAGTCACGATAACATTTTTATTCGTGCCCGTGATTGGGCGAATCGAAGCGACGATGGCTGCGGAATCGCCTGCAGTCACGGTCAAGCTTGGCTGATCTACCCGGAGCGAGGCTACCGGCTGCGAGCCTCCTTCTTCTTCGATACGCGTTAATATAATCGAATCGAGCTGCGCAAAATTCGTTTTCTTCGCCAAACGGATCGTATTCGTACCCGCTTGAAGAGTTACATCCATGGATGACGGGTTTATTTGGTTCCAACCGAAGTTTTTGAACGCGATCTCTTGTTCGGCGCCGCCATTAACCGTTACGGCATGCTTCGCGATCGCTCCACCTGCACTGCCGTTATCAGCCATAACAACCAAGTTGTAATCGCCGGCATGCTGCACGTTAACGTTAAAGTCCACATAATCGCTGCCCGGCGCGTCCAAATGGCCGACTACTTTGCCGCCCGATGCATTTCCTGAATCGCCTGCTTTGGCTTTGCCGCCAAGCACGGCATCCTCGGCTTCTAATTTAAATCGCTGAGCGGCAGGCGTGCCTGAAGGCTGCTCAATCTGCTCGCCGTAAGCTGCAGGTATGCCAAAATTCGGCGTGCCGTCTGAATTCCAGGTAAACTTCTGCGCTCTCACGCTGCGGTTTGCCCAGCTTCCGCCGCTGTTTAAGGTTGCATGGTAAACAATCCAATCTTCTGTGCCGTCCGGCGAGGTTGTGAAGGTGTTATGTCCCGGACCGTAAGCCTTCGGTGCTTTGCTGAACACAGGCCCGCTCTTCGTCCATGAAGCCGCGTTCAGCACATCGCCATCCGTATTTGTCAGCATGCCGAGCGTATAATCATCCGTCCAGCTGCCGCTTGCCGAATAAACGATAAAGATTTTCCCGTTTTTCATCAACACCTCTGGGGCTTCGTTGATGAATGGCGAACCGTTCAGCTCCCAAGCCTGATCCGGCGTCGAAATTAGCACGCGGGGGCCGCTAATCGTCCAAGGATTGCTCATTGGAGCGATATAGAGATTTTGGCGGACGTTGACGTCGCCTTCCCAGCCAGACCAAACAAAATACATCGTTTGATCGTGCTTAACCAAAACGGTGCCGTCAATCGCCCATTTATCCGTCGAATCCGCTATTTTTCCTTTGAAAGTGTATTCTCCCTGAGGGTCCTGCGACATGCCTTCCAGCACGTACATGCGATGGTTGTTGTTATTGCCGTCGTCCGCCGCGAAATAGATATACCACTTGCCGTTCAAATATTGCAGCTCCGGCGCCCAAAGTTCCTTTGAATACCTCGTGCCGCTAGGCGGCGTATATACCGTCACGCGCGGAGCCGTACCGATATCCTGCAGCCTTTTTGCTTTGGCTACCTGCAGAGAAGAATCTTTCTCCGACTTCACGTAGTAATAGTAGCCATCCTTAAAGACGATGCTCGGATCAGCCGAGCCCGCTCCGCTTGATACCGGCACAATCGGATTTTGGAAAAGCGTGCTGGCCGCAACCGAGACCTCGGCCGTTGCGGTTTTACCGCCTTCAACCGTCGTTACGGTTACCATTGCCGTACCGGGGCTTACGCCCTTCACAACGCCGTTTGCGCTAACAACGGCGACACCCGGATTATTGGAGCTCCAGGTCACATCTTGCTTCGATGCGTCTACCGGCGTTAGCACCGGAATCAGCTGCGTCGTTTGATCCACCTTCAAGCTTACGGCCTCCGGTGTAATCGCGACCGATTCCACGCTCTTTCCGGAATAGATCGGAAGCATGGCTTGCTTAGGCATTCCCGCCGCGGACCATTTCAGATGCAGGCTGGCATCCCCCGCTGCGTGCACATATTCAATTTTGACCGGAAGCCTCTGGCCCGCAATGAAGCTCAGCTTGCCGCTAACCTCTTCTCTAACGAGGCTGTTTTTATTAATGACCAATTCGCCATTGACCCAGACTCTTGCGATATTATCGCTGTCTGCATAAAGGGTGTATTCCCCTGTCTGCTCCGGCATGACCGTTCCCGTCCAGCGGATGGAGAAATGATCCTCGCCAATGCCTGCCGTCGGATCCGGCGAGCCCGTTCCCTTCTCGTCGCCAAGATCAAAATCAATTCTTGTCGTCATCGATTTTTTGGCCAATTCCGAGAAATTGTCGTCCTTATAATATTGCACGTTGAACACCGGCAAGGTCTCAAAGCCTTCGCCCAGCAGCGCTTTAACATCATTTACATCCCAAGGATGGCCGTCCGGATACACAATGCCGTGGAAAGGAATAGCCGGCTCCGAGGTTAGCGGCGTCACATCCGAGCCCCATGGGAATCTCGTATTGGAGCGGCCGATGCCCAGCTCCCAAATCACATACCCCATACCTCTGCCGCCGTAGTTCTCGACAACTCCAGGAAGGGTTTGAGTCAGCCTGTTCATCAGCTCATCGGCCAGCACTTCCTTGCTCACGCCAAAAGGCGTCGGGTAATCCGATTCATACGGATGCCAAGTCATGAAATCAGAGAAGGGGCCGCCGGAGAATTGCCCTCCCGTCGATGAGATTGGCAGGGTTGAACCCGTTTCTTTAATCCAAATGCGCGCATCGTTCATAATTTGCTTCGTCACGACATCCATCAAGCCGCTTTCGCCATTGCTCGGCTCGTTATAGACGTTCCAGAATGCGATTCTTGGATCGTCCTTATGCGCATTGACGATGCCCTGAACGTATTCCTTCAGTTTTTGTTTATTAGCGGCATAATTCGATTTGACCGCATCTCCCGGCCCTTCAACCCAGCGGCTGTTATGGGCCCCGTACCTTGGTGCCTGCTGCGGTCCGAATACAGGGTAATCATTCCAGCAATCATCAAAGAAAACGAGCTCCACTTTGATGTCGTACTTATCCGCCAGCTGAAGGAAATCCTCCAAATTAGCGAGCAGCGCTTCCTTGTCGTTTTCCCAAAGCAGGTTATGTACGAACACCCGCACAAAGTTAATGCCGTAGTCATGGGCGTAGGAAAGCTCCCTGTCGTTAATATCATGGTCATACTCATTCCATTGCTGGATCTGATTCACCACATTCGTCGGAACAAATACGGCTCCCTTCACCCAAGACCAATCATAGGTTGGCTGCGTGACAGGCCCTGTGTCCGTTACCAAAAGATTGTCGTAAGACGTGTTCAGGAAATGCGACCTTACGCCGACAGCTCCTTCTGTAAACATCCGGTCGACGACACTGACGATGATTTCATCGTTGATGTACACTTCGATATTGCGTCCTTCGGCAACTACCTTCATCCGGTAGACCGTATTCAGCTTGACGGTAAAAGGTATGGAGGCCAGTTCCGTCCAATTGTTATTCAGCCTGCCGACCTGAACCCGGTTATTCATGCCAATGCCGGCATAATAGCCTTTTAAATTATCGGCTCCGACGGATGGATTGCTCACCCGGAAGATTAAGCCCGCATTATCAGGGCCGGCACCATCGTTAATTTGAATGTCCGCCTCATATACGAAGTTGCTGTAGTTCGTGCCGTTCGCGACTGATTTGAAGCCCGCTCCTTTGTTTACGCCGTACTTTCCTGCAGAAACATTCCAAGTCCCCCCATAGACGGACCATCCGTCTGCGTTGCCGTCTTCGAAGTTTTCGGAGAAGCCCGGGCTGCTTTTGGTATATACGCCGCTGCGAACGGCCGAATCAAACAAACCGCGTTTACCGGCGACTGCTTTCACGGTCGTCGTTTCCGTTACCGTAATCGGCCCGTTATAAACGACTGAAGCCTGAGTCGGGACGCTTCCGTCCGTCGTGTAATAAATGACGGCTCCTTCTGTGGGACTTGTTATAACGACCTGCTGCGACTCGGCAAAATTTGCTGCTTGCGGCTCAAACACCGGCGGGGCAGCTTGCTCCGTAATCGCGGTTAAGCCACTCAGCTTCAGGTTGTCGTAAGAAACCTTGCCGCCATCGTTCCAGGCCCTAATCCCTACCGTTCCCGCAGTATAATCCGCATCCGTAAATTGCGTTGTCAGCTTGCCATTTACGTACACGTAATAAGTCGTACCGATTCCGATAATTTTCAGATGGTTATCTTGGTTCGGATAGACTTCCGCAGCCGCTTTGGCTACCTCTGTCCACGAACCGTTTCCATTGTTCGCATTCGCATTCATTTTCCCAATTTGCACATAACCCTTTAAGTTAAATCCAACATAATAACCGTTCATCATATCGGCGCCGTTGCCGGGAGCCGTTACCCGGAACACAAGTCCGTTATCCTGCCCGCTGGTACCGGGATTGATGTCGCCTTCCCATATAAAGCTTTCAGGCGCTGCTTGGATCATGGCTTTGTCGCCCCGCGGATTTTGAACGGCATACCGGCCGTCCGCAACGGTCCAAGCCCCGTTTTGAATTCCCGTATACGTGGCCCAGCCTTCCGCATCGCCATCCTCGAATGGTTCATCCAGCAGGCTCTCGCTTGCTGCGATTACATAGAGAGCGCTTACAGTATCGGACGCCATTTGTCCGTCCTTCTCCGCATACGCCTTAATGCCTACTGCCGACGTCACGACGAACGGCGAGGCATACACGGGAGAATCCGCATTAGGCTCACTGCCGTCAAGCGTATATCTAATCACAGCATCTGGAGTAGCAGAGGTTAGTGTAACGGTTTGCTGTGTTTCATAGCTGCCGCCGGCCAGGCTGAATTGCGGAGGAGCGGCCGCCTCTGCGGAATATTCCCTAACTTTGATGTTATCGACCGTACTCGTCCCCCACCAGGTACGAAGGCCGATTGCGCCTCCCGTCACGATTTGTTTGCCGTCATCGTCGATGACATCGATTTTGGGCGTAACCATATCATTCACGTAAACTTGAATATGATTACCGACAGCTGTAACCTTCACCTTGCCGCTGGTCCAAGGGATCGCGACGCGGCTAAGCTCCTTCCACTCGTTATTTCCGGTCACTCTGCCAAGAACCGCCTTTTTGTCGACCGTTATCGCCGCAAAGTAGCCGTTATACCCGTCCAGCGCGTTATCGGAAGTATGGGTTGTACGGAATAACAGACCTGTCATATCCGAATTGTAGCCGGACACCCGAAGATCCGCTTCATAAACCAGATCGGTAAAATAAGTGCTGCCTGCAACCGTTTTGGCCCCAGGAGCACCGTTAATGCTGTATTCCTTTGCGGAATTCACCGCCCAAACCCCGCGGTTACCCGCGTTATCCGAACCGTATTTATCCCAATCATCCGCATTGCCGTCATTGAAATCATCCGTGAATACGGCGAGCGGCTGCCCTTCGGCGGCGTACACCGGCGGTATGGACGGCACAAAGGTGACTAACAAGCAAACGCATAATATACAAGACATGATGGCATGAAATGAATGACCTTTCTTCCTGACCGAAAATCTCTGCACTTGTTCTATTCCCTCCCCTTGGATAAGACGCTAAACCAAATCGGTTTAGTCATCATTACTCATCCATTATAGGAAAAAAGGGCAGACAAGTATTTACGAAAAAAGGCTATTTTATTTAAAATTCAGCACTACGCCGATGTTTCACCGGCTCCGAACTTGTTTTATTACTTAGTAAAGATGATCTAGAGGAGTGAGGGCCATGACACAGAAAAAATTATACTATGTATCCATTTCCGGAAAGCGGATCGAGCCAGAGCCGTCTATAAATGACCAGCTGACTGTGGTTGGTACGGATGATGAGATGAATGCCCTTCAGCAGCAGCTGGACCAAATTCAGCGGGATGACGAGATCACGCAATTCCGGGCTCCGATTCCCTACAAATCCTCGGACCATGACAAAGCGACGGATAAATTTAACGAGGACTTGATTAAGGTTTATCACGCCATCTATGAACTGGGCACGGATGAAACCCGGGCCCATATCCGTCAGATGAACATCTTGGGCAAGCTGCAGGATACCGATTACAATTATCCCGGCTATGAGCGCTAAAAGCACTCGTTACATCATAAGAAGGTGCGCAAGAAGGTCTTCCGACCTTTTGGCGCACCTTTTTTTTGCAGCTGTAATGGCTGGAACATGTCATGCGGAATGAGGTTTAAGTCCCGCTTTCTATTCAAACAAGCTCATCGCTTTTCCTTTGACTTCCTCCAGCATCTGCTTGCGGGCGTCATCGCCGATCTGCGTCACGCTGCCGAAGAATATATGCCCCACCGGCTCGATGCCGCAAAATTCATAAATACCGGTGTCCGACGTTATTTTCAGCCCATCGTACATGCCGGTCTTGCTATAGATCTCCGAGGGTGTTCCATGCGTATTGATAATAAGTCCTTTTTTACCGGTTAGAAGCTTATTTATTTCCCCATTCTCCCCGTATACATAGGCGAAGCCGTAGGAAAATACGCGGTCGATATAACCTTTAATCAGTGCAGGCAGGCCTGTCCACCAAATCGGGTACACCATCGTAAAGGCATCCGCCCACTTCACATGCTCCTGCTCCGTTTTGATATCCGTTGGAATATTGCCAGCGCGCAAAGCCTCGAAATCACTTGCTTTGAGCACGGGATCAAAGCGCATCGCATACAAATCCCTAACGATAACCTCATGCCCTTGACCCTTGAGCGATCCGATAAACGCATCGACAATCGCATTGTTAAAGCTGTCCGGATTCGGATGACAATAGATAATTAAATGCTTCATGAATAGCGACACCTCCGCAAATATGAGAATCGGTCGGCCTTAGTGTTGCCTAATCTCATCGCATTATGTAAGGCCGGCCTAGCCGGGTTATTTAAACTTGCCAAAATCTTTAATGACCACCTTTGCCGTACAGCGTACATCTAGATTGGAATACGCCTCATCCCAATCCAAAGCTTGCCACTCCTCATAGCTCAAGCTATTCCTGACATATTTGCCGATGCCAAGACTGTCGACTTTGTTTTTCTGCATCAGCTTAATCATCGCATCTGCTTCTTGCACGATATACTCTGAGATCAACTTCTCTACTTCTCGACGTTCTTTGTCTTTGCTAAGCTGATGCTCTCCCGAATATTCCAAAACAGCCCCCATGATTTCTAGCTGGATTTCAACGGCAAATGATTTATCCTTCATTCGTTTTACATGAACCTTGCGGTGACTATTGATTGAATTGAGCAGCAGGCGTTCTATCCTGTCTTTCGCCTTGCCTAAATCAATGCTGATTTCTCCTTTTCTGAAATTATGCCGCAGAAAGGCAAAAATAAGCGTTTTATCCGTTTCGATTTTGGTGATATATCTATCTTTTTTAAATAAGGCGATACCGTCCATTGTTATATTTTTGGCGCTTTCTTTAACAATCGGTGCGACCGGGTCTATTCCGTCATCGAAATAATCCCTTGTGAAATCGTAGATCGTGACAACCGGAATTTGGTTGGATGCCGCTTCCTTTTCCAGCATTCTGTCTATATATTGGCTGGTACGGGGGTGCTGCGGGTAATTTTTCACAAGTAAATCATGCGCGAGTCCGTTAACGACTACGACCTTCACATTCTGAGAAAGAGAAGGATCCCGAATTAAATTATCAATATGCTCCCATATCCCGCTCTTTGCCAGCTTGATGCCGTATAAAGTATCCCGTAATTGTCCACTTACAAGGGATAGCTCGGTTTGCTCTGAAAATTTAATCTTAGCTTCCTTGCCTGAGTGTGCTAAAACCGATAACGTTTCTCTGCGCATCTTCCCTTCGGGATCGGCCTTGGGAATATCAACGCTGACTAACATTTCATCTTCCCCCGTTTTGTCCTCCTTCCGGAGCAGGTCATAGCCAGCTGTTTGTATAAAACCTTGCTTCTCCAGTATCCGTTGATCGTTGCATCCGAGCAGAATCAGAAAGCACCATACGGCAATCACGAGCTGCAATATCTTCCTCAAGATGATCGGGCTCCTTTAAAAGCAAGTAGAATGAAAATAAGCAGAATAGGCAGGCCAAACGCAACCACCAGCTCCACCATGCCTAAAAATTGCAGCCACTGTCCTACTTCCGTTAATGAATCCGGAATCCATGCAATGATAAATCCGATTGCAATAATGAGGAAGGTGATAAGCTTTATATTCATTTTTGGCAGCATTCGGCTGACGGTCAATTGTGCCGACCAGGTATACAGCGCCACGGTAATGACCGTCGTAAATAGGAAAAAGCTGTATAACAAATTTTCGATTCGCTCAATAAAGGGCAATTGAATGTAGGAGAGCAAATCAAGAAGCGGATACATCATATTTTTCAACTGACCGAGGCTGTAAAAACCGAAACAGATGAAACAAAAAACGACATAGACCAAGGTAACCAGTACATTGCCTGCGACAACCGCTTTTATAAACTTTTTGTCGGGTTCGGCATACGGAAACAGCAGCATGCTAAGCTCATATCCCAAAAAAGCGGTAAATACCATTAAGCCGCCTTCGATAAAATGGGTGTCTCCTTTAAAGATGAAAGGCGTCAGCCTTGCCCAATCAAAATCCTTAACAAAAAAGAACTGCAGCAGCACCATCCAAATCGTAATCCAGAAAAAGCTGGTTGCTGCTTTTGACATGTTGTAGATTCCCTTTATGACGAGGAGGAAGCATAGAATGTCGATAAGAAATTTCAAGAGCATCGGATGCGTCGTATTATAGGAAACGATCTGAAAAATAAAAACATAGTTTTTCACGACCATGCAGCCGGTAAGCATCCAAATGCCGATCAGAAACAAATACAGGGGAACAAGAATGAATCTCGGGAGGACGCTTTCCAAGATTTGAAAAATCGATTTCCCCTTTCCCATGCGGTACACCAGTGAAATAAGGTAAATGTTCACATTGACTAGGAGCGATATGATGAATAATCCGATCCATCCGTTATATCCGAAATTTTCGGCCAATAATTGTGGCAGGCTCATAATAACCACGCCGCTCTGGATCATAAAAATCAAGATTGCGGTATGAAAAGGATGCAATTTTTCCTTCAATGATCGGCCACTTCCCTTTATTGCTTCATTTTATTTCTTGCTTGGTTTGGCGATTTGGATTGGCTCGGCCTATTGAAGAGCATCCAGAATGGAGCTCTTATAAAGGTATCGCGCCAATCAGAGGTTTTATTGGGAGCAATAGGCGTCAAATACGAGCTATTTAGACTGGTTAATCCGGATAAATGGATAACCATTAGAGCAACTCCTATCACTAACCCGAAATTTCCCAATAAACCCGCGAGCAAAATAAGCCCGAATCGAGCCAGACGGATCGATGCGCTCATCATGTAACTTGGAATTACAAAGGACGCAATAGCAGACGATGCTACCGCAATAATTAAAATATTGCTGGTAAGCCCCGCTTGAACGGCAGCTTGCCCGATTACGATACCGCCGACGATACCGATCGTTTGGCCGATTTTGGAGGGAAGCCGTGCTCCCGCTTCCCTTAACAGCTCAATCGTCACTTCCAGCAATAAAGCTTCATAAATCGGTGGAAAAGGAACCCTGCTACGTGATTCGGTCAGGGTGAGCAATAAATCCTCCGGGACCATCTCATAGTGGAAGGTAGTGACGGAAACATATAAAGCCGTAAAAGAAATGGTGATGATAAAGGCGGCAAACCGAAGCAGCCTCGTTGCTGTGCCGAGAGCCCATCTCTGATAATAGTCATCCGGCGAAGCGAAAAATTCAAAGAAGGACGCCGGCGCCGAAATGACGGAAGGGCTGCCGTCTACAATCGCTAAGACTCTCCCTGCGACCAGCTTAGAAACAGCGGAATCTGCTCTTTCAGTCGTCGGAAACTGCGGAAAGATCGAATTGGGGGCGTCGTCGATGTATTGCACGAGCATCGTACCGTCATGAATCGCATCCACTTCAATGATTTCGATCCGTTTCACGAGTTCTCTTACATAATCCATATTGGCAAGACCGTCAATATAGAGAACATAGACATGGGTTTTCGTTACTTCGCCTACCTCGCATTTCAATACTTTCAAGCGGGGACTCTTAACCCGCCGTCTAATGAGAGAAAGGTTTAAGGCCGCTGCTTCTACGAAAGAATCATGCGGCCCCGTAATGACAACCTCGTTTTCCGATTCTTGAATGGGGCGGGAATCAGGCTTGTACACATTTATGGCATAGCATTTTTCTTGATGGAATATGGCTACCGAGCCGTTTAGTATGCTGTTGATCAAAGTATCGGAATCGGTCATTTCAATAAATTGGGAATGCTTTAACAGCTGCGTTACTTCATTCTCCTTCACATTTGCGAAAGGAATGACAATTTCACGCGAAAACTCTTCAGTCCCCATTAAATGACCGAAATACACCATTTTCACTTGAAGATCCGGTATCGTTCGACAGATGATGTCTGCACAATCTTTAAACTCGTCTAACGTATGCTCAAATGAAGGTTTTTCGCTTGGACGCTGCAAATCTTCCTGTGTTTTGGATTCATCCTTATGACTCATTTCATTCCTCGCTTATCATTCGCTGTTATCTATTCAATGTGGTCATATTTATCGAAAATATACGCCGCTTAGCATCTTCTGCGTCTCTGAATTAGGCATCCGCACAATCCAAAACCCATTCGCCCGCATAGGTATAGACAGGAGAACTGTATATTTTTGCTTGGAGGAATGGTCATGCATTCATCTTTCCATACACGCCGATTACAACAGAATGGCTTATCACGCGATGAATATTTGCTTGATATGAAGCAAGGCGATATAAACGGAGACGGCATTCCCGATCAGGTTTACTTAATAGGGCATAAACCGGATGGCCCATCCGGCATTTTTGCCGATCAGATTAAGCTTGTCATACAGGATGGCTATTCCCAGAAACGCTACGTCGTAGCCTTGCAAAATAATGCCGGGTACAACGCCTCGGTGCTGCTTGGCGATTTCGATCAGAATAAAATACCGGATATTCTCGTGGGCATTGATTCCGGGGGAAGCGGCGGATATGGGACCTTTTATATTTACTCTTTTGCGGGCAGCACGCTGCGCAAACGTTTTGATTCCGAAAGCTATAATCAAGAGTACAAGTTTCGAGTCAACTATGAAGACCATTATAAAGTAGCCGTATCAAGCGCCACGCTTGATGTGCTGTTCCTGATTGATATCAGCGGTAAAGGCAGCAGCTACTTAAATGAATTTTACGACGACAACGGAAAATTAAAAAAGCCCGTTCAGGGCGAGGTGCTTGCGATTGCGGCTTTGAATCCGATTGTGACGAATGAAAATCGCATTTCCTTTGATTTGCTTGCCCTCCAGCGCATTATCGGTCCAACGAATGCCGATACGTTAGGGTATGTGGAGAATCTGTTGAGCTGGGAAATAAGCTCCTTTACCTCCTCCAGGCTGACCGTTGCCATTCTTGGCACGAAGCTCATCTCCCATTTCTAACCCGTTTGGCGTGATGGCGCGAATAGTCAAATGGCCCAATCCTTGTAAGTCCCTTTTGCATACAATGCTCTAGCCCAATTGATTAGGAGTGATCATGCATGTCATTTATGCCTCCTCCCGGCCCGCCTCCGGGACCGTTTGGACCGCTTGGACCGATCGGGCCGTTTGGCCCCCAAGGACCGCAAGGACCGCAAGGGCCTCAAGGCCCGCAAGGACAACAAGGCATGATGGGAGCGCCAACTGCGCCGCCCCCTCCGTTTACGCCGCAGCAGCCTTCACCATCCTTATTCGCCGTTGATCCTGGCGCTATTTCCCGTTGTTTGTTTAGAAATACCTATGTTTGGCTTCAAAATGGTCAAGGCTTTTGGTTTTTCCCTGTATTTGTAGGGCGTAATTCCGTCGCCGGCTTCCGTTGGTTCGGCAGATCCTGGATGTATATGGGGATCGATTTGCGTCAAATCAGCTCTTTTACTTGCAGCTAAATCCATCTTTCATAAAAAACGCAAACGGCATCCTCTCCATGAATGAGAGGATGCCGTTTTTTTTCAATCCATTATGCGCTTGCACCGCGAAGCATGCTCTTCATATAACTGCTGCATGCGACAAGGAAGTACAGGGTCTGCATGGCAATATAAATGCCAATGACAATGAAAGAATAGATCCAGTTAGAGGATTCCATCATATTATCGAGTGCCTTCATGGCAAACAAAGCGTGGGAAATACCGACGACGACGGGAACAAAAAAAACGATGCCGACCTGCGTAACCACGATTTTGCGAATCTCACCCTTTGTCATGCCGATTCGGGTCAGCGCTCTGAACTGTGCTTGATCCTCCTGCAGCTCGGTGAACAGCTTGAAATAAATCATGCTGCCGGAAGCGATAAAAAATAACAAGCTGATAAACATGCCAATGAACAGCGTTAATGAGACCGTTTCGTTCATTTGTTCCAAATTGCCTGCGCGCCTAAAATCGATTTGCCCTTGATGCTCCTCGGGTACCTGCTTGCTAAGCTTATCGGCAGTCGCCGCCGCATTCTCCCAATCGCTTAGCTCGTAACCGTACATCGTAAACAGCTGATCCTCAGGCACGCCCGATGTTAGCTCAATATAGGAGAAATCATCCATGACAAACGTGTAATAATTGCTCTGAAGCCAGTTCATGACTTTCGCATTGCTCACGCCGCTAATATCGAATTGCGCCGTTTTACCGTTGACGGTTCCTTTTACAACGCCGGACGGCTTTGTATCTTTTCTGAAGAATGGCGAAACCAGAATGACCTTGCCATTCTCAGGCTGTATGCTCGGTTGCCCGGTTGCATCGGCAAGCTTATTGTAATCGGCAGCCGATAGGATCAATGCATCCGACTCCGAATCGCGAAACTCCTCGTCTCCCCATTGGATGGCATAACGATTTATCAGCACGCCGGCAGCTTTTGCTTCTTTCGTTATCGTGAAGCCGTCCTCTGCGACAATGCGCTTAAGTTCGGCAGGATCGATGACGTCATGCGTATTTAAGCCCGTCTCGCTGTAGGCAAGAGTGAAAGGAGAGTTTTCGAGAATCCCCTTTTTCCCGCCGATCTGCAAAATATAGACGGTTCCTAAGGCGGTCATAATAATGGCGCTCAAAATCGATACGATAAAAAGAATCCGTGCATTGTCTCTTATTTTGTAGCCAAGCTGGGCGAAAACAATCATATTCGTGCGTTTGTAATATACCGAAGCCCGCTTCTGGATAAACCTTAACAGCAGTATGCTGAGCTGCGTAAAGAGAAAGTAAGTTCCGATTACGACAGTAACCAATATGGGCAGTGCCAATATAATAAACGTTCCGCCGTTCATGGCCAGGGCCATTCCGTACGCTGCCACTAAACAGAAAACAGCCACGGCAACCAGCCAGGGTGAAAACACGAGCTGTCCCTTTGGCTTGCGCGCCGCTTTCAGCAAATCGACAATTTCGGTACGGCCGATGCACAGCGCAGTCCAAATGGAAATAAGCATAAATAGGACAAAAAATCCGCCTGCGGTAAGTCCAATCGCTTTAACGGGCGCAGCGAAGGGAATGGTTTCTTCTAGTTTCAACAGCACGGTTAGAGCCATAAAAAACAGCTTGCTGAACAGCATCCCGAGTCCGATGCCTACGACGATAGCCATAAAGGCGATCGCGGCATTTTCGTAGATGACCAGCTTTCGCAGTTGAACTTTTGTCATGCCGAATAAGGAGAATAAACCAAACTCCTGCTGCCTCGTCTTCAGAAAGGCGGAATTGGAATACAGCACGAACAAGAAGGAGAAGATGACGATGATGTATTCGCAGAACACCATCCCGGTACGAATTTTTGATGCTGCCATAATATAACCGCTTATGACCTCGGGATGGTATAGAAATGCCGCATAAATATAAAAGATCATAACGGAAAACACGCTGCTCAGAAAAAATGCGCTGTATGACCGCCAGTTGCCCCGAATGTTACTAAGCGCGAGCGAACGGAACGTCATCGAAATTACCTCCCAGCACGCTGAGCGCATCTAAAATTTGTTGGAAAAACGCTTGCCTATTCGAACCGCGGCGGATTTCAGAGAAAAATTTCCCATCCTTGATAAAGACGATTCGCTGGCAATAACTCGCCGAGAAAGGATCATGCGTTACCATGAGCACGGTTGCCTTAAACCGCTCATTCATATCCTTAAGCGAATCCATGACATCCTTCGCCGATTTGGAATCCAGATTCCCTGTAAGCTCATCCGCTAGAACAAGCGACGGTTGATGAATAATGGCCCGCGCGATCGCAGCCCGCTGCTTCTGTCCGCCGGATACTTCATAGGTCCGTTTATTCAATATGGATGCGATTTGCAGCAGTTCGGCAAGAGGGGTTAGCTTCTGTTCAATTTGCTTCGGAGCCATACCCTCCAGAACGAGCGGCAAAATGATGTTTTCCTTTATCGATAACGTATCCAGCAGGTTAAAATCCTGAAAAACGAAACCAAGCTCGCGCCGGCGGAATAAAGCAAGCTTCTTATCGGTCAGCTTGCTTGGATTAACGCCGTTGATTTCGATCTCGCCGGAAGTCGGCCGGTCAATCGTTGACAACAAGTTCAGCAGCGTCGTTTTTCCGCTTCCTGACGGTCCCATTACGCCTACGAATTCTCCCGCTTCAACCTGCAATTCGATATCCTCAAGCGCTTTATAGGCAACGTTTCCTTTGCTGCTGTATATTTTGCCTAGCCCTTGTGCTCTTAGTACGCTCATTGCTTTGTTCCTCCCCAAATCTCTCTATAATGTGCTTCAATAGCCTTAGTATAGACGAGAAGGCTGCCGGGATCCCATCGATTTTCATTTCAATTATTTGCTATAAACCTTACAAAGTTGTCACCTAGCATCGCTCCCGCCTTCATGGCTGCCCAATAAATGGATGCCTCGCGGATTAAACGTTACCGTTAGCGCCGTGCTCTCCCCCAAGACGGAAGAAACAGAAAGACTGTGCCCCAACCGGTTACATACCTGCTTTGCCAAATAAAGCCCCATCCCCGTCGACTCTCCCGTTGTACGTCCGTTCTCCCCTGTGAAGAATGGATCAAAAATCCGAGGGAGCTCATGCGCAGCAATGCCGATCCCTTCATCCGATACGGTAAGCTTGCCTCCGCCATTTTCGAAGGCTTCCAGCGCAAAAACAATTTTTTTGGCGCTTGCTTTGCTTTTGCTGTATTTGATCGCGTTGCTGACAAACTGATTTAATACAAACGTCATCCACTTCTCGTCCGTTTCCACCCATGCCTCTCCGTCTATGCGCGGGAATATGGAATGCCGAATGCAAAGCTTCTTATGCGCGTTCACCACATTCCTTGCCAGCTCATGCAGCGCCGTTTGCTTCACGTGCAGGTCAATTTCAAACTTGTCCAGCCGCGCGGTGTAAAGCATCATTTCAAGCCCGCGCATCATCCGGTCCGTCTCTTCCTGCAAGCTCAGCGCAAGCAGCCGCTGCTCTTCCTGCGAGGATGCCTGCTTCTGCAGCGCTTCTTGCGCCAGCAGGTCGACGACAGACACCGGCGTTTTCATATGATGAACCCATTGGAGCACAAAATGATTGTGAAGCTCCTGCTGCCGACGATATTTACCGAGCTCATTCAAATAGGCGCGGTTCTGCTCCTCGAGCATTCTTGACACCAGCTTCTGCTCCTGCGTAACGGTCGCATTTATAATCGTCGTCGCCTGGAGCTCCTCAGACCGCTGGATGGCATCGAATAACTGCTTAAAATAAGCGCGCTGACGGACATAATCAACGGCCAGCCAAATCCCGAGAAAAAATAGGGCCAGTACCATAAAATAAAAAACCGTTCCCAGTTCGACCAGGCCCGGGTAACGCTCCCTCTCGAGAAGCAGCATGCTGACCGATAGCAATACAATCAATAATGCCATAACAATAAACAACAGCCGGTCACGCAAAAACAACGCCAGCGATAAGCCTCTCATCGGGACGCTTCCTCCTGAATCATTAGCTTATAGCCTTGACCACGTACGGTTTCTATCGCTTTGTGGAGGCCAAGCTCCTCCAGCTTTTTACGCAGCCTCGTCACGTTGACGGTAAGCGTGTTGTCATCGACGAATTGCACATCATCCCAAAGCGCTTCCAGCAATTGCTCCCGGGACACGACAACACCTGGCTGTTTAATTAAGCACTCGGCAAGCAGCTGTTCATTTTTCGTCAGCTCAACGCGCCGTCCGCTCCATTCCAGTTCGTTTCTGTTCAAAAAAAGGCGTAAGCCGCTTGCCGATAACTCGCCGGGCGGCACCGCTCCCGCGTCGGCTGCTGCCGCCGGGCCGGAAGAAGCATATTCCCCGTATGTTCTCCTAAGCACGCTCTTTACCTTCGCCATGAGCAAATCCAAATGGATCGGCTTCGTTATGTAATCATCGCCGCCGTTCTCGATCGCCATCACCTGATCCATCTCGCCTGCCCGGGCAGAGATGAAGATAATCGGAATGCTCGACCTGGCACGGATTTGCCTGCACCAATAATAACCGTCGAAATACGGCAAATTAATGTCCAGCAGCACCAAATGCGGTTCGATGGCTTCCAGCTCTGGCATAATATCGCGAAACTGCGTAACGGCAGCGGCCTCAAAGCCATATTTAATCATATTGTTTTTCAAAATAGCAGCAATCTTGTCATCGTCCTCCACGATAAAAATGCGATACATGGGGGTCCTCCTCATCCATGTCGTTTCTAACTATTATAGCGTACATTACAATCGTATCGCCTCATAGCTGTCAAAGGGACGAGTAAGGCAGCAGATCGCCATGCAGGCAATCCGTGGAATGAAAAAAGAGGAGCCCTTTTACAGGCCCCTCTTTCGACGGTGTTTGATCGTATGAGTCTCTTCGCATCTAACACTTCACATTGTTAAGATTACTTGGGCACCGCTCGTTTGCATTCCGGTTTAACGGATCACAGCAAGCGTGTGTGTTCGAGAATGCTCTACGACACAACCCCTCGCTTTCATAAAAGCTTAGTGATTAAATAAGTTCCTCCTGTAGCCCTAGCACCAAATGGTCCAACGGAACCACACCTCTCTTCACACCGTCAATACTATCATGCTCCAAATTCGCAAAGCCTATTCATTAAATTATTTTTTTCCGAAAAATAATTACGAGCATCACTTCGACATTTTGGCATGCCTCATTAACAGAAAAAAGGAGCCCTTTTACAGGCCCCTCTTTCGACGGTGTTTGATCGTTTGAGTCTCTTCACATCTAACACTTCACATAATTAAGATAACTTGGGCACCGCTTATTTGCATTCCGTTTTAATGGATCGCAGTAAGCGTGTGTGTTCAGAAGTGCTCTGCGGCACAACCCCTCGCTTTCATAAAAGCTTAGTGATTAAATAAGTTCCTCCTGTAGCCCTAGCACCAAATGGTCCAACGGAACCACACCTCTCTTCACACCGTCAATACTATCTTGCACCGATTTCGCAAAGCTTATTCAGGCTGCCGAATTTTTTTTTTTGTAAAGCAAACCGTTTACGAATGGAACATATAAACCATTTCTCCCGTGAAAAAAACAATAACAAAACCGATGACAAACATCATCTTGATTGTTGTCCCTCTGCTTCGCTTGAAGATGTCATTAGGTTCTGCTTTGCTTGTCCATGTTTTCTTTTCTTTCATTGCCGTGCTTGCCAAATGTCCGCAAGTACATCTGATCGGCGAATGAAACGTATAACCTTGCATCGTCAAGTTGTAGCTTCCTTTTTGAACCGTATGCTTCCTGCCGCAAGTCGTACAAGCTGCTTCAATAAAATGTCTATAATCATGAATGAATTTCATGTGCTGCTATCCCCCAAGATGATTGATCAATAGACGTGAAAACTTATCATTATTGGCTTGCATATGATCAAAAAAATCTTCCGGGATGCGAATGGAGCCATACGCATTCCGGAAGATACATTCAATTCATAATTAACACTCACCGGCAGCAGCCGGTTTGCCCGCATCGCTTGCCGTGCGGAATGAGGAACCGCACCCGCAGGTTGCGCTGGCATTCGGATTCTCGATCGTGAAGCCCCCGCCCATCGCGGATTCCTTAAAATCAATGACGAGCCCGTGCAAATATTTGATGCTGTCTTCGTCAACGACAACCTTCAGCCCTTCCATATCAAGAGCTTTGTCGCCTTCATGCTCCTCATCGTCGAAGCCCATGCCGTAGGAAAAGCCGCTGCAGCCGCCTTCCTTTACTCCGATACGCAGGAAGAGCTCGGGTCCGCCTTCTTCGGCGAGCATTTCTTTTATTTTGTCAGATGCTGTATCACTAATTGTGATCATGCTACATCCCTCCGTTTATCTATCTAATCGAATATGTTGCAACTCACTTACTTATTTGTAGTATACTCCAGTTTCTTCACTTGCTCAATAGCGGCATGCCTACTTGCGCGATTCCCTGTTTTTGGTATGCCACTTACTTTTCTTATTGATCCTGCTACGTATGAGGTTTATAATAGTTACAGCTTCTTTAATCGGAAAAGAAAGTTCTTTTTTTCACAATCTAAAGATATCGAGGTGGCCCGGCCATGAACGTCGTTATACCGACAGAAGATACACAAATGCAGCACATTATTGAAAAAGTGCGTCATGGACAGCGTTTAACATTTGAGGATGGCGTTTATTTATATCAATCAGATGATTTACTTACGATTGGACAGCTGGCTAATGAAGTCGCGATGCGCAAAAACGGCAAAAAGGTTTATTTTATCGAGAACATGAGCCTTTACTTCACGAACGTATGCGAAGCCCACTGCGCGTTCTGCAACTTCCGCAAGGATGAAGGCGACGAAGGCGCGTATACGCTTAGCGGTCAACAAATGATTGAGTACGTAGAGAAGCATTTCCACCCAGGCGTCCGCGAGTTCCATATCGTCGGAGGTCACAACACGAATGTTCCATTCCAATATTATGTAGATTCGCTTAAAGCGTTAAAAGATCGTTTTCCGGATGTAACGCTTAAAGCTTATACGGCCGCAGAAATCGATTTTTTCTCGCGTATTAGCGGCTTGTCCTACCGTGAAGTGCTTGAAGAGCTTATGAAAGCCGGCTTGCAGTCGCTTACTGGAGGCGGCGCCGAAATTCTATCCGATCATTACCGTAAAAAAATGCGCGTGGACAAAGCTGATGTTTCTCAATACTTGGAAGTGCATCGCACAGCGCATAACCTTGGTTTGCGTACGCATACTACGATGCTTTACGGTTCGATCGAAACCAAAGAGGATCGTATCCGCCACTTGATGCAAATACGCGAGCTACAGGATGAAACGAACGGATTCCTTGTTTTTATTCCGCTTTCGATGCAGCCGATTAATCCGAGAGCCGGCATACGCCGCCGCAACTCTGCATTTGAGGATCTGAAGACGATAGCCATCAGCCGTTTGATGCTAGATAACTTCCAGCATATTAAAGCCTACTTCATCAACATTGGCGTGCAGCTGACGCAGGTCGCCTTAACCATGGGCGCTTCGGACGCGCACGGCACAATCGTCAAGGAAAAAATCAGCCATGCTGCCGGCGCGCTTACGCCGGAAGGCATTACTCGCGAGGACTTGATTTGGTTAATTAAAGGCGCGGGCCGCATCCCGGTTGAACGCGATACCTTTTACAATGAAATTAAAGTTTATGAATGAGTAATCGGCAACACGGAAGCACAAAATAGAATATCATCAAGAGTCGTGGAGTTGGAAATCCTATGAGAAAACTTATTATTTTGGGCGGAGGCTATGGCGGTCTTGCTATCGCTAACGAGCTGCTTGAAAAACACATGCCCATAGACGTATCCATCGTATTGGTTGACCGGATGCCGTTTCAAGGTTTAAAAACAGAATATTACGCGCTGGCTGCCGGAACGGTATCCGATTTGGAGCTTCGCGTGAAATTCCCGGTTGATCCGAGAATTTCATTGGCTTACGGCGAGGTTACCGATGTCGATATGGAGCATAAGCTCGTCCATATCGAAGGACAGGAATCATTGGAATATGAATGGCTCGTTATCGGTCTTGGCTGTACGGACAAATACCACGGCATTGAAGGCGCCGAGCAATTCTCGACAAGCATTCAAACCTTCTCGGCTGCAAGGCAAACCTATGCCCAGCTGAATGATATTAAACCTTACGGGCAGGTATCGATCGTAGGGGGCGGTTTAAGCGGCGTCGAGGTTGCGGCTGAACTGCGCGAGAGCCGGCCTGACCTTAATATCCGAATTTTGGACCGTGGTCCAAGTGTGCTTTCAGCTTTCCCAAGCAAGCTGCAATCTTTTGTAGCAGAGTGGTTCGAGGAGCATCATGTAGAAATGCGCGGCCATGTCGGTCTTACGAAAGTTGAAGGCGGCATTTTACATGACTGTAATTCATCAACGCCTATTTATACCGATGTCACGGTATGGACGGCCGGCATCCAGCCTGTACCGCTCGTTCAACGCATGAATTTGCCGAAGGATAACCAAGGCAGGCTCGTCATCAACGAATATCATCAATTGCCGGATCATAACGATGTATTCATCGTAGGCGACTGCGCCTCGCTGCCGCTCTCGCCGAGCGGTCAGGCGGCAGGAGCCCAAGGCAAGCAAATTGCCGAAGTAATGCAGGCAATTTGGCATGATAAGACGCCTCGTCTCGGCAAGATAAAGCTGAAGGGCGTGCTTGGCTCGCTCGGGAAGAAAAGCGGGTTCGGCCTTATGGGAGGCACAGCCATCATGGGCCGTGTACCACGCCTCGTTAAGAGCGGCGTGCTCTGGCGCTCTAAGCGCCACCTAGGCTAGCATTTGTTATAAGTCGTCCAGCAGCTTGTCCAGCGCCTCTTTGTCGGCCTGCTGCTGTTCTATGGCTTTCAGAATGTTCACATAAAGTTCCTCTACGGTTTCGGCAGATACAATGGCGCCGTCCACTAATGCGAACGGATTGAGATAACATTCGCCGCAATTGCCTAAGCAGCCGTATTCGGTCACTTCATAGTCGTCATTTTCTTCAAATTGTTTCATTATACGGTCGGTGCCGTGATGCATATTGCTGGCACAAAATTCGATCATTGGTTTAAACACCAGGCTTCACCTAACTTTACTTAGTTACTATCCATTTTCAATTGCTTCACTTTGTACTATAATAGGGGAGAAAGGAGATGATTGCAATGAGTGAACAAGTACAAGACACGATGTATGACGAAGTTTTGGACGTACTCGATAAGCTTCGTCCGTTTTTGCAGCGCGACGGCGGCGACGTTGAGTTAGTTGATGTTGAAGGCGGCATCATCAAGCTTCGCCTAATGGGGGCATGCGGAAGCTGCCCAAGCTCGACGATCACGCTTAAAGCGGGTATCGAACGTGCTCTTCTTGAAGAAGTTGAAGGTGTAATTGAAGTCGTTCAAGTATTCTAAAATATAAGAACGAATCATGATCCCTTTGAATGACAACGATGAAGAGTCTTATCAGACGCAAGGAGCCCTGCTCCTTTGCTCAATGATAAGACTCTTTTTTTTGCGTATTTGCTTCGATTAAAACATGCCCTTGATGTTAGCCACGATGGGATCGAAGCCGCCCGTAACGTCAATGACGTTGCCGGTCAAGAAATTCGACTGCTTGTCGCAAAGGAAAAGCACCACGCGCGCTACATCCTCGCCTGCACCGGGCCGGCCGATCGGCGATTCGTTGTCGTATTCTTCCTCAACCTCGGCAATGGATCTTTCCTTATTCACGCCGCGAATATCGCCGGGACCGATAAGATTAACCGTAATACCGTGAGGCGCTTCTTCTACTGCCAAAGATTTCGTAAAGGATACAAGCCCCGTCTTCGCGGCCGCATAGACGGCCCGATGGGGCCAAGCCCTTGCTTCTCCCGCATGGCCAAAGCCAAAATGGATAACGCGTCCCCATTTGCGTTCACGCATGCCTGGCAGCAAGCGGTGATCAAGCAGCATCACCCCTAATAAGTTGCCATGCAGCAGCCTAATGATGGTCGCCTCGTCATATTCGCTGAACAGACGCCGCTTGCGGACGAACGGTCCTGCGTTATTAACAAGGATGTCAACGCCGCCTGCCCATTGCTCTGCTGCATTTGCGAGCTTCTCGGCTCCTTCGACGGTCGCGACATCCGCTTGTACCGTAATCGCCTTTACGCCCAGCTGCTCGATCTGTGCCTTAACCTGCTCTGCTTCAAGCTCGCTCTCGTAGTAATTAATGACAACATTACAGCCCTGCTCGGCAAGCTGGATTGCCGTTCGCTTACCGAGTCCTTTCGCGCTGCCTGTTACTAATGCTGTTTTGCCTTTCAGTCCCACGAGTTTTCCCCCCTCGGGTTATGTGTGCTTGTTGCGCATCAATCCGCAAGCGTATTGAAACGTAAGCAGCAGTGATTCCATCGCAAGGTACAAGCCCTGCGTCAAGTCGGCAGATTGCTCCGCCACGTTTTCTAATTTGATTTCTTCGCCATACATTCGGTTGCTTTGAATCAAGTCATCCTGCATCTCCGAGTTCATATAATGAATCTCGGTGTTCCTGCGCTGCCGCAGCCTTGTCATTGACACCTTGTATTTCTCCTTCACGTCATTAAGCTTCCAAGTCAGCTCCGGATGGGCTTTCTTCTCCCTCATATTCCGCAAAACTGTGAAATAAGAAAAATGGGCTTTAACCCGTTCCGTCCGCATATCAAGTAGCTCGTTAAGGAGCGTACCAAGCTTGTCGAGCAAGGAGAATACGCGGATAAAGGCATTTTTATCGAAGTAGATATAACGATTATAATAGATACGTTCCTCATCTGTCATTTGATTAAGCGAGGAAGAGGTAACTTTATGTTGAAATTGCAGCGCTGCATAGTGGCTTTGCTCAAGCTCATCCAAAGAGGAGCGCAGGCCAAGCGTCCATATTTCGTATTTGCGAAGCTTTTGAACGTCTGCTCCGCCTGCCTTTATTTTCGGAGACAGGAGAGCGACGAACTGATCCATTAAACGGAAGGTCTCCGCTAGGGTGCCTTCCGCTTCTCTCAAGGGTTCATTAAACATGAAGCGCAGCATCATCGAACAGTCCCTTCATCAAAACTTCTGTTAACTTTAAATTGCAGCTTGCAATAGCAGGCAAACCTGCAAGCGGATAGTCACGTTTGCAGGTTTGCTGGTTTGGCTCATGGCTGGAGGGTTGTACTTATGCACTGCCTTCAGCTTGTCCGCTATTTGCTTTTTCTCTCCCTCAGCAGCAACAAACCATCATTACCGCTCTTCGCGCAGCCTCCAAGAACGGACTAAAATATCCATAAGCAAGCCGAATAAGCCGGTGACGATTAAATTATGCAAAAGGTTGGTGAACAAAAACCATTCCGAATTCGATATCGTTGCCGTCAGCAGCGCGCCGCTGAAAATTTGAGTAACAACAAGGCCAAGCGTCCAGGCAGCGGGCTTCGTTAAGCCGGCCCCGCCTTGGCTGACTTTACGGATGTGCAAGAATAGGCCAGCTAAGCTGATGGCTAACAGCAAGGCTGCAACGCGATGGATGAATACAGCTCCGGTAGCGCCATTGATTTCCGGAACGAACTCTCCGTTACAAAGCGGCCAGCCTAGACAGCCTCCTCCTGAATCGGTATGCCGTATAAAGGCTCCAAGGTAGACAACGACATAACTATAAATAGCTGTTGCAAGCACCCGGGGAAATATGGAACGCGGTACTTTAAACACCTCAGGCGGCCCGTTTTTGGCACGGAACGTCCAGATGACGAGCAGCAGCGTCGAAGCAAAAGCGATTAACGAAATTCCGAAGTGAATCGCCATAATGGGCGGTGACTGGGGCCACATAACCGCTGCTGCTCCCATTAGGGCTTGTATAACCGTAAACAGCAAAGCGCCGCCTGCATAAAATAGCGGCTCCTTAAAGCCCGTTCTATTTTTTCTGAACCGCATAAATATGAAAAGGAAGGCAGCAAAAACAAGAAGTCCCTCAAAGCCGGTAATCAGACGATGTGAATATTCAATCAGGGATTCAATCGTATAAGCAGGTATAAATTTCCCATGGCATAAAGGCCAATCATCCCCGCAGCCGCGACCTGAATCCGTATTCGTGACCAGTGCTCCGCCGAGCAGTACAAGAAGCATTCCGATGCACGCAGCAACAGCTAACGCGCGAAAACGCCCGGTTACCATAATAAAATCACCTTATTTCATGTTTTAATAACAGTTCAATTATAGCCATAAAAAAAGGCAAAAGCCATGTTGAAAATGTGACACTTCCGAGTAAAAGCATGATAAAAAAGGAAAGCCCGCGCCCCAGGGAAAATTCCCCTGAAACGCGGACTTCCAATTACTTTTGATTCAGCGCATCGCTGACTTGTATCGCACGATTTACGAAATCCTCGATTTCCTCACGGGTCTTGCGCAGCTTGCTTACGAAGCGGACAAGCTCCTGGTTGCCGCGGAAAGCGATAAAGCTCGGGATGCCCAAAATGTTCAGCTCAGAGCACAGATCCGGAAGATCATCGCGATCTAACTCAATGAATGTGACCTTGCCTTCATATTGACGCTCCAAGTCCGGCATGAAGGGATCAATAAAATGACAATCCTTGCACCAGGTTGTTTTGAATACCGCAATCGTAAGTCCTTCGCTGGCTACCGCATCGCGAAACGCTTCATCTGTCGTTAATTTTCTCATGCTGCACCCCTTATCGGTTCATATTCATTCGTTCACGTAATCCCAGCTAGCTATTAGACTTCCCGATCGAGCGTAAATACTTTCATATCCTCGCCTAGATCCGACCAGCCAATCTTTGCTTTTAATGCTGCAGCCAAATTGCGTGCAGGCACGTATGTTACCCCGTCAATTACAGTCACCGGGAATGACCATTTGACGGTTTTGCCGTTAACAACTGCGGAATCGCTGCCGTTCTTCAAAACTATCGTTGTATTCGTCGCTTCATCGAATACCTTCAAGCTTTTTGTTTTTTTATCATAAGTCAGCACTCCGCCCAGCTGCTCGACCGTATCGCGCAGCGGTATAAGCGTAACGTGGCTGGCAGTGACGATGACCGGATTATAATAATCGTAAGAATACCATGTAAGGTTCTGTTTGTTAATATGCAGCTTGTTTTTCAATAGATCGTAAATCGCAGATTTCTCGTCAAATTGCTTTAACACTTGGTAACCCTGCATCGCGAACAATTTTTCGACCGGGAAATCCTTGGCCGATGCAACCGGAACTTCAGCCTTTACCTGTCCGTTTACATTCCAGGATTCGCTCTCGAATTTAATGGTGAGGCCTTTAACCGGCAGTACGCCGATTTCCGGATCCAAGCTCGGTACGTACGAAAGCTCGTAAGCCTGTTTGCGGATATCAAGCTTGCTGTCCACGAATACATCTGCTTTTATCGTAAGATCCTTGCTGAAAATTTCATCAAGCGATTCCTGATCCTCTTTCTCAAGCAGCTTCAGCTCATCCTGCAGCTCGGTCAGCATAAGAGCGATGCCTTCCGTCGCTTCCTTGAGCACCTCTGCCGGATCGACAGCATCAAGGCCGCCTTCCTCAAAAGGATTGACCGTGCCGGCTGCTTCCCAAATATCCGGGTTGCTTTGCAATACTTCGAATACGCCGGCAACCATTTTATCCAGCCCTGCGCGGTCAGCGATAAGCGCATCTACGTATTTTTTCACCCATGCCCAAATCTCGGGACCGTTTAAGTCAACATGAACCTTCATCATAGAAGTGGAGGTTCCATTAATGTTCTCGTATACCGGCTGCACATCAATGCGTTCCGGGTTCGGCAGGTTATGTATGACATAAGTTCCAATCGTATCGATCAGCTGATGGCCAAGTGCCGTCAAAGCTGCATTGTCTAACGCAGGTGCCTCTTCAGCTGGAGCTTCCGCCGGTAAGCCGGTCATAACGGCAGCACCTGACATTCCCAGAAGGCTCTCGCTTGTCAGATCAAGCACAAACGGCTGCTTCGCGCCTTCAAGCTCCATGACCGCTAAGGTATCGGACATTTTCAAAGCAAACTTAATGCTTGCGGTATCCCCAAAAATCAAGCTTCCGTCAAAAGAAATATGCGTGTCGTCCTGCGTCTTCACGTTATTCAGCTGCAGCTTTACGTTGGACACAAGCTTCATCATCGCCAGATCCTCTTCGGAGGATCCCTCATATGCCGCATCATCGAGCAATAGCTTTAGCTCTACGGATTGTTTGCTCTCGCTTGAAGTTACCTTCAAGGCATTTTTTAATACCGTATTGAAATCCAAATTAGAAATCGCTTGACAACCGGCCGCAAAAACAAGCGTAAACGCTAATAACAGCATGATCATCTTTCTAGGTCTTGCAAAAAAATTTCTCATCCATTTGTCTCCTTTATAATTGAATTTAGTAGGCCTTTTTTACTGACAAACTCTACTTATTGTACAGGAGAGTCTACTTATTGTAAATGTATGGAAAGTGCTAGTTTTGTCGAATTTAGTAGAATCCTGCGGTTTTTCACTGCGAATATTGTCTCATGATTTCTACCTGCTTGTTTGACTTGCTCAAATGAAGCGTCCAGCCGAAAAAACTGCAAAAATCACGCAAAACAATCATGGGCTCTGAAGAATCTGGCCCGATAGAAAACTGGACGCTTCCCGCCTCCTGCCCGTCGATAAATAACGATGGCTGCTGGCTGTCTTCCCCTAATTGTTCGCCGAATTGCTTCAGCTTTGCGATTAGCTCTTCTTCCGTTTCACCTGCCGTTGCTCCGTTAATACGATAGCCGGCACGGTGAAGCCTCGAGTTTATTCCTTCCCTCGTGCTTAACGTTACCGGAATTCCAACGGATGCGGTTAGCTCCAATATAGCCGGACGATAAGCCCCATATGGGAAAGCGAGCGTACCCTGCTTATTGCCAAGCTCGCTGCGTAATCTCTCCTCCGCTTTCATCAGATCCTCTCTCAGCCGTATGCCGTATTCCTCTTCTGTTTCTTTTTTTAGGAGCGTTCTATCGAATATAGGACCTGCCATCACGGGAGCTTCTTTTCCGTCTTCATTTACCGCTCCATACCGGTGCATATCGAACGTGTGACTTCTAAAGCTCATGCCCGACTTCTGCATTTCCTTCATTTGCTCCCAGGAAAGCTTTGCTGTTCCAGGCTTTGAGCGATCGTCAATGGACGATACGATAACAAAGTTGACAGCAGGGAAGCCGTAACTCCGCAGGATCGGAAAGGCCAGCTTATAAAAGCTTTCATAGCCGTCGTCAAATGTAATCAGCACGGCGTTATCCGACACGCTGCCTTCCTCTAACAGAAATCTTTCATACTCCTCTATGCCGATGATTTGAAAACCGTTCTGCTTCAGAAGCCGCAGCTGCTTCTCGAATCGATCTACGGCTATAATCCGTTCATTTTGAGGCGCCTCAGCAATATCATGGTACATAAGCACGGCCACATGCTCCGAATAATACGCAGCTTCGCTTTGGGGAGCAGGAGTGAGCCATTCCAGCTGTTTGCCAAAAACTTCTTCAATGTGACTCTCGGGCACCATAAGCCTGCCGTTCAGGATGATTGCCGGCGCTTTGCTTTCCTTTCTTTCACCATTTACGATGAATGCAATGCTGTTCATTTCATTATCATTCGTGCAGCCCGTAAGCAGCCAACCCAGCAGCATTGCTGCAGCGACGACGAGCGCGATTCCCGCCTGTTTTATTCGATCCATCTTGTTTCCCCTCCAATAACCAGTTACTGGATATTGTATGGGATGGATCTTATCGGCTATGCCATCTAATGCTTATCATTCGCTTAATGAAATCTTAAGTTTTGTATCACGGCAGCTGCGGATAACATGTTTCGAATGCCGTTTCCTTAGACGAGCTGCGGACCGAAACTTTTCCGCTGTGGGCCTCCACAATGCTCTTCGTAATCGCGAGACCGAGCCCCGTTCCGCCCGACTCCGCTGTCCGTGAACGGTCCACCCGGTAAAAGCGGTCAAAGATATAAGGAACATCCTTCGCCGGAATGGGATCACCGTAATTAATGATTCGAATAACGGCTTCATTATGTACGCATTCCACTTGGATATCGATAAATTTCCCGGCATGTCCATACTGTATGGCATTTGCTATAAGGTTTTCATAAGCTCTGGCCAGCAGATCCCCGTCTGCCGAGATCCAGATTGCCGGCTCACCGGTCTGAATGCGGCAGCTCATTCCCGCCTTCTCGAGGCTCGGAACAAACTCTTCGGCGAGCTGCCTCACAAATCCTACGATGTCCAGCTTAGCCATTGCGAGCGGTATATCGTTATTAAGCTTCGTGTATTCGAATAAATCGTCGATTAGGCCTTTTAAATGCTTCGATTTCTCGTAAGCAATGTTAACGAAATAACGAAGTTCCACCTCATCTTGGTACCGGTCTTGCTCAATCAGCTCAAGAAAACCGAGTATGGAGGTAAGCGGCGTTCGCAAATCATGAGATACGCCCGTTATTAAATCATTTTTCGATTTCTCCGCATTTCTTTCTTCTTGTAGCAAATGATTAAATTGCTTGCTCAATTCGTTAATTCCGCTTGCGATTTCAGCAAGCTCATCGGCAGCTTTGACGGGAATTTCATGGTCAAGCTTCCCGGCGGCCATTTGTTTCAATCCATCGCGAATTTCCTTCAAATACATCATCATATTCCGGCTCGTCCAGAAAAAAAACGCAAGAAACAGCAGGCAGCCGAATAGCGCGATGACGGGCGTCGATCCGATATGGTTTACAACCCAGACCAATGTCCGGTCGTACGGGGTGTAATGAATAAGCACAAAGGCGAATACATGACCCGCAATGACGAAGCAAAGCATAAGTCCCAGGCTTTTTAGAAAAGCCGTCATAAAGGACCAGCGGATCGTGCGGAAAAGCGGATGGCTGGGCGTGTACGTTTCGAGCGGCCCGCTCGGAAACCATGGCAAGTTTTGCTTGAACAGCTTTTTGTAGCAAATGCCAAATAATAGGATAGCAGCAGCTATCATCATAGGCAAAGAGCCAATATGCTCAACCATCCACTTGAGAGGCTTGTCATAGGGCGGAATTTTGATCATGAACGCCAGCAGCAGCCGTGCGAGCCATGCAAGCAACAAAGCGATCGAGAGGCTCGCCGCAGCCATTTTTAATGGGTTTCTATTGATCATTTTTGCTTAGAGCGCCTCCATTTTGTAGCCGATTCCCCACACGGTTTTGATGTATTTCGGTTGCTGCGTGTCTTTTTCGATTTTTTCGCGAATTTTGCGGATATGGACCATTACGGTATTTTTCGATTCCATGAAGGGCTCGTTCCATGCGCTCTCATAAATTTTATCCATGCTTAGGACAATTCCCCGGTTCACGGCCAATAAGCTAAGAATAGCGAATTCGCGGGGCGTGAGCTTAACCTCCTGCTGATCTACGGTTACGGTATGCGTAGCGGTGTTGATCACCAAATCATCAACGATCATTTCATGCTCGTTCGGAACCGTTGCGGTATGGAACTGTTTTGCTCTGCGAATATGCGACTTCACGCTAGCCAACAGAACCAGCGGGCTGAAGGGTTTTGTTACGTATTCATCTGCTCCAAGGCTGAGTCCCGAAATTTTATCGATATCCTGTGTTTTGGCGGAAAGCATTATTATCGGAATATGATTGATTTCGCGAATTTTCATGCATGCCTCGAGACCGTCCATGACGGGCATCATCACATCCAAAATAATAAGATCAACCTTTTGGCTGTTTAACAGCGCAAGCGCTTCTAACCCGTTAGACGCTTTAAGCATCGTAAACCCTTCATTTTTAAAATAAATGTCCATTAAGCTTAAAATTTCTTTCTCGTCATCCACCATCAGAATGGTTTCCCTTGTCATGCTCGTGCTCCTCTCAACCGAAAGCCACGTATCTCATACTATTACGGCTCCTATTTGTGTGATGAAAAAATATAGCATTTCCATGCTTATTTTGGTTATTTTTTGCATATTAGTCAACAAAAAAAAGAGGACGTTCCCTTGTGTGGAAACGTCCTCCCCGTTTCAATTATCTAACCTGCTATACCGCTTTCTTGTAAAATGGCTTTAACACTAGGGACAGAATCTTACGCAGCGGCCCTGGGAACGAGCGTATATCCTCCGGCGTTATGACGCGAAGCGCAGCTAATAAAACGAGATAAAGCCCTCCTACAATGACCGAAGTAACCGCAAAAGCTAAGAAATAGGACAACTTCTCCGCCCATGCATCGGTCCATGCCAACACGGCGTATTCCGCGCCCCAGCCAGCCAAAGCAGGAATCGCGATGGCAGCCATATAAGCCGGCCATTTGCTGCCGAGTATGTTCAAGTTAACTTCCTTATTGATCGTTCGTACATTCAGTATTGTAATGACAATAAAGCAAATCGATGATCCGATAATAAGACCGTATACGCCAAGAAACGGGGCAAGAGCAAGACTTGAAACAATCTTTAAACCGAGCCCGATAAAGGTATGGTACATGGGCTGCTTCGGCTTATTAAGTCCGTAGAGAATCGAGTTGGAAATCATCATCGTAATTTGAAAGATCGCTCCGGCCGTCAGCAAAGCGACCGTGTCGCTGCCGCTTGGGCTCATAAATAAAAGACCGGTTACCGAATAGGATGCGACCGTTAGCAGCAATGCAATAGGAACGCCGGTGAAGAAAACAATCCGCATAACGAGCGAGGATTGCCGCTGTACTTCTTGCATGTTCTTCAAGGCATAAGCCGAAGAAATGACCGGAATAATCGAAGCGCCAAGCGCGATTGCCAGAATTGGCGGGATGCCGGCGATACCCATCGCTCTGTTTTGATATTCCGCCAGCACTCTTAATGCCGTTTCATGGTTGTAAAAAGCAGTCGTCAGCCTAATAAAAAGCGATTGGTCGAAGAAATAGACAAATTGCACGGTCATAGCCGTCACGACGGCTGCTATCGAGGTTCTGAATATTTCCCGGTAAATCGTACGGAATGGCAGCGGCGAGCCCGCCTTTGCAGCTTTGTCGCTTGTTACGGCCAACGCTTCGGTACGATCCTGCTTTTTGAGCTTTCTCGCAAACCACATCATGACCGAAAACGCGCCGATGCTTCCGAGAACCGAACCAAAAGCAACAGCCGCTGCGCCGTATTTATCTCCCCAACCCAAACCCAGCACGATAAAGGCAAGCCCGATACCGCCGATGAGCCGCAGAATTTGTTCCATGATTTGCGAGATGCCGCCGGCGGCCATAATTTGCCTGCCTTGGAAATAACCTCGCATCATCGCAATAATGGGAAACAGAAGCAGCGCAGGTGCTATGGCTTGGAGCGATAGAGCAGAGTCAGGCACCCGCGACAAGCGTTCGTAGGCAGGAGCCAGCACGAACATAGCCGCAGCAAGCAGCAAGCCTGTTGCCGCGCCAAACATTAAAGCGGCCTGATAGATCCGTTTTGCCTCATCAGGCCTTCCCAGCGCATAACGCTGCGATATCATTTTGCTAATGGATAATGGGATACCGCCCGTCGCAATCGTTAACAGTAATAAATAAATGGTATTCGCAGAGTTGAAGGCGGCCTGCCCGACAGATCCCAGCATGTAGTCCAGCGGTATCCGCTGGAATAAGCCTAGGAAACGGACAACCAAGGCAGCAGCCGCAAGAATAATAGTGCCTTTTAGTAAAGAGTCTTTTTTCAGCATGATGGTATTCCTAAGTCTCCCCTATCCTTTATTGCCAATCGGCTCTAGCGGCTGGTGGTTGCCGCGAACCGGAACTGCAGCATGCGATGGAGCCGCCCAGCGTACGCCATTTTGTATAACTTGCAAAACCTGCGGGTTGTAGTAAGTAGGATACGTCTCGTGGCCCGGGCGGAAATAAAAGATTTTGCCCTGTCCGCGGCTGAACGTACAGCCGCTGCGGAACACTTCTCCGCCTTCAAACCAGCTTACGAAGATTAGCTCATCCGGTGCGGGGATGTCAAAATGCTCGCCGTACATTTCTTCGTGCTCCAGCGTAATGTATTCCGGCAAGCCGGCAGCAATCGGATGCGCCGGATTAACGACCCATATCCGTTCCTTCTCGCCCGCTTCGCGCCATTTCAAATCGCAGCCTGTACCCATAAGTTTTTTGAAGATTTTCGAGAAATGGCCGGAGTGCAGCACGATCAAGCCCATGCCTTCCCATACCCTCTGCTGGACGCGTTCAACAATCGCATCGTCTACTTGATCATGTCCCATATGCCCCCACCAGATGAGAACATCCGTATTGGCAAGGCGCTCGGCCGTTAGTCCATGCTCCGGCTCTTCCAGCGTTGCCGTTGCCACTTCGATATCGCCGTTGGCAATGCCTTTGGCCAGCGCTTGATGAATGCCGTCCGGGTATACTTTTTTCACTTCCTCGTGGATCTTCTCATGCAAAAACTCATTCCATACCGTTACTTTAATCATCGAATGAATCCCCTTTTCATCGTTTAGAATACGAGCCAAAGCACGAACAACACAATCATCGCCAGCTGCAAAATAAACTTCACGGCTACGCTCGTAAATAACCCGACAACGGAGCCTAGGCCAACCTTGAGCGCCTTATCAAAGCGCGTGCCGATAATCATTTCGCCGATAACGGCACCGGCAAAAGGACCAATGATAAGACCAAGCGCAGGGATAACGAAAGGACCAAAAATAAGGCCGATCGTACTGCCGATTACAGAGGCGCGCGAGCCTCCGAACCGTTTGACGCCCCAAGCGCTGACCGCATAATCGGCGACAAACAGTACGACTACAATGATGGTCTGGATGAGCCAGAACCATATTCCGAATTCACTAAAGGAGAAAAACAATCCGTAAACAAAAAACGCTCCGTAAATGGCAAGTGCACCGGGCAAAATCGGATAGACCGCCCCGGCCATACCCACGACAAACAAAATAATAACTAATGTCCAGCCTAAAATATCCATACGTTAATCATCCTTTCATAACGTATCGTTTGATTACTTCTGCAACGCCGTGCTCATTATTGGTAAGGGTAATGAAATCCGCTGCTTCCTTGACTGATTCTTGGGCATTGCCCATGGCCACGCCAAGACCGGCCTCGCGGATTGCTGCGATATCGTTCAAGCTGTCGCCGACAGCAATGACCTGCGACATTTCGATGTTAAGCAAACCGCAAAGCTCTTGCAAGGCGCTTGCTTTCGACACGCCCAGCGGATTAAGCTCCAAATTCCAAGGCGAAGAGTTCGTAATTTCAAGCGCGCCCCAGCTCTGTACCTCGGCCAGCAGCTTTTCCCTTATGCCGTCATCCTCCGTATAATAGCCGAATTTCAGCCAGTGATGCGAAGCATAGTCGTCAGCGGGAGCAATCCATTTTTCTTTGTTGAAAATATCATCGGCCGTATAGGCCCAGAACCACGGCTCGCCGTGAGAAAGCGCCAGCTCATGCAAACGCTGCACGTACACATGGCTTAGATGCGTGCGCTTATGCAGCACATGCGGGCGATGCCAAATCTCGCTCCCGTTAACAGTAATCATGGGTGTCTCCAGCTTCAGCTGCTCCGCAAAGGGCAGCGCGCTCCGAAAACCGCGGCCGGTAGAGAAGCTGACAATCACGCCGGCATCCAGCGCTTTCTGAATCCATTCCGCATTCTCCGCGCTTATTTCGCTTTGTTCGTTTAGCAGCGTCCCGTCCATATCGAGCGCCAACAATTTATACTCTCCCAATAGTGTGCCTCCTCGTAAATGCCGTTCAATGATGTAACCCGCTAGTAAATTATTTTAGCACATTTACGTCAGATTCCAAACGATAGACCATAACCTTGCAAATTCTTAACCATTATAAAAAAGAGCAGCTCCCGCGTAATGCGAAAGCATGCCCCTTAGCTATTAACCCGTCTTACTCCGCCGTAGTCGTATTCGCCTCGGCCGCCGGCGCTTCCTCTTTGACCGCGGGAGGCTCTTTCAAAAGCATTTCTTGCCCTTTAACCTGCAATATTTCAAGCGCCTCATTAATCGTTTGCTGGTCATCCTTTACCTTCTGGAACTCCTGCTGGGTCGCCCCGCTAAATTCGCCCCAGAACGTTTCTGGAAGCTTGTCGAAGTCCTTATAGCTGTTGAAAGTGCTGGGCTTCAAATTATAAAATGCCGCATAGTTGCGTCCTTCGGCATCGGTTATGTATTTGGTGCGGACGGGCAGACCATTGTAGTTATTGGATTTGGATTTCACCCTCGCAAACTCCTCGCCTGTCACATACCGCAGGAATTCCCATGCGGTTTCCATGTTCGGGGACTCCGCTCTAATCGCAAAAAGATTTTGGAAGGAGGTCATATTGGATTGGTCCGGGTACTGCTGTCCTACCGGAACGGTCACCAGATCCCAATTTTTCACGACTTTATCTTTGACCTTTTCGTTTTCGCTTGCTTGCTTGATTTGACTGATATAATGATTATCGCCGATTGCCATGGCCAGGCGGCCCGATATGAAAGGATCCCGCAGCAGATAATCCTCATACGTTTGCGCATTATTCAATTCTTGATTATTCATGCTCTCGAAAAAAAGCGAGTTTGAATCCATTGCGTCCAAAGCCGTCTGGACTGCATTTTTCCATGAATCCGTATTGATCGTCATTTCTTTCTGGGACGCATTCACATAGCTAATGCCCTCGGAAGCGGCAAGCGTGCTCGCCAGCTCGAACAAATCTTCGCTGTAGCCCATTTTCAGGCCATAGATCCGTTCCTTGGCGTCACCCTCGACAGGAAAACGGCGCGCCAGCTGTATGACCTCGTTCCAGCTCATCCGATCGGTCGGATACTCGATTTTGTACTCATCGAACAAATCCTTATTGTAAAAGAGTACCTGGCTGTAAAAGTTAGGCGTCATGCCGAACAGGCTGCCGCCGCCGAGCTCTCTCAAATAATCGATCATGCCGGGAATAAGGCCTTCCGTATCATACTTTTCTTTCTCGATAACCGCATCCAGATTATAGAGCTTCCCATCCTGTGCCATCTTCTTATATCTCTCGGTGTCCAGCATAAGGAGGTCGGGCTGCTTCTCTTCAATAAATTTGTCAAAGGCGGCCTCGTAGTCCTTTTGTTCCTCCGCGTAGATCCCTTGAGTGGACACAACCTCGATTTCGACATTCGGATATAAAGCGGAGAACACCATGCCGTAATCCTGGAAAAAAGCACCCTCATCGTAATACATGACCTTCAGTGCCGATTGCTGTTCTTTGTCTGATTCCTTATCATCTCCCCCAAAGCTGCATGCCGATAACATAACAGTCATGATGACAAACGGTATTACGAATTTAGACCAAGCCTTCATTTGTAAATCTCTCTCCTTTTATATCCTAATAAGTTCCAAATATAGTACGTCCATTACTGGATAAAAGTTGCATATTTGGATCTTATCCTGATAAATAGAAAAAAAGCAGCCAAATTAGGCTGCTCATTTCTCGGTCTATACTTTTAATTACCTACTTCGGTTAAGCAAGCTTACGCAGCCGAAGCTTCTTGATCACAATGCCGTGAGACGGCGAGAACAAAAAGGCGATGACGAACAATAAGGCAGCCGCGCAAACCATGCAGCCTGCGATCGAAGCATCCAGCATGACCGCTGCGCCATAGCCGATAAAGGTACTGGCTATGCCTGCAGCTACGCTTAAGCCGATCATGATGCCGAGCCGGTCGGTCAGCAAATATGCCGTTGACGCCGGAATGATCAGCAAACCGACTACCAATATCGCTCCCACGCTCTCGAAGGAGCTGACCGTCGCCATAGACACGAGTCCCATCAACAAGTAATGAAACAGCGCTACGGGGATGCCGATGGCTGCCGCAAGGGCAGGATCAAACGCGCAAAGCTTGAATTGCTTATAAAACAAGGCAATAACGGATGTTATAATAAGAAGCGTAAATCCAAGCAGCCATACCGCCTTCGGCCCCATATTGACACCGCCAAGCTCCCATATATTCCAGTGCACATAAGCAATCTCGCCGTACAAAATCGCATCCTGGTCCAAATGGACCTGACGGGCATATAAGCTGACAAGCACGACGCCGATTGCAAATAATGCCGTGAAAACAACGCCAATGGATGCATCCGATTGAATGCCGCTCTGCTGGAACATTTGAATAAGGAAGGTCGTCAGCAAGCCGCATAACAATGCGGCGAACATCATAAGCAGCGAATCGCGCGAACCGCTGAGCAGAAACGCGATAACGATGCCTGGCATGACGGAATGGCTGATTGCGTCACCGATCATCGCCATTTTGCGCAGAACAAGAAATACGCCAAGCACCCCGCAGCAGCTCGCTACCAGTGCTCCTGTAAGCAAAATCCAAAATTCGCTCATAACGCCGCCTCCTTCTTCACATTACCCTCGAGAAGACGCTCATTGTCACGATTATAGCGCTGCTTTACCCTCTGACGAAGCAGCCGCTTCGCAACAAGGCCGCGCTGAGGTCCAAATAGAATGGAAAAGCAGAACAACAGCGTCGCTGCCAGTACGGTTACCGGCCCAGTCGGCAGATTAGAGACCGAGGCGCTGATCCAAGTCCCGATGGCGCCGCTGACAGCGCCGAATAAACCGGACAATATAACCATGAATCCTAAACGATCCGTCCAATACCTGGCTGATACTGCTGGAGTAATCAGCAGCGCTGCCACAAGCACAACGCCGACCGCTTGAATGCCGGATACTACGGCTACCACAATAAGAAACATGAGCAGCTGCTCAAGAAACGCTACCGGATAACCAAGGCCTCTTGCAAAGCCGGGATCAAACGAGATAATTTTGAACTGTTTAAACAGCAAGGTACAAATCGAAATCAACGAAATGCATACCACCGTCATCGTAATCACGTCGGAAGCGATCATTGAAGCGGCCTGCCCGAATAAAAACTTATCCAGACCTGATTGATTGCCATAGTTGCCATGCTGGATTATCGTAAGGAGCACGATGCCTAAGCCAAAAAATCCCGATAATACAATGCCCATCGCCGCATCCTGTTTAAGCTTGGAATTGCGTGTAATATATCCAATGCCGAAGGTTGCGACAATTCCCGCCACGCCCGCACCGATTAGAAATAGGCCAATTGATTTGATACCCGTAAGCATAAACGCAATGCAAATTCCCGGGAGCGCCGCATGTGCTAACGTATCGCCCATTAAGCTTTGTTTCCGGAGATACGAGAAGCATCCGATAACGCCGCTGCTAAGACCAAGCAGGGTGCATCCGAGAAATATCCACTGCATATTCGGATCAGAAAGCATTAACCAAATCTTTTCCATCCTACTCACCCTTTCCGTCAAATGGTGACGGGGACTGCAGGCTGCGGTCAAGGAAGGCAAGCCTGCCGCCGTAAGTACGCTGTAATTGCTCCTGCGTGAACGTTTTTTCTGTCGGCCCAAACGCCTGGAGCTCCACATTCAACAGAAGAACCGAGTCGAAATAATCCTGTACCGTCGCAAGATCGTGATGTACGACAATCACGGTTTTGCCCTGCAGCTTCAGCTCCTGCAGCAAAGTTATGATCGCTTTCTCTGTCGCGGCATCCACGCCGGCAAAAGGTTCATCCATAAAATAAAGCTTCGCGTCCTGCGCAAGCGCGCGAGCCAGAAATACGCGCTGCTGCTGCCCGCCTGACAGCTGGCTGATTTGTCTGCCTGCGTAGTCAGCCATCCCTACCTTGCTGAGGCATTCCAGTGCAAGAGCCTTATCCTTCGCGCTTGGGCGGCGGAACCAGCCCAAATGTCCATAACGGCCCATAAGCACAACATCCAGCGCATTGGTTGGGAAATCCCAATCGACCGATTCCCGCTGCGGTACATAACCGATCATTTTACGCTGCTGCTTATAGGGCTTCCCATAGACGAGCACTTCACCGCCAATGCTTGGGATGAGTCCAAGAGCCGCCTTCATCAGCGTTGATTTACCGGCTCCGTTCGGACCGATTACACCGATTAGCTCCCCTTCTTTTACCTCAAAGGTGATGCTGCGAAGGACGGGTTTCTTCTGATAAGCGACGCTTAGTCCCTTAATGCTTAGCGGCGCAATCGCTTTTGCGTCTTGCTTAGCCGTTTGAGTTTGGCTCATGTTCATCACTCGCTTTCCTTCGTGTATATTCTGCTATTTCAAAGCGGCTACAATCGTATCCACGTTGTGCTTCACCATTCCGATATAAGTTCCTTCTTCTGTTCCCGCGTTGCCCATTGCATCGGAGTAGAGCTCTCCGCCGATTTTTACCTCGTGGCCTAATTGACGCGCACCCTCGATAACCGATTCAATGGATTTTTTCGGTACGCTGGATTCGATAAAGACCGCTTTAATTTTTTTCTCGACCAAGTAATCGCGAAGCTTGCTGACATCCTTAGACCCGTACTCAGACATCGTATTCATCCCTTGCAGCCCCGTGACAGTTAACCCGTATGCCTCGCCGAAATAGCCAAAAGCATCATGCGCGGTTACAAGTATGCGGCTCGCCTCGGGGATCGTTGCAATTTGTTCCTTCGCATAGGCATCCAGGTCTTCAAGCTCCTTGATGTAGGCTGCTGCGTTATCTTTATAGTAGTCTGCATGGGCGGCATCCTTCTCGACCAATGTATCGCGGATGACCTCCGTTGCCGAAATCCAAAGCTTCACGTTAAACCAGATATGCGGGTCATGCATGCCTTGGCCCTGCCCCGGCGCGGCGTGCAGCTGATCTTCTGTCAGATACTCGGATACGGCAACCGTCGGTTTGCGTTTCTCCAGGGCTTCAAACATTTCCGCCATCTTTCCTTCTAAGTGCAGTCCGTTATAAAAAATAATATCGGCATCGTCGAGCTTCTTCACATCGCCTTGCGATGCTTTGTACAAATGGGGATCGATTCCCGCCCCCATCAAGCCGCTGACCTCGACGTACTCTCCGCCTACCTGCTGCGCAACGTCTGTAATCATTCCAGTGGTCGCCGTGATGTTGAGCTTGCCGCTACCGCCAGGCGATCCCTCCTGCCCGCAGGCTGTTATCAACACGGCCGTCACCGTCAAAAATACAATCGTCATGATGAATCTGCGAAGAGCAGAATTCGTCTTAAAAGTTTTGCGCATACCTATGACCTCCTAAGTCCCTATCTTATTTTATATTCACCATAGTTTGCCCTTATGAATCTTAGTTTGCCTAATGCCTTTTTTTTAATAATACACAAAAATGTTTCGCTAGTGCAACATTTATTTTAAAATGGGCGCTCTCCGCAGAAAAAAAAGGCCGGCTGGAGCCATCGCTCCAGTCGGCCTTTCATTATAAATTATGCTTATTCGTTCGTGTTCGTCGTATCCGCGTCTGTATTCGCAGCAGTTGTATCCGCTGCATTTCCCGTATCCGCAGTCTTTTTCTTAGGTACGCCGTACAGGCCGATCTCTTCATTGTAAGCATCGAATATTTGCCGCGCGATCGGGGATGCTCCGTAACTACCGAAGCCGCCGTCAGGCACGACAACCGCTACGGCAAGCTTCGGCTTATCTGCAGGGGCGTATGCGATAAAGACCGCATTTTCCGCCGTGCGCTTCGCCACATCCTGCTCGGATGTACCCGTCTTCCGTCGGTAGGTATAATCAACGCCTTCAAAGCCCTGCGAGCTAACCTTGGACATGCCGGTTTCAATCTCTTTCCAATATTCAGCCGGAAAATTGACCTCATTCAAAATCTCCGGCGTGTAGCCTTGAACGACATTCCCGTCCGAGTCTTTGATTTGGTTAACGAATTGCGGCTTAAGCCGTTTTCCGTGATTAGCCAGCATCGCCGCATATTGCGCAAGCTGAAGCGTCGTATAACGTCCTTGCTGACCAAACGAGGCCAAAATGAGCGCTGCTTGTGAACTATATCTTTCGGCCGAGTCAAAATATTCGATAATCCCTTTTGATTCTCCGATAAGACCGCTCTCCGTAAGAACGCCTAGCCCGAACTGCTTCATGTAATCATCCCAAATCTCTACGCTGCTCTTTCCGTTAACGGTGCCGCGCCTATAAAGCCTATCTCCGACCATCGCAGCCATGAACGGGTTGGATGAATGCTCGATAGCTTCTGCACCGTCTATGTTGCCATATACATGCCGCTGCGAATTTCGAATAAATACCTCATAACCTTTTTTACCGTAGGTGAATACACCCGTGTCGGGATAATAGCTCGTTGTGGTAAATAATTTCTCATTCAGCCCGATCAATACGGACAACGGCTTCATCGTAGAACCGAGCGGCACGATGGAAGAAGGATGTTTCTTTCTTTCTTCCTCCGAGTCGTATTTCCCGTAAACGCTGCGAATCGTCCCGTTTTCCAATACGTTGGAGAAGTTTTCGTAATCTTCGGAGCTGATTCTGCCTCCAGCCCAAATGTTGGAATCGTAGTCCGGCATGCTCGCCATCGCGACGATCTTGCCGGTATCCACTTCCATGGCTACGGCGAAGCCTGTTTTGGCGTATTCCGCACGCTCGTATTTATTGGATGAGGTCGTTATTTTTTTCAATTGATCCATGATGGCTTGCTCTGTTTTTAGCTGCACGTTCTTATTAATGGTTAAATAAATATCAGACCCTTTTTGAGGGTTCGTAATTTGCATGGGACCAATAATACGCTCCGCATTGTTAACCGGATACGTCTTCAAGCCGTTTGTTCCGCGCAAAACGTCCTGGTACATGTACTCCAAGCCGTCCATGCCTACATCTTCTTCTTCTAAGTATTGAAGAGTCGCGTTTTCTTCCGTCGTTTTTTCCTTATAGAAATCAACCGTCTCGCGTACGCCTTTATACTTCTTCAAATAGCCGACCAGTTGGACCGCGATGGAATTCGTATCGTAATTCCGGACGCTTTCCTCCATGATATCGATTCCTTTAAAATCCGTACGGTTTTCCATAAAATAAGCGATTTCTTTATTGGTTAAACCGGATTTGATCCGCCTTGGCGTCGAGATCGTATTCCGTCTAAAATCCAGATCCATCTGCCGAATAATATCGTCGACGGTCATCGCTTTCGTCGGATCTCCGTATTTGGTAAATACGGTCAGCAGCTTGGCGGCCATCTGCCTTGCGTTCTCTTTGGCTTCCTCCAGCTTAAGCTCCGGCTGTATGCTGAAATACAACGACTGCGTCGAAGTGGAATAAGCAATCGGATAGCCTGTGGAATCATAAATATTGCCCCGTATAGGCGGTATTTTCACGCTGCGCGTCGCCTTATTGATGCCCTCCGCGCTAAGCGTAGGCCCTTCCACGAATTGCAATATGGCCAGACGAACGATCAATACGCTAAACAATGCGAAAGTAATAAAGAAAAATAAGTTCAGGCGAAAAGAAAAATGCCGCCGGTTTATGATTTCCCGCTTTTGCGGATCATCTTGCACGTTGAATCACCTCATATTCTTAAATAAATCCTCTTCCAAAAATCCGGCTATGCCTCGCGAATATGCGTGTCATCGAAGGCCGGCGGATTAAACCAATCTCCGGCGTTTGCCCATGTGGCATCCAGCGGTATCCAGCCCGATCCGATCCGAACCTCATTCCAAGCATGCGGACCAAAGCCTCCGCGTCCGTCGGCTCCCATTCCCGTTACAACCCGCACCTCTAATCCTGCTGACCTCGCCATTACAGCATACAATCGAGCTATATCTATACATACGCCTTTACGCGTATCAAATGTCTCGGGAGGTGCCTGTTCCTTCCAAATCCCATGCTCCTCGTAATTGCGGGCCTTGTCAAAATCGTAAGCGATTCTTGTGCCCAGCCACTCGTAAAGGCTGCGCGCTTTCTCTTCATCCGTCTGCGCATCCTTCGTGACATAGAGGGCCGCCTGCTCGATTTCCGCAGGAATGGCGTAATCAATCATTTCATATTTCCGTTGTAAAATTTGCTTAAACTGCGCTTCGACTGCTTTGGTAAAAACCGGCCCCTGACCCTCGAGAACATCTCCCGCAACCGGGCTAAGCCAAGCAGCCGCTTTGTTGTACACCTGCGAATCGGATATTTTATCGACATACCAGCCATTCGGCATAAGTGACACATAAACGAACAAGAAGGCTACGAAAACAAATGACCGCCCAGCGCCATGAACTGCGCCTAGCAACGCCCCAACCGCACGGCTTGCCTGTTTCTTGCTACGCAGGCCGTCGGCAGATTCTTCCCTCCCGCGGCTCAGCAGCCCTTGCAATCCGCGTTCTGCCAAAGGTTCCACGAAGGAAGCCAGTGCACGCAGAAGCAAATAACCGAACAGGAATACGACGCCGTAGCGCAGCAGTGCGAAATCCCGCAGGCTCGTAAGCAAGGTGAACCAAGCTTGCTCCAAGCTGCTGAGCTCATGCTCCGGAACCGTGACGCGCTCTGCGAGCCAATGTGCGATGACGGGCGATAATTTATTCGTAAGCTGCGCGGAGAGCACCAAACAAACAATCATGACTATGCCCTCCCAGACAAAAAAGAAAAGGCGCCTCGCAGAACCCGATGCGCCTCTCCTCATCCCTTGAACAAGAGAGCCAAGCAGAAGCAAAAGCACAATGACGGCAACGGGCTCCACTCCATCTAATCGCTCAATCCAGTTTGTCATGAGCATTACCCGTTCTGCTTCGCTTGGTCAATAAAGGTTTGTATCGTGCTGTCAAGCTCCCACTTGCCAAGCTCGGTTCCCCGAAATGAAACAGCTACCTCGTTCTCGCCCGGTACGCCGGTAAGCTCTACATTTTTTGTTTTTACGGTGAAGGTTCCATCCGAGTTGTTCACGAAAGATGCATCCTTTGCCTCGCCTACCATGGCATTAACGGCTTCCTGCTTCACCGTATCCGCTACCTTCGTCCCGATTTCCTTCAGATCATCCATGCTGTAGCCGCTATAAACGACAATGCCAAGTACGATTGCCGCAACGATCGCCCATTTGAGCACGGTTTTCACAATGCGCACAATCATAAATAGTACAACAAGCGCTATAACAAGCACCAGCCAATGGTCTTTAAAAAAAGTCATCCATGTGTCCGTATCATAAGTCGAAAAATCTAAAAAATCCAATTGCATCCCCTCCATTATACCTCGTACAAAATCCCATTACAAAATATTATAACCTACGAAATATAGGGCGTAAACGCTTGCCCTCTTTTTATCCAGACATATCCTGTCCCATTTAAACGTACAAGTATAGTAGCGTGTAATTGGCAAGGAGGGGAAGCCCTGTGAAAACAGCGGTTTGGCTTTATTTATTTTTGTTCGTCGCTTTTTTTGATTTGCATGCGCAGTATCCTATTTTGACGCCTTTTGCGATTTCCTTAGGGGCGGCACCTTCTTTTATCGGACTGATGATGGGCATGTACTCCATTACGCATTTGCCCGGCAATCTGATTGCCGGCTTTGGCGTTGACCGATACGGCAGCAGGTTTTTTATCGTGTTCAGTCTCATGGCAGCGGGCATTGTGCTGCTGTTCCAATCGCAGGTTACGAATCCTTGGCAATTGCTTCTGCTCCGCTCCATAAGCGGCTTCGTACTGGCATTCCTATCGCCCGCCTGCCTTTCCTTGCTCGCAAAAATGACGAGCGACCGAACGGAACAGGGGAAGCTCATGGCCGGTAACGGACTGGTTCATACGCTTGCTTCCGTCGTTTCCCCTGCGGCAGGCGCCTACCTCGTTGCAAAAATCGGATTTACGACGGCATTCACTTTGCTTGGCTGGATTCTCATTGTCACATCCGTTTGCGCTCTCTTCTTTATTAGAGATATCCGCCAAAATGCCGTGCAAGGTGAAGCTCCGGTTCCATCCGAAGCGAAAAAAGAAAAAAGCAAAGAAAAGCTGCCGCTGGAGCTGCCGGTTCCCATACCTTGGCTCGTTTACCTGCTGCCGATTGCGCTTAGCTGCGCGCAGGGCATCTTGTCGTTTGAACTGCCTCTGCTAGCCAAGACGAAGGAAGCGATGATGACGACCGGGCTCCTGTTCTCCGTCGTCAGCATCGGTGCCCTCGTGACGCTGAGCATGCTGTTTTTAAACCGGGTATCCGCCTATCAGCGTACGTTATGGGGCTCGCTTTTTCTTGCCATCGTTTATTTCGGGATCGCCTCTCAAGTACCGGCTCCGCTCACTTTAATGCTGCTATTGGTCGGGATGGCCAAAGGGGTGATCCTGCCCGCGCTCTCCACGCTGTTAATCGAGCTCAGCGGCGGCGCACGCTACGGCCGGACCTTCTCTGTTTTATCGATCGCCTTTTCAGTCGGCGCATTTATCGGACCGATGGCTGCGGGGCAAATACGTGACTATATTTCTCCTTACTACATCGCATTCCTTGCTCTGATGATCGCTGTAACGCTGCTTCCGCTGCATCGTTCCCGCTCGCTTTCCTCCCGCACCCATTTTTCGTAGGCATGGGTATACGCACAGGGCTAATTACACCCCTCTACATAACATACATTATGGCAAATGACCAGCCGAGACAGTCGGCTCCGGCTGACGGCTATCATCGCTTTTACGCAAAAGAAACGGGGTGACTCATCTATGTCTGGAAATAATGTGGGTGGATTGAACCAAGGTTACGGACACCACGGCAATTCGAATATCGGCATCATCCTCGTGCTGTTTATCCTGCTCGTAATCATCGCATGCACTTGCCTATGCTAGATTAAACGAGAACGGCCTGCTGCGAGCAGGCCGTTTGTTGCATCTGCAGCCGCTATCGGTAAAATCGAGAATTGGTGGTAAACTAGGAGTATGGCGCAAACCGCTGCACCGACTTTCGTAATCGAGGTGATTTCAATGGATTTTGTGGATATTGCCATTATCGTAGAAGGTAAAAATGATAAAGCAAGGCTAAAGCGCGTGCTTGATGAACATGTGCCGATCTATTGTACTTTTGGAACGCCTGGCTCCGAGCAGCTGGACAAGCTTCGCAAGCAGGTCGGGCATCATCAAGCGTATATTTTCACCGACAATGATTCCTCCGGAAAACGAATCCGTTTCCTGCTTCGCGATGTTTTTCCGGACGCAGAGCATATTTACACACGCAAAGGCTACTCGGGCGTCGAGCACACCCCTCTTGAATACTTAATCGAGCAATTAGAAAAAGCGGGCCTCGATGCGCATATTCGATATCCTGCGCAGAGTCCCGCTTCCGGTTGGAGCAAAGATGAATTTTAAAGCACTTTGTTTAAATCATCGACGATATCTTCAGCCGTTAAATCTTCCTTGCTGCCGTCAATCCACTTTCGGATTTGCCCGTCCTTGTCCACGATCGTGATGACATTCATATGCGTAAAAGACTTGTCTTCGTTCTTTATTACCGCTACGCCAAAATCCTTAGCCAATTGAAGCGTGCCCGCCTCTTCTTCTCCGCGCAGGAAGCGCCAAGTATTCGTGTCGGCAAAATGCCGTTTTGCAAAATCGCGTATGACATCCGGCGTATCGCGTTCCGGATCGAACGTGATGGAAATCAGCTCTGCCTCTGTGCCGAGCTTGCCTTCCGCTTCAAGCTGATCCTGTACCTGGGAGAGCAGGAAGGTGGTCGGCGGACATACATCCGGACAATTCGCAAAATAGAAATAAACGATTCGCGCCTTGCCGTTCGTGGATTGGAGCGAAACCTGCTCACCGTCGATATCCGTAAGCTCGAAGGCTGGAGCAGCCATCTCGATGGGAAGCGTCTGCTTCGGCTGCATGCCGTACGTTATAAATAAATAAATGCCCATAGCTGCGCAAAGCGCCAGTACTGCGATCTTGAAGCTGTGCTTCTTCAAAAAAACCACGTAAGTCACCCCTAAATCAATAATTATGATCCCGTTGTATTCAGAATCATAACAACGAATATTACCATTAAGTAGTTAACCGAAATAAGAAAATTCGTTTTTGCCCATTTTTCCGTATCCTTGGCACCCGTGCCGCGCAGCGTATGAACCAGCCACAGGAGACCGCCCAAAACGGAAATAATCAAAAAGTAAATGCCTACGTACCCGTAGGTGTAAAACAAGATGCCAGTCGGCAGCAGCAGCACGATGTAAGGAATCATTTGCAGCTTAGTCCGTTTGATCCCCTTCACAACCGGAAGCAACGGATAGCCGGCTGCCCGGTATTCCTCCACCCTCCGAATCGCAAGCGACCAGAAATGAGCCGGCTGCCAAAGAAACAGCAGTGCGAATAATATCCAAGCTCCTGCATCAATCTCATTCGTAACCGCGCAGTATCCGATAACGGGCGGCATTGCTCCCGAGATCCCTCCGACCGAAGTACTCCACGTGGATGTCCGTTTCAGCCACATCGTGTAGATGACAATGTAAACGAACCACCCTAGCAGGCCAAGCCAGCCTGACAAAGGATTAACGAGGATAAACAAGACGGCTAGTCCAGCTATTCCCAAAATAATGCCGTAAAGCAATACCGTCCCTGGCTGCATTCGACCGGTAGGCAGCGCGCGGTCCTTCGTACGCTCCATTTTCAAATCCAATTCACGGTCCCAATAATTATTAATGACGGTGGCTGACGCGATCGTCAAAGTCGAACCGATAAGCGCCCATATAAGCAATAGGAAATCGATATCCCATTTGGAAGCAACCAAGAAGCCACCCAGCGCAGCAAACACATTCAGTCGAAGTAGCCGCGGTTTTGTCAAAGCAATCAAGTCTTTCAGCACGAAGCGAGCCTCCCGAGTTTTGCGACAAGACGCTTGATGCGTCTATCATCCATTGATGAATCGTTTTTAATCATACCGAAAAAAGACCGCGATGACAACGTTCGACGGCTTTGTTCATCATTTTGCCACGCAAATTGTGACAAATCATTTAGTAACCATTTGGATGGGCGCCGAGTACAATGACTATGTAGTTTGATGCCTATTCCAAACCGCACTCAAACCGTCCTAAAGTAAGCGAAGGGAAGTGAACCGTCAAGTCTATGGCAGTCATTAAAACGAACTCCGAGGACACGAAGATGCTCGCCCGTCTCATGCGGGCCGAGGCGGAGGGCGAAGGCGAATTAGGAATGCTTATGGTCGGCAATGTCGGCGTAAACCGTATTCGCGGCAACTGTCTTGATTTTAAAAACATTCGCTCCATTCCGCAGATGGTCAACCAACGGCCCGGCGGCTTCGAAGCAATAACCAAAGGTTATTTTTACCAAAGCGCCCGCGAAAAAGATATTCGATTGGCGAAGCGGATGATTAACGGCGAGCGTCAGCGTCCGGCTTCCAACGCGCTGTGGTTTTTCCGTCCGGCGGGAAGCTGTCCCCAAACTTGGTGGGACCAAACGCACAGCGGAAGATATAAGGCGCATTGCTTCTACATTCCAAAGCAAGGCGAATGTCCAGCTGTCTATTAATTTCAATTTCTAATGTGTGAAAGCGAGGAATTTCAAGATGTCTAACGGTTATGGCTTCAAAACTCAGGTAAGTCCCGCTCAGGTAAGCCCGGCAAATGCAGCGCCTTATCATGGCTACGGTTACGGCGGATATGGCAGCTATCCTTATCCAATGGGCGGCCAACAGCCGACTACGCTTCCTGCCGGCATGCCAATGGGACAGCAGCCGACTGCGTTCCCAGCCGGGATGCAGGTTCAGTCTGCTCAAATGCAACAAATGCCGCCAGCTGTGCCAAGCGGATCCTTCGTTACCCCGACAGGCGGCAATATCGTTACTCTTCCTGCAATTGAGGAATCTTACGTAGAAAACATTTTGCGTCTTAACCGCGGCAAAATGGCAACTTTCTATATGACTTACGAAAACAACCGCGAGTGGAACGCCAAAATTTTCAAAGGCATTATTGAGGCTGCCGGCCGCGACCACATCATTATTAGCGATCCGACGACCGGTATGCGTTACTTACTATTGACGCTTAATCTTGATTACGTGACCTTCGATGAGCCGATCGCTTACGAATATCCGTTTAACGGAAACGTCGTAACCTCTTCTACACCGCTCGGCATGGCTACCTTAGGCACGGTTAATTCCAGCCGTTAATCCGGGCTCCCGACGCGTGAATGCGCCGGCTTAAATGTCCAAACATGCATTTTCGCCGGCCCGCCCGCGATCCAATTCGATATGGGGTACCATAAGGAACGCTCGCTGCAGCGTTCTTTTTTGATTTCTTCCGCCTGCTCGCAAGAATCTGCTTGCCAGACCTCAACGAAAAGGTTTTCCTGATCTGTTCCTTCATATAAATATACGTTGTTTCCTTGCTGCAGAAGATCCTTCGTATAAGCGAGGAAATGCTCTCGCCATTCAGGTAGAATACGGTATTCCGCAAAACAAATGCACATTTGCCTCAAGTCTCCTTTTGCTTACCTTGATAAAGTTCCCCCGCTCCGTCGATACTACACCTAATTAATAATTTGGGGAGGACTCGACATGGATACAGGCACACATCTCGTCATGGGTATCGGTCTCGCCGGACTGGCGACCATCGATCCCGTAGTTGCAGCAAATCCATCCATACTAACCGCAGTCTTAATTGGTACAGTAGCCGGATCGCAAGCACCTGACTTGGACGGTCTGCTGCGTTTAAAGGGGAACGCGGTATATATCCGCAACCATCGAGGGATTTCTCATTCTTTGCCGGCCATCGCCATATGGACGATTCTGATTACGGCCGTGCTTCAATTATTTTACCGCGGCAGCCTGCCATGGCTGCATATTGGAGGCTGGGTGCTGCTCGCCGTATGCGTTCATGTATTCACGGATTTGTTCAACACTTACGGCACGCAGGCGATGCGGCCATTTACGGATAAGTGGATCTCCTGGAATATCATACACATCTTTGATCCCATTATTTTCACGGCGCATGTCATTGCTATTTTACTTTGGGCAGGCGGTTTCGTAAATCCGGCATTTATTTTTCCGCTTATGTATCTGTTTCTGGCCGTTTACTTCGTGTGGAGGACATTTACCGCAAGAAGCACCGTGCAGAGGTTGAAGACACTCGATACCGAATATGCGGAAGGCGATGTCTATATTGCCATCCCGACGATTTCCCTCTCGATATGGAATGTAGTTAAACAAACCAAAAATGGCGGCTTTGTCATCGGCAACCTGCGCAGCAGCAAATTAAAATGGCTGGATCGGGTACAATGCTCGGATCATCCGTCCGTCGCCAAATCCAAGAATGACCCGGCGATCCGCTCGTTTTTGTATTTCACCAGCTTTGCTTGCGCAGACGTCCGGGAACATCATTGGGGATATGAAGTCAGGTGGTGCGATGTAAGATACCGCCACCGTAAACAATATCCTTTTGTGGGAGTACTGCTTATGAACAAAAAAGATGAGACGATCGGTTCTTACGTGGGCTGGCTCAGCGATGAGCGTTTAATGAAAAGACTCCGTATGGATACTTATTGATATTGACGCCGGAAAGCCCTTGCCGCATGATAAGGGGGGCTTTCTTTTTTTTGTTAAAAAAGATCGGTTCATCTTCCTTCCTGCTGTGATAAAATAATGGCTAACCAAACTAAAAAGCCCAAGGCAAGCCTTGGGCTTCGTTCATCATTGTGTATAAAAATCGATTAACGGGAGCCGCCAGAAAGTTGTTGTTCAGCAATTTGGACTAGCTTTTTCGTAATATAGCCACCTAGGGAGCCTGCATCACGAGTCGAAACATTACCGTAGTAGCCATCTTGAGGGATTTGAACGCCTAGTTCTTGCGCCGCCTCAAGTTTCATTTGTTGTAGAGCTTGGTTCGCTTGTGGAACAACAAGTTGATTACTTCTGTTGTTTCTTCCAGCCATAATGTATTTCTCCTTTCGTCCTCTGCACTTTGATGTGTGTTGCAAGCTTGCAAGCTTATTATGTGCACCGCCCGAGAAACTATTCTTAATTGTTTAAAAATATATTGATGATTTGTTAAGGAGAGAAACCCCCATGTCCAAGCCGCTTTCATTGTTCTTTTCCGTTGTCGCTATCGTATTTATGAGTGCTATGGCAGTCTCAATCAGCTATAGTGGCTGGCTCGTACTATTGTTCGGATTATTAAGCCTTTTTACCATTGGGGCCGGTTTTATCGTAAAAGCCCGCTTGCGCAGAAAAAAACAGGGCTGACGATTGCCGTCAGCCCTGTTTCATTTTTCAGTCTCTAGCCGCGAGGAGGAAGAAAGCCCATAAGCTCCTTCACGTCTGCCAGCGTGCGGTCTGCTATGACAGAAGCACGCTCGGCTCCTTGCTTCAAGATTTGGTGGATTTCGCCGGAACTCCGGATTTCATTGTATCTGGCTTGAAGCGGTTCGATCACGGATACGACATGCTCAGCCAGCTCTTTTTTGAAAGGCCCATACCCCTGCCCTTCGTACCGAGCCTCGATCTCTTCAATGCTGATATTCGCGCAATGCGCGTAAATACTCATCAAATTGCTGACCTCCGGCTTATTCGCGGGATCAAACTTCACTTCGCGGCCCGAATCCGTCGTTGCCCTGCTAATTTTTTTGCGGATGACATCAGGAGGGTCAAGCAGCGCGATAAAGCTGCCGGCATTCGGGTTGCTTTTGCTCATCTTTTTGCTGGCATCATCAAGCGACATCACCCGGGCGCCAACTTTCGGAATATAAGGCTCCGGAATCGTAAAGTATTTGCCGAACCTCGTATTGAAGCGATGAGCCAGATCGCGGGTCAGCTCCAGATGCTGCTTCTGGTCGTCTCCAACCGGTACTAAATCGGCATTGTAAACCAAGATGTCCGCGGCCATTAATGTAGGATAGACGAACAAACCCGCTCCGACCGACTCTTTGCCCGCAGATTTGTCTTTGAACTGCGTCATTCTTTCCAGCTCGCCCATGTTAGCCAGCGTCGTAAACAACCAGCCGAGCTCCGCGTGCGCGCGAACATGGGATTGCACGAACACATTGGCTTTAAGCGGATCTATACCGGCGGCAATAAACAGTGCGGCTACTGCTTCCGTTTGTTCTCTAAGCGCAGCCGGGTCCTGAGGAACCGAGATGGCGTGCAGATCGACAACCATAAAAAAACATTCTTCCGTATGCTGCAGCTTCACGAAATTTTGCATGGCGCCAATATAGTTCCCTAGAGTAAGCTGTCCGCTTGGCTGTATGCCCGAGAGTACCTTTTTCATTATGCTTCAACCTCTTTCCGATAATATCTTAAAAAAACGCAAAAAATCCCCCGCCGCAAGGGACGAGGGACCGTGGTGCCACCCTAATTCGCTTATGGTACGCTTTTCTGGTAAAACGAAGCGCAGGATAAATCCCATAAGCCTTATTGCTCCGTAACGGGGAGCTGCCGTACAAATATTTCTGGCTGCGCACGCATGCCGCCAGCTTCCTTTTGTAGGCTCCGGGGCCCATTCGGCATCGACGTTTGCACCGGTTCACAGCGACCACCGGCTCTCTGCAAGCAAATCAATCGAGCTTACTTTTTCCCATCATTGCATTTAAAACGATTATACCTGTGAAAACCGTAAAGTCAAGCGCCGAAATCGTTGTCCTATTATTGCCATTCCCAGCATAGGCTATACTGATATTCGTAATCCTTACCAAAAGAAAGGATACTGGACTATGCTAAAATATATTTTCCGCTTCGGCACCCCGCTGCTTGGGGTAGGATGCTTAATTATGTTAGCCCTCATTGTTACCAATCGGGAACTGCCCCCTAATATCTTCACAGCAGCCAACCTGCAGTCTTTCAAAATATTATTTATTAGCATTATATTAGAAGCATTTCCATTCATCCTGCTCGGCGTATTATTTTCTGCCCTGCTGCAGGTCTTCGTTACGGACGAGCTGATCCAAAAATTCACGCCCAAAAACCCGGTGGCCGGCGTTTTGTTCGGCGCATTGCTTGGGATCTTGTTTCCCTTATGCGAATGCGGCATGATTCCCGTCGTCCGCCGATTGATTCGCAAAGGCATGCCTGCTTACATTGGGATTGTATATCTGCTTGCAGGCCCTATCGTAAATCCGATCGTATATGCATCCACCTTTACCGCTTTCCGCACGAAACCCGAAATGGCTTATTCCCGAATGGGACTAGCCTTCGTCATCGCCGTCATCGTCGGCTTGCTGCTGTATAAATTCATGAAAAACAGCCCGCTTAAGACGACCCATTCGGCTCATATGACCCATCATGGCCATTCCCACAGCCATGACCATGGAGCAAGCGGCAGCGGGTTCAGAGGCCGAGTCGCCTCGATCCTATCCCATGCGTCGGACGAGTTTTTTGAAATGGGAAAATATTTGATCTTCGGCGCCTTTTTAACCGCAATTATCCAAACGGCGATTGATCGCAGCACCCTGGCGGCATTTGCCGAACAGCCTGTCTTTTCGTACGTATTCATGATGGGCTTTGCATTTATTCTATCGATTTGTTCGACATCCGATGCGTTTATCGCGTCCTCATTCAGCGGTATGTTTAATTTCGGGCCGCTGCTTGCATTCCTTGTATTCGGTCCCATGATCGATCTTAAAAACACGCTGATGCTCTTAAGCACCTTCCGCGTTAAATTCGTCTTGATTCTAATTGCTTTAACCGCAGCGCTGACCTTCATCGGCGCTTGGATAACGGAGGTATTATTATGACTCATCATCTGATACGGGCTGCTATCCTAACCGGCTTCGCGATGTTCATCGTCTATTTGGACCGAACGGGTGAAATGATGCTTTACATCGCGCCAAGGATGGAGCTTTACGTTAAGCTGTCGGCGCTCGGTCTTTATGCTGCAGCAATTTACCAGGTGTATGCCGCCCTCCAGAAACGGATGGGTAATCAAACCCCTAGCTGCGATTGCGAGCATGAACCTTCGCCTTCCATTTTCAAAAACACCATCATTTACGGTTTATTCGTATTTCCGCTACTGCTCGGCTTCCTCGTACCAACTGGGACGCTTGGCAGTGCGCTTGCCGCCAAAAAGGGGCTCAGCCTCTCCGGCAGCGCCGGCTTTGAGCGGCCGATAGCGAATAACACGCTTGCACCCGGTGTCCATGACGCGGCAGGGTCTGCGACCCATTCGGCACAGGCAAGCACCACGGGCGAAAGCATCGATTCGCTTTTTCCAGCCGATGAATATACGGAAACGCATGCCGCTTACGGAAAAAAGCTTTATGCCGAGCCGCTCATCAGCGTACCCGAGAAGCAGTTTATCGAGACATTAACGACGCTTGATCTCTATCGGAAAGCGTTCATGGGGAAGGAAATTGAAATCACCGGATTCGTGTACCGCGAGGAGGAGATGGGCAAGGAACGTATTGCGGTCAGCCGATTCGCAATGAACTGCTGTTCAGCAGACGCTCTGCCCTACGGACTTATGATTAATTGGCCAAAAGCTAATGAGTTTGCGGATGATGAATGGGTAACGATTAGAGGAACCTTGACTGCCTCCACTTATTTGGATAATGAAATCATCCTATTGGATGCCATTAAGGTCGAGAGGATCCAAACGCCGGAATCGCCTTACGTGTATCCCGACCTCGATTTTGGTCTATAAAGCAGCGAGCTGACGGTGTCCGTCAGCTCGCTCTTTTTGTTTATTGTGACTGTTTATTGTGAATCCCATAAATCATTTCGTTTTGGATAATAGCGTGAATTCCAATTCGCCATATTGTAATTGGATTCAAAAAGAATGCTGGCCGACCATGAGTTGGAGCTTGTACGTACAGAGAAATCATAAAGAATCTCGCCATGCGACCATTCTTTCCTATATTTCAGCGACTCGATTGCCATTTGTTTGAAGGCCTGCACCTGAACAGCCGTAAGCCCTTTGTCCACGTTCTCGAACTTTCCGTTTTTGCTCTCGATGGGATGATGCCTAACCCCGAACTTTCCTACCGCATTATTTCTCACATGAATTAATACTGTACCCGCTGTTGCGTTAGTCAGTTCGCCTTCAAGCTGGCGAAATACAAATTCTACTTGACGAGCAAGTGATGTCGAATCCGTTTGCATACATTTTATCCTCCTTTATGATTTATTGGGTGTGAGTTTCCATATAGGTCTCAACGCATATTATATAGTCCTTTTCTATCATTTACAATATAATATTAAAATTTATTTACAATTATTCGATTATATTCGACTTTATGATTGTAATTACTACCTTTATTATACATAATTAAATAAGACTATACGTAAAAGTTTAAACTAAAATGATTCTTTTGAACTAAAAATCATTTTATCCAACTAAATGTTTTAGCGACCCCTTCTTTCTTCAAGTAATAAATCAATAATTAGGAACTAGGAACCATTCCTGAAAAATAGAAATAAATCAAAAATATAAATGTGATTACCGATAATGGTATCATTTTCTAATTTGCGTTACACCGAAAACGTATTTGGTATTTTCCGAAAAGCCGATTGCGGGCGCTAAATATTTATAAATTTTGCAAATCGACAATTATAGACCAATTTCGCAGCGGGTGCTATAATATGGATAATCTAATAAAAGGAGCGCTTACATAATGATCCAATGGTACTATTCGCTTTCCGTGCGCAATAAGCTAATGATCACTTCTTATCTGAATTTAGCCGTGTTCGCCCTCATTATGCTTTTCGTTTTATCGGTATCTGGCGGTTCGCTTCTGACAGGCATTATCGTCACAATCATTATGGCAATCGCTACGTTTCCGCTTGTTTCCTTTATTGAGAAATCAATCAACAGTTCCTTCGAAGAAATCAAAGGAACCGCGCTTCGCATTTCCAAAGGGGATTTCACCCAAAAAATCGATACCAACTCCTCTTCCGCTTTAGGCGAGCTCGGACATTCCTTTAACAGCATGATTGACAAGCTTCGCGACATCCTGACGGAAACGTCCAACATTATCCGTCACGTATCCGATACAAGTCACAGCATCTTTGATAAAAATAACAATATCCAAATCGCTATGCAGCAGGTTGCTGCTTCCGCCAACGAGCTTGCAACCGGCGCAAATGAAATTTCCGAAGATGTATCGGATATGAGCGAGTCGATCACCGAAATCGAAGAGAAGGTGTCCGACTATGCTACTTCCACGAAAGAGATGAACACCCGCTCAGAGCAGACGCTGCAGCTCGTAGACAAAGGCATGAAGGCTCTGGATGTACAAGCCGAAGGAATGCGGCGCAACGTTGAGGCCACGGAAAAGGTTTCGGCTACGATCGAGGATCTCGCTCGCAAAGCACAGGGGATCAGCGCTATTACGACGACCATTTCCGATTTAGCAGAACAAACCAATTTGCTTTCCTTGAATGCTTCGATTGAGGCAGCAAGAGCAGGCGAGCATGGCCGAGGTTTTGCGGTAGTTGCCCAAGAGGTTCGCAAGCTGGCTGAGGAATCCAGTGCTTCAACCAAACAAGTATTCCAACTTGTGAAGAGTATTGATGAGGGCATCAAGCATACCATCAGTAATATGAAGACAAACGAAGAGGTCGTTAAGCTGCAAACCGAGCATATCAAGGAATCGGAACTCGTCTTCTCGGAAATCGTGCAAAGCGTTCAATTTATTACGGACAAAATATTTGTTTTCTCTCAAGAAAGCGATGCGATGCTCGAGAGCGCCCGAAAAATATCCGGTGCGATTCAGAACATTTCCGCGATTACGCAGCAATCCGCAGCAGGCACCGAGCAAGTATCGGCTTCCATGAACGAGCAAATTGCATCCGTGCAGGCGGTTGTGGAAGAAACCGAGCGCATGCGCACGATGGCAGCCCAGCTTCTTAGAACGATCAGCGTATTCAAAATGAAATAAATTTTGCAGCGAATGAAAAAAGACCGTAATCTTCTCCTAAATCACGGGAAGATTACGGTCTTTTCTATTTATTTGGCCTCAACTTGCTGCTTCGCCCGATATTCTTGACGGCGTTCCTCGCGCTCGCTTTCTTTGATTCTTGGACAAGTATAGCAATAATATCCGCCATCCACGTGATAATATAAACAACAGGATGATTTCAAAGGAACCTGTTTTTCTGGATTATCCAGCGATTCTGTCATACGGAACTTCACGTTCAGCGGATTTTTGTTTCGCCCGAATACAGAAGCCTCCAGCGATTTCACAAGCTCAAAATGGTTGTGTACCTGCTGTTTTGCTTTCTCGTTCTCATTCATACTCATCAGCCGGTCATAGCCGTAAACGAGCGAGGTTGGAAGCTGTCCCCAAAGCATGCCTACCTGCAGGGTTCCGACCTTGGCAATGGATTCAAAAACCGGCAGTACCGTACGCTCAAAAAAGCCTCTAATCCTATCCTTTGTCCAAGCTGCGTATTCATGCTCCTGCTCAGGTGCGTCAATTAGATCTGTATGATGTAAAAAAAATTCAGATGCCGTATATTTATGCCCGTTATAGTCTGCCGTATAAATTTGAACCGTAATATTTTCTAAGGATAAATCCAGGGTTTTGTTCCAGGATGAGAGCATGTAGATCAGTCCCAGCATCGGGCCGCGAAACCATCCCGCCATATAAACTTCCCCAACCGAAGGATCATTGCCCTTAACTAAGGGCGTATAGAACTCCAACAGCTGCTTCATCTTATTCTCATCCAGAAGATCCGCAGCGGGACAGCTGAATAAGAGATCTTCTCGTTTCTTTACCGACAAACCAAAATTACTCTCCAGCAGCTCCAGCATAGCTTCATTCATCGATGCAATCGTCCTCTCATCCCCATACATATACAATAATTAGTCAATATAACGATTATAACGTAGGCGATAATGATTATCAATTACATTTAGCCATCTTGACCGTAAGCTCGCCGAGCTGCTCGATTTTTACTGTCACGACATCTCCTGAACTCAAATATACCCGTTGATCCTTAGGATAACCGATCACGACGCCTTCGGGCGTTCCGGTTAAAATAACATCGCCTGGCAAAAGGGTCATATGCCTTGATATATAGCTGATAATGGTGCTGCATGAGAAAATCATATCCGCAGTATTAGAATTTTGCTTCTGCACCCCATTTACGCTGCATGAAATCGCCAGCTTATCCGGGTTAGCTACCTCATCGGCAGTCACGAGGAAAGGTCCGATCGGAGCAAAGCCGTCGCAGCTTTTCCCAAGCATCCATTGCGAAGTGCGGCGCTGCAAATTCCGTGCGGACAAATCATTGGCGCAGCTGTAACCAAAAACATAATCCAAAGCTTCTGCTTCTTCAACATTTTTGGCCGTTCTTCCAATGATGATCGCCAGCTCCGCTTCGTAATCCACCTCATTGCTCGTTTCTGGAAGCTCGACTTCATCGCCATGCGCGCTTAGAGCATTTGCAAACTTATTAAACAGAATCGGTGACGTTGGAATTTCCGCTTTCGTTTCTTCCGCATGCTTGCGGTAATTCAAGCCCACGCAAATTATTTTTTGCGGATTGGAAACGGCCGGCGCATACACAAGCCCCGCTTCTTCCTTTAAATAGTCTGGGTTAGCTTTAGTTTGCACCTCTACGGTCGCTCTAAGCGCTTTCAATTGCGAGATTGCAGCTTCGCCGCCTAAGAGAACGGCTTCCATTGAGCCGGGCACTTCCATCCCCAATGCCAGTGAAGCGGCTTCAATATCGATAATTCCTTCTTCTATTTTCATGCCAAGCTTTACTTCATCCAAACGCTTAAACTGGAGCAGCTTCATAATTTCCATCCTCCTTCATATAGGACAAGCATCCTTTATTCATCTTAAGCCTCCCGTTTTTCCTTGTAAAGTGCATGAAAGAGGAGTGCGGGGGTAAAATAGCGGCACGGCTATAAATTCTCAATCATAGGGATGGATAAGGGATGCGAAAAAACCGGTTTCAAAAATGGCTGCCTGCTGCAGGAATTGCGTTGCTTGGCATTTTCCTGATGGGATTGACGACAGACGCTTACGCAGCTGTCAATGCACAGCAAGCCGTGCAATTCGCGCCGGATAAAGAAACAAAAAAGCGCAGGGCTGACTCCATGTCATGGGTAAAGCTTCATAAACAATTTCCAAGAACGTTTCTATTAAACGGACCGCGTCATTCGAAGCGGGTTGCGCTTACCTTCGATGATGCCCCCGATCCGAAATACACGCCGCTTATCTTGGATATATTGGCTCAGCATGATGTTTGCGCAACCTTCTTCGTCGTTGGCAACCGCGCAGCCCATTATCCGGCGATCGTGAAACGGATACATAACGAAGGACATATCATTGGCAATCACTCGTATGACCATGCGGTATTATCCACGCTTAGTTTAATGAACTATCAAAAACAAATTTGGCGTACGGACGCCATTATCACGAATTTGATCGGCTACTCCCCGCATTTCATCCGTCCCCCCTACGGTGAATTGCTGCCTCAGCAGGTGAAGTGGAGCAAGCAGTCCGGCTTTTCCATCGTCAACTGGGATGTGGATTCCGTCGATTGGAAAAACAATCCGAGCAGCGCATTGGTTCTAAGCAACATTAAAAAAACGCTGCAGCCCGGCTCGATCATCCTGCAGCATGCTGGAGGCGGTATAGGCCAAAATTTATATGGAACGGTAAACGCATTGCCGCAGCTTATTCGGCTGCTGCACAGCAAAGGATATGAACTCGTCACTTTGCCTGAACTGTTAAGCCAGCCGGCAGCGCGTTAATTAGAAAAACGGCAATCCGCTCCAAGGAGGGGATTGCCGTTTCGCATTCTTACTTATTCAAGAATAAATACCTTAACGTTCTGGAAGCCGAATGATCTCGCTTGGCTCGTTACACCGGGCACGAAAATATCGATACGTTTGCCTTTAATCGAACCGCCAGTATCCGTTGCTGTAGCAACCATTCCGCCTTGAGGAAGCCCATTGTAGTCATAGCCTGTCACATAAAGCTTGGTGCCGAGAGGAATTATTTTAGGGTCAACCGCAATCGTGCCGACCTTAAGCTTATCGCCGAAATAATCTACCGCCCCCCATTTGCCGTTTTCCGATGCGGCTGCCGTATAAGCCGTCGCTTTCACGGATAATGACTTCGAGTAAGCGTATTCTTTGCCATTTATCGCTGTTACCGTCTTAGCGGAAGCTTTCATCGCGATTGATTTCTTTGCCGCAGCCGCTCTCGCCGTTGGAATGTTCAGCTTCTTGCCAACCGATAAATTCAACGGATTAATAGTTGGATTCGCTTTCATCAAAGCGTCCAAAGGGACGTTATACTGCTTGGAAAGCTTCCAGAATGTATCATTGTCAATCGTTGTATGTGTTGTTGAAGCTGCATCTACCGTTCCTGCCGCCATCATAACGGATAATCCGATTACTGCTGCTGCTAAATTGCGTTTTTTAAACATGCGGTAAATCCTCCTGTGCGCTTCCGAAGTTTCACAACTTCGACAGCGTTATTATAAATAATGTCAAGGGCGCAAAGCGCCCTTAACATGCTGCTTCTTGTCCACTTTTAAATGAGGCAAATTAGCCGATAAACATTTGCACCCATTCGCCGTTTACGTAACCAACGCCGATTTTAGTAAAGTTTTGGCTCAAGATGTTCGCTTTGTGACCTGCACTGTTCATCCAAGCCGTCATCACGTCTTGCGGCGTCTTTTGACCGGAAGCAATGTTTTCACCTGCATAAGAATAAGTTACGCCGTAAGAACGCATCATATCAAATGGCGAGCCGTAGGTTGGCGATGTGTGGCTGAAGTAATTGTTAACATCCATATCTCTTGCTTTTTCTGTAGCGACTTTCGTAAGCAAAGCATCATTTTTCACAGCTGGCAGTCCAGCTTTTGCACGTTCTTGGTTGACTAAATCGATAACTTGGGATTGAAATGCGCTCAAGCTTCCTCCAGTCGTCGTGCCAGTACCAGGTGTTGCAGTGCCTGTGCTCGGCTTCGTTACTGTACCGCTGCCTGTACCTGTGCTCGGTTTCGTTACTGTACCGCTGCCTGTACCCGTGCTCGGTTTCGTTACTGTACCGCTGCCCGTACCTGTGCTCGGTTTCGTTACTGTACCGCTGCCTGTACCTGTGCTCGGTTTCGTTACTGTACCGTTACCTGCCGTTGGCCATTGAAATGTACCGCCGCCCAGCAGTTGGTTAAGATCTACTCCATATCTATCTGCAATTTGCTTAATTGTATCTTGACTAATCGTAGTAATCATTGGACAGTCGGAGTATGTTTTCACAGCCGGTGCTGCCCCTGCAGTTGGAGCCGTAAATCCTGCGCCGATTACCGTTGCTGCGATTATGCTGGCGACACCTACACGTATTGGTTGCATCTTCATGAATAATTCCTCCTAATAAGATAAGTTTTTTATACAAAAGCGACTTACGCTGATGCTTTATGAAGCAGCGCATTCGTTTTGTTTGCGTATCGTTCTTCCCGACGCCACTTATCTTACCATGGGGTTTTGGCCGTTTCATGACACAAAAACTGGAATTAACGCGAAAATGACCTGTAAAACAGCACCGTTACTGCTTTATGAGAATATGCTCATCATCGAAAATAAGCGTTTCAAAGCTGACCGCTGGCTTTACGCAGCTCATTGGCCAACCGATGGATCTCATCGCGCTCTGCTTTTGTGCTTGCGGCAAACCATGCAGGCGACAACCAGGTCGAGATGATTTTGTTGGCGTCGGCGGGACTCATATCGACATCACTCCAATCGCGAACAAGTTCTAAGAACGAAGCTTTATTTACCGAGCTGCCTGGGCATGTTTTGGCGGGATTCATTTCGCGGTGGAATTTAATTTGCGAATCCGGCAGCTTCCACATCGTCGCAATATGGCTAGTCAGCTTAACCGCTGTCGCCAGCTGGGCACCTTCAAGGTTTTCCGCGCCAATGTCAAAATTACCGATCATCTCGAACATGAACGGATGGATACGGTCCTTATCCGCATCGTTATAGCCTACGGCAGAAGCCGGCGCTTCCAACAGCGACCTTCCTTCCCAGATATACCCGTCCGGATCGATCGTCGCATGCTGCGCAATGTCTCCCCATTTTTGAGTAATAGCATGAAAACGCCACATCGCTTGAATAATTTTCATCTTATCCGCCGCTTTGCGATAATCGGCAATTGTAGGCTTCCATGTCCCATGGATATGCACCTGCGAAAATTTCACCTTTAAAAGAAATGGCTTCAAATACTCGACATATTCCGCATAAGTAAACCTACGGAAGTTTTTGCGTTCAACTGCCATCCAGCATCGCTTCCTTTCGGTAAAACAATTGTTATATCTTATGCTCTAAACCTATGAACAGAAACGGCATATGCATAAAAAAAAGCAGACCCTATGCAGATAGGCCTGCTCTTGCATCGTGTATACTTGTTCCTACTATCTAGCGCCCAGCTTGACGTTGCCTACCTCCGAATTAATATGAATCTTGATATCGCCGCTGCCGATCTTGCCATCCACGATGCTCTTCGAATCATTGGAATCGGAGAAGCCGCCCCATTCTACTTTGCTGCTTCCGACATCTTTTTGGATATAAATGGCCGCAGAAGCAGGCTCTTTGTCTACATTGACTGTGATATTGCCCGTATCCGACTTCAAGGTAATATCTTCGCGCAGCTCGGCTGTCTCTATGCGAACATTTCCTGTATCGGTCTCGCCATTCACAATACCTTCTCCATCCGTAAAGGAAACATTGCCCGTGTCGCTTTCAAAATCGATCTCCGCGAAGTTGTAATTCGAAACCTTCACATTGCCGGTGTCCGACGTAACATGAAGCTTGCTCCCTTCCATCTGGTCAAGAACAATATTGCCTGTATCAGTCTCAATATCGACGGAATTCCAAAGCTTCTCCGGCAGTTCGACCACCATTTTCAAATTCATGACGGAGTAACCGATCGTAAATCTGTTTTTCGTATTTCCTTCAATGTAAAGCGTATCTCCCTTTGTTTCGGCCGTGAAAATAATTTTGTCTATCGAGCTTTGGGTTACACTGCCATCCAGCTTGATTTGAATATCCTTCGATGTTCCGCGTTCGAAAGTAATGTTGAACGTATCCGTCTCCGCATGGATCGACCGGATTTCGGAAGCATCCACGGTTTTCTCGTCTGAATAAGCTTCTCCTTTAAACTTAACCAGGTCGCTTTCATTGAAAACAAAGAATGCGCATAATACACCGACTCCAAGCATAATGAGCGCAATTGCCGCCAGCTTCTTCATTTGTTATTCCCCTTTACGATTCTCGTATTGAATTTCAAATATTTTAAAGTCATATTATAGAAGGAGGTTGTAAGTGCCTTTAATCCGATGACAAGTAAAATCGTAACCGCGCTGCTGATCAAGCCAATTGTCAAAGCCTGCGGTATGGTGAACGTACCGTTCCATAAGCTTTCGATCACGATTCCGATGCCGGCAATGCCGATGGCGACTGCGGAAGCCCACAAAGCGAGGAGGACAGCCGCAAGGGCAAGATAAGGACCTAATATGAAAATAACATTGAATAAGCCTAGGCTTACCGTCGCAAACACCGCTTTCGAAAGTTTTCCGAAGCTGTTGTTTTTCTCAGCCTGACCTACCCGGTATCCAAGCAAAAGCTCATTGGCTATCATTCTCGGGTCACCCAGCTCGCGTGCGGCATCCTCCTCGCTCTGGCCGTTTTCAACGGCTTGCTGAAAGTGAATGTAATAATCATAAAGCCACTCCTTGCGCTGCGCCTCCGGGATTACTTTAAGCATACCTTCAAGCTCCAACATATATCGATCTCTTGTCGTCATGGCTTCAAACCTTCCTCTACGATTTCATTTACGGCTTGCGTAAAACTTTCCCACTCGGCAATCAGCCTTCTCATATGGCTCCAGCCTTCCTGCGTCAATTGATAATATTTGCGCGGCGGCCCTTCGTTCGATTCCTTCAAATAAGTCGAGAAGTAACCGTCCTGCGTCAATCTGCTTAACAATGGATATACGCTTCCAACGGCTACCTCGAATTTCTCGGATATTTTGACAGCCAGCTCATAGCCGTAACGGTCGCCTCTTGTTGCCAATACCAGAACGCAAATTTCGAGCACGCCCTTTTTAAACTGAATGTTCATTTCCTGTCCCCCATAAGTGAACTTTAAGATGCTTCGCTTCATAAGCATTCATATGAAGCATAACTTACTATTCACCATTGTAGAATAGCGATGCGCGTTTATTTACTCTTTTTAACAATTTACCACATACTATTCTACAATGCAAGATAGTGTTCAAAAAAGAATACCTCCGACATTCAGGCCTAAGTTCGCCTATCGGAGGTATTCGTTATCTTAGTTTATGCTGATGAACTTGCCCGTCGCTTGCGATTCGAAAGCGCACAAAATCACTTTCAAGGATGCGCGGCCGTCTTCGCCGCTGACAGCAGGAGTTGTGTTCGTTAGAATGCTTTCCAGGAACGCATTGACTACGCCGCTTGATTCTTGTTTATCATTCGTCGAGATCGCGCCGACCTTATGCTTCTCAATCGTTCCATTACGCAATTCAACGATTACTTGATCGTCAGGATGCGTGCCGATTTTCATAACGCCGTTCTCGCACCAAAGAATGGTGCTGTTATCTTCGCCTTTGTAGTAAGTCCAGCTAGCTACAAGCGTGCCGATTGCGCCGCTCTTCATGCGAAGCAAGCAAGAAGCGTTATCGTCAACTTCTGTGCCTTTTTTGTCCAGCGTGCCCACAAAGCCGGCAACCTCTGACACTTCATCATCCAGCATCCAGCGGATAAGATCGGATTTATGAACGCCTAGATCGCCCATAGCGCCCATGATCGCTTCCGGTTTACGGAAGAACCAGCTTTCAGCGCCATCAATACTCCAAGCATCCGGTCCTGGGTGACCGAAGGATGTGCGGAATGTAAGGACTTTCCCAAGTATGCCTGATTGCAATACTTGCTTCGCCTTTACATGCGGCGGCATGAAGCGTTGGTTATGGCCAACCATCAAATGAACGCCGTTTTTCTTAGCTGCTTCGATCATCGCTTCTGCTTCTTCGTCGGTAACAGCCATCGGTTTCTCAACCAATACATGAGCACCGGCATTCGCAGCCGTAATGGACATAGAAGCGTGGAGCGCATTTGGCGTACATACGCTTACGGCATCCGGCTTAATTTCAGCAAGCATTGTTTCATAATCCGCGAAAGCTTTGCCGCCGTGAAGGTCAGCGTAAAGCTCAGCGCGCTCGATAATCGGGTCTACGAATGCAACAAGCTCAACATTCTCGTGTGCAACGTACTCCGGAATATGACGGTATTTCGAAATGGATCCGCAACCTATAACTGCTACGCGTACTTTTGACATTGATTTTTTCCCCTACCCATTCTGAATTAGATTATTGGTTTAAATAATTCGTTTTCATCCATTCCATGCTTTCCGCAACGGCTTCAAGCGGCGGATTGGCGCAGGTGTCCTGTTCCACGATCAACCATTCAACCGATGCGTTCGATGCAGCATTAATGATATCAAGCAGCGGCAAATCACCGCGGCCCAGCTCGACGGTATCGATCTGCTGACCTTTTTCGCCCGCGCGGAAATCCTTCAGATGCAGAAGCGGCAGGCGGCCTGCATATTTCGCGATATATGCCAAAGGATCAACGCCTGAATATTGCACCCAGCCAATATCCATTTCAACTTTCAGGTACTGCGCGTCAATACGCTCATACATTGCGTCAAATACGATTTGGCCGTCGATTTCCACTTCAAATTCGAAATCATGATTGTGGTAAGCGAACGAAATGCCCGCATCGCGGAAACGCTTCCCATATTGTTCGAATTTCACGAGATGGCTGCGCCAAGCTTCGGTATCGCGAGCATCTGCCGGAAGCCATGGGCAAATCGCATATTTTGCGCCAATTGTTTGAAGATAAGCGATCTCCTCGTCAAGGCGCTCTTCAAGAAGATGTAAACCGATGTGGCTGCCGATGGCTTTCAGGTTTAACTCTTGAAGCAAATCACGCATTGCTTCGGCAGGGATATCTCCGTAGCCTGCAAATTCCACGCCCTCATAGCCCATAGCCGCAATCTGGCGAAGAGTGCCTTCGAAATCCTGTGCCGTAGCATCCCGTACTGTGTACAATTGCAAACCAACATTCATTCGTGTCATGTGAGCCGCGCTCCCTTATATCTCTTATTTTGATGTATTTGATTTTGTTTTACGACTCTCATTATATCGACAGTTACATACGAAAAACAGTTATTTTATTAACATTTTCTTATGCGATTTTGGTCAATGCCTGAATTTCTGGCGAATAAAGAGGAGCAGCTCTTGTCTGTCCGCAGGCGGACCGTGAAAGAGCTGCTCGTTTATGGTTTAGATGTTGATTGTGAATGCCAGCTGCTTCGAACCCGAAGCAAATTGTGCAACGCTGCCCTTTACTTCCGCTTGCGCGCCGTCTATCGAAACGATATTTCCTAGGCCTTTAAGCGCAAACGAGAATGGTTTGCCACTGCCTTCGATTTGAACCGTAATGGCTCCGCCTTGGCGGCTAGCCGTTACCGTCAGCTCCGCAGCGCCTTTTACATCGCGAACCGTTGTTGCAGCTGTTTTGCCGTCCTCCAGATTATGAAGCTCAAGCGATACGCCGTCCGCATAATCATAATCCGGCCGAACATCATTTGCGCCAAGCGCAATGATTGAGTTCGGACGAACGAATAGCGGCAGGCTGAAGAAATCATAATTCTCCTTGCGCCATGAGCCTCCTTCAACGATTTCGCCGGACAACATATGCGTCCACTTGCCCGCTGGCAAATAATAAGTAACATTGCCTTGCTCGTTAAAGATCGGAGCTACGAGCAGGGAGTCGCCGAGCATATATTGGCGGTCCAGAATTTCGCTTGTCGGATCCTCAGGGAATTCCAGCACCATTGCGCGCATCGAAGGCAAGCCCAGCTCCGTTGCTTGCACAGCCGTATTAAACAAGTAAGGCATAATGCGGCATTTCAGCTTCGTGAAGAAGCGTGTTACGTCAACAGCCTCTGTATCGTAAGCCCAAGGCACCCGGTACGATTTGCTGCCGTGAAGGCGGCTGTGGCTGGAGAGCAGGCCGAATTGAAGCCAGCGCTTGAATACATGCTCCGGCGCCGTGTTTTCAAACCCGCCAATGTCATGGCTCCAGAAGCCAAAGCCTGAAATACCGAGAGATAGGCCGCCGCGCAGGCTCTCTGCCATCGACTCATAGTCCGCATAGCAGTCGCCGCCCCAGTGAACCGGGAATTTTTGACCGCCGGCAGTAGCAGAACGGGCGAACAATGCCGCTTCGTTTTTGCCGAGCTTCTCTTCGAGCACTTCAAATACAACCTTGTTATACAGCTGCGTGTAGTAGTTATGCATTTTCATTGGATCTGATCCGTCGAAATAAGCGACATCCGTCGGAATGCGTTCGCCGAAATCTGTCTTAAAGCTGTCCACGCCCATATCTACTAGCTCGCGCAGGTAGCCGGCGTACCATTCGCATGCGGCAGGATTCGTGAAATCAACAAGCGCCATGCCCGGCTGCCATAGATCCCACTGCCATACATCGCCGTTCGGTTTTTTCACTAAATAGCCGTTCTGTTTGCCTTCTTCGAACAAGCGCGAGCGCTGAGCGATATAAGGATTGATCCAAACGCAAATTTTCAGCCCTTTTTCCTTCAAGCGGGACAGCATGCCGACCGGGTCCGGGAATACCCGCTCATCCCATTTGAAATCCGTCCAATGGAATTCACGCATCCAGAAGCAGTCGAAGTGGAAAACATGCAGCGGCAAATCGCGCTCTGCCATGCCGTCAACGAAAGAATTAACCGTTGCTTCGTCATAGTTGGTTGTGAAGGAGGTCGTCAGCCACAAGCCGAATGTCCATGCGGGAGGAAGTGAAGGCTTACCCGTCAAGTCCGTATATTTGCCGAGTACTTCCTTCATGCTCGGACCGTCGATAATAAAATATTCGAGCGATTCGCCCGCTACGCTAAACTGCACCTTTTTCACTTTTTCCGATGCGATCTCAAACGATACCAGCTCGGGGTGGTTGACGAATACGCCATAACCTTTGTTCGTAATATAAAAAGGCACGTTTTTGTAGGCCTGTTCGGAGCTTGTACCGCCGTCTTTGTTCCATAGATCAACGACTTGACCGTTACGCACGAATGGCGTGAAGCGCTCTCCAAGCCCGTATACCCACTCCCCGACGCCAACATCAAGCTCTTCGCGCATGAAAGTATTGCCGTTATCTTCTTTAATATAAGCCATCGATTTTTGTGTGCTGCCCGTAATGCGTTCACCGCCACGGTAGAAATCAACCGCCCATACCGGACCTTTGCGGATATGCACGCTCAGATTGCCGCTGGTCAGAACGGCTTCATCGTCATTTTCTTCAATCACGACATGGTCACCGGTCTGCGAGGAAAGCTCGAATGCCGGCCCCCGCTCATTTACGCCTGCATGATGCACAAGCTTTACGCCGATAATGCCCGGCAGCGGAGAATGAAAATGGACCGTCAACAGCATCGTATCCAGCATGTTAGACCGCGTTACGATCGGCTGCGGCGATGCATAAGCCGTCAGCTTGCCGTCCTTTTGCTCGAAATCATGTACTTGCACTGCTCCTAATACTTTGTATTCATCACGAATCAGCCAGTTGCCGTCTGTAAATTTCATGGACTGAACCAACCTTCCTGTTTGTTTTATTTGCATTCCTACATAATTGCATTATACTGATAATTAATCAGACAAATCTAACAGAATAATGCTCAACTATAGCACTATTTTGACGATGTGCCTCTTTCCATTCCAACTAACTCGACTCAAGCACAGGAGGCCCTTTCAAAAATGGATCAAACCACGCGTCATTCCTTAAAGGAAGACCGTCTGCATGGCGACAACATGTTTCCGCTTGCCGCTTATTGGATTGCTCACGAAGAGGCTGGCGTACCCGTTCTGGATTGCCACTGGCACGCCGAAGCAGAGTTTTTTTATGTACTCGAAGGGGAAGTGCTGTTTCAGGTTGATACCGATTATTTTCCCGTTCGGGCCGGCGAGGCCGTGTTTATAGACGGCGGAGATATCCATGCCGGACATGCCCTTGGCGATCAAGCCTGCTCATTCTGCGCAATAGTATTCGACACCCATCTGCTTTCAAGCGCAAGCTACGATGCCGTTCAGGAACGTTTCATCTCGCCGCTTCAAGACAAGAAACGAACGTTCCCTAGGCATATACAGCCAAATACGGTTTGGGGGGATGCCCTGCTTAGGCATTTGAAAAGCATAATGAATATTTGCGAGAGCGAGCCGCCGGGTCTTGAGACAGCCGTGAAAGGGCATTTTTATTTAATGCTCCATGAAATTGCGGCAGGAGGCTGCTTCTGCAACCGCAGCGAGACAAGCACGGCCGACACGACGAAAATTGACAGGCTGAAAAAAGCCATTGTTTATATGCAGCAAAACTTTCACCGCCCTATTCGCATTGTTGAAATCGCTGATCAAATCCCAATGAGCGAAGGACAGTTTTGCCGCTTCTTCAAAACAATGACGAGACAAACGCCTATCGAGTATTTAAATGCCTATCGGATCAGGCAGGCAACCGAGCTTCTGCTGAGGCCCGAGCTCAAAATATCGGCCGTCGCGCTTGATGTCGGCTTCGATCATATCAGCTACTTCGTTAAAGTATTTCGCAAAATGATGAAATGTACACCTTCTCAGTTCCGCAAAAAGCAGCTGGAGGCGCCGGAACGCCGGTCCTGATTGCCATATTTCAACGATTTGAAGGCATTTTCCCAAAAGTTACAGCTTTGTAACCAAATACTCACCGAATTTTAAGAATTATTTAATAATTGTCAGTTACACTAGTGAAAATTAAAAAAATCCTTCGCGGGATGGAGGTCCTTACTATGAAAACGATGCTGATGTTCCAAAATAAAACGATACCCGTTTATTTAACCGATACCAATAAACAAGCCATTGAAAAGCTGTCTGCCGTACTGAACCGTAAGCTGACTACAGGTAAAAATGCACTTAAAACATGTATCAAATCGTTAATTAGCGTAGAAATTGTGGGCAGTGAGGCGACGCTGCATTCCTATTTCGAACGCGATACCCTGACCATTTCCCTTTACTAATCCGTTTTGCTTTTACTTCGGCGTGGATCGCCGTCCTATATAAGAAAATGACTAGCGCGCTTCAATAAACGGAATGGCTGCACAACATGGAAAGAGAGTGGCAAGATTTTATCTTGCTCCTCTCTTTTTTATTTGCCGCCTCTTCGAAAAAGATTCCAAGCAACAAGAATAGTGAACTATTAAGTTGTGTAATTAACTTTCGGATTATATAATAGGAGCAAAAGAACGGAATGAGGCGCTTTTCATGAACATCGAGGTTACCAGCCGCAATTTAAAATTTCTTGAATGCTTTTCATCGGATACCCGGGTTAAAATCATCGAATTGCTGAACATCAAACCCTTGAACATAAAAGAATTGGCGGAAGCGCTCGGGATTTCGTCAGCCATTGTAACCAAACATATCCAAAAGCTCGAGGAAGCTTCTATTATAACGACAGAAAGCGTGCCGAGTTCGCGCGGCCGCCAAAAAATATGCCACCTGACGCTTGAATCGGCAACGCTGCAGTTTCGCGTGAAGGAACAAGCCGACCAAAACCGCTACGCGGTTTCCATTCCCATCGGACAATATTCCTCTTATGAAGTAAAGCCTACCTGCGGCCTGTCCTCGGACACAAAAATCATCGGCATGGTGGACGATCCCCGCTACTTCTCCGATCCCGAGCATGTAAAGGCATGTCATCTCTGGTTCGGAAGCGGCTATATCGAATACCGCATCCCTAATTATTTGGTCGGAAAACAGAGCGTACGCAGCATCTCTATCTCGCTGGAGATTTGCTCCGAAGCCCCTTACTACAATGAAAATTGGCCGTCAGACCTTTCATTCTACTTGAATGACGTTTGCCTCGGCGTTTGGACCTGTCCAGGGGATTTTGGCGCGGTAAAGGGGGTTTATACCCCCGCTTGGTGGGATCTTGGCACGCAGCATGGTTTGCTAAAACAAATTACCATCGATGCGGAAGGCTCCTACATCGATGGCATCCGTATGTCCGACCGCACAATCAAAGATCTCGCCGTAGGGTTCGGCGAAGATATCCGGTTCCGGATTTGCGCGCCTGAAACGGCGACGCACAGCGGCGGATTAAGCATGTTCGGCAAGCAGTTCGGCAATTATGATCAAGACATTCAAGTATACGTCGCCTACTGACAGCTAAGGCCGGACTGCCTCCGTATTCCCGTGAACGCGGTCGCGGTACAGCTTTGGCGACATGCCGGTTTCATTTTTGAATACGCGGTTAAAGTGGCGAATATTGGTGAATCCGGTATGCTCGGCGATTGCCGCTATTTTGTGATCGGTTTGAACCATTCTTCGCTTGGCTTCTTGTATTCGAATTTCGGTTAGTCTCTCAATAAAGGATTTCCCGGTCCGCTGTTTGAACAAGGTGCTGAAATAAGCCGCATTCAAATAGACGGAGTCGGCCACCTCCTTGAGGGTCAATGCTTTTGCGTAGTGCTGTTCGATGTACCGGATCGATTTCTCTATCGGATCATGCTCGGGCTGCACCGCGCTTTCGTTGATGCATTCCGATAACCGGACCAGCAAACGCGAGCACTCCTCCGAAAGCTCCTCGCGCGAGGAAATCGAACAGATATGAAACAGGACCGCTTTCATATCCTTTATTCCAAGCCATTGCTTCGTAAGCCCAAGCTTGCCTGCCGTTTCATAATAATGAAGAAGCAGCTTGCAAAGCTGCTGGTGCACGGTTTCCGGAGCTAGCGCCTGACTGCAAAGCTCGCTGACTAAGGCCTGCGCAGCCTCTGCCACCTGTCCGGGCTTCCCCTCGTTAATCGCCAGCTCAAGCTTCTCCCATGTCAATGACTTCTGCTCGCTGTAGTAGCGCTCATCCCGAACCAACCCGTTATAGGAGAGCACTTTATCGCCGCCAACGATAAGCCGGTGCAAAAGGGCGATTTCCGCTTCATGGTAAGCGCCCGATATCGACCTGAAGCCTTCGGCAGCCGATCCAATGCCGATCGTGACCGTCATATTCGAAAGCGAGGTCATTTGTCTGCGAATGGTCTCCCCAATTTCAATCGCATCTGCCATGCCCTGATTTCCGTTTGGAATGTTTAGCAAAGCAACGACCTCCGTCTCCGACATAATGAAGCAGAAACCGTTCGTTCTTCTGCCCAGCACCTCCTGCACCAGCTGCTGGATATATAATTGAAACAAGGAAGGATCCGCCTGATTATAGCGTTCGCTGCCAATGGAGCTTTTGTCGAGCTTAATGACCATGCATGTAAAAAACGGCTCCTTAAAATCAATGCCGATCGATCGAAGCAGTTCTAAATCCGCTTCGTTCACGCTGCCTCGCAGCAAGCCTGTTATAAGATGTTCGCTCACATGCTGGCGAATCTGATGTTCTTCGCGATGGGATTTGCTGACCGGCATGCTTTGCCTCTGCTGCAGCTTCACGTTATCGCCAAGCAGCTTCAGAACCTTAGCCAGCTCCTCGCGTTCGATAGGCTTCATCATATAATCCTTAGCACCCTGCCTCATCGATTGCTGGATATAAATAAAATCGTCAAAGCCGCTAATAACGACGCATAAGATGCCAGGAAATTTCTCGCGCAGCATTTGCTGAAGCTGAATGCCGTTCATGCGAGGCATTCTAATATCCGTTAGAACTGCCTCCGGCTTCAAATCCCCGACTAGCTGCAAAGCTTCATAGCCGTCGCGCGCCTCGCCGACAACCTCCCAATCCGGATCGAGCTCCGCTATCATTTTGCGCAAGCCTCTGCGAAAGATGGATTCATCGTCTACGATAACGATTCTAGGCATGGACGCTTCCCTCCACATCATTAAGCTTTTCTTGAACGGCCGGTAATGTCAGCATTACTTTCAGCCCTTGATACGGCATACTCTCAAGCGTTAAGCCATACGGTTCTCCGAAATGAAGAACAATTCTTCTATGCACGTTAAGCAGTCCGTTGCCGGAGCTCCCTCCGAGATCCTTCGAATGCTGTAATCTCCGGCGAATCGTTCCTAGCTGCTCTTCAGTCATGCCGATGCCGTCATCCTCGATTACGATACGCAGCAGATTTTCATCCAGCTTGCAGGATATAGCGATTTTCCCTTGGCCAATCCCTTGATCGATCCCATGGTTAATCGCATTCTCTACGATCGGCTGAATCATTAACGGTATGACCTTGCAGGAGAGCGAAGCTTCGTCACGCTCCAACCGAAATGCGATCCGGTCCTCGTAGCGCATTTTTTGAATCGTCATATAGCCCATAACATGGTCCAGCTCATCCCGGAGATTAACGCGTTCCTTCTGGCCGCTTAAGCTGTAACGAAGCAGCCTGCTTAAATTGTTCGTCATCTTGACGACTTCCCGGTTGCCTTCGACCTCCGCGTACATACTGATCGAGCCGAGCGTATTGTACAGAAAATGCGGATTGATTTTACTTTGCAAGGCTGCGATCTGCGCGTCTTTCTCCCGAATCTCGGTTTCATACAGCAAGTAGCCAAGCTCGCTCAGCTTCGAAACCATCGTATTAAAAGCCTTGCCCAAATGGCCCACCTCATCCCACTGCTTCACTGGGAAGGACACGAGCAAATCGCCCCGTTCCACCTTGCGCATGAGCTTAATTAAGCTCCGCAGCGGCTGCGTGATCCGAAATGCCAGAAATACGGACATCAGCATGGCTAAGCCTACGCTTATAATGCCAAACAGCATAATGGAATTGCGTATGATGAGGCTGTCTTTCATCAGTTCGTCTACCGGCACGATTCCTATCGTTGTCCAATGGGTGATCGTCGACGTTACGTAGGAAACAAGCTGCCTCTCGCCGCTTAACGTAGAGTGGGTAACTCCCTCGGATTGTTCGCCGTCCATTAAGCTTGTTATGCTCTCCATCGGCTGCGATGGATCCTTCGAGGCAACGATGCCTCCGCTTTGATCAGCAATATAGAGCGCTTCACGGCTGCCAAGCGTGACCTGGGACAATATCTTATGAATGACCGAAGGATCTACATCTATGACGATGTAACCAAGCTTCTTCCCTGTGTCAAAGCTGCGCAGCTCTCTGGCAATCGAGAAAACGGAAAATACCGTTCCGCTCGTTGATTGAATCGGATGCGTAGCGATAAAGGTGGATTGCCCGCTCTTCATCTGTTCGTTTTTTAGCCATTGCGCATTCTCATCCAGCCGATATGTCGCGACATACTGGCTCTCGGGCAGCACGACATACGAAGCACCGTTTTCCCCAAACAGCGAGACGCCGACGATATCGATTCGACCGTTCAAAAATACTTGGGAAACGAAGCTGTTGAGCTGCTTGATTTCCTCTAAGGTCAGAGCTTGGCCATGAAATTTCTTGCTCTCCAAAAATGTAATAATCTGCTCATACTGATAAGGCATGAGCGTTAAGCGGTCCAGCTCCGCCATATAGGTATCGAGGTTAAGCGTCAATTGTTTGAGCGTCTGCAGCTGATAATCGCCGACTTTCTGCTCCAGCGTGCCGGCAAACCTTGTAAAAGCGAAATAACCCATGACGCTGAGCGGGAGCACGACGAGTATGAAATTAATTAAAATAAGCTTCCGTGCGAGCTCCTGATTTTTGAACCACCCAATCGCCTTGATTATCCACTTCATGGTTTTCTCCTTATTTCTTCAGCTCGGTATTCACCCGCTTCACGGCCGCCTGCAGCGTTTGCTCCGGCGATTGCTGAGAATAGTTCATTTTTTCGAACTCTTGAATGAGAATTTCTACGATGGACCATTGCCTAACGTGGCGGGGCCAGTAAGCTACATAATTCGCCGTCGCCGCATATGCGCTGCGGTAATCCAAGCTGTTGAACGGCTCGCCTGCAACAACCTTCGTCATGCTTGGCACATGTCCGGCCTCCGCCCACATCGCGCCATGCTCCACGCACCATTTCGCAAAAGTCAGCGCCGCCCGCTTTCTCTCATCCGTCATGGCATGCCTAGTAGGAATCGCGATGGTATGGGAGTCTCCCCAAACGGCAGGTTGATCGAACAATACCGGCATCGGTATCACGCCAAAATCTAAATTCGTCGCCTTCTCGAAAGCGCCCGTTCCCCACATCCCGGTAATGAGCACTGCTGCTTCCCCGTCATAGAACAGCTTAAAAGCATCGTTGATATTCGGAGGAATAAGCTGTTTTTTGTATAATTGATCCACGAAGGTTAAAGCTTTCAATGCTTTGGGATTGTTAAAAACCGCTTCAGTGCCTTGTTCATTATAGAAGGTTCCGCCGCCGTTAATCTGATTGTAGAGGCTCCACCAAAGCCAAACGGAATCAATCCGCGTGCTCGGTTGAGCCATCGGCGCTATGTTTGGCGGTATCGAAGCCTTCAGCTTCTGCAAGAAGGCAGCAAAACCATCCGCACCGGCGCTCATTAACGGATTACCGTCGGCATCCAGCAGCCCGGCTTGACGCAAAAAGCTTTTATTGTAGTACATCACCAAAGCATGCGTGTCCAGAGGCACCGCATACGAATGGCCGTCGTACATCGTGGAATCGAGAATATTTTTATTGAAGCCCGTCCAGTCGAGATTAATTTGCTTGGCCGGCTCTGTCAGCTTCTCAATATAGCCGTTCTGGACGAACTGCTGCAGACTCGTCTGGTGCAAAATGGCCAGATCCGGCGCATTCCCGGACATAATGGCGGTTTTTAATCTGGAGTAGTAGTCATCCAATCTGGAATTGACTTGGACGACCTCGATCTCCTTGTTTTCCTTATTGAAACGATTGACCATTTCGGTCATGAATTGGTTATCGCCGCCGCTGAACGGTGTCCAAAATTCCAATCTTACCGTAGATGCCTTCGTTTCGTTATCGGCAGGATTATCCGCTTCTTTGGAAGCGCAGCCGGTTAACGCTGCGATTTGGAGACCAATAACCATATAGATCAGCCACTGCGCGCCCTGTTTTTTTGTTTGCATCCTTAGGCCCCCGCTACCTGTGAATTGTTCCACCTATCCATGCAATTGGGATAGGATATCCAAATAATCGATTTCCAGCTGTCCCGTCGCTTCTCCGATGATTACCGTGTTGGCAGCTGCGCTAAGCTTCACGTTTACTTCAACTTCCGCGAATTGATCGCGCTCGCCTGCTGGAACGGCCAGCTTATGAACGCCTCCGCCATTTACCGTAAGCTGAACCTGCTGCTCGCTGTCCGTCGGATTGGAAACTTTCAAACGCAGGGTATAGGTCCCTTTCGCGGGCACCCTCACATTCCCGAACCGCACAGCATCCTTGCCCCCTGCCAGAATACGAACGGAGCGGCCATTCGATCTTAACGGACTCTCCACCAGCTCGCTGTCTAGAGAAAGCTGGGCGTATTCCGCTTCAAAACGAGGCAGCTCGACAGCAATGATCGATTTGATGGCCTGCCCGCCGTGAAGGTCAATCTGATTTTGGCCTTCGGCCAGCATAAGCTCAGCGTAAACATAGCCAGCCTCATTCGGCTTGGTCGGAGGAAGGATGATTTCCGTTATTGCTGCATCGCCAGCACCTGCCTGCAACCGCAGCTCCTGCTCAGTATCATTGGTATAGTGCACCAGCAAAGGCGCTTTCGCCGTGATCGCCGATGGAATACCGCTAAAAGATAATAAGTCTTCTCCCGCGCTGATCCCATGCTGTACCGGGAATATACCCGACCCTGACGGAACCTCGATCGCTGTATCCAATGATAAAGGCGCTCCGAAAACGGGCATCCCGTCAGCCTGCCATTCGATTCGCTGGGCACGCGCCTTTCGATTGTTCCACCCGTCTGCGTCTCCGCTGGTGGCATGATAAACGATCCAATCCTCCGTTCCGTCCGGCGAACGGACGAACGTATTGTGTCCGGGACCGTAAACCCCTGCTTCCCCATACATTTTCATGAGCGGCTGTTCCGCTTTATTCCATTTGGAGGCATCCAGCGGATCTGCGTCAGGCGCAAGCGCCAGCAAACCAATGCTATAAAACGGAGTCCAGCTGCCCGCTCCGGAATAAGCGATAAAGAGCCTTCCGTCTTTTTTCAAAATCGCTTGCCCTTCATTGATAAACGGCGGACCGCCTGCTTTTTCCCAATCAAGATCCGGCTCGCTTAGCAGCACTCGCGGCCCGCTGATCGTATACGGATTGCTCATTGGCGCAATGTAAGTATTTTGCTGGATGTTCAGATCGCCTTCCCAGCCTGACCAGACGAAATAAAGCCGGTCTTCATGCTCAAGCGCAAGGCCGTCAATCGCCCATTTGTTGGTCGAATCCGTTACTTGTCCTTTGAATGCATAGCTGCCCATCGGATAATCGGTCTCGGATTCCAATGCATACATGCGGTGGTTTTCATTTTTACCGTCGTCGGCCGCGAAATAAATATAATACTTGCCTTGGATATATTGAATTTCCGGTGCCCACAAATTAGCCGAGTACATCGTATCGATAGGCGGGTACCAGACGACCTTCCGCTCCGCTTGATTGAAATCGAGCGTTCTCGATTTCATGATCATAATATCCGTCCCATTATGCGTGAAAGTCATATAATAATAGCCATTCCGATAAAGGATGCTCGGATCGGGCGTATCGATCGGCGCCAGCGTGTTTTTGAATGTCCCGCCATGCCCATTATAAACGCCGTCCGCCCCGGTGTCATGGTTCGTTTTGTTCATGATAAAAACCCCCGATAATAGGATGATAACTGCTGCAATAAGCACTGCGATTAATGAAATGCGCTTCCGTATCGTTTTCATGCCCTTTTCTCCTCGCTTACAACGTGATGTGCAGAAAGAGACCTGTAAGGCAAGGTCTCTTTTTAGTGCCGTATTTTCATAGGGAGGGGATGCCGAGCCCGCTTACTTCACCGCCGATTGCGTAATGGCCTTCACGAAGGAGCGTTGTCCAACAATGAAGACAATAACGACCGGAAGCGTTGCAACGGTAGTCATGGCCATCAGCTTGCCGTAGCTTTGCGTATAGCTGCCCGTAGCCATCATTGCGATCCCTGCGGTGATCGTACGCATCTCGGGCGAAGTCGTCGCATAAAGCGGCCAAACAAAATCATTGTAAATCCCCATAAACGTGAAGATTCCCAGCGTAACCATAATCGATACCGCGGAGGGCAATAATATACGCGCGTAAATTTGCCATTTATTCGCGCCGTCAATACGTGCCGCTTCCTCTATTTCCTTCGGAAAAGAAGCGAAAAACTGGTAGAGCAGAAAAACGCCGAACGCTCCGGCGGTTGCCGGCAAAATCAGCGCTGGATACGTGTTGATCAGATTAAGCGCGTTAAATTCCAAATACATCGGCAGGAATGTCAGTACGCCAGGAATCATAAGCGAAGCAATAAACAACGAGAGCATGACTCTCCGCAGCGGCAGATCATTTAGTCTAGCCAGCGCGTAAGCGGCCATGGAATCAATGATTAGAACGATGACGGTCCCGATTAATCCGACCGACAAGGAATTGATAATCCAGCGAATAATCGGAACGTTCATTAATTCGCCGTTGATGCCCTGCACGAAGTTATCGAACGTTGGCTTTAACGGGAAGAAATTCATTTTACCGGACAAGGCTTCGAAATCATTTTTAAAGGAAGTCGAAATCATCCAAACGAGCGGCAGCAGGAAAAATATCGCAACGATTACAGCCAGCAGGACAAGCCACAGCTTTCTCGTTTTCACCATTTAAACCTCTCCCTTTCTGCCATTCGTAAGCTTAAACTGTACGACTGAAATGATAATGATGAGCAAAGCCATGACGATGGCCATCGCCGAAGCCGAACCGATTTCTTTGCGGATAAAGGCTTGATCGAGCACGTTAATGAGCAGCACCTTCGTTGTGTCGCCAGGCCCTCCCCGCGTTAGCAAAAACGGCTGGGCATAGATATTAAAGGAAGCAATCGTCGATGTAATCATGACAAACAGCATCACCGGGCGAATCGACGGAAGCGTTATTTTCGTAAATTTATGCCATGCATTCGCTCCATCGATCGAAGCGGCTTCATAGTAATCTTCCGGCACCTCGTTTAAGGCATTGATGAAAATAATCATATTGAACCCGATTGTCCACCACAGGGTAGTGATGATGAGCGAGATCCAAGCCCAAGGCGTATCCGTGAGCCAAGGTATGCCCGCAATGCCAAGCTTCGTCAGCATACTGTTCAGAAAACCGGCGTTCGTATCAAACATCATCAGCCAAATAACGGCCATGACGGAAGCCGACAGTGCATAAGGAAGGAAATAAAACGTCCGGAATAACCCGCGGATTTTTGCCGGAAGCGCATGAATAAGCAACGCTAGCGCCAAACCAACGACAATTAAGAGTGGTACGGAAAATAATACAAATTGAGCCGTCACCCATAAGCCCCTGAAAAAAATATCATGGATATAGGTGCCGGGCGTGAAAATATGAATATAGTTGGCAAGCCCGACGAACTCATGCTCCTTCGACAAAAGCTCGAAGTTGTGGAGGCTGATATAAATGCCATACAAGATCGGGAACAAAAGAAAAATGCCGAATGCAGCTAAGTAAGGCAGTATGAATAAAAACGATGTAAGACGTGACGTGAACGTGGTTTTCAACCGGAGTCCCCCTTGACGCATTGCGATTTTTCGTCCCATGCAAGCGTAACCTTGGAGGATGGGGACGGACTCTGCTATCCCCATCCTCCTCGTTACTTTTATAATTGATTTCGCGTTATTTCTTTAGCGCTTGCTGTGATTTGGCCGCTGCATCGTCAAGTGCTTTCTGCGCCTCCTTTTTGCCTAACAACGCGTTGTTCAGCTCGCCCCAGATCGGCTCGGAAATCGTACCCCAGTTCAATACATTCGGTGCGAATTGTACGTAAGGGAAGGCAGAAGCTACGCTGTTTTGGAATTCCAGCGCTTTGAATGCGTCGCTCTCCAGCATCGGTTTCGATGCGAGCGCTTGGCCGGACTCCGCCCAATCCATCGAGTTCGTCGATACATATTTCAAGAAGTCGCCGATCCCCGCTGTTACTTTCTCATCCGTTACGCTTTTTGGAACCACGAAGCCGTGGGATCCCGCGAATACCGCTTGCTTCGCCTTGCCGATTTGCGGCACCGGCGCGACGCCGTAGTTGAGACCCGCTTCGTCAAACTGCGATTTCATCCACGGACCGTTGAACTGGATTGCGTTCTTGCCTTGCAGGAACAGCGTGTTTTCGCCGTCCTGCTGCACATTGGCAGGCGAGACGCCGCTGTCTACCATTCCGCGCAGCCACTGCACCATTTCTACGGCTTCCTGAGAATTGTAAGCAACATCCGTTCCGTTCCACAGCTCACCGCCGTTTTGCCATACGAGCGTCGGGAAAATAAATTGCTGCGGCCACAAGGTTGGGACGGCATAGCCGTATACGCCTTTGCTTTTATCCGTCAGCTTCTGAACGGCATCGTCGAATTCCGCACGGTTCGTCGGAGCGCCCGCAATGCCCGCTTTCTCAAACAAATCCTTGTTGTAATACATGACAAGAGGGTGAATATCGAGCGGAATGGAATACCATTTGCCGTCCAGCGTCGAATATTCCGTAGCTGCTTCGGCAAAATCCGTTTTATTGATGCCTGCGCCTGAAGCCATGCCGTCAATCGGCTGCAGCTGGTCTTTGCTTGCATATGTCGGCACTTGGTCAACGTGCATAATCATAAGGTCAGGGCTTTCTTTGCCTGTGCTCAGCGCTACGTCCAGCTGCTTGTAATATTCTCCGTTAGGCTGGATAACGAAATTGACTTTATATTGGTCTTGGGAGCCGTTATATTTATCTACGATCTTCTTCATGAAGGGTCCATCCGAGCCGGAGAAAGGCGACCAGAACAAAATATCCGTCTTTTTGCCGCTGCCGGCATCTTTACCGCCGTTCGCCGTTTGCTCTCCGGCATTATTGCCGCCGTTGTTGCCGCCGCTGCAGCCTGCAGCAATCAAAGCAACGATAGATACCATCAGAAGCAGCATTGAAAACTTATTGCTTGCTTTGCTCATTTTTTTATCCCCCTAAAAATGATGTTGGATAGACGTTATGTCTTCCGTGGTTAAATCATAAACGGAGGAGCTGGGCAAACATATGCCGCATTTATAGATGATATGGACATATTTTTGGATAGCTATCCTAAAAAGATAATAAAAAAAGCGGCGGAACAGGATTGTGTCCTGGTCCGCCGCTTTTTGCATGTTGAGCCTATTCGCTTGCCGCCGCATCGGTCTGCTGTTCTTGCTGCTGAGGCTGTCTTCCGCCTCCGCCTCCACCGCCGCCGAAGCCGCTGGTTCGGATCGTAATCGATTCAGCCTCCTGCGTGTCATCCTTTAACATCACGGATAAAATATCATCGGCCTTGAGGTCCGCCAACGTCATTTCCGTCTCCACCATTTGCTCGTTCTCGAAGGTCATCGTCGTTATTTTCGTCGTATCCGTCACTTGAATCGTTACGGTTTCATCCAAAAACATCGCGCCCATGTTCATGCGTCCGCCGCCTTCGGGAGCGGTTCCGTCTCCAGCCGGCGCTGCCGGACGTTCGCCGTCCGCAGGCAGTTCGCCTTCCGCAGGCGGCTGCGCCCCCTCGCCATCGGCCGGCGCCGTGCCCGTTCCGTCGCCTGGCGGCGGACCGCCTTGTCCCATCGCAGATTTGTAAAGCGTAATGGTTTGTCCATCAATGGATTTGATTTTACCCATCAAATCGGCTTGCGCGCCCATTTGTCCCATTCCACGTCCGCCGGTGCCGCCGCCCGCTCCATTTTCCTGAACATCTGTCTGCGTATCTGCCTGCACTTCGCCTGCAGCCTGCTCCTCCTGTACCCCGCAGCCCGCCAAAGCCGCTGCGATCACTACGGCGCTGAGCATCACTTTCCATTTGTTCATATCGTTCATCTCCCATGAATGTGGTTGACATTCCTTATGTCCATAACGTATTCTAGCATTCGATTATGAACGAGAGATGAACAAGAACTAAAACATAGATTAACTTCTACGAAGCAGCGGGTTTCGCTTCCAGTTGCCTGATAGGAATAGAAGCGTGCCGATCCATCCGCAAATCGAGGCGATTACAAGCAGTACCGTTAACGATACGCTGTCGGCAAGCGTGCCGCTTAGTATCGGGCCAATGCTGCCCCGAATGCCGAAGAGCATCAAATGCAGCCCGAACACCATCGCCTCGCGGCCCGGCGCCAGCCGGAAAACAAAGGCTAAAATGCCGATATCCCATATCGCTTCCCCAATGCCTTGAATAGCGTTTCCGGTTATGACCGCGGCGTAAGTGCCCCAAAGACCGTAAAGCATCGGAACGATCGCGTATGCCGCTATTCCGCAGAGCAGCGTGTATTTGATGTCTATGCGATCAATCATCCAGCCCGCTATTAAAAAGGTAAGCAGCAATGCCGCATAATAAGCTACGCGGGCAAAGCCGATCTGCAGGTTGGAGAGATCGAGTATATCGGCTTGAATAATCTGGTAAAGCGGGTTCGCAAGCATATTGCCAAAGCCGGCAAAGGTCGTTGCCGCCAGGAAAACGGCGAGCGTCCGGTTTTCTTTAACGAGCTTCCACTGCTCCTGCAGCGGAAACCTGCTCGCCTTCTGGAGTACAACCGGCTTTTCCTTGGGCTCCTGCTTAGGAATCTTCAACGTATTGAATAGTCCAATCGATAGCATGCCTGCGATGGAAGCCGTAATGAGCGGACCCGACGGCCCGAAAGCATCCGACCAGCTGCCGACGAAATACGCGAGCGGAATCATAATGCTCCCCATCGCCACCCGCACATATCCCATTAATCTCCCGCGCAAATCGGATGGATACATCCGTGAAATCAATGCCGCGTACGCAGGAGCCTGAATGCCCATTAGCAGCTGGAATAACAGCGCCGCAACGACATATACGGACGGAAAGGCAAAAAAAGCAGGAAGCAGCAGCAGCAATCTTCCAATGACATTCGGGATAATGACAAACGGCTTTGGATTATTGGCTTTTTCGATCCAGGCCGCCCAGAAGGGCGAAAATAAAAGGCCGATCGCCGGAGCCGCCGACAATAGCCCAACCTGAAAATTGCTTGCTCCCTGCTGAATCGCAAAGGCGATATAAAATTGATTCATTACCACATTAAACAAACTGAATAAACAGGACGCTCCCACATCGATCCGAGCGTTCCTCCAAACATTTTCGGTCATAGACATCCCTAGCTTCACAATACGCGGACTAGCTTTGGACTCGGATTCCATTTGGACAGTTACCTTCTTCGCTATGTTGGTTAAAAACGCTTAGAGGATCCCTTGCGCTGCAAAGGATCCTCTCTTTCTAGCACTTCATTTGATAGGATATTACTACACTACTTCCTATTTGTACAGTAGAAGTTGCAGGCAAAATAAAGCTGCTTTGCAATTATGGCATGCGCTGCGTTCTTCCTAATATTCTTTGATTATGATAGACTTTTCTCAGACGGTTACAGTATTATTTTCAAATCATTGGAGGGTATTTCGTGAGTATTGCAATCGGAATTGATATCGGCGGCACAAAAATAGCATTTGGATTCGTGGATGAGCAAGGAGTGGTGATCGCCAAGGGCTCGCTCCAGACGGATCTTTCCGTCGAGCCCGCGGAAATGCTTGCACGGGTCGCAGACGCCGTAAAGCAGCTGGCTGAGCAAAACGGTCTAGCGCTGGCGTCATTAAAAGGCGTTGGCGTCGGTGCTCCCGGTCCGCTGAATACGCAAAAAGGGGAGCTTACCTGCCCGCCAAACCTCAAAAGCTGGTGGGGCTTTCCTGTCGTAGATGAGCTGAAGCAGCATCTTCCTCTTCCTATTAAAATGGAAAACGACGCTACCGCTGCCGCGCTGGCCGAGAAATGGGTCGGAGCAGCCAAAGATTCCGATCATTTCATTTTTATTACGATCAGCACGGGGATCGGCGCAGGCATCTTTATGCACGGCAAGCTCCTGACTGGCTCGACAGGCAACGCCGGCGATGCGGGCTTCATGCTTGTTGACCAAGCCGGAACGCCGTGGGAGGTCGTGGCTTCCGGTACGGCCGTTGCCCGACAGGCGACGGAGCTGCTGGGCCGAGAGGTCACCTCGAAAGAAGCCTTTGAGCTGGCAGCGCAAGGCGATCCGCAAATGTCCGAGCTCGTCAATCGTGTGTTCACTTCGATCGGCATGGGCTGCGTATCGCTTATCAATATTCTGGATCCGAACAAAATCGTCATCGGCGGCGGCGTATCGCAGGTCGGCGAACCGCTGTTCGCGGCGGTAAGGGATTACGTATCCAAGCACGCGCTTAACCCATCGGGCAGGGAAGCGGCTATCGTTCCCGCGCTGCTGCAGCAGGATGCCGGCCTGATCGGCGCCGCTGCGCTGATCCAGCAAGCTTATTAATCAAAAAGAGCAGCAGCCTTTGTACAACAGGCTGCTGCTCTTTTTGATTGAACTAGCTTTTTCGAAGCCCGTTTAGATAGGTTTGGATTGTGATGCTTAAGCTGTCGTCGACAGCCTGCGGCATTCCAAAACCGCCCTTCTGCTCGATCGATGCGAATCCGTGCAAGAAACTCCGCAAACCCCTTACAATATGAATGGACTTCTCCCGGTCCAGCTGGTAATAGCTGAGCGTCTGCACCAATATATCGACCAACACCTGCGCAGCCGAGGCATATTCCTCGTCATCCGCGTCCGGCGAGCGCAAAGTCAGCTCGTATACACCCGGGTGCGATCTCGCAAAAGAAATGTACGCGGATGAGATTGCATGAATAGCCTCATCGCCTGTTTGTTCCTTCAAGGATTCATGGATGGCTGCGGTCAGCTTCTTTAAGCCGTAAATCGCTAGCTGATTCCGCAAACCGGTCAATCCGTTTACATGGTTATATAATGAAGGAGAGCGTACGCCAAGCTTCTGCGCCAGCGATGCCAGCGTTACTTCCTGTATGCCCTGCTCATCTGCGATGGCAGCTGCTTCCTCCACAATGGTCATCAAATCCAGCCCTCTTCTCGGTGACATGAGGATATCCTCCCGGTTCTTCTATTTTGCTAAGGAACGCTCCGCTTCGGTGATCGCTTTCTCTATCCATTGCTTCGGCTGAACGACCATATTCCCATGCCCTGCGGCGAGCAGCGTCGGCTTTAAATCCCTAAGGCGCCGGGCTGATTCCAAGCTCGTTTGTTTATCCCACGTAGCCAGAGCGGGGAATGGAAACATCAGCTTCAGCTGCCCGGACACCGCAACGCCTGCGCGCGTTTGAAACGCATCGCCAACGATAAGGATATCGTTTCGGGTATCCAGGAATGCCATGGAACCCGGCGTATGTCCAGGCGCGGCTACGGCGAGCAAGGAGCCGACGCGATCGCCGTCCTGCAGCAATACATCCGGCTTGGTAAGCACCTTTTTGGGCACGCCGCCGCGAATCGGCCCGCTCGGTTCACCCGGCTCCAGCGAGCGGTCGCCTTGGAGCAGCCTTGCGTCTCTTTTGGAAATAAACACCTGTGCGTTGGGAAGCCGCTCCTTTAAGCCGTCGAGAGCGCCGATATGGTCGTCATGGGCATGCGTTAAAACGATACGCGCAATTGGCTTGCCAAGCTTTTCCGCCGCTTGCAAAATAGCTTTTACGTTGTTAGGAAGCGCAGCATCCACCAAGGTTAAGCTGTTTTCCTCCTCCACCAAATAACAGTTTACCGGAAATACCTTCGGCAAATAAGTCAGCTGTACAACCGTTTTCTCGCGTATCATTCTCATCCCAATCGGCCCCCTCGAATAAAAACTAATGTCGTTAGTTTTATAATAAACTAACACCATTAGTTTTAGCAAGCCCAAATATATATTATTTATTTTGCAGAAGAAACGCCTCGATCTCTGCTTGATCCGGGATAGACGCCTGAGCGCCCTGCTTCGTAACCGCCAGCGCCGCAGCAGCGGCTGCAAAGGTCAACGCCTGCTCTGCCGGCAGGCCATCCGCGCATGCTGCCGCATAGGCCCCAAAAAAAGTATCGCCGGCTGCCGTCGTATCGACGGGCTTCACGGCGAACGCAGGTGTAGCGAGCGAAGCTCCCCGTTCATTTTGATAATAACAGCCCTTCTCGCCCAAAGTGATAATGACGTTTTTCGTTCCCCTATCCAAAACCCACTTTGCCGCTGCCTTAGCCGAAGCTGGATCGCTAACGGCTAGGCCTGTCACGGCCGCCGCCTCCGTTTCGTTCAGAATGAGCGTATGAATGAGCGGAAGCACAGGTTCAGGGATGGCGCGAGCAGGCGCCGGATTATAGAAGACGTAAGCGCCGCTGCTGCTTGCGCTGTTCATCACGGCTAGATTGGTCTCCCACGGGATTTCGTTTTGCAGCAGCACGGCATAGATATCGGACCAATCACCTGCTCCCGCTGCCGCATCGGCTGCCGTAAGCTGGCCGTTAGCCCCCTCCGATAAAACGATATAATTCTCGCCTTCCCCGTTAACGGTAATAATCGCGAAACCTGAACTGCTCCGCTTGCGTAATATGTGATTTATGGCAATTCCATTTTCTTGTAAGGCTGCCAGCAGCGTCTCGGCAAACGGGTCTTCTCCAACCGCGCCAATCATTGCGCACCGAGCTCCTGCCCTGGCTGCAGCCACAGCCTGATTTGCGCCCTTGCCGCCTGGATAAAAGGCTGTAGCCGCACTGGGTATCGTTTCGCCTGGACGCGGAAATTGCCCTACAGAGCTGACAATATCCATGTTTATACTTCCAACCACGAGCAATTTATTCATAGGTAGATTCATCCCCTCTTTATAGGTTACTAACGATTATCGCAATACTATTTTAACAGAAGGAGAAGATGATCACATGATTACCGCTTTTATCATCGGCTGTGAAATTGGTTTTTGGGTGTTTGTGCTCGCCGGCTTAGTATTCCGCTATATTTTCCGATTAAAGAAACTGGGCAAGCTTTTCCTATACAGTACGCCGCTCATTGATCTGGCATTAGTTATCGCTACGGTTTATGATCTGCGCGGAGGCGCGGAGGCGACCTTCGCCCACAGCCTGGCTGCCGTCTATATCGGCGTGTCCATCGCCTTCGGGCACCGGATGATTAAATGGGCGGATGAGCGCTTCGCCTACCGCTTCGCCGGCGGTCCCGAGCCTGCCGGCAAACCAAAATACGGAAAAGAGCATGCTCGCCATGAACGGAACGGATGGCTGCATCATCTTCTCGCATGGGGGATCGGTTCTCTCATTTTATATGGCATGATTGTTATGGTTGGCAATGAGGCGCGAACGGAAGCATTGTCCGAATCGCTGCAGTTTTGGCAGATCGTGCTCGGCATCGATTTTGTCATAAGCTTTAGCTATACATTATGGCCGCGCAAGGAAAAAGCAGTATCCTGATTGCCAGGATACTGCTTTTCCTTTTCCTCGCGTGCCAGCTAAATGGATTAGGCGTACGCTCCGGCCGCACATCGATGTTTTAAAGCGTGATGAGCTGCTCGCGTTTCGGCCCAACCGATACGCTGCCGACCTTTACGCCTATGGAAGCTTCTACGAAGCGAACATACTGCTGCGCTGCCTCAGGTAAATCCTCGAACCTGCGTATATGCGAAATGTCGCATTTCCATCCTGGAAGGCGCTCCAAGACCGGCTTTGCTTCTTGCAGCTTAGCCGTTACGGGAAACGACTCCTTCACGATTTGCCCATCCCATTCATAGCCGACGCAAACCGGTATTTCCTCTAAGTAGCCGAGCACATCAAGATTCGTAAGCGCAGCCTCCGTAGCTCCTTGAAGCATGCAGCCGTATCGCGTAGCAACCGCATCAAACCAGCCCACCCGGCGGGGCCTGCCCGTCGTTACTCCGAATTCTCCCGCGTCGCCACCCAATCGGCGCAGCTGATCCGCTGCTTCACCGGTCAGCTCGCTAACAAAAGGACCTGCTCCCACGCAGCTGGAATACGCTTTGGTTACCGCAATAATTCGCGTAATCGCGTACGGCGGCAATCCCGCTCCGACCGGCGCAAACCCTGCCAGCGTCGATGAAGAGGTCGAATACGGATAAATCCCATGGTCGGGGTCGCGCAATGCGCCAAGCTGTCCCTCCAGCAAAACCGGCTGACCGGAGCGGTAAGCGTCATGGAGAAGCCTGCTTGTATCGCAAACGAACGGACTCAGCTTCTCCGCTTGGCTGCGCAGCTCAGGCAGCAGTTCGCGTGCCTGAATTGGCTTACGGTTATACAGCTGCTCGAGAAGTATATTTTTCGCCGCCAAAGATTGCCCGAGGCGCTGCAGCAGCCGTTCCTCATCGTATAAATCCGCTACCTGAACGCCAAGCTTTGCATATTTATCCGCATAAAACGGAGCAATTCCGCGCTTGGTCGATCCGAAGCCGTTATCGCCGAGCCGCGACTCCTCCAGTTCATCGAACAGCCGATGAATCGGAAGCACGACCTGTGCCCGTTCCGATATCCGGATGCGGGGCTCCGGAACGCCCCTGCGGAGCAGCTCCTCCCGTTCCCCCAGCAGCACGTCAATATCCAATGCCGTGCCCGGACCGATAACGTTCGTAATTTCCGGATAAAACACACCCGACGGCAGCATGTGAAGCGCAAATTTTCCGTAGCTGTTTATAATCGTATGCCCTGCATTGCTACCCCCCTGGTACCGAACGACAAATGAGGACGCTGCCGCCAACGCATCCGTCATTTTGCCCTTGCCTTCATCTCCCCAGTTCGCTCCAACTATCGCGGTTACCGTCAAAGCACTCGCCTCCCGATCTTGTGTAATCCTTACAACGTTTATTATAATGATCGTAACTGCATTAGAATAATTGATATAACTAATACCATCTATTAGGTGAGGTAATGATCATGATCGTTAATATGGAGTGGTACCGTGTCTTTTACTGGACAGCCAAGACAGGCAGCCTGTCGCGTGCGGCCGAGCAGCTATATATTACACAGCCTGCCGTTACGCATACCATTAAACAGTTAGAGGCAAAGCTGGGCGGACAGCTGTTTTTTCGCATGGCCAAAGGAGTGAAGCTTACGGCAGAGGGCGAGGTGCTTTACCGTTACATCGAGCAAGCCTATACCTTCATGGAGTCCGGGGAGAAAATGCTTGCCGAAATGCATAATCTGCAGAGCGGTGAAATTAGCATCGGCGCCAGCGATACGTTATGCAAGCATTATTTATTGCCTTATTTGGAGCGTTTCCACTCCGAGTATCCAAGCATTCGCATCCGCGTGACCAATCGCACAACCCCTGAAACGATAGCGCTGCTTAAGGAGGGCAAAATCGATTTCGGCATCGTGCACATGCCCGCCTCCGACAGTCAGCTCGACTTTCGGGAAAGCACTACATTGCATGATATACTCGCCTGCGGCCATGCTTATTCCGCGCTAGGCAGCTCTGTATTGGATCTTGCAGATCTTCCCCGGCATCCTTTGCTGCTCTTGGAGAAAGAAGCCGGCACCCGCCGTCTCCTGGACGAATATGCCGAAGCGCATGGCGTTAAGCTGAGTCCCGAACTAGAGCTGGGCAGCTTCGATTTGCTCGCCCAATTCGCGCGCAGCGGCTTTGGGCTGGCCTTCCTCATCCGTGAATATGTAAAAGAAGAGCTCGCCGCCGGCTCGCTGATCGAGATCCCGCTCCATCCTCCCGTCCCCGCGCGCAGCATCGGCATCGCTACGCTTCGCCGCGTACCAAGCTCCTCGGCGGCCAAACGGTTTCTTGAGCTGCTGCCTTAAGCGCTTTTTTATGTATACGGGCAGTTCGGCTGCAGTAAGTAAAAAAAGGCTTCCTCCATCTCGCGAACAAGACGAAGGAAGCCTTCCCTAACCACAGTTACGGCTGCGGGATTCGCCGCCAGCCACCGTATTCCGTAATATCCTCTGCCTCTGCTGCCGCATAAGCTTCGCACACGAAGCCGGAAACCTCCGTGCCGTCCAGCAGCTCGACTTTCCCGATGCCTAGCGGAGCCGGAATTAGGGCAGTAAATAGCCCGAGGGAAGCCGGTGACATTTCCCACAGCTCCAGCTCGATGCTTGCGCCGCCCTGCTGCTGCTTGATCATGCCCGGTTTCGCTGGCGTCGTTGGCAGCTTAACCAGTTTGTAACGGGGCGCTGAGCATGCTTCACGGATGAAACGCGCATTCAAGCCGATCATTTGCTTCTCAAGCGGATAACCCCGCATATGCAAACCACACACCGCTACGGTTATCGATTGCTCCGCGGGATGATCGGCGTTAGGAGCCATTTCCTGCCGCTTTCCATTCGGGGCAGCTGTCTCGGGAACGCTATCCTCTGCTGAGCTTTCTGCCCGCCCCGGATCTAATTGCTCCGACGCTGCCGGTCCTCCAATAAGAGTCTGCTCCCCGCCTCTCAGAAACGAACGCGCCGCTTCGATCATCAGATGCTCGTTGTCTGCTAACGCGAACAGCGTAATGCCGAAGGGCAGCCGCTCCCCTGCAGCGTCCGAAGGTACCGCTGCTGCGCATAAATCGAGTAAATTGCAATGGTTCGTGTAACGTCCCATGTCGCTGTTCGTGCTGTAAGGCTCCTTTCTCGCCTGCTCCCGTGTCCAGGTTCCGCCGCAGGTCGGCATGACGAGCACCGCATCCTGCAGCAGCTTTCTCGCCTCAAGCTTATAAGCCTGCAGCTTATGCATGGCGTTAAACACCGATGCCGCATCATGCTCAGCAGACGCGCCTGAACGCAAAATGCGTTCGGTTACCGGGAAGGCGGCTCCCGGATTCGAATCGATGAATCCGCTCAAGTCTGCCCAGCGCTCCGCAACCCATGGACCATCGTACAAAATTGCAGCCGCATCCGAAAACAAATCATAATCCACATACTCAATCGTTAGGTTCAATTGCGCCAGGCGGCCAATTGCCGCAAGCCAGGCGCGTTCATACTCCGCAGCGAACGGCCCGTAGAAAGCAACGGCCTGCTTGGGCAAGCAGACCTTGGCCGGAAGCTTTGCTTGCTGCCGCTTCACCTCGCGCGACCACGGATCGTTCTCGTGTATGCCGCGTGTTACGCCGTCCACAACGAGCGCCTCCTCCAAACGGTGAGCGAATACCGTCACGCAATCCAGGCTTGCGCAAGCCGGAACGACGCCTTTTACCGGCCACGAGCCAAGACTCGGCTTAAAGCCCACAAGTTCATTCAAAGCTGCAGGTACGCGGCCGGAGCCGGCCGTATCCGTGCCTAGCGCAAATACGGCATGGCCGCGGGCTACCGCGACGGCCGAGCCGGAGCTCGAGCCGCCGCTGATCAGCTCCGGCCGGAGCGCATTTTGCGTCTCTCCGTAGGAACTGCGGGTACCGACAAGGCCTGTCGCGAATTGATCGAGGTTCGTTTTGCCAAGAGGAATTGCCCCTGCGGCTACCAGCCTTTCCACTACGGCTGCATGCTCCTGCGGCGTATACGCGAATGCCGGGCAGCCAGCCGTGGTCGGAATGCCGGCTACATCGATATTATCCTTTACCGCGAACGGAATACCCCAAAGCGGAGCTGCCGCCGGGTCCAGCTCAGCCAGCTTTTCCAAATAAGGCTTCATCGCTTCCATCGTCGGAGGCGTGATCCAAACATTCATCCCCGCATCCGCTTCCGCGCGCCGAATAATTTCCAGCACAACCTCCTCTGGCATCAACGATCCGCTCTTGTAGCCGATGTGAAGCCATTCCATCGTCAAATGAAGGGGAAATCCGCGCTTTGTCATACAACCGCCTCCGTTTCCTTATGCTGCAAAATACCGACAATAAGCTGCCCCGCATGGACTTGATCGCCCGGGCTCACATGCACCGAGCATACCTCGCCGTCGCAGGAGGCCTGCTGCGAGAACTCCATTTTCATGCTCTCCACAATGATAAGCGTATCGCCCTTTTTCACCCGCTCGCCGGGACTCACGAGCACTTTCCATACACTGCCCGGCATTGTGCAGCGAATCGCGGCAGCACCTTCCTGCAGCTCCTCCTCCTGCTCCGTCCGCTCCGGTTCATGCTCCGCAACATACTCGGCAAGCCCCAGCTCCTTCCAGCTCTCGCGCTCCGCTTGGAAGGATGCCTGCTGCTTTTCTTTAAACGCAGCTGCGCTCTCTTCGATAGATCCCAAAAATTTTAAATACTCGCCAAGATCAAACGTCGTTTCCGTAATGTCCGCTTCATAACGGCCTCGCAGGAAATCCTCGCGCAGCTTCAGCAGCTCATCGGCCTCCACGGGATAAAATTGAATTTGGTCAAAAAACCGCAGCAGCCATGGCTTGCCGGGTTTAAAGCTTTCCGTGCTGCGCAGGCGGTTCCACATTTGGATCGTGCGTCCAACGAATTGGTAGCCTCCGGGACCTTCCATCCCGTACACGCACATGTAGGCGCCGCCGATGCCGACCGCATTTTCCGGCGTCCACGTGCGCGCCGGGTTGTATTTCGTCGTGACCAGGCGATGACGCGGATCGACCGGCGTTGCAACCGGAGCGCCCAAGTAAACGTCGCCTAATCCGAGCACCAAATAGTTAGCTTCGTATACGGTTTTTTGCACATCCTCGATGCTCTCCAGCCCATTGATACGCCTAATGAATTCAATATTGCTTGGGCACCAAGGCGCATCCGGGCGAACCGTTTGCTGGTAGCGGTCGATCGCAAGCTGCGTGGCCGGGTCATCCCAGGACAACGGCAGGCGTACGATGCGCGAGGGCACCTGAATCGTCTCCAGCGGCGGCAGCATGCTGTCCAGCTCCAAAATAATCGAGCAAGCCTCGCTAACCGTAATGTTGGAACGGTCGATATGCACCTGCAAGGAGCGGATGCCCGGCGTCAAATCCAGCACAGGAATGCGTCCCGATTGCTCGATGGCCTGCATAAGCGCATGCGCTTGGAAGCGCAGTAGAAGATCCAGCTCTAATTCGCCGTATTCCACAAGCAAATTCTCATCGCCGCTGCAGCGGATTTTGATCGGAAACCTGCGGCCTTCCGCCTCGTTAACGAGAAGCGGATAATCCGGCGTCAGAGCCGTAACTTCCGCCTTCAGCTCTGCGCTTGGCAAGCCCTCGCGCGCGGATCCCCCAATCGCCTCCAGTTTACGCTCCTGCTGGTCCCGCAGCTCATCGGCTTCCTCAAGCGTCAACAGCCGGAACCGCACTTTATCGCCGGCATGGAGCTGCCCGATTTTCCAGAACTGCGCCGATGCCGTCGTAACCGGACACACGAACCCGCCGAGGCTCGGTCCATCCGGTCCAAGCAGGATCGGCATGTCTCCCGTCAAATCCAACGTGCCGACCGCATAGGCATTATCATGTATATTCGAGGGGTGAAGCCCCGCTTCTCCGCCGTCCTCCCGCGTCCAGAGGGGAGCCGGCCCAATCAGGCGAACGCCGGTGCGCGAGCTGTTAAAATGAACCTCGAAAGCCGTCTCCGACAGCTGCTTTAAATATTCGGGCTTTAGGAATTCTCCCGTGCAATGCGGTCCGGGAATGACGCCAATCGTCCATTCCCGCGTCATTTGCGGCCGTTCGGCGGGAGCAAGCTCCGCCAAGGCAATCGGTTCAGCGCCTTTGTTTACGCCAAGCACATCGCCCGCGCGCAGCGCACGGCCGCCGTGTCCGCCGAAGCCTCCAAGGGTGAAAGTCGCGGCGCTCCCGAGAATGCGCGGCATATCAAAGCCTCCGGCAACGAGCAAATACGTACGCAGGCCCATTTGCGCTTCCCCAAAGCTAAGCACCTGTCCGCGTTCCGCAAACGCCGGCTTGTAGGACTCTACCCTCACGCCGTCCAGCTGTGCCTGCATATCCGCGCCGGTTACGCAAAACCATACGCCGCTGCGGAATTTATACGAGCCCCCGCGCAGCGTAAGCTCAAGGCCGGCGGCATGATTGCCGTTGCCGAGCAATTTATTGCCTATGCGGAAGGAATAAGGGTCCATCGGTCCGCATGGCGGTACGCCGACATCCCAGTGCCCTACCCGGCCCGGCCAATCCTGCACCGTCGTTTGCACGCCGCCGTCGACTACTTCAAGCGCATGCTCCGCCGGTTCAAAGCCGTTTAACAGCTGCGTATACACATGGCCGTCCGCCACATCTTGATCCCCGAGCAGCGCCTGCAAGTATTGCAGGTTCGTCGTAATGCCGTACATTCTCGTCTCGGAAAGGGCCTGAATCAGCTTCCCTATCGCTTCCTCCCGGTTGGCGCCATGCACGATGATTTTGGCCAGCATCGGATCATAAAGCGTCGTCACCGTAAGGCCGTCTCTTACCCAGGACTCATTGCGGGCGTTAGCCGAGAATACGGCTTGATCCAGCTGTCCCGCGCTTGGCCGGAAATTTTGCAAGCAGTCCTCTGCGTAGATTCTCGCTTGGATGCTGTGTCCAACCGGCGCATTTACCAGCGATTGCAAATCGGTAAGCTCATACGCCGCTTCCCGTATCATCCATTCGACTAGATCTACGCCCAGCACCTCTTCGGTTACGCCATGCTCCACCTGCAGCCGCGTATTCACCTCAAGGAAATAAAATTCGCCGGATTCCGGATCGTACAAATACTCGACCGTTCCCGCGCTGCGATAGCCCGCTTCCGCCGCGAGGCGCTTCGATGCGCCGAACATCGCATTTCGTACCTCATCCGACAGATTTGGAGCCGGACTCTCTTCAATCACCTTTTGGTTGCGGCGCTGAATGGAGCAATCGCGTTCGCCGAGCGTAACGACCTCGCCGAAGCCGTTGCCGAAGATTTGAACCTCGACATGCCGTGCTCTTGCAATATATTTCTCCAAAAACAACCCGCCGTTTTTGAAGTTCGTTTCCGCCAAATGCTTTACGCCGTCATAAGCCGAGCGCAGCGCTTCCTCATCGGCGCAAATCCGCATTCCGATGCCGCCGCCCCCTGCCGTGCTCTTCAATATAACGGGATAGCCGATCTCGCCAGCCTGCTCTAGCGCTTCCGAAAGCTCCGTAATCAATGCCGTTCCCGGCAATAACGGAACGCCTGCCCGCTCGGCGAGTTCCCTCGCCGAATGCTTCAGGCCGAACATCTCCATTTGCTCCGGAGCGGGACCGATGAATACAATGCCGTGCTCGCGGCAAGCGCGGGCAAAATCCGCATTTTCGCTAAGGAACCCGTAACCCGGATGAATCGCCTGCGCCCCTGTTTCTAACGCCGTTTGCAAAATAAGCTCCGCATTCAAATAACTTTCTTTGGCTGGACCTTCCCCGATAAGAACAGCTTCGTCCGCCTGATCGACATGCAGGCTGTCTTGATCGGCTCCCGTATACACAGCAACCGAAGAAATCCCAAGCCTGCGCAGTGTGCGCTCTATTCGTACCGCGATAGCGCCGCGGTTTGCAATCAATACTTTCGTGAACATCGTAACCTCTCCTCGCCAAGTAGCTATCATGTATTTGTATAAAGAAGATTGCTGCTATTGATTCCAGACAAGCACCCGAACCGGCGTTGGATTATAGGCATTGCACGGATTGTTGAGCTGCGGGCAATTGCTGAGCAGCGCCGTCGTACGGCAAAGCGATTGAAGCTCGACATACGCGCCCGGCGAGGATACGCCATCCGCGAATTGCAGGCCTCCGTCTGCCGTCACCGGCACATTCATGAAGAAGTTAATATTCGGAGCCAAGTCCCGTTTGGAATAATTCCCGTTCCGCTTCGCCAGCTGCAGCATAAACGTATCCCGGCAATTGTGCATGTGAAGCTTATCATGCGAATAACGCACCGTATTGCTCTGCGCGGAGCAGGAGCCGCCTACCGTATCATGCCGACCGCAGGTATCCGCAACGATTCGCAGCATTTCCTTTCCGGATTCGGAGAGCAGTACGCTTCCTGCCGTCAAATAGATATTGCCTTGACCGGCAATCGTCGCTACCGCGCTATAATGGTCCTCTGGATGATCGGCATCGTAAAATAACGTGTCAGCCGCTTGATTTCCTTCCAAATCAACGATTCGCAGCACTTGGCCGGGCTGCAGGTCATACATCCAGCCGTCACCTGCCGCAATTACTTCATCATATATTGCATCCTCCGCCCTGCGCGGACTTTCCACCCGATTAAAAACAGCCATATGCCATTCCTCCTGATCAATGATTGATAAGTCCTATAGGCCTTGCAGCAGGTAATATTCCTGCGTATTCTCATATGCGCGCCGGTTCTCCGGCCGATAGTTCAAGCAATAATCATCTTCCGCGGCAGCGTCAGCTTCCAAAACCTCGAAATGAACGGGAACGGAAGGATACTCGCTGCTTGGATCGAGCGGGTTAGGCGTGTTCGACAGCACGAGCAGCACATCCATATCGGTTCTGAGCGTTACGGCAGCCCCGGCCCGGCAATGCTCCGGGCTAAAATGCATCCGGCCCTGCTCATCGCAAAACACTTTGGAAAACAGATTCACGACGGGAACAAGATCCCTCACGCCTAGACCGTTTCTCACCAGCTCGACCGCAAAATTTTCTTGCCCGCTGCGCAGCCATTCGTTCCGCAGCTCCTGGTAGGCGGTCCTGCCATACTTTGCATCCGTGGCTTTGCGGCTTGTGTACCCGCTTATCGTATCGTGCCAGCCAAGCTGGTCCTCAACAATGCTGGCCAGCAACCGTCCGTTATCGCTCATCAGCACATTCCCTTTCGTTAAATGCGAGGTATACTGCGCTTTTAGCGTGTCGGGCATATTGTAGCGTTCCGTCAGATCCTTGGCGTTATAGAGAAGCAGGGATAGATTGGCCCCCGCTTCCAATGCGGTAAACCGCAGCAATCTCCCCCGGCTGACCGTTCCTGACCACTTTCCTCCTGGTTGAATGGTTTTACTCCAAATGCTGCTCATCGCTGTTTCCCCCTTGATTGATTGGTTGGTCTTAAAAATAAAGAAAACCCGGGAGAGAATCTCCCAGGCTTTTGTCCTTCCGTGTACTATAGCGGGCTGCGTTATGGAATAACCGCCCTGCTATATGCCGTCTCTCGGACCAGACCTGCTGAAAGCTGACGATGGTTTTGCTTAATCCCTTCTCGTCAACTGTCTTCAACGGAACCCTAGACAGCTCTTCGTTCTCAATGGCAATCATGAGAACCTTTATTTAATTGTCCCTAGCTCTAACGTTTATTAAGTTAAGCCCAAGGGAAAAGCCGGCGGTTTAGAAAAGCGAATATCCGGTCGCTGACGAGGCCAAGCAGTCCAATGACAATGATCCCGACAAAAATCTCGTCCGTATTCAAGAAGCGCTGCGCCTTCATAATTTGATAGCCAAGACCGCTGCTGACCGCGACAAGCTCGGAAACGACAAGATAAGTCCACGCCCATCCCAAAATGAGGCGCAGCGTATTCATCAGCTGAGGCTGAATAGCCGGAATAATAACCGTTTCAATTGCTTTCCACCTTGTCGCGCCAAGCGTAAAGGAAGCATGCAGCAGATCATGCGAAACGCGTCTTGTAATATCCGATACCATGAGCACCAGCTGGAAGAAGCAGCCGATAAAGATTAGCAGCACCTTGGCCCATTCCCCAATTCCCGCCCACACCATAATGAGCGGAATAAAGGCTACCGCCGGCATATAGCGGATAAATTCCATCGGCGGCTCCACGAAGGCTTCGCCGTACTTGAAGGTTCCCGCAAATACCCCGATAGGAATCGCGATGACGCAGGCCAATAGGAAGCCTGCCGTTACCCTGAAAACGCTGATTCCGATGTGTCCCCAGTACTCCGGACTGCCGAGATTAAGAATAAGCTGAACCAGCACGGCATGCGGCTTTGGCAGAAAGATCGGACTGACTATCTCCGTATAGCTGAGCAGCGACCATATCCCCAGCAGCAGAACGAAGGAAAAACCCGCCGTTACGGCAAACGGCCTCGGGCCGATGTCTTTGAATAGCTGAAACTTATGCGGTTTACGTCGTATTGGCGTTCCCATCGTTTATCACTTCCCTGCTTTTGGATTGACGAACTGAGGGTCAAACAACTCATCTACGCTGTCAAGCTTATCGACCATATCGAGCTTATAAAGGAAATCGGCCGTTTTAAGCCCCGTATAGCTAAGCGATGTGTAATCCTCGTGCTTCTCGAAAGCTTTGATGTTATCTTCCTTGCCGAATAACTTAATGCTGTCCAGGCCAAGCTTGAAATCCTCCGGCGTCGTCTCTGCCTTCTCGGCAAGCAGCTGGATCGCTTCCTCTTGGTTAGCCTCATACCAAGCCAGCGTATCGAACCAAGCATCTACGATTTTCTGTACATCCCCGGGGCGATTTTTCACCACCGAATCACGGAATACGAGTAAATCAGGAATGAGTCCCGGCGTTTCCTTGGACGAATAAAGCACCTTTCCTTTGCCTTGCTTTACCGCGGTCGTTTGGAACGGCTCCCAGAGCACGGAGGCATCCGTGTTCCCCGAGATAAAAGCCGGACCTGCATCATTTACCGTCATATTGACATATTTGATATCCTTTTCATCCATCCCGTTCTCCGCCAGCGCGGTAAGCAGAAGGAAGTGGTCCACAGTACCCAGCTCCGTTGCAACGGTCTTCCCCTTTAAGTCCTTGATGGACTGGATATCAGGTTTGCTTACGATCGCGTCGCCGCCGAAAGAATTATCGTTAACAAGGACGGCTTTGAGGCCAATGCCCTTGGAAAGCGGCGCGAGCGAATCGCTCAGCGTTTGGCTGTTCGCATCCACCTTGCCGGCTGCTATCGCTTGCAGTGAATCGCTGTATACAGGGAAAAATTCAAGCTTCACGTCTACGCCATGCTTCTCGAAAAACCCCTTCTCCTCTACCAGATACCACATATACCAACCCGGCCATGGACTAAGGGCAATGGTGACCGGATCGCCTGCTGCCCCTCCCGCCGTTTCCTTTGCATTTCCAGAGCATGCAGCCAACCCTATCATGGCTACGATAAGCATTAGTACCGATGCAGCCTTAAGTGATTTTTTCATTTTCCCCACTCCTGTCATCTTTTTTTAAAGAATTCATCGCGAAAATAGCTTTTGCATCCAAAAGACGGTGACCGCCGTTTACGTTTATTAACGCAATAGGCTAAAAAAAAATAAAAGCCCAGGAGAGTGATCTCCCAGGCTTTTATCCTTCCGTGTTATATAGCTGAGCAGGTGTTTAGGCCGCATCATCTATACGCCGTCTCTTGGACCAGGCTTAACTACGTGATGGCGCTTGCTTGCAATTGCGCCGAGCCGTCGTTAACGGAACCCTAGACTGCTTGTCGTTCTCATCGATTGTACTCGAGAACCTTTATTCACTTGTCACGAAACCTTACGTTTAACCGAATTATAGAGCGGAACGTACGGATGTGTCAATATATATGTTAGGTTTTATTACATGTAATCAAAAAAACACACAAAACGCCCTATTTTAAATAGGGCGCTCTGTGTCGTTATCTTTTGTTTTGGCCGGGATGGTGATGCAGACGGAGGTTCCGATTCCCCTTTTGCTGACGATCCTGACGCCGTACTCTGCTCCAAAGTGAAGCCGGATACGTCCGTCTACATTGCGGATGCCATACCCGACGTTCAAGCTTTCCACCGGGTCTGACAACTGACGCAGGATCTCGGGATGAATGCCGATGCCGTCATCTATGACTTGAAACATGATCAGCCCGTCCGCCAGCTTTCCGACGATTCGGATATTAATGCGGTCTCCGTACCAAGCATGTTCTAACGCATTTTCTATAAAAGGCTGCAAGATCAGCTTCACGGTCGTGAACCGCAAAATATCAGGGTCTATATCAAACAAAGCCTGCATCCCGTCGCCGAATTTGGTTTTCTGAATATTAATATAAGCGCCAACCTGCTCCAGCTCGTTTTTGATCGGGATGACGGTTCTGCCTTCATTGAGCGACAGCCGGTAAAATTTGGCCAAATCGAGCACCATCCGCTGCAGCTTGTCCACTTCGCCGAATTTGGCCAGCCGGCTGATCGAAGAAAGGGTGTTATATAAGAAATGAGGATTAATTTGCGCTTGCAGCGATTCAAGCTCCGCTTCCTTTTTCTTAATATTCGTCATATACACTTCTTGGATCAATTCATCAATGTTTTGCCCCATTTCATTAAGAGCGACGGAAATGCGCGTAAACTCGTCCTTCCCTTTAAACATGATCTTCTTCTGGAAATCGCCTTCTTGGAACGCATCCAGCACGCGAACGATTTTGGAAACCTTGCGCGAGTAAAACCGGGATATGAACAACCCTGCGAGTGAAAACACCACATAACATGCCAAACAGATCAGAACCGTCCAAAGCCTGACGTCATTGGTCGCCTTCTCCATGATGTCCGACGGGACAAGCGCAAGAAGATGCCATTTGAGCTGCGGAATCTCTTCGTCAATGACCCAGTAGTCCGCAATCTTCTCCTCGCTCAACGTTTCGCCAAGCCTATAGTCTGTATTACCGGAAGAAAACATAATTTTACGATTCTCGTCAATCGCAAAAATTTTCGTGCCCTTGCCGATTTTTTCAGAATCGACGCTCTCCAGCAAGTCTGTCAGCCTCAGGCTGATCCTTACAAAGCCAATCTCCTCCAGCCTAATCGGATCCGCCATATTAACAAGCCGCCTAAGCAAGGAAATATGCCCAAACTTACTGTCACCCTCCACCTGCTTCCATTGCAAGGTTTGCCCGTAATGCTCCTTCGGGTAATTCAGGTACCACGATTTGTCCAAAATTCTCGTGATATGGTACAAATCGAACAAAGGCCCTTCTGCGTTGAGCGGATCGGTATTTTTATAATTATGGTAAATCTCCGGCAGCGTGTCGTTGTGCAAATAAACCGCAAGGCGCATTTTGTTGTTAGCAGCCTCAATTGTGGTCTGGATTTTGGGCAGGAGCTGCTTCGTCGTCGCCTCGTAGCTGACCCAGCCTTCCTCGTAATGCTGTAAATAAGAAGCTAGATTGCTGTCAAAATAAAGCATGTCCGAGATGCGGGACATATCCTCCATTTTGTACGTAATATTATCCTTCATCTGCTCCAGCGTTCCGTGATTGATCTCGCGGGTTCTCTCTTGAATCGAGTTCGTAAAGATTACATTGGCCGCGTAGCCGACCAGCAAAACCGGTATGATAATAAACAAGCTGTAAGTAAGCATCAGCTTGATCCCGAAAGGCATATACCGATGCTCCGACTTGTGATTGGTCATGTTCGTCTATACTCCAGCGGCGTCATGCCGTACATTTCTTTAAATTGCCTGCTAAAATAGGGCAAATGCCGATAGCCAACGCGATCCGCGATTTCGTATATTTTCATATTGGTCGTTTTGAGCAGCCGGCAGGCTTCCTCCATGCGCAGCTGGATGAAATATTCACTGAAATTTTTGCCCGTTTCCTCTTTGAAAATCAGGCCGAGATAGTTCGGCGAGAGCGAAAATTGCTCTGCCAAATCGCGCAGCGTGATGTTATCCTGCGTACGCTCTTTCATGTAGTCGATCATTTGCTTGATGAGCTTCCAATTTTTTTTGGACTTATTCGCCTGCAGCGTCTCCGATATTTCATAAACCCTGCGCCGCAGCCACAGATGAATGTCGTTGATGGTTTCGAACTGCATGATAATTTCATAATTATTCAATTCCATGCCGAGGAGCTGGAACACGTTTTCGTTCGTTCGTTGCAAATAATTATCAAGCTTCATCACGATATAGAGCGCATAATTCCGCAGCGTAAACTTTGATTTCAAGCTTTTGGCAATCTGGAACAAATCATCAAGCTCGTCATGAATACGAACCAGCTCATACGCTGACATCGCTACAAATAACGCTTCAAGCTTTGCGTCGAGATGCTTGACATCCTCTTTCTCCGCAGGCCTAACCTCTCCGTATCCAATGACCCTGCCCTTGCCATAGAACATTTTCAGATCCAAAGCTTCTACAGCCTGCTTGTAGGAATGGGACAACTCGCTGAAGGAACGGCACTGCTCCCCTACTCCTGCCGTAATCGAAAAAGCATGCTGTTCGTTTACATGGCTGATCATCCGCTCCGGCAAATTCCCGTTATCCGCTTGCTCGATAAGGATTGCGATGCGGGTTTTGCTTATTTTGCAAATTTGCCTTACGCCAAGCTCCGTACAAATCGAAACAACCTGCTGCATCTCATCCCGTTCAGGTTCGCTCTCGTCGCTTTGCTTCCATGACCGATCGTCAATTTCGATAACCGCAGCCATTCCCGGATAACGGAAACGGTTCATCTCATATTCCTGGTTCAGGATCTCAACCGTACGCACACTGCTCGTCCCTTCCAAGAGCTGCAGCAAATATTCATTCTTAACGATCGGAACCATCTGCCAATAAGCATCCTGCCTCTGCCGTTCTTGATCCAAATCCTCGCGAACCTTGAGTAAGGAATCAATCAGCTCCTGATCATCCATCGGCTTCAGCACATAATTAACAGCGTTGAGTGATAATGCCTGCTTCACGTAGCTGAAATCCTGATAGCCGCTGACGAATATAATTTTAATATCCTTGGACAGCTCAAGCGCGCGTCTTGCCAGCTCCAGCCCCGTCATATTCGGCATACGGACGTCGGTAACGATAATGTCTATCTTTTCCGCGTCCAGTACTTTACAGGCGTCAAAGCCGTTCAGTACCCCCGCGACAACCTCCATACCAAGATCCTGCCAAGGGATAAAGGTACGCATTCCTTCCAAATCCAGCCTCTCGTCGTCTGCAAGCAATACTTTATACATGATGTTCTCAGCTCCAATTAGGAAAACGCGATATAGGTTAATGCCAAAAAAAAGATTCTACAGAAACGAAAAAACTCGGGTACACTAAATAGCTTAGTATACCCGCCGTTTTATGAAAATCTATCTATTATTCCGCTTTCATTTTTGCAAGATTCGCTTGCCATTTTTCCGTTTTGAATGCCAGCAGCTTATCGTAGCCCGCCGATTGCGCATCCTTCTCCGCTTGATCAAGGATTGCCAGCACTTCCGCGTCATCCTTTGCAAACAACGCTTTTGCCCTTACCTCAAGATAGAGATCCTCGATACGCTGGCGAATAATGCCTTCTTCGGTTTCCGGCTGCGGATCGATGTTGATGAACTCCGTAGCGTTCGACTGTGTTTTCCAAGTGATTTCACGTTGGTAGCGAGTCGACCAGTTCTGCTGCTCTACCGGCAAAGTCGCTTCGAACTTCGCTTTCGTTGAGTCGATGAATACGGTGTTACCAACCCAATTCAAGTTCGTTGTAATGCCTTGAAGCTTTGCCATCTCTCCTGCTTCAGATGTATATTTGTCCGTGAAAATCGGTGTTTCGCCGTCCGCTTCTACGCCATCCCAGTAGATGCCTGGAGGTCCCCACATCAATGCGCTTTGGCCTTCAGGGCCTGTCAGCCAGTCATAGAAAGCGAAAATCGCTTCTGGGTTTTTCGCTTTTTTCGTAATAACTGTTACGTTCCAACCAAGCATACCATAAGTACCAGGGAAAATTTTATCTTTGTCCAAGCCTTCTTTGTGAATCGGCCAAATCATGAAATATCCCGCTTCCGGATCATTTTTCACGAGCTCGGCATGCGCTTGCATCGCGATTTCCGTCGGGCTTGCCGCTGCGAATACCGCTACTCGGCCGGTCATTACTTTTTCCGTAATTTGATCGATCGTTTGCGTCATGGCATCCTGCGTGATCAATTTCTCGCGGAACAGCTTCGATGTATACTGCATCATTTCGCGGTACTCCGGATCAAGGAAAATCGAAGTCAGCTTATCGCCGTTAGGGACAGCGCGCATGCCTGGAAACTTCTGATCATTTTCTTTGAAAGCCGAGTACAATACGTCAAGGCCTTGTCCGTCTTTTGCCAAATGCGGCTCATAAGGAACTACGTCCGGATACTTTTCTTTCACGAGCTTTAAGTAATTGTATAGATCATCCGTTGTTTCAAGCTTAGGCGAGCCAAGCTCCGTATAGATCTTTTTGTTAACGACATAGCCGGCGTTGCCGTTCGGCTGTTTCGTGTACCAGTTAGGGAACTGATAGAGCTTGCCGTCCTCGGAACGAAGCATGTTGATGCCTTCATCGCCGAGCCATTTTTTCAGGTTAGGATATTTGTCCAGGTAGTCGTCGAAAGGTACGAGGAGATCTGCGCTGCGCAGTTTTTCCACATCGACACGCTCCAGCCAGATCGCGTCAGGCAGGTCGCCGGTTGCGATCATTGTGTTCAGCTTCTGAGGAGCCGCGCCGCCGGAATGGATAGGTTTTACATTGACTTTCTTCGTATCTCTAATCCATGTGCTTGTAATATCCCCGCCCCAAGCAGGCATTGTGTACCAATCATAATGACCGTAAAGCGTAAAATCTAGCTGCTCCTTGCCCAGCTCATAAACCGATGCCGGTTTGTTGCTGTTATTCGCATCCGCCGTGTTGTTTGATGTTTCTCCGTTGCCGGAATTGCCGGAATTACCGCCGTTGCCGCTGCATCCTGCCAATAAAGAAACGGCCATAAAAGCGGAGACGATAGGGACGAGCAGTTTACTTTTCGCTTTCATCTGTATAAAATCCCCTTTCAAGCTCTTTTTTATATGTTCAAAGCTTACGCTCTAAACCGCTTTTCATACGCTGCCTGCTACTCTTTCAAGGAGCCGACCAGTACACCCTTTACGAAATACTTTTGCACGAAAGGATAAATCATAATAATGGGAATCGTGGCTACCATCATGGTCGCCATGGACAACGATTTGCTCGTCACCGTTCTCATTTTGGCTAGTTGCCCTTGTGCCGCGGAATCAAGCTGCGACATTTGGTCTGATACGATGTTCGAATTCAAAATCTGCTTTAACATCGTTTGTATAGGCAGAAGCTTTTCATTGGTGATGTAAATGCTTGGACCAAACCAGTCATTCCAATGAAAAACAGCGGTAAACAGCGATAGTGTCGCAATCACGGGTCCGGAGAGCGGAACGACGATCCGGAAGAAAATGCCCCAATTGCCGCTTCCGTCAATTTTGGCCGATTCCTCGAGACCTGCGGGCAAGCCTTGGAAGAAGGTCCGGAAAATAATCATGTTCCACACGCTGACCAGCGAAGGGATAATGAATACCCAGAACGTATTCATCAGGTGAAGCTCGCGAATCAGGAGAAAGGATGGAATAAGCCCGCCGCTGAAATACATCGTGATGATACATAAAATCATGTAAAACTTGCGGCCCATCAGCTCTTTCTTCGAAATGCCGTATGCGAATATGGCCGTTACAAGAATGGATGCCGCCGTACCGACGACCGTTCTGGCAATCGAGACTAGAAATGCGCCGACCAGACGCTTGTCCTTGAAGACGATGCCGTAGTTCTCCAGCGTCCAGGTGCGCGGCCAAAAGGTGACGCCGCCCTTAGCCGTATCTATGCCGGCATTAAATGAAATGACGAGCGCATTCCAGAATGGGTAAAAGGTAAGAAAAGCTAATAACGTAAGTATGATATAGATGGTTACCGTCATGACGCGGTCTCCGAAGCTGAGCCTGATCACTGCATCCTCCGCCTTTCCGGGCTAATTGTATAGTTTACCACAAGCTGCTGCCGGCTCTGCGCGCCAGGTAGTTCGCCATCGTCAGAAGTCCGACGCTGATTACTGCTTTGAACAAGCCGACTGCAGTGGCGTAAGAGTACCTTGAGCTCTGTATCCCCACCCGGTAGACGTACGTATCGATGACATCGGACACATCCCGGAGCACCGGATTGACGGCAAGCAGGAGAATGTCCTCGAACCCTGCATTGAGCAGATTGCCGATAGCAAGAATCATGAAGATCAAAACAACTGGCATGATCGAAGGCAGGGTAATCAAGAAAATCTGTTTAAACTTGCTCGCGCCATCCATGGACGCCGCTTCGTACATGCTTGGATCAATACTTGCGATAGCCGCGAGATATACGATGGAGCCGAAGCCGATTTCTTTCCATACGCCCGTGGAGACAAGGATGGACCAGAACAATTCCGGAAGCGACAGGAAGTTGATCGGCTCCTCTATGAAATTCATTTTCTCCAGCAAAATATTAACGCTGCCATTATCGGTAGAAAGCATCGACATGATGAGTCCCGCAACGATGACCCAAGACATAAAGTGCGGCAGGTAGCTTACCGTTTGCACGAGACGCTTGAACATCATGTTTTTCACTTCGTTAAGCATTAAAGCCAGTACGATCGGTGCCGGGAAGCCAATGCAAAATTTCAATAAGCTGATGACAATCGTATTTCGCATGACCTCAAAAAACTCCGGCGAGCTGAAAAACATGTCGAAATGCTTCAAGCCAACCCATTCGCTTGCCATAAAGCCTTTGAAAATACTGTAATCCTGAAAAGCCATTAATACGCCGTACATCGGTATGTAGCTGAACACGATGATGAGAAGCAATGCCGGCAGCACCATCAATTGGATGTCCATTTGCTTCAAAAATTTCAGAAACGCATTTTTAGTTTTTGGTTTAGTTATGAGTTCTTCATTAACGGATAGCTGCGCCACTACTCAATCCCCCTTGCTCTTGTTGTTCTACTTGTATTCTAGCTCGATACCCAAAACACTAATAGAAGCCTGAACAACTAAAAATGATACTTTTCAATCATCGGGGTAAGCGCAATCATTAAAGTTCATAAAAAACAAGTACGGCGATTTGCCGGCCTGCTTTTATGTGGCTTCGCGCCTGCCGTAGCTGGCCGCAAGGCGCTTCATTTTTTTATAGGCCGGGGGATCGAGCCGTTTAAGCGGATGAAATTGCGGATGACTGGAATTCACCTCAAGCACCCATAGATGCCCCTTCTTATCATAGGCAAAGTCAATGCCAAGCTCATGCCTCCCCGAGCGGTGCTTGCTTAAAACGTTCGATATCTGCAAAGCGGTATCCGTAAGTTTCCGCACGCGTCCAGCTGTCTTCTTGGATGAAATCCCCTGCTCCGCGCCAAGCATTTTCAGCGTATAAATAGCCCCGCCCTGGTAATATTTCGTTACGATTTTGTTGCGCCCGCCTACTTTTACCATAAAGCCCGTACAGACCCAGGAGCCTTTCGGCTTCCGCTGAACCATCGCCCGGATGTCATACGGCCGATCCTTCACCCGGTCCAAGGCAATCCAGGTGGTCAGAAAGCAATTGTACTTCCGTTTATAGACGCCAAAAATAGCAGACGGGGCAGTTTGCGGATCTGAAACAATTTTTATCCCATATGCGTTATAATTGAAATATAGGTAAATTCTGTTTATCCCTATAGAAATATATTCGAGAGGTGTGTCGTTTTGTTTAAACTGAATCACGTATCAAAGCCGGTCAAAATCACTCTTCTTCTTACCATTCTTCTTGTTTTCGCAATCAGTTCCGCGTCTGTTCTCCTTTACGGCGATCATTTCTTGCTAGGCTCCTACGAGAAGCTGAACAATGATGACGTGAAATACGTCAATAGCGCAAAAATTTTATTGAATAAGCATACGCTTGCTTATAACAGCGGCGAGGAGCCTTCTTCCTTTATTATGCCGGGGATGCCTTTTGTATTGTCTGGATTTATGCTGATCTTTGGACAAGGCGATGCCGCTGTTATCGCGTTTCGGATGCTGCAGGTAGCGCTTCAGGCCTTTTCCGTTTATTTGATTTTTGTTCTTGCCAATGCTTTGTTTAACAGCAGGACTGCCCTTATCGCGAGTATCGCGTCGGCTTTCTATCTGCCGGATTATTTCTCATCGGGCGTTATTTTGTCGGAGACGATTTTCCGGACGATCTTTATCCTGTTGGTTTGTTTCAGTCTCTTGGCGTTACGCAGCAATCAAACGAAGCATTATATCATCGTCGCGGTGCTGGTCGTCATGGGCTGTTATTTCAAACCGCATACCGGTCTCTTTCCCGTCGTCCTATTTCTATTATGGCTGATTAATAAAGTGTCTTTGAAAACAATCGTGAAGCATACGGTCATCATCTCCGTCACGATGGTGCTGCTGCTCTGCCCATGGTGGATCCGGAATTACATAACGTTCGACCAATTTATTCCTTTTACCAAGTCCGCCGGAAATCCGATGCTGCTCGGGGCTCTTATCAATAACGCGGCTCCAGAGAAACAATTCTTCGATGCTCACCCTGAGTATGCGGCTCCGGACAGGGCCAGCTTGTTCGCAGGCTCAGATGACGATATGGCGGACACTGCCAAAAAAATCATTAGCTACGGCTTTAAGCATCATCCCATGGAATATCTGAAGTGGTACACGGTTGATAAAATTACCGGTCTCTATCTCGGACCTTACTATTGGAAAACGGTATTTAACATTCCGCATCCGCTTGTTGTCTTAATTCATTTTATTATGATGCTTATTAGCACTGCGGGATTGCTGCTTATGCTCGTCAATGCGATTGCCCGCCGCAATATCCCGTATTTGCTCGTATTGCTGACGCTCGCCTATTTTACCGTCATCTATTTTCCATTCGTCGCCTTCTCCCGATACGGCTATCCGAATATTTTCCTTATCTTCCTAGGGGGTGCATATTTAATCGAGCGCGTGATCAGCGTTCAATCGGTGAAGGAACTGGCTGTCGGGCCTTCCGCGAAGAATCTGCAGGACAAACCCGCATAATTGGGCATGACAGAGGCACCTAGCGCTATGCTAGGTGCCTCTGTTTCTGTCTATGCAATGCAGGGTTTACTCTTTAACCGAACCCATAACCAAGCCTTTTACAAAGAACTTCTGAAGGAACGGATATACGATTAGGATCGGAAGCGCGCCTATGAAAATTTGAGCCGATTTCACCGTTTTTTGCGAGATCAAGGCAAGATCGGCGGGATTGATGCTCATCGAGCTCATATCGCGCTGAATGATAACGGTCTGAAGAAAGGTTGCCAGCGGATATTTTTTTGGATCGCCAATATAGAGCAAACCGTCGAACCAAGAGTTCCAATGAAATACCATGCTGAACAAGGCTAGAGTCGCGATCGCCGGCAGCGAAACCGGCAAATAGATGCTGAACAAGGTCCGGAAATGGCCGGCACCGTCGATTAATGCTGCTTCCTCGAGCTCCTTGGGAACACCGCGGAAGAAGTTAAGCATAAGGATCGTCAAGAATACGTTAACTGCGCCAGGAAGCACAAGTACCCAAAAATTGTCCATTAAGCCGATCTTCTGAATGACCATGTAGAAAGGGACAAGTCCGCCGTTAAACAGCATCGTGAACACGAACAGCCAGGCATAGATGTTTCTGCCGCGGAAAGCATGATTTTCTTTGGACAGCGGGTAAGCGGCCAAAAAGGATAGCACCAGCGTGAGCAGCGTGCCGATGACCGTTCTTTGAACGGCGATCCACATCGAGTTCAGAAAGATCGGGTTGCTTGTCGTTTTTCTGTAAGCCTCCAGCGTGAAGTCGACCGGCCAAAGCCCGACGATATTGGCATCTGCCGCAGCTTTTGCGCTAAGCGATACCGCGAACACATGCAGGAGCGGAATGACGCAAAGCAAGGCTAGAACGATCAGCAGGACTGTATTAAACGTATTGAAAATGCGATAGGATGGTGATTTATGATACATGCCGCACGGCCTCCTTTATTAAAAGATTCTATAGTTCGCCAGCTTGTAAGCCAGGCGGTACGAAATGACGACCAACACAAAGCTGATCACCGATTTGAACAATCCGATGGCGGTTCCAAAGCCCATCTCGCCGTTCAATATGGCTGTCCGGTATACGAAGGTATCGATAATGTCGCCTTTTGCGTAAACCAATGAGTTATACAAGTTGAAGATTTGATCGAAGCCCGCATTCAGCACGTTTCCGAGTGCCAGCGTACCGACGACGATCGCAATCGGAATCATCGACGGAACGGTAATGTGGAGCGTTTGCTTCCAGCGGTTAGCGCCGTCTACTTCAGCCGCTTCATAGAGCGACGGATTGATGTTGGCAAGCGCCGCTAGGAATACGACCGTTCCGAAGCCGAACTCCTTCCATACATCGGAGAGGATTACCGTAAAGCGGAACCAGTCGCCATTGCCGAGGAAGAAGATCGGCTGAATGCCGAAAACGCCGGTCAGCAGGCGATTCACGAGTCCGCCCTCCGTGGACAGCAGATCTGTCAAAATCCCGCCCAAAATGACCCAGGACAAGAAGTGAGGCAAATAAACAAGAGTCTGTACGAAACGCTTTACGAGCTGCTTTCTAATCTCATTCAAGAGAATGGCGAACATAAACGGAGCAACCAGGTTAAGCACCATTTTGAAAATCGCAATGATCAGCGTGTTCCAAATAACCTGAAGGCTGTCCTCCCTCTCAAATAAATATCGGAACTGGTCCAGCCCTACCCATTCCGAACCGGTCAAGCCAAGCCAAGGTTTATAATCCTGAAAGGCCATTACCAAACCACCCATAGGCAAATACGCGAAGATGATGAGAAAGACGAGGGATGGAAGCACCATCAGATGAAACGGCCATTGTTTTATAAGGTAATAAAACAGCGGTTTTCCTTTTGATTTGACAACAGATACCGAGATGTCGTCTTGTTGAAGCGTTTGCTGCTGTGACATGTTTTGTTCCTCCCGCTGGATGAAATGTTGAACGCGATCCGCCTCTTCCAAGGCGCGTATGCCGCCTGCGTTTCTTTATAATAAAATTATATCAGCGCATGAAAAATCGAAGTAGCTAATAAACCCAACATTCATGGCACAAATGCAACCTCTTTTGACGTGCGCACCAAAAAAATGCGGCCCCTTAGGGGCCGCATTTTTTTGGTTTGCATTATTTTGCAACGCTCGAATACCACTCATTAACTTCCTTCGTGATATCGTCGCCGCCGGATGATTTCCAGCTCTTCACGAATTCATCGAATGCTTCTGCCGGCTTCGCGCCGTAAATGATTTCGTTGAACGTTTGCGCTTCGATTTTCTTCAAATAATCCATGCGCGATTTCATTGTTTTTGTGGATGGGCCTACAAACATATCTTTTTTGGAGATCGCCTCTTGCTCCATTACGACAGTAGCGGCAAGAGCGGTTTGCGGTCCGTATTGCGCCACGACTTCTTTCTCGCGCGTCGTCGTTGCTTCCTTGCCTTCTGCCAGGTTCAGCAATGCTTTGAACTGCGCATCAGGAATACGGGCGCCGTCACGTACGATGAAGTAGCGAAGCGGAGCCGTGATTGCGCCGCCCGGCACATCATCCAAATACAAAGGCTTGCCGCTTGCGTCAAGCGCGTAATCATAACCTTCGAAAGCGCCTAGCTCGAACGGGCTGCCGGATTGCGGATCAGCCAGATTTTCAAACAGATAGTTCTCATAAGTAAAGAATGCTTCAGGATTTTTCATCTCTTTGTTAATCAGAATAACGCCGTTTACAAAATGCGTGCCGTGACGCATTGCCGTGCCGTCTTCGCCTGTAGGAATCGCATAAGGCTTCCATACTGCACCTTCAACGTTTTTCGCCGTATCTAGAAGAGGCCATCCGCTCATCCAATATGGTCCAGGGATAATTCCCGCTGTTCCCGCAACTGCCGGCTCGGAGGTTTTGTTCTCATCCCATAGCGCTGCTTCTTTCGGGATGTAGCCTTTGTCGCGCCATTCTTTCAGTTTGATTAGACCTTGCTTCATGCCTGGGTTCGTAGAACCGTACTCCAGGGTTCCGTCCGCAGCGGTATTCCACTGGGATGGCAGCGTGCCGTATGCCCCGAATACCCATGACGGGTCGCCCATCCATGTGTTCATCGACGTTTTAAAGCCGACGCTTAGCGGAACGACTTTGTCCGGTGCGAGTCCTTGCGGATTGTTGTTCTTAAAGGCTTCCATTACGGCTTCAAGCTCCGCAATCGTTTTTGGAGCCTCCAGCTTCAGTTTATCCAGCCAATCTTGACGGATCCAAAGCACATAATCACTGTTGTACGCGTAGTCAAGAACCGGAATACCAATACGTTTGCCGTCTTTGATATAAGCGTTCCAAACGGTTGGGTCAAGGTTCATAGCTGCTTTCCATTTCTCGCTCGCGTATTTATCGAACAGCGCGCCCGCGTCTTGGAACATGCCGGAATCAATGAGGTCCTGCGCAAGCAGCTTGTCACCGATAACCGCTACATCCGGCATTTTTTGACCGGAAGACATCGCCAGACGCATTTTTGTAGCAAAAGCACCATTCGTATCCGTTACGGACCAAAGCGATTCTACTTTAATGCCAAGCGTATCCAGCGCCCATTTGGTTGCAACGTTGTTTTCAATCGTTTCGCCTTCGCGGAAGGTCAGCGCAGGATCGACGCCCCATACTGTGGAGATCGTAACCGGCGGATCATATTTCTCTTTGTAAGGGTTTTCCTCATTGCCCGCAGCAGCATTGCCGTTTGCCGTATTTGTCGGTTCCGTCTTGTTGCCGTTATTCGAGCAGCCAACGATGGCAGATACGATCAGCAGCATGCTAAGCGCAAACGTGAACCGTTTTTTTATTTTCGTACTCATTGTAATCCCCCTCATGTTATGTTCTACAGGTTTAATTATAGGCGGGTCGACAGTCCCAGCCTATGACACAATGCGAACATATCTGCACCTTTTGCAACTACTTTACTGCTCTCGGAACTCCTGGGGCGTCATACCGTAATATTTTTTGAACGTTTTGCTGAAATATTGCGGATTTTGGTATCCCAGCTCGCTCGTGATTTCATAGATCTTCTTGTTTGTATTTTTGAGCAAATACAACGCCCGCTCCATTTTCATCCCGATGATCCATTCGCTTAAGCTTTCACCGGTTTCCGCTTTAAATACCTTGGAGAGATAAACGGGATGCAAAAAGACGCGGTCCGCGATCGTTTTCACCGTCGTGTCTTGACTCAGATTCGTCGCCACAATTTCCTGCACTTGCTTCACGATGAAGCTTTTTGCGCTTTCCTCGTTTACCGACAGCTCGCTATGCAGCTTATTCAGGACGCTGATCGACCACTCCTCCAGACGGTCGGGAGACAGAACCATCGTTTGGTCCAGAATAAAATCGATGCCGAGTTCGTTAATCTGCGAAACATATTGTCCCTGCCTGTGCGCAATATACATAAAAGCGTTAGTCAGCGCCAAATAAACCTCGTAAAGATGCTCGCGCGAATATCTGGTTTGTTTCAGATCAGCAAAAACATCTTTGATTTTCTGCTCCACCGCATCCCAGCGCTTCGATTCCAGCAGCGTGATCATCGTCGGCGGCTTGTACAGGGTTTCCATCGATTTCACGAAAACATGGTCCTTGCTCACGCGGTCCTCGAGAAAATGAACCGAATGCTGCTCTTCGTTGGCAATCATGAACATCGCGCCAAGCCCCGCGCGGTAAGCCGTCGTTATCGATTCCGGAAATTGAAACCAATCGGTAACGACAATCGAAATCTCGCCCTTAAGGTAGTTGCTGACATTGGCGCGAAGCATCTTCGTCGCATCCGCCAAATTCGTTTTGCGTTGGCTGCGGTTCTCCGCGCTGTAATCCGATTTCTCGCCTGTCTCATGCTTTGGCTGGGCGATAATCAGCAAATATTCATGCGGCGCCTTGCAGTGCCATACGTTAAAATGGTTCGAGAACGATTCCTCCGCGATATTGCCGACGGCGAATTCCATCAGCGAGACGGAGCTGTAATCCAAATGCGAGAACTGCTTGCCCAGCTGTACCAGCATCATGACGGTAGGACGCTCCATCGTAAGCGGGAGTTCATATTGCGCCAGCTTTTCCTTGATCGTTTTCGGAGATAGCTGTCTCCCGAGCACGAGATCAACCATGAAATTCGCGCGCAGCACCTTGAAATCGGATTTGCGGTCATATAACAGCTGCTGGTATTTCTCGGCTTGCTCCCATTCATCCTTGAGCGCTTCGATTGCCCCGGATACGGTTTTTACGAATTCATCATCATTAACCGGCTTCAAAATATAATCAAAAGCCTGCAGCTGAACCGCCTTCTTGGCATATTCAAAATCCGAATGCCCCGTCAATAACACACATTTGATATGCGGCCAGCGCTGGCCGATTTCCTGCACGAGCTCCAGTCCGTTCATTTCCGGCATCGCAATGTCGGTTACGACAATGTCGATCGCATTCTCTTCCAGCAGCTCCAGCGCTTCAAAGGCGGACGCCGCCTGATAGACGCTCTTCACGCCAATCGATGACCATGGGATTGTTTTCTCCAAACTCCCGGTTACATAAGATTCATCATCGATTAATAGAATTTCAATCATCGGAATACCCTCTTTCTCTAAGCTGTTGACCATGTAATCGTGACTTTTAATCCCCCAAGATCGGATGTCGAGAAGCTCACTCCCGCGGCTCCGCGGAAGCGCAAATGCATGCGCTGATGCACGTTCCAAAGCCCGCAGCCCATCTCTTCATCCATTTGATTCAGCATTTTGTGCTGAAGGATCAGAATATCCTCAGCGCTCATCCCTTTCCCGTCATCCTCAACGATCAGTCTTGCCCCATCCTCATGCCATTCGCCTGTAATTTGGATGACCGAAGCATCCGACCAAGCTTCAATGCCATGAATAACCGCATTCTCTACGAGCGGCTGCAGCATTAGCGGAGGAATCTCTAGGTGAAGCATCTCCGACGGCAAATGGATGGCATAATTCAGCCTTGCCATGCGCATCTTCTGGATTTCCAGATAGCTCGTTACGAAATTGATTTCCTCCGACAAAGCTACAAGATCGCGTTCCTGCCTTGTCGTGTACCGGTAGTAATTCGATAAATGATGGGACATGGCAACGACCGCGTCATTTTTCTCCAATTTAGCCATACTCGATATGAACGAAAAACAATTGTAAAAGAAATGCGGGTTGATTTGCGACTGCAGCTGTTTCAGACGAGCTTCCCGCACATGGATTTTTTCCAAATAGACCGTTTCGAACAACTCTTGGATTTGGGCTACCATTAGGTTGAAGCGCGTATACAAAAAGCCGAATTCACTCCTGCCGCGCGGCTTCATGCGTACCGAATAATCCCCGTTTTTCAGCTTTTGGAAACCGATGACGAGACGTTTGATAGGCACCTGCACCTGCGCATACAAGAGATAGGCCGCAATACAGCAAAGCAGCAGCAGGGCTGCCATGGATACATAAAACAATTGATTGGTTTTTTGAATCGGCCGGATGATTTCGGATATCGGAATATAATCGATCAAATGCCAGCCCATCGTTTCCGACTTGACGATATTGACCATATATTTCTCTTCTCCCACCTGAACCGTCCTGCTCTCCATATCCTGCAGCGGCTCCGACTTCAGATGCATCAGTACCTGATTCGTCAATTCCTTATCGACCGAACGGTTATAGATGATTCCCACATCTTCGCTATAGTAAAACGGCTCCCTGCGCCCGCCGCTCTTGAACTTGTCCAGCATATCCTTAATATTCGAGCTGTCGAACTGAACCTCTATAATCAAATTGGAGCCGCTTGGATCCAGATAGCTGGAATACGGGGTTACCGCATACCGGGAAAAAACGATTCTTTCCCTATCTCCGTTTTCAAGCACCTTCACCTGCCAGCCGGGCTTCAATCTTTTTTTCAAATCCTCATCGTCATATTGAACAGCGTCATGATCGGAGATATCCCGATGAATAACCGGAGAATAAATATGCAGGCTGCTGCGCCATTTCGATGAGTTTTGCTGGATGGCGAGCTTCGTTTGTATTCGTTTGATGAGCGTAATCGTTCTCAGATCCAGCTCATGCATTTCCGTGTAAATATCGCGTAAGGATGAAATGTCGGGGTCCTGGATAAGCAGGTCAGGCCAGATAGCCATCGAATCGATCGTTGTATCGACTTCGTTTTGAAAAAAAACGAGCTGATTCGTATTCGATTTGTTGAGCTCCTCGCGAAGCACATCCGTGCTTGTCTTATTCGAATAGAAATAAAGAAGCAAAATCGGCGTCAGCATGATAATGATTAATGCAACGATTTTGGTAAATAGGTTTATTTTCGGCATAATGGCTTCGCACCTCTGCAGGATGTGGTATGGGCATCTGTCATGCGATTGATTTCGCCCTCTTCACCTTACGTGGACACTCGGGATATTTCAACCTTTAAAAACAGATCATTTACAATGTTTTTATTAACCGTGCAATACACAGATTCTCATTATTCACAAAAAAAACGGAATATCAGCACTATCGCGGATATTCCGGCTTTCTTCATCATCGTAATGTTAGCTAAAATTCTAAACAACGTGGACGTGTAATAGGGAATCGGCTCAATCCGATTGAATATCGCATGCTATTTCTCCTATATTAAGCATTGCTATTGAAGTCGTTTAATTGTTGTACTTGTACGCAAGCATCGCAGGCAGCGCATTTCCGTCAAAATCAAATAACGTCGTATTATCGACGACATTCGGAGCATCCTTTTGCCAACCGACGCCCGGTACGTAAATCATGACCGGATCCCAGTAAAGTACGCCGAGGCATCTGCCCTGCTCCACCTGTTTGATTCCGTTCATCAAGGAGTATAGAAAATCCCGCTGGCCTTCCGGCGTGCTCTCGTACGGCTCGGGCCCGTTATTCTCCAGCTGCCCTCTTATGCCGTTGCCTGTTGCCGCATTCCAGTTATAACCCGTCTCCATTAAGAGAATATCCTTATCGAATCGATGGACGAGCTTATTGCAAAAATCGACGAGCTGCTGAACCGAAGCCTGCGTCCAGAAAGGATAATACGAAGGCCCGATAATATCGTAAGGCACGCCGTAACGCTCGCAGCTGCCAAAAAACTGCTCATACTTCTCATCCTCCGTCGCGCCGTCCAGATGAATGACTATCTTGCTTTGCTCCGATATTTCCTTCACCGCACGGCAGCCTGCCTTCAGCAGCTCCGCGAGCTGCGGCCAATTGTCGACTGAGCCGTCCGGATAACACATGCCGCCTTGAATTTCATTGCCTAGCGATACGTATTCCGGCGCGGTCCCTTGCTTGACCAAGCGTTCCATGAAATCACGGGTATACTGATACAATGCCTCTTTAAGCTCATCAAAGGCGAGTCCCTCCCAAGCATGCGGCTTATGCTGAGCCAGCCCGTTTGTCCAATAGTCGCTGTAATGGAAAGAAAATTGAATCTGGAAGCCCTGCTCCTTTGCCCGCTTAGCCAAAGCAAGCGTTCGTTCCTCATTCTGGTACCCACGCTCATCCAGCTGGTTGGAGGGCCAAAAATCAGGATTGCCCGGATCGTTATAAAGCCGGATCCGAACGATATTGTGACCGTACGCTTTCAAAATCTCCAAGCCGTCCTTCGGCTCATGCCGATCCCTGTAAATGCCGCCGTTTTCTTCAATGCGCGGCAGTTCGGATATATCGCCGCCCTTTAGAAGCTCGTAGGGACGATCGCTGCGTACCAGCTCGAAAGAATGAATGCTGCACCAATTCCCTCCGTTCGCTTCGGCATAAAGGCCGATTGTGCATTCACCTTCCCTAACCTCGATGCCTCGAACGATTACCTCCAGCCACTCGGATGAGACCGGCAGGCTGGTCAGCCTCATTTCGCCGCTCGCAGCGTCAGCGTAAATGTAGCATTTTGGCTGCCCGCCACCGTTTTTGATTATGGCGGTTAACGTATAATAGCCCGGCTCTAATTGCTTTATGGTTTGCGAGACGACGAAACGGTAAGCGCTTTTTTTTTCTATATTGAGATATTCTACAGACGTCTGGCCGTCAAACAAAATGCTCGCGGTCTCTTGGCTGCTGCTTGAATAGATGTTCCAATCTGACAGACTTCTTGCTTCAAAGGGAATAAACAATTTGTACCTCTCCAATCCCTCAAGATGGTATTCCCTGCTATCGTATCAAACCTCCAATGGGCATAATAGGGCATATTCACAACATATTGGTTGCTTATTTAACCACATCAAGCGAAAAGGACGCTGCCGGTTCGGAAGCGTCCTTTTCGTGGAGCGATTTAATAGATTAGGCGATACATTCTCTCTAAAATAACCGCAGCCTGCGCCCGCGTTGCGTGTCCTTGCGGCGCAAACTTCCCTTGCCCCGTTCCGGTGACAAGCCCGGTTTGCTGCAGCTCTTTCACCGCTTCCTTAGCAAAAGTGGAAATTTGCTGCTCATCCAAGAATGCCGCTCCGTTTTCTTTCCCCTCCAGCTTCGCGTTAACCGCTTGGGCTGCACGATAGAGAAGAACGGCCATTTCCTCGCGGCTAATTTCATCCTGCACGCCGAAGCTTCCATCTGTCTTTCCCTTCACAATGCCGAGCTTTTGCGCGGCTGCAATGGAAGAAGCATACCAGGCATCCGCCTTTACGTCCGTAAAGCCAGAAGCTGCTCCTTCTGTTTTCACATCCAATACGTTCATCAGCATCTGTACGAATTGCGCTCTCGTTACGGAGGCTGACGGTTTGAAGGTTAGATCCTCGAAACCGCTGAGGATTCCTCTTGCTGCCAAGAACCCAATACTTTGCTGCGCCCATGCGGCGCCGGCGATATCCGTGAATAGGATTTCTTTTTTGTAGACTGCCGCATATTTGCTAAAATGAGCCGGGCTAAATGCAATCGTCGAATGACCGGGTTGGTAGCTGGCATTTTTAACGAGCTCCAGCTTACCGTCCTCGCTGATGTAATAAACCAACACATTATTCGGATCCTCGCCCTGCTTCAGCTTGTAAGGCAGTTCAACCCTGACCGTATTCGGTTCAAATTGAGCGATTTTTTTGCCGTCAACGGTTAAATTAAAATCGATTACCGCATGATCGCCAACCGCCTTCTGAATCTCGCTTGGCAATAAGGTTTTGTCTGCTGCCGCAACCGTGAGCTGCACGCTGCCTGAAGCAGCTTGAATATGCGCCTTTAACATGCTCGGCGCAAGCGATACCGCCGCAATTCCCGTATTCACGATGATGGCCTTCAGCTCTTCATTGGCAGCTTCCGTGACCTGCAGCGCAGGAATTTCGATGAGCATAGCCGTTCCCTCGGTAGACGGTTGAACATTCAACGTGAGCGTTTGCTCCGCTTCATTTTTTGTACCTTGCTTCAAATCAGCCTTTATGGTCTGCACTGCCGGTGCCGGCGTAGCAGCGGGTGTCGGCGTGGCTGCAGGGCCCGGGGTCGGCGTCGGCGACGGGGTTGGTTCTACCGCGTCAGCCTCCAGTGTGATCGTTACTCCGGCAGTCGTCTGCTTATCGGCAACGATTATGCCAGCCGCAGATTTCGTCTGATAGCCGGCTTTGCTTGCCTTAACCGAATACCCTGTTCCAACCGGCACATCCGGCAAGCTGAACGCTCCAGCATGATTCGTTGTCGCCGAATACTCGATTCCGTTAACCGTCACGCTTACGCTTGCATCCGCAAGCATGCCGCCTTCCTCATCCGTAACCGTTCCCGTAATCGCTCCGCTTCCAGCTCCCAAATATCCTAACGTAACCATGTCGACGTTTACCCAGTTTCCTGCATTAGCATCGGCATAGAAGCCAATCGTCAGCTCGCCTTGCTCCACCAGCACATTCATGCTGTGCTCCGTCATCGTACTCGATTTCGGAATATCCAGCCGTGCCAGCTCGCCGCTTGCGTCCTTGGCATACATGTAATATTCCTTTTGGTCGCCGCCATTGTAGAACCAGGCAGATACCGAATAATAGCCGTTCGCCAGTCCCGTAACCGTCTGATTCGCATCTGACGTATACGCGCCGGCCAGCCAATTCGAGAAGACGTAGCTGCCATCCTTCGAACTCGCATGCGTTTGGGTATAGGTTGCATTCTCCGTTCCGGTTATCGTCCAGCCCGGAATCGTATATCTATTCGCGCCCTGCGTCTCGAAGCCGGCATTCACGAGCGGAATTAGCGTGGCAAGCTTCAGGTTAACGGCTGATGTTTCAGCCAACGCCGTCACGGAGACCGCCGAGACCGAGCCGTTCAAATATCCGGATTTGCTTGCCGTAACCGTATAGCCGCTTTCGCCGAGCACATCAGAAAGCACGTATCTCCCGGAAGCATCGGTTTGCGCGGAGTAAGTTTTTATACCTTTGACCGCCTTGACCACGGCTCCTTCAACCGGAGCATAAGAGCTGTCCCTAACGATTCCGGTAATCGAACCTAGGTTAGTCGTTAGTATCACTTGAACGCTGCTTGTCGTTTGGCCGACCATGACGGAAACCGCTGGAGATTCGCCATTTAAGTAGCCGGCCTTCGTTGCCGTTACCTTGTAATTGGATCCCGCGGGCACGTTTGCCAGCGTATATTCGCCCGCTTGATTCGTTACTGCGGAAAGGCTTTTGCCTCCGGCAGTTAGGTTTACTTCCGCCTCGGCAATCGGTGCTTGGTCACTGCCGGTAACCGTCCCCGTTATCGTACCTGAGTTCAAAATTACGGTTAAATTAACGGATGGCGTCGTTTCTCCGATGGCAACGGCGACACCGTTCGTTTCGCCCGCCTCATATCCCTCGATTTCCGCCTTGACGGACACGTCGGTAGCCGCAGGTAAATCAACAAGCGTATATTGCCCGGTTTGATCGGTAACGGTGCTGTACGCAACGCCTTCAATCATCGCGCTCACTTTCACCGATGCGGCTGCTTGATTGTTCTGGTCCTTAACCGATCCCGTAATGGAACCGCCGGTCAAGGTCACGTTCTGATTCGCCGTAAACTCGCCTGCTTGCGTTAGATTCACCGTAAGCTGGCCTTGCTGGTAGCCGTTTTTGGATGCGGCAATAGCATACGATGTGCCGACAGGCAAATCCGGAATGAAATAATTGCCTGCTGCATCGGATTTCGTTGTATAGGCAGAGCTGCCTGCAGTGACTTCGATTGCAGCATGGGCGATCGCCTTCCCTTGCGAGCCGCGGACGACGCCGGAAATATGCCCAACAGTCGCGCCCTCCGTATTTTGCTTGTAAGCATCATGGGAAGGAAGCGCCTTTCCGTCAAAATCGAACAGCGTCGTATTCGATACGACGTTCAGGTCGGGCTGATCGTCGATTTCCTTGATCGCCCAGCCTACGCCAGGCACGGCAATCATGATTGGATCCCAATATAGATCGCCGATGACTCGGCCGTTCTCCACGCTTTTCAAGCCATTGAACAGGTTAATCATAAATTCCTTTTGCCCTTGCGGGGAGCTTGTGTCCGCCGGATATGGCCCGTTGTCGTTAAGCTGGCCGATTGTACCGTTCGGCAAAGTCGGATTCCAGTTATAGCCGGTTTCCATAATCATGATGTCTTTGTCGTACTTCTGGCTGAAATAGTTGCAAAATGCCACGATTTGTTCAATCGTATCATCCGTCCAAAACGGATAATACGACGGTCCGATAATATCGTAATCGACGTTTCTCGCCTCGATTTGGTCAAAAAAGCTCTCATATTTGCTTGTATTTCCGGCATCATCCAAATGCAGAATGACTTTAGACTGCGGAGACGCCTGCTTGACCGCTTCTGACCCTGCTTGCAGGAACCTTGCCAAATGGGTCCAGTTCTCGCCTGAGGCTCTGCCGTAAGGAAACAGAATGCCCGATTGCATCTCATTTCCTAATGAAACAAATTCAGGCGCCGTTCCTTGATCCACCATCGCCGTCATGACATCCAGCGTGTAGGCGCGTAAAAGCTGCTCCAGCTTATTGACCTTTTCTGCTTCCGTTTCAAGGCCGCTGATCGCCGTTTGCCATTCGTTTGGAATGTTATGCGTAGCGCCGTTCGTCCAATAATCGCTGTAGTGGAACGACAGCTGGATTTGCAGCCCCGCTGCCTTCGCGCGTTTTGCGAGCTTCAAAATGTCTGCTTTATCCATAATGCCGGCCGGACGGTAGTAGCTGCCGTCGCCATGTCCTTTGCCGGGATCATTGTACACGCGCAGGCGTACGATGTCATGGCCGTTTTCTTTTAAAATTTGAAACAGATCCTTTTCGCTGCCATTGCTGTCGTAGAACTTGCCGCCTTGCGATTCCACGTAAGTGAGCTCGGAAACGTCGCCGCCTTTAAGGAGGCGGTACGGCTTATCGTCTTTGACCAGTTCGATCATATCCAGCCTTGCCCAATTCCCTGCGTTGGCATCCGAATATAAGCCGATCGTTGCTGTGCCGTTCGTTACCTGAATGCCTCTCAAATAAACCTTCGTCCACTCGCTGCTAATCGGCAGCGCCGCTCTGGCTTCCGAAGTTCCGTTGCCCTTGGTATAAAGGTAGCTTGCATGCTGACCGCCGCTGTTTTGCGCCCAAGCCGTCAACGTGTAATAGCCGTTCTCCAAGCCGGTCAGCGTTTGATAGGTCGATACCCGGTAATCGCTTTCAGACGAGTGGTTCAAGCTGCTGCTGCTCAAGTACCCGGGAGCGTCCGTGAAGGATGCCTCTGCATCGCCATCCTCTGACCAGGAGCTGATTACCTGCGACGGGCTTTCTGCTTGAAAGCTTCGGTTTGCGATGGCCACGCCGACTGGCTCCAGCTCAACCTCCTCCTCTTTAACCAATGAAACCAAGTCTATGCCCAGCCATTTATCCGCTCCCCCGTCCGCATAAAAGCCGATGGTTGCGCTGTTATTATGAACGATAACCGGCAGGCTGATTTTGGTCCACGAGGAGGAGCTGACCGGAAGCGTTACCTTTGCCTCTGCCCTTCCCGTATTTTTGGCGTACATGTAGCTCTCCGCAAAGCCGTCGCTTCTTGCAATCCACGCCGTTAGCGTATAGGTACCGTTCTCCAAACCCGTTACCGTCTGAAACGTATCCGCCGTATAAGCGCTTGCGCTCCAGTAATTTAAACGGTTAGTTCCGCCGTTCGCTGGCGACCAGCCGGATTGGATGCCGATAGGCGTGATGCCTTCGGCTGGCGTAAAGCTCGTCTCCCAGCCGGTTAAACCGCTTTCAAAGCTCGCATTTTCAAGCGCCTTCGCCGGCGCAGCTTCATCCAGCACGAGCGTGACCAGATCAACGCCCATGTAGTTGCCGGTGGATGCCATGCCATCCGCATAAAAACCAATCGTCAGCTCATTGTTCGCAACCGTAACCGGCATGCTGATTTGAACCCACGCTCCGCTTACCGGAATATCAAGCTTTGCCTCCGCAACCCCCGTGTTTTTGGCGTACAGAAAGCTTTCGTTAAAGCCGGCTCCCCGCTCCACCCAAGCGGACAGCGTATACGAGCCGTTTGTTAAGCCTGTCATCGTTTGCTGCGTATTTGCCGTATAGGCGCCTGCGCTCCAATAGTCCAGTCTTTTCGTGCCGCCTCCTGTAGGAATCCAGCTCCCTTTAATCGAGATGGGCGTCGTACCTCCGGCTGGCGTGAAGCTCGTCTCCCAGGATTCCAAATCATTCTCGAAGCTCCCGTTTGGCACGGGAATTGCCTCACCAGCCGCATGGACAGCCGGCAAAGGAAAACCTGTGAATAGGCCAAACACCATGCAAAAAACGACCATTATGCTCATGCCCCTGCGTACACTGCCTGTTCTGCTCAATCTTCGTCACTCCCTTTGTTATGCAATCGATCCCCAATCATCTTGAAGCAACCGAATAAAGCGCTACCATTTTCTCGCAATAAAACGGTTTTTATTTCCACATCTATAACTTTAAAGGATTTCATGGGATCTACAAGCAGCACAAATGCAACATTTATGCAGGTTTCGCAACCTATTTCGCTCATTACAAGACAATCGGCATTTGTTCTTCGACAAGAGGCATGCAGAACAGCTTCTCTTTCTTTTGAGGTCACATCTAACGCTTTATAATGATGCATGCAGCTTAATTTCCCCGTTGAGGTTACAACTCCTGCTTTACGATGGTGCTTGCAGAATACCCTCACTATTGAAAATACATCTGTTACCTTTCGATGGTCATAGCAGAACACCATCACTATCGAAGAAAACTTTCCCGCTTTACGATGCTGCTTTCTGAACACCTTCCCTTTCGAGATAATAGCTCCCGCTTTATAATGGTGCTTGCAGAACACCCTCACTATTGAAAAGACATTTCCGTTTTACGATGGTTCTTGCAAAACACCTTCCCTACTAAAATACATCTCCCGCTTTACAATGTAGTTAGTACAATAGATTCTTGCCTGGTGAGCCAGAATCCGCTCTACAGTGTTATTTGTACAATAGAAACGTCAGTTTGAGATGTTTTTCAGAAGATGAGTGTTCTTTCTACTGTACTAACTGCAGCGTAGCATCTCACGTCGAGCTTCATGTCATGTTTCTATTGCAGCTTCTGCAGTGTAAGGTGACGCTGCAGCTGCTGAATCGAACGATTTATGTTGATAGGATGATAGGCTTATCTCTCTTTCGGTTAAAGGGGAAAAATTGACCTCACAGTTTGCAGATGAGCGTTTAAATGGAATTTCTCCCGTTAATGAAACGACATTCCGTCGATTATAAGAATTAGATGGAAATTATCCCGTTATTTAACTGCTTTTATCTAAAAAATCTCTTACGGTCTTGAATTAGATGGAGAATTTCCACCTAAATGCTAAAACAAATCGATCTGTATCATTTTAGCGGGAGAAATTCCATCTAAATTGAATTAGATATTGGAAGGATGGCGGCTTGTGACGGATTAGAGTGACATAACAGCGAAGAGCGAGAAGATCCTTTTTCGAAGGTTGGGTTCGTCCACAATTAGTGCTAAAAACTTAAAATATCCCGCTTCAGCAACTACTCATCCTTCTCCTCCTGCTCTTCCTGCTCTTGCTCCTGCACCTGCACCTGCTCTGCCTACTCTTCCTACTCTTCCTACTTTTCCTACTCTTCCTACTCTTCCTACTCTTCCCGCTCTTCCCGCTCTTCCTGCTCTTGCACCTGCACCTGCACCTGCTCCTGCTCCTGCACCTGCTCAGCCTGCTCTTCCTACTCTTCATGCTCTTCCTAACTCCTTCTCCTCATGCTCTTCCTGCTCCCGCCCAAAAGTGATGAAAATAAAAAGTCCCCTCCGCCAAGGCGAAGGGGACCGCTTATTATTGGCCTAGCAAAATTTTTGCGTAAGGCGAATCGATTGGAATCATAATGACCGGCTCATTCTGCAGCGTGGTCGTATAGCTTTCGAGCGTCCGGTAGAAATTATAGAACTGCGGATCGCTGCCGTACGCTTTGTTATAAATAATGGCAGCTTCGCGTTCGCCTTCCGCGACGATTTTTTTCGCGTCGGCTTGCGCCTGGGCAAGCAGCTCCGTTGCGGTACGGTCCGCTTTGGACGTTATTTTGCGCGACTCCTCGTCACCCTCGGACAAGTAGCGCGCCGCAATGGACTGACGGTCAGAGATCATGCGGTTATATACGCTCTGCTTGTTCTCCTCCGGCAAATCGGTGCGCTTGATGCGGACGTCGATCACTTCGATGCCATAGTTGTCTCTCGTCAATGCCGCTACGACATCCTTCGTAATCTCGTCATTGATATTGCCCCGCGCCGTATTCTCGCTGATGATGTTGTCGTAATTGACCTCCGACAGCTTGCGGCGAACGGAGTTGTACACTGCCTCGTCGATCCGCTGGATACCCCCGCTGACCGATTGCACCGTTCTCAAAAACTGCGATGCGTTCGTAATGCGCCACACGGTATAGTTATCCACGACGATCGGCTTCTGATCCTTCGTCAAAATGGTCGTCGGGCTGCTCTCATACGTCATTTGATACTTCGGCAGCGTCGATACATTCTCAATAAACGGCAGCTTGAACTTCAACCCCGGCTCGGGAACGGCTCTCATCGCCTCGCCGAACCGAAGCACAACCTTGTATTCGCCTTCCTTGACGATAAACATCGAGCCTGAGCCCAGAATCACAACGGCCAGCACAATGACCAGTGCTATCCAATGGTTTCTTTTCATTGCGCGTCACCCCCTTGAGGAGCTTCCGCGGCTGGCGGCGTCGTGGCCGGCGGCGTAGTAGTGCTGCCGCTTTTCAGCAGCTCGTTTAATGGCAAATAGTTTACGGTATCGCTGTTCGAATTCGTTATAAAGATTTTGGCATTCGGCAATATTTTCTCCAGCGTCTCCAGCACCAACCGGCTTTGGGTTACGTTCGGATTGTTTTTGTACTCGCCGAATATCGCGTTGAATTTGGCGACGTCGCCCTCCGCGTTCAGGATACGCGATTTTTTCTGGCCTTCAGCGTTTTCCAGAAGAGCCTGCGCCTCGCCTCGCGCTTTCGGTATCCGGTCATTCTCGTATTTCGCGGCATTATTGATTTTTGTGTTTTTTTCCTCTCGCGCATTTGTTACTTCGCGGAAGGCTTCCGCTACCTGCCCGCTTGGCGGCTCGATATCCTGGAACTTAATATCGATAATTTGAATGCCGGTCTGATACTTCGCCTGAAGCTCAATCAACTTCTCGCGAACCTTGTCTTGAATGACCGTTTTTCCGTCCGTAATCGCATAATCAAGCTTCTCCGAACCGATGACCGCGCGGATCGATGAGCTAGCGGCATTACGCAAAAATTGCTCCGCATCCGAGATATTATATAAATAATCGTGAATATTGCTGATCTTCCACTGCACGACTGCGTCCGCCGACACGATGTTTTCATCGCCCGTAATCATCATCGCTTCCTCGTCGACCGGAACTGCTTCCGAACCCTCTTGACGGTAGCCGATATGAATCCGCTGGGTCAGCTCCGCCGGTACGGTAATGACCTGTTGGATCGGATACGGCCATTTGAAATGAAGACCGGCCGAGGTTTCATTCGAGTATTTGCCAAAGGTAAGAATGGCAGCCCGCTCCTGCTCCTGCACCGTATAAAAGGATGTTGATCCTACGTAAATCACGGCGATTGCCGCGGCTGCGCCAATCAAAATTTTCTTTAATGTCCCCGGCTTTAGCTCCGGCGGCCTGCGGCCGGCGCCCATGCTGTGATTCTGCGGCTGGTTTTGGTTCTGATCCATGAAGCTCAATGACATCTCTCCCCTTCCAAGCATACTTATAGTGTGCGACGAAAAATCGCTATATGGGATATTACGGGAATGTGAGCCAAAGGTCACGGATTTTGCGCAAATTTAATTGTTTTTCCAAATAAACATTTGGATATCTACGATTTCCTGCGTTTTTATCCTTTTAGCTGTTATATCGAAGAGGTCATCTACTGAAAAACAAGCTAAGAATAAAGAATACACTTCTTGTTAAATAAGGCCAAAACAATCGTCTTGCACAAAAAAATAGGGAATGTCCGCCTTTTGCGCAGAACATTCCCATAACTATTAATTCTCGTACAACCAATCAAGCGTATCCACGCTGCTTGCTCCGGCCAAATCGCGGACATGCAAAGGCTGATCCGCTTTAATGATGCCGACGATCAAATAAGCGCCTTGGCCAAATACGATCGTGTGGCGTCCCGGCTCGTAGGCAAAGGCATGCACGTTCACGTTCGGGTAAAAGAAAACGCTAACCCCGTTTTTGATAACGGGCGATAGCCCCCCGCGATCATCGGCATGCGTATTTTCCTCCAAATTCGGAACCTTCAGCCATTCCGCGTCCGCGGAATTGAAATATCCGACCAGTACCCGGGCGGGCTCCTTCAACTCAATCTCTAGGCTTACCCCTTCCTTGACCGCTTGCTCCCGGCTCAGACGGATGCCAGTCAGGCCGACAAGCTCTTCCGCCACTTGCGAGGCAAGGATTTCCCCGTCCGTGAACAGCTTGGCTTGATTCCGGACTTCATAGGTTTCCGCATGCGGCGAATGGAGCGTAAAGCCAGCCTGCACATAAGGCACGATGTCCCGTTCCGATTCCAGTACCTTCCGCGGCAGTCTACTTTGCCTCAATTGCTCCACATTCGCGGAAAAGTTCGCATACTCCTCCTCGTACATCGGGAGGCAAGCCCGCCAGTGCCCGTACTTCTCGCCATCCGGAAACGGCACTCTGCGCTGCGGGGTTTGCATGCTGTTCGCATAAAGATACGTATTGTCCGTCAATGCGGCAAGCTCGCGATAATAGTGGAGGCTTTTCCGGAAATCGGGCAGCGCTTGTTCAAGCAGCTCCGCGTGAGCCAAAAAATCGGTCCCCGACATGCTCTTGTAGGTGAGAATCCGGATAGCAGCCCGAACCTTATGTGTATACGAACGGGTCATCAGTGCGATCGCCGACACATCGGAGGCGATTCGTTCGAATTCTTCCTGTCCGCGCGTGACGTGGGCCTTGGCCCTTCCAATCGCCCGTACGGCCTTGTCGGCGTGATAATCAACGTTGTCCGCGATGTCAACCGGCGTCTCCCCGATATGTGCTTCTCCAAGCAGTTCCCGCTCGACATATTGCTCCAACCGCTCCCCTTGCGGCGACTGGGATTCCCATAATTCCTTCCAAGGACGGTACCGCTCCGGATTAGTCAGCTGGCTCATCGTCATGCCGAGGCTCATCGTCTGGCGGTTCCCTTCCGTAATGCCGAACCTCCGCAGCAGCTTAGGCGCGCATTCGCCCGACGCTTCATAAGCATCCAGGATCGCTTCGCCCGCTTCCCTGCTGCCATAGCGGCCAGCCAGCTCGTTAATCCAGTATTCGCGTTCAAGCTTCGGGCTCAGATCTGGATTCCACGCATAACGAAACCACGCCGAAAACCAGATCCAATCCCGTTCCATTTGCAGCTGCCGAGGCGTAGTTTTATCCGGGGAATACGGCCAATCCCAGTAGAATAGCGGATAAAGATGAATTCCGTTCGTGCCGAGCCGGTATTTGGCAGCCTGCACGCATTTCTGGATAAACGACGGGGCTCCGAAGCGAAAAGGCTCCAGATTGGCCAGAATATGCACATTGAACAGGTGAACCGAGCCAAGCGAGCCGAGATGCCGGTGTGTCTCCTGCCAGTTTCCCCGGGGCGTGAAGGTTGTCAGCGATTCTCCGTTAAATTTGGCTTCGGTGTACAAGTTCTCATAATTCGGAAGCGCCGCTTCCATCACCTTCTCCGACGGGATCGCATGCGCCCTCACGATAATTGGCGGCAGCTCTTTCCGGTCAAGGTCCTTCAGCCCTTCCTTCACGCCTGCCAGAATCGTTTCGTTGAACCATTCCACCCCATACAGCGCTCCTTGAAGCGCTTCGCCCAAGCACACCATCAGACCGACATTAGGGTAGCTGCGGATGAAGGCGGAAATCGCCTGGATATGATAATCGCTCGTGATGGGGAGCGGCTGCGGCTGATGCAGATCCAGTCCGTGTTTTTCGGCGAAAGGCAGCGGGATATGGATATTATAAAATTTGAGCACCAGCCAAATGCCGCGGCAGTCGCATTGCTCCGCCAGCCACTGGAAAATTTCCGCGTTGCGGGAAAACTCCTCCTCCGTCACCTCGAGCGCTTCCGGATAGTCCTCCAGCTTCACGAGCGAAGAAAACGGATGCCCCGTCCAAATATAAATGACGTTGCAGCGCTGCTCGAGCAGCCTGTCGAGAAATGCCTCCCATAACGCTTTATCGTAAAACCACGGAAATCTGTCCGGCGTTATCGGGTACTCATACGTTCTTCTAGGCGGCTCCACCTTCGTTTTCTGAAGGGGGACGACAGGCCCCCTCAGCTTCATAACAGGGGCATCCCCGAAAGCCAGCTCATCCGGCAGCTCTCCTTTATCGGCCAGAAGGGCAGCAAGCTCCTGGCAGCCGTAAAGCGCCCCGGTGTCTCCACCGCCGGCGACCACGAACAACCGTCCGGGCAATTTCGCCAAATAAAACCCTTCGCCTTCAGGCGCATCCTTGTGGTAGAGGAGCACTTCGTGCTCCTCCAATTCCCGGATAAAGGGACAATAGCGGCGGTCTCCGACCGCGATCTTGATTCCTTCCAGCTGTCGGTAACTTGTCAGCGTGAGCGGTCCGGTTTCTTGAACGGAGAAGCCCAGCTTCTGAAGTGACTGCTTCAGCAAATCCGTTCCGAAACGAATGCGGGGCTCCGCTTGTTCGGGCACGGACAAATAGATTGTAGTCATGTAGGTTGCTCCTTTGTCTGCATGCATTATCGCTATTCGGCTAAATATTTCTCAAAAATCGCTTGCGCGTCGCTCAAGCCGACCTTCTCCAAATCACTCAAGTACCCGTTCCATGCTTCGTCATTACCGATATCGACCATGCCCATGACCGCTTTGGTCGCAAACTGCAGCGCGACATCCTCAAGGGCGCTGACCGTGGTGTTGACCGTCTCCTGTTCCTCCTCGGTGAGCGGGGCGTTTTTCGGAATGACATTGAAATTAGAGGCGAACTCGGTCATCGCTTCCTGCTTCTTCAAATACCCTGCATCGGATTTCAGGAATTCGCTGCTTTGGTTCAGCCACCAGTCGAAGCCGTACTGCTCCGCCACCTTCTGCCGGTCTAACCCGTCCTTGTATTTCAGCGCTCCGCCTTCGTTCACATAAGTCTCGTTCTCCAGGCCCGCCTGATGGAACAGCTGGCCCTCCGGCGAAGCCCCCCATTCGACGTACTCGATTAGGCGGTCCAGCTTCTCCGGCTCGTCAGCCAGCTTGCTGCTGAATACCGGACCGAACAACGAGAAGTTGAGCGGCTTGAATTCGAGGGCAGGCTGATCCGAAGCGCTTGGAAGGCTGCGTGCGTACGCCCATTCGCCCCCCGGAATATCCGTTAAAGCATAACCCGGATCGACCGTATGGCTTGCGTATTGGAAATCCATAAGGATCTTGCCGGTCAAACGTTTGGCCTTCCACTGATCCTGCGTCAGCGTCGCGAATTCCTTCTCGATCAGGCCTTCCTTGTACAGCTTGGCAATAAAGGCCAGCATTTCGCGGTGCTTCGGTGATGCCAGATTCCAAACGACCTTGCCGCCTTCGTCCGGATCGTTCCAGAAGCCGCGGGTGCTGCTGTTTTGCGGATTGCGGAATGCCTGGCGGAAGCCGTTCATCATGTTTTTGACGCCGTTATTGTCCGTGCCTCCGCGCACGCCGATAGGCACCGCATCGGGATAGGCTGTTTTGAGCTTCTTCGCCGTCTCATAGAGCTCATCCATCGTTGACGGGAACACGGTTACGCCGGCTTTGTCGAATGCGTCTTCGCGGTAAATCCAGGACATCGGATCGTTGCTTGCCGTGCTCGGGAGCATATAAAGCTTGCCATTGCTGCTGCCGAAGGAAAGTAAAAGCTCCCAATCTGCATCGGAAAACAGCTTGCGGTAGTTCGGCAGCTTGTCAATGTAATCGCCGATCGGCAGCAAATAGCCCGACGATGCCCATTTGGCCACGCTGGTCGGACTGTTCATGTTCGGAATAAAATCAGGATAATCGCCGGATGCAAACATCACATTATACTTTTCAATGCCCGCCGAAAGCGGGATGGATTCAAAATCCCATTTCATGTTGAACCGTTCTTCAACCTCTTTAATGTAAGCGTTCGGTATTTCGTTCGGCGGATATTTGGGCATGCTTGCAACCGAAACCTTCAATGCGGCGTTTCCTTCGGCTGCTCCATTTGTCGCCGCCGGTTCCGAACCCGAATCCGGCGTATTCCCATTCCCGTTATTTGACTGGCTGCAGCCCGCCGCAATGGACGCAATCACCAAAATTAGCGCGAGCAGCGTTACTCTCCAATTCCTTTTTCCCATGTTCAACCATCCCCCTCATCATTGATTCAAGGCAGAACTAACGTTTTCCTGAGCATGCAAGCTAGGCCGGATAATGCGTTCGCGCTTCACCTCCTTCAAAGAATCTCAGCCTTTCAGCGATCCGATCATAATGCCTTTGACGAAATACTTCTGTATAAAAGGATAAATAATCAGCATGGGGACGATGGATACGACCAAGGTCGCGTATTGGACGCTTTCAGGCGTAAGCTTGGTGCCCATATCCTCTGCCAAGGCCGCGTTTCCTTGCGAGGCCAGCTGTTCGGCCAACGTGCTCTGCAGCACGATCTCTCTTAGAATCAGCTGCAGCGGATAATTGTCGTAGCTTCGCATGTACAACATAGCCGAGAAATAAGAATTCCAGTGGGAAACGCCGTAGAACAAGGCAATCGTGACGACACCTGCCATCGACAGCGGAAGCACGATGCGGACTAATGTCTGAAGCTCGCCGCAGCCGTCCAGCTTCGCAGCTTCCTCAAGCTCAAGCGGAAAATTTTTGAAAAAAGAAATCATGATGATGAGCCACCAGGAGCTGATCAGGACGGGAACGGTCAAGGCCCATACGGAATCCATCATGCCAAGCGATTTGATAAGCAGAAATTGGGGCACGATGCCCCCGGTGAAAAACATCGGCAATACTGAGAGCATCAAGAAGAACGGCCGGAACAGCAAATCCTTTTTCGAAAGCACGTACGCCGTTATCGTAGTAAACAGCACATTCAATACCGTGCCGGTAAGCGTGATGATAACAGAGTTCAAAAAAGAACGGGGAATATGGGCATTTTCGAACAGAATGGTAAAGTACGCGTCAAGATTGAAGTTCGATGGCCATAAACCGACCTTCCCTCTTACAATGTCATCCGGGTTGCTGAACGAAATCGAAACGATATGCAGCAGCGGCAATAAGGTGATCAGCACGACGAGAACCATGACGGTATGGACGGTAATATCCAGCATTTTCGATCCGAAGGATGTGTCTTTTACCATAAGCTCTCATTCGCCGCCTTTCTTGCCAAATAGTTAGCCGTCACCAGAAAGAGGATATTAACGACCGCATTGAACAAATCGACCGCTGCGCCGAAGCTGAAATCCAGCTCGACCAGGCCTCTCCGGTAAACGAAGGTCGAGAACACGTCCGCCGTCTCGTAGGTTAACGAGTTATACATGAGGATGATCTTTTCCGAGCCTACGCTGAGCACGCCCGACATATTAAGAATGAGGGTGATCACCACGACCGGTTTGATTGCCGGCAGCGTAATATGCCACATCTGGCGAAGCCGGGAAGCCCCGTCTATGACGGCCGACTCGTACTGCTCGGAATCCACCTTCGATAGTGCCGCTAAATAGATGACAGCGCCCATCCCCATCGCCGTCCAGATGCCCGAGCTGACGAACAGGAAGCGGAACCAGCTTGCATCGGCAAAGAAATAAACCGGTTCTATGCCGAGCTTGGTCAGAAGCAGGTTAACGACACCGGTGCTTGGGGATAAAACCATTTTCATCATTCCGATCACGGCTACGACGGACAAAAAATACGGCAGGTAGCTGACCGTTTGGACAAAGCTTTTGTAATGCTTTTTCCGTATTTCATTAAGAAGCAGGGCAAACAGAATCGGAATCGGGAAGCCGAACAGCATCGAGTACAGCCCGAGCAAAAAGGTGTTCCGCAGCAGCATCAGAAAATAGGGGCCGTTAATAAATGTTTTAAAATGATCCAGGCCGTAGGCGCCTGCCCAAGGAGCACGAAGTACGGACTCTAGGAAACCTTGGCCTTCCTGCATGCGGAAATCTTTGAATGCGATCAGAATTCCATAGATCGGAATGTAATGAAAAACAAGAAAGTAAGCGATTGCAGGAATGAGAAGCAGCAGCAGTACCTTTTGTTTTTTGGCCTTCCGCCGAATTCCCGCGATTGTTCCGGCACGTCCTGCCGCCGCGTCATTCATATGCGATCCTCCCTATGCGAATACTCGATCAGCGCCAGCCGCCTATGCCGATGATGCCAGACTTGTTTTGGCAGCGCTCTCACGAAAAACCATACAACGGCATGCCCTACGGGGTAAAGGAACAGTTCTTCACAAGCACACCTTGCTTCAAAGAGCGTTTAACCGTTGATAGGACACGTTTTTTTGAAAGCACACCTTTTATTCGGAGCACGCTATGGTTTCGTTACGGTAGGAGGTAGGCTGTATCCCGAGCACCCTCTTGAATGCTCTGCGGAAGGATTTATCGCTGTTGTAGCCCACCCGGGTGGCAATGTCCCATATTGGCAGATCCTCTTCCTTCAGCAGCAAGCAAGCTTTGTTCAGCCGCAGCTGTTCCAAATATTCGGAGAAGGTCATGCCGAGTTGCTCCTTCAGAAAGGTAGAAACGAAGCTTTCCGATTGCTTGTAATCGCTGGCAATCATGCTGAGGCTTAGATTGCTGTCGGCGTAATTTTCGGCTATATAGGCCTTCATGCCTTCGAGCATGCCCTGATGTTTCGATGTTTTCTGCCGCTTGATCCGTTCGCCTATGGAAAGCAATTGTTGAGTGATACGCGAATAGCTGTATTCCTCCCCCTCCGCTTCCAGCCCGCCCTGCAGATCCGGCTGCAGACCGGCATCCGCCGATAAATATTCGATCTGGCCGCTGATTTTTTGAAGTGTGCCCTGCATTTCCGCAATCAGTTGTTTTTTTCGCCAAGGGCTAAGCTGCCGGGTTTTGATATTTTGCGTTTCGATATGCTCCAGTAGGCGCCCAAGCTCCTCGCAGTCTCCCGTTCTTACCGCATTCATGAGCTTCAGCTCCAGGTCCGGCGGATAATAATAGTGGCTGGAATGCTGGCTGATGCATTCATATCGAGTCAGCTTCTGGGCGACGTCAGGATCCTCGTGCTCCAGCGCTTGCGCCGCCTCGTTGTACGAACGCCAAACGTCCAGTACGCGGTGGTAGACCTGGCCTATGCCGATGGAGGTCATAATGGAATGTTCGGAAAAAAACCGTTCCTGCAGCAGCCGGAGCTGCCCGATCCTTTCGTCGAACCGGTCCTCCGCCGCAGACTCGTGAAACGAGATCACGACCGCCAGCTTCTCTGCTTTCAGATCGTGGACAAAGCTCCCCTCCCCGAGCCCATGCAGCAGCAAACGCTTCATTCTCGCTTTGTCCGCGATCAGCTCCTCCTCCGGCATATATCCGGAATGATGAATTTTGATGACGGCTGCCGTGACGTTGTCCTCTATGAGCCCGATTTGGGCCTGGTCGAGGTGAGCTCGCATTTCGTCTTCATGATTGAATCCGCTTTTCAGCATCCGTTCGAGGCAGGCTGATTGCAGGAGAGGAAGCTGCTGCTTGATGGACACGCTCATGCTTTTATTGTTTCTGATCATTTCATGCACGGCCGTTTGAATGACCTCCATCGCGGATGACCGTCTGCCTGTCTCCCCGGCGGTTAATTCCTTGATCGAGTCGAGCAACTCCGCGATAGGCTTACTGTTCCTGTAGGCTAGCAGCAAAGCAATCAGGCAGCCGACAGCCATAGCGGCCAAGGCAATCGTCCAATTGATTCGTTTAATGTACTCCGCCTTGGAAAATACGCTGTCTGCCGGAAGGCCGGCCACATAGGACCATCCGCTGCCGGAAGATTGTACCGAGGTAATGAACATTTCCGTTCCGTTTATGCGGACGAACGAAGCTCTCCCAGCCTCCGTGTCTACGGGCATGATCCGCTCTCCACCCGCCGACGCCGATACGATCATCTCCGCTTTCTCGTTCAAGATATAAGCAAACGAGCCTTCCTCCGCAAGCAGCCGGTGAAATAAGCGGACAATCGAGCTCTCCTTAATCAGAATGACGACAGCGCCGTCGGCCCGCATGTTGGTTCCGGCGGGCAGAGGACTGACAAAAGCCACGTAATCCTCCAGCGTTCTTCCGTCATTCACGTCCTTGAGCGGTAAATACCTATTCATCTGCTCTCCAGATAAGGCACCCTTCAGCCACTGGCCAAACGGAATACCGCCGATCGTCAGCGGATGCGCGTTCAGCTTATCGATCCGGTCGCCGGATATGACAGCTTCGCTTCGCTCCAGATAAACGAATAGATCGGAGAAGTACTGGTTCGTTGACAGCATGTTCAATTCGTTCTTTTGCAGCTGGGAGAACTGGTACAACGCTTGCGGCGGCCACGAAGCATCGGCGGTAATCATCGCATGAAGCAATTCCGAATCCAATGATAATAATGAAACGATGTCGCGGATTTCCGTCAGCAGACGATTAAGCGCCTCCTCGCTCTGCTCCAGCACCGCCAGGTTCAACCCGGCAGCATCATCGCGCACGACTTGAACCGTCCGGTAATAGGCATGCGTGCCTACAAGCAGCGGAATCAGTAGAATCAGAACATAGGACAATAGGAATTTGCCAAAAAGCACCCGTTTTCCGTTTAATCCGAACGTCCATTTTCGTATCATCGGTCATCCCTCTCCTATCCGGTATTTTACGCTCCTGAGTGCCCCGTTTCGTCCTTAAAAGCAAATGGCTGACACCGCCCTTTGGCGGCATCAGCTCATTTAAGAACGCTCTAGTAACAATGGGGTATGCCCGCTTGTATTCTTTCGAAGACGTATCGTCCCGATCCAAGCCGGAACAGGGAGCAGCCGTCCTGCTTGCCGCCGGGAATCGGGCTGATGCCCGGCTCGGCCCCGTTTACGAGCGCTGCTTCGCCCGGCACGTAGACGTCTGCCGTCGTATTCGCGGGGATTGACACCTGAAGCTTGAATACGCCGTTAGGCTCCATTTGCCATTCGGTGCTGATCGTCCCGTAAATGGACTCGTAGGATGCCTTCACCCAGGTCAGCCGTCCGCCCGGCCTTGGCCGGATGATTGCATGCTTGAAGCCCGGGGAAGCAGGATCGGCCTCGATTCCGGCCATATACCGGTACATCCATTCGCCTACCGAGCCGAGCGAATAATGGTTGAATGAATTCATGGAAGGCGTCTGGAAGCCCTTTTCCTCCGTCCAGCCGTCCCATCTCTCCCAAATCGTCGTCGCGCCATGCTTAATGGAATACATCCAGGAGGGGAATTCTTCCTGCGTCAGCAAGTCATAAGCGACCTCGGTATGCCCATTGTCCGTGAGCGCTGGCAGCAGGTATCCGACGCCAAGGAATCCCGTCGACAGCCTGTTACCCCGTCCACGGATATCGGCCACCAATCTGTCGATAGCTTTGTTGCGAAGCTGCTCCGTCAGCAGGCCAAACTGAAGCGCGAGCACGTATACCGTCTGCGTATCCCCGTGAATTCGCCCGCTGCCGTCTACGAATGCACCGCGGAACGCATCGGCAACCGCCGCATGAAGCTCGTCGTAGGTCCGTTCGTCTTCCCGCTTGCCGAGCACGCCCGCGATCCGCGACAGCAGCTTGGCGCTGTAGGCGAAATAAGCCGTTGCGAGCACTTCGTTCGGCGTATCCGCGCCGATCGACAGCCAATCTGCGTAGTTTGCGTAATCCGGCCGGATCAAGCCGTCGCTGTTCTGCTTCAAGTATTGCACCCAGCGCGCCATCGCATCGTAATGGCGTTCCAGGACACGGATATCTCCGTACATGAGGTATAACGTCCAAGGAATGATGACCCCTGCGTCACCCCAGCCCGAGTTATCCGGCGCGAACCAGTTTAGGCGGGTATTCCACATTTTGTGGCGAATCCATCCCGCATCCGGAGCTACGTCCGTGAAAGCCCCCGACGGCTGCTGGCAGTCGATCATGTCCCACACATACTTCGTAAAGAAGCGCGACACATCCATGTTATAGGAAGCCGTTCTCGCGAATATTTGCGCATCGCCGGTCCAGCCAAGCCGCTCATCCCGCTGCGGGCAGTCGGTCGGCACCGAAAGAAAGTTCCCCCGCTGGCCCCATGTGATATTCGAATATAGCTTGTTTACCATCTCGTCAGAGGTTTCGAGCTTGCCCGCAGACGGCGTGTCCGAATGGATCACCTTGCCGGTCACGTCATCCAGTCCGGGTACGCCCGGGAAGCCGGTCACCTCGACGTAGCGGAAGCCGTGAAACGTGAAATGCGGTTCATACCGCTCTTCGCCCTCGCCATTCATCACGTAATGGTCCTGCTGGACCGCCTTGCGTAAATTGTCCAGGTATAGCGAGCCGTCCGGACTCAGCATCTCGGCATGGCTCAAAGTAATCCTCGTTCCCCATGCGCCCGAAGCCCGCACTTCCGTCCATCCAACCATATTTTGACCCATGTCGAAGATATAGCTGCCCGCAGCCGTTTTTCTGACGCTGACCGGCTTCACCGTTTGCGTGATGCGCACAGGCGGCTCGACCATCGCTACGATCAACCCGTTATATCCCGCGCGGACGTCGGGTTTATCCCAAGCCTCATCCCCGTACTCCGCCGTGCTCCAGTCCCCGAGCTCCAGCCTGGAATCATACGCTTCGCCCTGAATCATATCGGAATAGGCAATCGGCCCCCGCATCGTTCTCCACGTGCCGTCGGTCGCAATGCTTTCCCTGCTGCCGTCCTCATAATCGATATTAAGCTGCAGTAGAAAAAAAGGCCGCTGCCCGTATACGCTTTTGCCCAGAAAACCGACGGTGCCCGAATACCAGCCATCCCCCAGAATGACGCCAACCGCATTGCCGCCAGCCTTCAGCAAATCCGTAATATCGTAAGTTTGGTACTGCACACGCTTATCGTAATCCGTCCAGCCAGGCGCGAACCGATCGCCTACCCTGTGCCCGTTTACCTGAAGCTCGTAGATCCCAAGCGCCGTCGCATACGCAACTGCGCGCCGGATGCCGCCCCTCAGCTTAAACGATTTGCGAAGGTACGGCGGCGGCTGCAATTGGACGCCTGGTTCCGCTTTGCGCCCGATCCACTTCCCCCGCCATGCGCCGCGGTCAAGCAGGCCCATCGTCCACAGCGCCGGCTCGCTCCATTCCGACTCGCGGCCTTCACCGTCCCACACCTTCACCTTCCAAATGTATACGGCTTCCGCTTCGAGCGGCTTGCCCCCGTATCCGATATGCGCAGAGTCGCCGGAGGACGTAATGCCGCTGTCCCAAGCCGTTCCTTCCTCCCGGTCCAGTTCTTCGCGCGAATGGCCCACAAGGATGCGGTACGCGGCTTGAACAGTTCCCGGACGCTCTGATTCCAGTTGCCAGAATAGCCTTGGCACGGCCGTATCTAGGCCGAGCGGATTGACCATATATTCCGTTTTGCAGTTTATGATGCGGATCGACATGGATTAAACCCTCCCTAGTCACTCTTCCCTATTGAATAATTCGAGCTTCGCGTACATGTCCTCAAGCGTGAACCTGGAATCAACGTAACGATATACTCTGATTTTCCGTCCTCCGGCCGGCCTTTGCTCGTAGAGCAGCTCGTCTGTAATATGAGGCGGGTCAGTCAGATCGTATTCAAACTCGTGATCGTCAAGCAAGAGCGATACCGCAGGCGAGTCTCCAAGCATCCACATTTCGCCTTTCGGCCATCTCGGCCCGTGAGTCGGAAGCATATTGAAGGATACCAACTGGTCGTACAGGTATCGGCCGATATCACCATGCGGGCGGACCCGTACAGCGAGCTCTGCCAAGCTTACTCGAACCATTTTGTAGACGTTTCTCGGCACCTGCCATAATGAAATCGGGGAGCGGAATACGACGTTGGCCGCTTTGACATCGTTCCTCAGATTAAATTCCTCCCCGCCGTCCGGATAAGCGCCTCCGCCGATCCAAACCGCAGTCAGCCTGCCGGCGATGCGCGGCTCCTGCAGGTATGCGCATGCCAAGTCCGTAAGCGGTCCGAGGAAAATGACGAACAGCGGTGCGGGATCATCCTTCATCGCCTCGCTGATAATCAGCCTGGAGCCCTCGGAAGGAAGAGCAGTCTCTTCATCTGCCAGCGCCGACGGCGCACCGCGGTACACGCCGGCCTGCCCTTCCAGCTTCATGATGCGCATAACGTTTTCGATTTCGGCGTATGAGTCTTCCATTGAAGTTTCGCTCCGTCCCGTGCCGAAGTGGGCGGCGATGAAGCCTGCAATCCGGAACTGGGGCGTGAGCAGCGCATGGGCGATCGCGAACTGGTCGTCCGCTTCGTTTTTCGCATCCGTATTGACGATTAGCCGGATCTTCTTCGCTTCAGGTACTTCGTAAGGCATTTTCATGTTTAACCTCCCTGTGGAATCCTTTATGATGATTTGCTCAGCCTATAGGTTTTGCCTGCCTCGGTTGGGAAGACGAAGATCCGATCCGTTTGAGCTGCTCCGTTTGCCTTGGCGGATTCAACCTCCGCCTCGACCGGCCGGCCCTCCGACATGACGGTAAAGTCACCCTTCGTTCGAATGCGGCATGGCCCTCCCTTGAGGGACACAATCGTCGCCTCCGAAAGCTCTCCATCCTTCCAAGCCATGCCGATTTCGAAACCGCCGCGGGCCCGCAGCCCGCTAACCTCGCCTTCCGGCCAAGCGTCCGGAAGCCCGGGCAGCAGGTGGACGGCTCCCCCGTGCGACTGCAGAAGCATTTCTGCGATGCCGGCCGTTGCCCCGAAGTTGCCGTCGATTTGAAACGGCGGATGGGCATCGAATAAATTGGCGTATACCCCGCCGCTGACAAAATCGATTTTCCCGCCATCCTCCTCCACCAGCTTGAGCAAATTCGACAGCAAGCCTAACGCGCGGTTTCCGTCACGGAAGCGCGCCCATAAGTTCACCTTCCAGCCAATGCTCCAGCCGGTGCCGCCGTCCCCGCGGCGCTCAAGCGAAACGCGCGCGGCCTTGAACAGCTTCGGGGCCTTTTCTTCCGTCAAACCTTCTCCGGGATAGATATCGTAAAGATGGGATACATGCCGATGGTACCGGTCTTCATCCTCATCGTCTTGCGCCCACTCCTGCAGCTGCCCGTGCCTTCCGATCCGCATCGGCAGCAGCCTGGAACGCGCATCGACCCATTCCTTGCGCAGTTCTCCATCTATCCCGAGAGTCTCCGCAGCTTCGATGCAGTTCGATAACAGCTCGCGGATCAGTGACATATCCATCGTGGAGCCTTTGCTCAGCGCGGGAGTCCGCCCGTCCGCGAGCCTGTATCGGTGCTCTGGCGATGTCGAGGGTGACGTGATGAGCCTGCCTTCTTCGTCCTCGAGCAGCCAATCCAGGCAAAATAACGAAGCTTCCTTCATGACCGGATAAGCATGGCTCGCCAAAAATTCCTTATCCTTGCCGAACAGGTAATGCTCCCACAAGTGCGCGCACAGCCACACGCCGCCCATCGGCCAGTTGGCCCATAGCGGATTGCCGTGGCCGTAATCGCCGGGAGGGGCGGATTGCCTCCAAATGTCCGAATTATGATGGGCCGTCCAGCCTCGGCAGCCGTAATTGGTCTCTGCCGTCCTGCGACCGGTCTCCGACAATTCCCGAATAAAGTCCAGCAAAGGCTCATGGCATTCGGACAGGTTGCAATTCTCCGCGGGCCAATAGTTCATCTGCGCATTGATGTTCAGCGTGTAGTTGCAGCTCCAGACCGGTCTGGCTTCGTGGCTCCAGATTCCTTGAAGATTCGCGGGCTGCGTGCCGGCTCTTGAAGAGGCGATCATCAGGTAGCGCCCATAATGGAAGAGCAGCTCCACGAGCCTCGGATCCTTCGCGCCGTACTCCGCAATGCGCCGGTCAGTCGTCAGCGTCTCCGGTGCTGCGGAAACACCCAAGCGGAATTGGACTCTTCCGAACAGCGAGCCATGATCCAAGGCATGAGCCTCCCGCAGCGCCACGTACGGCTTGGCGAGCGCCGCATTCATCTGCCGCTCCGCGACCGGCCCAGGCTCAAGGCCGCCGGTGCCGGGACAGCGGTCATAACCGTTAAAGCTGGTTGCAGCCGTTACGTACAATACGGCAGCCGAAGCCCCCTCCACATGAAGGCCGTCGCTGTCGACGCGCCATGTGCCGGGACCTTCCAGACGAACCTGCAGCCTGCCCTCGAACCTCATGGCAGAAGTTGTATCCGCATTTCCGTATACGATAGGCTCATCTGCCTCGCAATAGTTCGGCGCCACGTATTCCGGGCAGCGCCCTCTCAGAAGCAAAGCGTCGTCCAAGGGAATTTGAGACGAGCGCAGCGGACTGCCAAGACTGGCTTTAAAGCTCAGCATCCCTTCCCGGCTTGACCTTAATTGAACGATAATCACCTGATCGGGATGGGACGCAAAAACCTCTCTCGTATATTCCACGCCTCCGACCCGGTAGGCCGTGCGGACTGCTCCGCCCGCCAAATCCAGCTCCCTGCGATAACCGGATACGATATTTCCATGATAAAAGCGGATATGAAGATCCCCAAAGGGCATGTACGTCTGCGTATACGGGCCCATCATCGAAGCTTTGCTTAACGCTTCAGCCTCCTCGTGCCGGCCTTCACTGACCAGCTTCCGGATTTCCGGCAGCGCCTCCTTCGCCCTAGGGTTATTCCAATCCCTTGGACCGCCGGACCATAACGTATCTTCGTTCAGCTGAATCCTCTCCAGATCCGTACCGCCGAACACCACGGCGCCAAGCCTGCCGTTACCCACTGGAAGCGCTTCGGTCCAGAACGTGGCCGGCTTGCCGTAATGAAGCTTCATAACTCTTCCTCCCCGTGCCTGAGCATCATACCCCGCCGGAAGGGTTCCGGCGGGGTATTCCGTTTTATCCTTTTACCGAGCCTGACGTCATGCCTGAAATGATATACCGCTGTCCAAGCAAATAAATGACGATAACCGGAAGCGTCGTCAGCACGATATCGGCCGACACCAGATTCCAGTTCACCTGGAATCTTCCGAAGAAATTGTATACCGCAAGCGTCATCGGCCATTTCGCCGTATCGTTCAGATAGTAGAGCGGCAGGACAAAGTCGTTCCATGAACCCATGAAATTCAAAATGCCCACCGTCACAATAACGGGCGTTAGAAGCGGCAGGATGATACTGTAGAAAAGCCTGAACGGCGGGCATCCGTCCACGATCCCGGCTTCGTCGAGCTCCCTCGGCACGGAGCTGACGAAACCGTAGATCAGAAACACACTGAACGGAATCGACATAACAGCAAGCAAAACAATAATACCGAGCTGTGTATTGATAAGCTGCGTAACCTGCATCACTTTGGTCAAGGTAACGAAATTGATCGGCATGGCGATTCCCATAATGACGAAGAAATACAGGAACCGGTTCAGCTTCGTTGTGTTTCTCGCAAAAATATAAGCGGCGATAGAAGCAAGCGCAATGCCGAGCACAGTCGATGCCGTCGTATAAAACAGACTGTTGAAAAACGACTGCACCAGCTTCCCTTCTTCGATGACGGTCGCATAGTTACTCCAATGCAGCGTCTTCGGCAGCTTCATGCTCATCGAGTTCGCCCCGACCCGGTCCTTGAAGGAATTGACCAGAATGAGCAGGAGCGGAATGAACATGATGATGCTCAGCACCCAGGCAAAGCCGTTCCTCAGTGCGTATTGCAGGGGATTCTTCTTCATTGCTCATGCGCTCCTTCCCTGGCCATTAACCGGATGATAAAGTAGCCGATAACCGTCATGAACAGGAATAGCAGCGAGGATAGCGCGGTTCCCACCCCGTAACGTCCCATCGAAAACTCTTTGAAAATAGCCGTATAAAGTACGTCCGTCGCATAGCCCGGCCCCCCGTTCGTCAAAACGTAAACGACCTCGAACACCTTCAGGCCGTGCAGCATGTTCAGCACCGTGGTCACGACCAGCGCCGGCATAAGCAGCGGAATGGTGATGTATTTCAACTTGTGCCACGCGTTGGCCCCATCAATCTCTGCCGCTTCGTAATAGGACCTGGAAATAGACTGCAGCCCGGCAAGCAGGATGATCATAATGTAGCCGGCGCCCTTCCACGTATCAACCGCGATAATGGACTTGAACGCCCAGTTCACGTCCACCAGCCATTTTTGCGCCAGCGCATCCAGCCCGATAAAGCGCAGCGATTCGTTAAGCAGCCCGGTTGCCGGATTAAGGATCGACTTGAACATCAGTCCCACGACCAGCATCGGCACGATCGACGGCATAAAGATCATGACCCGGTGAAACCCCTTCATGCGGATACCTTCGTTCAGCACGAGCGCAAATGCGAGACCCAGAACCGTCTTCAGGACTACCGTCGATATCGTGAAATTGACCGTATTGGCGATAAAGCTGACGTAATTCTCATCGGCCGAGAACAGCACCTTGAAGTTGTCGAGCCCGATAAAGCTGACAACATCGGAATAGCTGTTCCAGTCGGTGAAAGAGTAGTAAAAGCCCATCAGGCTCGGCACGATAAAAAAGATCAAATAAAAGACGAGCGTGCCCCACGTAAAATAGGATGGATAGATTTTATTCCTCATGCTGCATTCATCCCCACTCCTTTTTTCTCTAACGGCTTATTCGGCCCAGGCCGAATCCTTCGCTACTTTTGCCATCTCTGCTCTGCGCTTATCGATGCTTTTCAAAATATCGGCAGGTTCCATCGAGTTTGCGAACATGGCGGCGATGTCTTTGCCCATATCCATCCACTGCGGGTTGACGTAGTTCACGATATTTTGAACATCCGTCCCCTTCTTCGGATACGCAGCGAACAGCTCCTTCTGCGCGTCGCTATATTTGTCTTTCAGCCCCGGGAAGTTTAGATTGGTAAACGACGGGGTATTGTCGATCAGGAACTGCAGATTTTCCGGCTGAGCGAGGAACGCCAGATATTGCTTGGCCGCATCGATATGCTTGCCTTGCGAATAGACGAATTTGCTCGGACCGCCCGGATTAATGTAATAGAATTGATTGTCGGCGAGCGGGATGACGAAAAAGCCGAAGTCCTCTTCCTTCATTTCGGGATTTGCTTTCACGATATCGCCGACGACGCTCTGAGCGGAAAGCGACATCGCATATTCGCCGCTTGCCAGCTTGTTCCCCGTATCGGCGCCCGTATCCGAGAAGGTGTTGTCGCCGAAAAACCCGAGATCGTACATTTCTTTCATTTGGGTAAGCGCAGTCAGCATCGACGGATCGTCCGCGAATTTCTTCTTGTTGGCGTTCAAATCGTCATACAGCCCCGGCGTCAGTTCGTCGTACCTCGGGCCCGGTTCGGAGAACCACAGCACATGGTGCCAGCCGTCCGCTATCGGCTCGTAGATCGGCGTGATTCCTGATTCTTTGATTTTCAGGGAGACTTGCTTGAACTCCTCATAGGTCTTCGGAACGGCCAGGCCAAGTTGTTCGAATATCTTTTTGTTATAGACCATAACAAAGCTGTTGCCCGTATCCCAAATCGTAAGCGCGTATACCTTGCCATCCAGTGACAGCTGCTCGAGGGAAAGCGGATCTTCGCGCTTCGTCCATTCCTGGTCACTCAAATCAACCGCATTTTCCGTTACGTTATAGTTCAGGCTGATTTCGCTCTTGCCGCTTTGACCGCCGAAGATGTCCGGGCCTTCTTTCGAGTTCAGCTTTGTTTTCAGCACATTGAAGTATTGGTCGGCAGGGATGATCTGATAGTCGATTTTGATGCCCGTCTGCTCCTCGAATTTTTTGGCAAGCTCCATTTCGGCATCGAAAATCCAGCCTTGGCTTGCAAGATAAGTGAGCGTAATGTTTTGTTTGGCGGGCGTTTCCCCCGTGTCTTTTTCGTTGCTTGTGTTCGCGGCATCCGTCGGCGTTTCATTGTTCTTCACATTGCCGGAGCCGTTCCCGCTGCAGCCTGCAATCATTACAATGGCAAGCAGAAATACGGACAACATCCATAACCGTCTTTTCATAACATCGCTCCCCTTAGTGATCATAATTGAATCCGCTTTCATTTCGTGTTCGTCCTCATTATAAAAGCAGGCATGCTAATCTTCCATGGAGAAAACGGATTCCTATTTTGTCTTTTTTTTACCGAATCCGCTTTCAAAAAGTTTTTGACAAATCACCAGCCGGGACGGACAATACAGTTATGCTCGGCCTAAGACAGCTTACGGAGGATATGCGCATGAATAAATTCAGAAACATCCAATCGATTCTGTTCATGACCTACTCCCTGATCATAATCGTTTTTTTCACCGTGCTGGTGATCTGGTTCTACTGGTGGGCATCGGACCTGCTGCGGGCGGGCGCAACCGATTCGCTCGGCAGCATGGGCCAGTCCATGCAGGGGCAGATCGATTCCGAAATAACGAAAATGAATGATGTCTCGCTTGATGTAATGTACTCCAATTTGGTCAAAAACAATTTCAAAAAGTATATGTCCGATTTGGAAAATACGCAGCCGGCAGGCACGGCTGGCGGCCCGCCGGCAGGCATCCAGGTCGAGAACGCCAAGGAGCTGTCCGAAATTCTGACCGCGGCCATCGGGCCCTCAAGACCGGTCGAGCAGCTTTACCTTTATGATTTCAATAACAAAGCCTACGGCAACGGCTTCGACAACGGAGAGCGTTCCTACAAACCGGAGGACAAACCATGGTTCCGGTCCGTTATGGACAATAAGAAGGGGAAAATGATCGGTCAGCCCGTTCTCGACGAGGAAATGTCCCGCTTTATCTCATCGAGGGAGAAGCAGTATTCCATTTCGCTCTTCCGGCTTTTTTATGATAATTATAACGCGCCCATGGGCATTGTCGAAGTAAAACAATACTATAACCGCATCTTCAAAACCGCGATCGAGTTCACGAAGCAGAACCCTTACCAGGCGAAGGTTATCGTATACGACGACAGCGGCCGGATCATCTATCCGCTTGGGGACGAGTCGGAACAGAGCGCCGCTTATATCCGGCTCGAGGACGGCAGCGTCTCCGGCATGCCGGATTCTCTCCGCACGTTTCTGAATCCCGTAACGAAGGAGAAGGAACTGCTGACCAGCCACCATTCCGACGTAACGGGCTGGCATACGACGATCGCCGTATCCGAACGGGAGCTGCTGGCTCCGATTGGCGTGTTCACCAAGCGCACCGTGCTCATTGCGGCTGTCATTCTTCTGTTCGCGATCGTTCTGTCCTTCGTAGCTGCCAAGCGAATCACTTTGCCGATTATGAAAATCCACCGCACCGTCCGGAACATGCGTCTCGAGGATTTGGGCAGCGCGAAAGCCTTTTCCAAAGAGCTGAACAGCGGACTGAGTGAACTGGATCAGCTCCACTGGTCATTCCTGAAGATGAATGCGCGGCTGAAGCAATCGATGGATGAGCTGCTCCTGGCGCAATCCCAGGAACTTCAGGCCAAGCTGGTCGCATTAAATTCGCAGATGAATCCGCATTTTCTGTATAACACGCTGGCAACGATTCATGCGATGGCGGAAGAAAACATGAATGGGCAAATCGTGTCCATGACAGAGAACATGTCCGGCTTCCTCCGGTACATCTCCTCCGACAACTCGGTTTCCAATTTGGAGGCTGAGCTGCTTCATACGAAAAAATTTCTGGAAATCAATCAGATCCGCTACGGCCAAAAACTGCAGTTCGACCTCGATATCGATCAGCGGATTTTGCTGTTGCATTGTCCGAAGCTCATCGTTCAGCCGCTTGTCGAGAACGCGGTGAAATTCGGCACGCAGAAGGAGCCTCCTTGGCGCATCCGCATCGTCGGCTTCATGCATGACAACAGATGGCAGATCGAAGTATCGGACAACGGGAACGGTTTTTCCGAAGAAAGCCTGAACCTCCTGTATGGCAAAATCCGAGAAATCGACGAGACAAACGCCGTCCCGATGCTGAAGCTCGACGGTATGGGACTGCTTAATATTTATATCAGGATGAAGCTGACGTTTGGCGCCGACGCGGTTTTCCGGATTGAGAACAGGCCGGGGGAAGGCGCAACGGTAGTGATTGGCGGAACGAAATAACCCCAATATCCTTATGGAAAGAAGGTCTTCATGATGGATGACGCAAGGCAAATCAGAGTGATTGTCGCCGAGGACGAGGATTTGATCCGCAACAATCTGGCCCGCAAAATCGAAGGGCTAGACGAGGCGGTTAAGGTCATCGGCACCGCCCAAAACGGGAAAGAAGCGCTCGAGCTCGTCCAATCCGGACAGCCCGATCTGCTGGTGACGGATATCCGGATGCCTGTCATGGACGGTATGGAGTTAATCAAGCATATGCACCTGTATCATCCCCGCGTCTGCAAAATCATCACGAGCGGCTATGCCGATTTTGAATATGCGCGCCAAGCCATACAATTCGGCGTTACCGACTACTTGCTGAAGCCCGTCTCCGCGGATGAGCTGCAGCGCGTGCTCGCAAAAGTGAAAACCGCTATTGAGCGCGAAGAATCCACCTACAAAGAAAACATGAAAGGCATGCAAAACCAAGGGATAAGCACCGAGGAAATCGTAAGGAGGGTGCAGCAGTTCCTCAGGGACAACTTTCAGAAGGAAGTGAGCCTGGAGCAAATCGCCCGTAATTTCAACTTCAACGCCTCCTATTTGAGCAAGCTGTTCATCAAGCACACGGGCGAGCTACCTTCCCGCTACCTGATGGCGCTTCGCATCAATGAAGCCAAATATTTGCTGGCCAACCGCCGGCATTTATCCGTCAAGGAAGTAGGAGAACAGGTCGGTTACCCCGACCAGTTTTATTTCAGCCGTCTCTTCAAGCAAATGACGGGATGCACACCGAAGGATTATTTGAACGAAAATCAAAAAAAACAATAAAAATAACTGCATTCCATGTAACTAAATCCCGATAAACCAATGATTTGGCCATTATCGCCGATTTAAATACATCAAATGCAGCTAGCCATCCCGCATGGTCAGCATACGGGATGTTATAGACTAAGACGTTCATCCGCGTAATATCAGCGGTTCAAGCCAATGCGTTCTCACGGACAATATCGTCGATGCTAATCGGCTTGCCGCCTTCCTTCATGCTTCGCTCCATGGCCGCCATCAAAGCCAGCGTCCGCACGGCTTCCTCTACGTCCGGCAGCGGGACGGCTCCCGTATCCAGGCAGTCCGCAAAATATTCAATGTAATTTTGGTATTCCCCGGCATGGTGGCTTTTGCCCTCGAAGCGAAAATAGTAATCATGCATTTCCTCGAAGGAATGCGTGGCTTTCCCTTCCCCCGCAAAATGCGTATGGTAACGCAAATTAGAGTATTCCGCCCGCGAAGATCCCTTCGTACCTCGAATGACGCAGCCGATGCCGGGCTCGACATCCGATCCTAACGCCGGCAGCGTGTAGCTGCCCGAAATTTGGCCGATTCTGCCCTGCTCGTCACGGACGAGGAAGCGCATCGAATCCCAGGTGTCCAGGCCGTAGCTGCGGCTTGTTTCGCTCACATTTCCGAAGCCCGTTACCTCGGTCACGCCAGGCAAATACCAGCGCACCAAATCGACGGCATGGATCATAAAATTGTACATCCAGCTGAAGCCGCGCTGGCGGCTCCACGGTTTGTCCAGAAACCAGCGGCTGTCCGCGATATAATGGGCCTCAACCGTTTGAACGTCGCCGTGCCGCCCCTTCTCAAAGTCCGCCCGCTGCCGGATCATCGGCTCGAAGAAGCGCGAGCTCTGACCGACGAATACACGCTTTCCGGACTTCCGCACCGTCTCCAGCAGCTCGTTCGAGCCTTCCAGCGAGGTGAGCAGCGGCTTGGTGCAGATGACATGTTTCCCCGCCTCCAGCGCTTGGATAATGTGGGTAAGATGCAGCTGGTCCGGCGTATAGATCGCTATCACGTCAATATCGGGATTGCCAAGCAGCGTGCCGTAATCTGTCGTCCAGCGGTTGAAGCCGAACTCCTCTGCGCGAAGTTCGCACATTGACGGATTGATGTCGCACACCATCTCAAGCTCCCAACGCTTGCTGCTTAAAGCGGCCGACATAATGCTACGGCCTTCTCCCAATCCGACAACGCCCAGTTTGTAAGTTTTCATAGGTCTGCTTCCTCCTTGTTCTATGGCCAAGCTCTAGTGGTATCGTTATGCATAACTGTTTTGCTTATCACTTTACCGGGATGCATTGGCAGGCAAAGCGTTTGTCCTACCTTCCCCTTATCTCATCACCCGATAATATTCATACGGCTTCCACCGGGAGTGCTCGGATACGGCTGCTTGCCCGTTCCAAGGGTTGGCCGTCACCCATTCCTCGGTGCTTTGCATGAGTTCTTTTAAAACCAATTCGATCGTTGAATAAGGAACATCTTGCTTCGCGGTTGTTCGTTCTGATTCTTCCTTCATTCGGGAAACTTCGGAGCATAAGCGGTTTAAGCAGGCTTCCATGATCGCTTTTCCCCATTCCGCATTCGCTTCAAGCGCATCTGCCCCAATCGCCAGTCGCCCGCCGTAATCCGGCAGCTCTTCGTACCGATTGGCACTCATATCGACTAAATCCGGCCGGATATGCATCAATTGCGAAAGCTCGTATTTGCCGGCATGGTCGCCTACGTATAATCCCTCGACCAGCTCCGGATCGCTTCTTACCCATACTTGGACCGGAACGTATTTCATAAATAGATCCGCTGCTTTCCGCAAATCCGCTTGATTTCCCCCGCTGTGCCCGGAGATCACAACAATCGCTTTAAACCCCGCATTTACGAACGCCCTGAGCTGGTACAAAAAAAAGGAAAGATAGATGCCCGGCGGCATGGCCGTCATATGCGGTTGCTGCTCGCCTACCGTTTGTTCCAGCCAGCCGGCATGGTAGCCTGTTTCATGAATGTGATAGCCCATGGAAGGGGCGACGATGCCTCCGGCTTGCCGGGCTGCTTCCAGGCAGAGCCATTCCGCTTTTATCGTATCCAGACCGAACGCGCTGACCTGCCCATGCGGCTCGCAAAGGCCAAGCGGCAAATAGACGACAGGACATTCCGCTATTCTTTGTTTGAATTCATAAGGCAGCAGTTCCGCCCACAACGTCTTAATCCCAGTATTTGGTTTCATAAAAATTTCTCACCCATCTGTGATGGCGTCTGATTTCCTCGAATACGCTATCCGGTAAAGGCTCGCGATCAACGGCGGCGATGTTCTCGTCCGCAAACTTTGTCACATGCATTGAGGAGATGGCCGTGGTTACGCCCGGATGATGCAAAACGAATTTAATGGCAAGCTCCGCCAAACTGCCGGCATAAGCAGGTATGAACATTTCCCGCAGCCGATTGACACGCTCGATATACAAGCTGCGGGGCAAATAATCAAAATAAGATTTCCGGAAATCGCCGTCTTCGAACACCGTGTCCCCTTTCAAAAACCCCGTCAATCCGCCCTCGTCCAATATGCAGCGCGCGATGAGCGCGACATTGTTCTGCTCGCAAGCCGGAATCAGGCAGTCGAGCGGCTGCGGGTCGAAAATATGAAACACCGTTTGGACGGAATCAATTTTACCGCTTTGCACGATCGGAAGCGCAATATCATGGCGCTGGTCGGGCAATGAAATGCCGATTGCTCCGATCTTCCCTTCCTGCTTGAGCTCAAGCAGCTCATCCATCCAATAGTCCGAGCTATCCCACTGCGGCCAATATTGATGAAGCTGCATCAAATCAATGGTGTCGACGCCGAGCTGCCTGAGCGAAGTTTCCGTGCTTTCCCTTAGCCAGCCTCTCGGATACGCCGTTTCCACCGGGATCGGAATGCCCCAGCCCAGGTTTCCCGGGCCTTTGGACTGGATTTTGGAAGCAAGGAATGGCCTTTCTCCGCTCCACTCCCGCAAAGCCAGGCCTAAAATCCGCTCCGATTCCCCATAGTTGCGCGCGGTATCGATAAAAGTCACGCCCCGCTCCAAGCTGTGAATGACGGACCGGACCAGGTCCTTCTCTTCATAGGCACCGAATGAGCCTCCGAGGCCCATTGCGCCAAAGCCTAAGCGTGATACCTGCCTTCCCATGCGGCCGAACACATTATATTTCATCGATTCGTTCCTTTTCTGTTAGATTGACGCGCAGAAGCTAGGCTTGAATAAACACTTTTCCTGCTTCAACCTTCACGGGGTACGTTTTTAAATCTACGCATACCGGCGCCCGCTTCGCTTTGCCGGTAGGAATGTCGAAACGGCCGTTATGCTTCGGGCATTCAATGACGCTGCCCATCACTAAGCCGTTCGACAGATGAATCCTTTCATGGGTGCAGAACCCGTCGGAGGCGAAGTATTCCCCATTTTCCGTCCTGTATATCGCATAGGTGCGATCCTCAAAGTCAAAACGGATCACATCCTCCACATCAACAGCATCCGCCGCGCAGGCTTCGATCCACGTTCCGGTCCTCATTGCACTTCACTCCTTAGGCTGGTATCCTGCCGTACGCCGCGCATATAGGGGTGTGCGGTAACCGGCAGCGGTTTTTCTACAACATAAGCGGGATTATGCTTTTGCTTCCGAAGAGCCGCAATCACTTCTTTTAAAGCGGCGAACAAGCCCGGACGCGCAGCCGGGCAATCGGCTTTCATCTCTTGATGGAGCTTCGGCAGCGCATGATAGGGAACCATCGGGAACATATGATGCTCGACATGATAGTTCATGTTCCAGTACAGAAACCGCAATACCGGATTCATATAAATGGTGCGGGTGTTCAACCGGTGGTCAAGCACGTCCTCGTGAAGTCCCAAATGCTGCGTAATGCCGAATAAAATGACGACGATCCCTCCGTAAAAAGAAGGCAAGAACAAAAACATAGCGGGAAGGATACTCCCTGCATACACGCATGCAACAGCGACCGCCAGCAGGATGAGCATGTAAATGCGGGCCTCGCGGAACGTTTTGCGATGCTCAGAGACGGGAATATACTCCTTTTCCTGCGTATCCAGTTTTCCGAATGTATGCAGCATAAACCGTTTCAGCTCAATCGGACCGCCGTAAAGATGGAAGATTTGCATAATTAGAATTTTCCAGACCGGCGGTCTCTCCGTAATAATTTCCGGGTCGCGCCCAACGATGATCGTATCCGTATGATGGCGGGCATGGCTCCATCGCCAAGGCGTAGCAGACCGCAATACCATAAAGGATGCGATTTGGTACACGAATTCGTTCATCCAAGGCGTCTTAAACGCGGTTCCGTGCCCGCACTCATGCCAACGGGAATCGCCGGGCGTCGCATAGAGAATGCCGTAAGCCAAAAACGCCGGAACGGCCCACCACGATCCCCATGCCAGATAAGCAATATAACCTACGATGAGAAGTGAGCCGAACCAAATGAGCGTATCCCGGATAGCCGGACCGTTCTTTCTTTTCATCAACTCTTTCATGCGCTGGCGGGGAATCGGGCATGTATACCATTCGGCCGCGACCAATCCTCGTTCATGCGCACGTTGGTTTTCGGGTCCGGTGATGCTGTAATCCCGTTTTTGCCTGATGACGGAAGCCATGGATCGCTCCTCCTTTTTGCTGGGAAAATAGACGGCGGATAAACCCGGCAATCATCGGGCTTACCCGCCGGTCCGACCACACTCAGGATTCGGCCGGTTAACAGCCGTTTTCCTTTAATTTGCCGTCGAGAAACCGTTTCGCGCGCGGGATGTCCTGCTCATCCAGATGCTCGATGATGATCGGTATATTCGGATGAAGCTTGGAGAGGCGCTGCAAATACAGGTCATAATTCAAAATACCAAGGCCGGGAGCGGGGAGTTCCACGCCGCCGGCGCCGCGGAACGTATGCGATTCAGCCGCATCGATCGCCGCATGCTTCTCTGAAGTATCTACGGCAGGCTTGCAGTCTTTCGCATGAGCGATCTTGATTTTGTCGCCCAGCGTATTGAAGATGCGGTTTAGCTCTTCGTCGATTTGATTGATATTTTTTTCCGTGAAATAGTTGGTAGGGTCCATCAGAAGGCCAAGGCCCGGGTGATTGACGTCCGAGAATAAGCGGGTCAGCTGATCGACGGAGCCGATGACGTTGTTGACGTAGTTTTCCACCAGAAACATAGAACCGTGGTCATACGCAAATTTTGCCAGGCTCTCGAGTTCCCCGCATACCGCCTCATAAGCTTCTTCGGTACCGTTTTTCGGATCCCATACCCAATCGCTTTCCGTATTGTACGTTCCCGTCTCGCTGATGACGTAGGGCGAGCCGAGATCGCGGGCAAATTTCAGCAGCGTCTTCAAGCCCTCAATATTTTCCGCCCGCTTCCTTGGGTCCGGATGAATGATATTGGTGTAGCCAGAAATACAGACGACCGGCAGGTTGGCTTCCCGGAACGCGTCGCGAATTTGATGGGCCTTTTCCCGCGTAAGGGAATCGAGAGAAAGGTCCATGTCCTTGAACGACAAATCGAGCTGAACGCAGGAAAATCCGTCTTTTTGTATTTTGGCGATCGTTTCCGAAAGCGTGTAAGGATAATACCCGTTGAAAATACCTACTGAAATCATAGCGGACTGCCTCCCTCAAACGTATAGGATTTGATTTTGCTTGCCGTCTCAGAAAAATCGACCGTGCGCCGTTCGGCAATGGACTTGTAGCACGCCTCCACTAACGCCATCGTATGCAGGTTATCCCTTCCTCCGATTTCGGGCTCCGTATCCGTTTCGACCGCGCGCAGCAGCTGGGCCATCGTTCCCTGGAACGCATCCGGAAACCACACCCGGTCCCATGCGGGACGGTGCCATTTGCCCGGCGACTGCTTGGTCGTAAACTCGAGCGTGCTTGGCGTTCTTTCCGGATAGGTTGGCCAGCCGATCGTCCCTTGGGCCACGCCATCCAGTCCTTCGACTCTCCATTTGATATAAATATCCTGCTCGGTCCCTTCGCCCGGCCACGCATACGCATCGTCCAGGCTGGTTGCCATCAGCTCATTGCCGTACTGGAACGTATATTGGGAGATGCCGTCGATATGCTTGAAGGCGATGCGGGGATCCCTGCGCGCAACGGCGGTAATCCTCTCGGGATCGCCGAACAAATAGCGGAAGGCATCGATATGGTGGATACCCATATTGAGAATTTCAACATGCTCATACTTGTGAAGAAAATCCTGCCAGTGCGGGATAGCCCGCATTTCGATCGTCGCCAGTACCGGCTCTCCGAGATACCCCCTATCGAGTACCGCTTTCAATGCCCGCACGGATTGGTCGTAACGCATATTCGAATTGACGCCGATTTTAATGCCCGCCTCTTCGCACAGCTCCACGATTTCGCACGCTTCCCGCATATTCATGGCAAGAGGCTTCTGGCATAAAATCCCTTTAATGTGAGCTTGCTTGACGGCTTCCCGAACGATTTCCAGCTGCCGGTCCGGGGGAACAGCGATATCCAAGATTTCGATTTGCGGATCCCGGATCAGCTCCTCCCATGTTTCGTACACATGGGGGATTCCATGCAGCTCCGCTGCCGCTATGGCATTTCCGTGCGTTCTCGAACTGATGGCGTACGGGTGAAATCCTGCGTCCCTGTACGCCACGAGATGGCAATCCCTCATGATGAACCCGGAACCGATGCAGCCGATCCGGTAATCTTTGCGCCTAGGCATTTCCGGATTGATAGGTAAATTCAAATCGACAGCTTCCATATGACAGTCCTCCTCCGCTCTTAAAAATTAGGGTGAACAATTATGCTGCGCGGACCATTTGATCTTCCAATCGCATGGAAACCCTATTCTTAAACCAAAGCATCCACAGCTAGGCTGGTTGAAAAACGGATTTCTTCCCCTGCTCCGATTCCCCGTGCTCCAGTCAGCTCGTGGCCGTAGGGCAAATTGAAAGCGTCGGTGACGCTCGTATACGGCTCCAGCGAATAGGCCTCGGCCCAATCGGGACGGAATAAAACGAGAAACGGGAATTTGCGGTCGAAGCGGTAGGTGATCGCATACCCGCTGTCCTTCATTTCGATTCGGCATGTATGATCCGCTGCCTCTTCTTCCAGTCCCAGCAGCGAGCAGCCGAGCCGCGGATAATCCGTCATGCTGACACCTTCCTTCAATGCTTGACTGAATGGCGTAACTGCCGGCGTTCCCATTACGAACGCCTCATTCGTTACCGGCCACTCCGAGGCAGCCGGAACCTTCAATGTAAGCTGCTCCCCGCTCTTAAAAGGGATAGAAAAGTAAGGATGGAGCCCAAACGCGAAAGGCGCCTCGTCCTCCCCGTCGTTCCGGATTTTCGTGTCCATCATCAGCCGTCCTTCGAAGAGGCGGTAGGTGACGGTAAACGAAAGCGGATGCGGGAAATATTCCAGCAGATCCGGATGCAAGGCGTAATGAAAACGGCTGGTGACCGAAGCTCCGCCATGATCGCTTGCTCCTTGTTCGATAACCTCCCAGCCTCTGGAGGAAATCTCGCCATGCAGATGATTGTCTGGAGGCTCGTTCAAAGGCAGACTGTACTGGCGTCCGCGAAACGAAAACCGGCCTCGCTTCACACGGTTGGGCGGAAATAAAATAGGCGTGCCGTATTTGAAAGCCTCGAACGGTTCATTCTTCAAAGATTGAAGACTTGCCGGCGGCATAATAACCGGATGCCCATTGCTTTCGAAGCGGTAAAGATTGTTGCCGGCCGCCGGCAGCAATTCCGCCGTCGCCTTGCAGGCCGCATCGGTCAATACGATGACCGGAAGCCCTTCCCTGATTTCACATGTCGCGGCATACCGGCTCATGTCGTACGGTTCACCCCTTTCTTATTTCAAAATCAAGCGTAAAGCCTTGCGCGTCCTCCTTATACATCCGTACCTCCGTGCCGCCGAAGCGCTGCATCCAGCAATCGGGACTGCCGAGGAACGACTCAACCGCTTCCTTCACGAGGTCATCCGTTAAAAAGCTGTCGGTCACGAGCCAATTGCCTTCACCGGCGCGGCCGCTTGCGGGCCAATGATCCGATGACAGCCATCGTGCGATAATGACCGTTGCTCCCGACTCCGCCCGGCGGCGAACCGCCTTCAAAGTCTCTTCCGATATCCGGTCGCCGGCAACCAGGATCAGCTTCGGACAGCCAAGCTGATGTTCTTGTACCGTATCGTCAAATACAAGTACATTGTTGACCGGATAATGCAGCGGATGCACCCGCTCCTCCAAGGGAAAAGGCCAGCCTTCCTTCAGCGGAAAGCGATCCTTCGGAACCTGCGCTTTCAACTGTTGCCGGGGAAACGAATAGCCGGGAATATGCATGCAGCTTCCGTGGGCGGGAATGGTACCGTGACTGAGAAGATGCCACACATGGAACACACTTTGCGTCGAAGCCGGAGCGGTCAGCCCGCGATTGCCGAATAACCTTTCGTTCTGCCCGTAGTTGCTGTTATCCGAATGGATGACAACGATATCGGGCTCGGCTTGGCCGTGCGTCCAAGTCAAGGGATGCTCCGGAACGAAGCCGCGCACGAACTCATCCCATACGTCCCCGAATTCCGTCTTGCGGAACCGGTCGTTCTCGTACTGCAGCAAAACGTCGATATTTTCCGTAAACAGATGGGTCGGGCCCATATAATAGCCCATTCGCAGAGCCGAAGCGTATTCCTCCGGCGAATGGCCTGGAAATCCGGAGGTACGGGTGAACCATGGCCCGGCATCCGGCCCCCATAGGTCGGCGCAAATCCACATTGCCCGGCCATATTGCTTCGCCGCGCCAAGAGCCGTGGAAAGCTGCAGCGATTGAAAAGACTCTTTCATAATTTTCGGGCAAACGGCCATTCCGCCGCGGGCTTTCGTATGGAACAAGGTCGGAAACACGAATTCGGATACGAGCGGCACCCGGTCCGGGTCCAGTCCGGCTCCCGCCAGGACGCCGCGTACGCGATTCACTCTCTCCGCAACCGCCTCGGTTACCCATTCCTGTGATTGCGCAAGCGACTTGCCTTCCGTTCCTCCCCAATGCGGCAGGAACTCATCCTTGCGGTATTGCGACGCATTAATTTGCAAATGCTCGGGTTCATCGTACAGCAGTCCGATTAGCTTGCCGCTGCGAGCCGCTTCAAGCAGCGCATCATCCGGCACGTCGTACCGGTTCGTCCCTTCTACGAAAGGGCCGTTAATATTGCCGTATTCGTTTCCTAAGCACACGTCCATGCCGTGTCCCGCCATATCGCGTATCATTTCCGATTGGCCGGCCAGGCTGGGGAACATATGGTGCACATAAAACTCCGCGCCGAGCTCCTTCATCGCTTCAACGAACCGGCCCGGGGGCGGCGTATCATCCTGGGAAGGATACACGCTGCCCGTGCCCGTGCGCATGATCTCATCGGACGCTTCTCCCGCCCAAGAGTCCTGCCAGGCAATAACCGGCCCCTGCAATCCCAGCTTCGGTTTACTCATCGTCTCATCTCCATGTACGTTCCGTCGTTTCCGGCTTAGTTTCTCAAGAAAAGCTCAATGACGGGCACGGTTACGTTCGGCTTCTTGACCGGCAGCTGCAGCGTTAAAATATCGCGCGACCGGCCTTCGTTGAACGCTCCCGCTTCCATCGTCATCTCCTCTTCGCCTTGCACCATTCTTATTTCCGAGGCATCGTTCAGCAGCTGTGCGTATTCCACCCTGCCGGAGAAACCGCGCAGATGAATATGCTTGAAAGGCCAGCTGTAAATATGCAGATATAGGCGCTTGCTCTCCGGATTGTACGTAAATCGGCAGTCTTCGGGACATTGGAATTCCTCCGGCGCTGCGGTGCATCCATAAATCGACTTGTTGTGGGGCTTCATCCATTCGCCGATGCCTTTCAGCCGATCGATCGCCCGTTCGTCGAATTCGCCGCGTCCGGTAGGACCGACGTTAAGCAGCAGGTTGCCGCCCTTGCTTACCGTATCAATCAACATTTTCACAAGAGTGTCTACGCTCTTCCACGTTTCCTCGTCACGGTAATACCCCCATGAGCCGCTGAAAGTATGGCATGCTTCCCAGACTACGCGCTTGCCGTTCATTTGAATCCACTCACGCGGTTGATACTGCTCCGGCGTAGTAATATCCCCCTTCACCTGCAGACGGTCGTTCAGCAGAATGTGCGGCTGCAGCTCACGGATGAGCTGCACCAGCTCCTCGCTTTGCCACTCTTCCTTGCCTTTGCCCGGGAAGCCCTGCTCCGGCGGGATCGAGAAATCAAAAAACATCATATCGATCTTGCCGAACTCCGTCAGCAGCTCCCTCGTTTGCCCATGCAAATAATCGACATACTGCTGCCATTCGCGGTTCCGTTGGTCTTCGAGAAACGCCTCGTTGTAACGGAGCGGATGCTTGACGTCGAGCGTATAATGCCGGTGATGCCAGTCCAATAAGGAATAATACAGTCCCGGTCTGATGCCTTTTGAACGGAAGGCTTCCACCATCGGCGTCAGCAGATCCCGGCCTGCCGGCGTGTTCGTCGCTTTATAATCGGTCAGCTTGGAATCCCATAAACAGAATCCCTCATGGTGCTTGGCGGTGATGACAAAATATTTCATGCCGGCATCGGCCGCCAGGGAAGCCCATAACTCGGGATCATACATATCTGGGTCGAAGCGTTTGAAATATTTGTTGTACTGCTCATTTGTCATAAATTCCCGGCCTTTCATCCACTCATGCCTGGCCCCCAGCGAATATAAGCCCCAATGAATGAACATGCCGAATCTATCATGCGTATACCAGCTTGAATCTCCTGTTGTCGACTCAACGTCGAACGCCATGCCATAACCTCCCATAGACCTTTGATTTGGCCTTCCTTACCTTAGTTAACGCTTTCATTCCAGTGGCTGATTGTCTATAATTATAGGTGCTTCAAATATAGAGTTCTCTATCTGATATTGCTGTAAAGTTAAGGAATCTTGCTTTTCGGAGGGACTGCGTCATGACAAATCTTCATCAAATCAAACAAGACGTGCCTCACCAAGAGCCCGGTTTTCCGCTGGACGTTTTCCATATCATTCCGACGGGCAAGGAGATCCTGCACTTGCACTGGCATGACGATTGGGAAATCATTTATTTTATCCGCGGAAACGCAATTTTCTATATTGGCTCCGAGACGGTCAGACCGGAACCGGGCGATTTTATGTTCGTAAACAAAGGGCTGATCCATACGGGGTTTTCTGAATCTGACGATCCTGTGGAGTATTACGCGGTGGTCTTTCATTCCTCCTTGGCCGGAAGCTCGATGGCCGACGCCTATCACATGCAAATCACGAATCCTTATATAACCGGAAAGAGTTTTTTTCCCATTCACCTGTCAGTTAAGGATGCGCATTATCCATTCATCGCCGGCATCGTTAAGCAGCTGATCGCTGAATACGAGCAGCAGCACCAAGGCTACCGGCTCGCAATCCGCTCCATGCTTCATCTGCTGCTGGTTCATTTATCCCGTCATCACCAGCTGCAAGGCCCATCTGCCTCCGCAGTTCCGATCGATACAGAATTGACCGAGAAGTTCAAAGAGCTTATCGCCTTTGTCGAGCAGCATTATCCGGAGAAGCTGACCGTGCAGCAAGCGGCCGGCATCGTCAATCTGAGCGAATACCACTTTTGCAGAACCTTTAAGAAAATGACGGGCAAAACCTTCGTGGAATACGTCAATTTGCTCCGGATTAATGCTGCAGAGCAATTATTGATCCATTCTTCCGATCCGGTCACGGAAATCGCGTTTAACGTCGGCTTTGGCAGCGTTAACTATTTCAGCCAAATGTTCAGGCAGTACAAGAGATTTTCTCCTTCACAGTGCCGGAAGCAGAACGTAAAGGGACAGGGACTGTCGTAGCGGGGGAAACGGGAAAAAGATCGGAGTTGTAGAAGCGGGCGCTTTACTGCTGCCTGCCCATTTCTACAACATTCCGATCTTTACGTTCCTGTGTTTTTTTAATTTTTTATCAAAAAGGTTTATGCTTCACCCGTCTGTTGCTTAACTGTCTCCTCGAACATGGAATTATCATGTCGTCCCCATCCCGCAAGCCGAGTTTATTTAAACAGCAGAAGCTTGGACTCGGCTGGCGCCAGTTCCATGCGGTACTCCACGCTCTCTCCCTCGATGCGCTGCTCTTGTCCGCTCCACAAATCCCGGACCACTATCCCCTTAGATGAATCGATGCCAAGTCTTGCAAATGAGACGAGCTTTACGCTTTCCTTTTCTTCGTCAAAGTTAAAGGCGGCAACATAGATGCCCTCTTCTCCTCTCAGCGTAAACAGATCCTCGCCTTTGCTGCCGCTCCTTCCCTCCACCGGCTTAAAGGTTTCGCCGCGCCGCGCAAGCGCCATGACCTCGCGGTTCGTCATCCATTCCTTTGCCCTGCGCGCAGCCTCCAAGACGCGGTAATCATCGCCGAGCAGCAGCGACGTGCCGGCAATCACGGCGCTGTTCAGCCGGCTTCTCCCTTCATGCTCGCTGGTTGAGCGCTGATTGTCGCTTTTGTACAGCACGACATGATCGGGATCGTTAAAACGATATAGGCTGTCATTGATCCACCAGCCGTAAGTAAGCGCGTTCAGCATGTATTCGGTATCATTAATCGTCCCGAAGGCGTCGCAGGAAACACGGCGGCTGTGCGCGTAGCCATGCGGAAATAACGGCGCTATCGATAAATTGATCAGAAACGGCCGGCCGACCCGCTCCGGCGAAAGCGTATCGCGAATAAGTGCCATTCCGATATTGTAGGCTTGGATCCCCGTGCGCACGCTCTCCAGATGGAATCGGCCTTCCATCGCCCCATGGGTCAGGAAATCCAGCTTCACGTAGTCAAAGCCGAGCTCGACAAAGCTGTCCAGGCTGCGCTTGATCCGCTCCTGCGCTTCGGGATGCGTCGGGTCAATCGGGAATGCTCCGTCCAGCTTCGGCAGCGGCCGACCAGCCTGATCCTTAATCAGGATCTCCCGGTAAAGCACCCTGCCGTCCGTTCCTTCGACCGGCGTCTCCGGGTCGCTTCCCCAGAAAGCGAACGGCGTATAATAGATGCCCGGTTTTTGGCCGTTTTCCTTCACCCGTCGTACGGCGTCTTTGAGCTGTTCCTCAGGCAAGCTGTTCCAAAAAGCATCAAAATTGACATACAAGCTGTCGTTGTCGTCCGCGAAGCCGTTTTGCTGCAATGCCTTGGCAAAAAAATCCGATGTGTGCGTATAGACGTCGTAGTCCAGCTTGCTCATGACGGCAGACCAGCTGTTCCACCCCATCGGAATTCCGCCCTCCCATGGCAGGGCAGGGGACAATACCGCGTTAGCTCTTCCGTACGCTTCAAGCCCGCCTCGATAGTCGGCGAACGCTCCAACGAATATTGTCGGGGATGTAATGCTTCTGCCCCGAATTGCGCCGTGCGCAACCGTATCCCTGGTCTGCATGTCCGCCGCTCCGCCATAGACGCGCAGCCTGCCGACCGCTTCCGCGAACGTGCCTTCCACGACTACGCCCGTTTTCCAGCGGTCATGCGTAACCGATCCGAGCACAAAGCCGTTTCTGCTGGCGGGGCGGTAAATCGCCGTTGCTTCATAGCTGTGCACGCTGCAAGGAATGGCATGCGAGGCATAGCGTACCCATTTATCATTGTCAAACGGGATAAACAGCGCTCTGATTTCCTCGCTTGGATCCGAGCCATCCGCAAACGATAATACGCTGCCGTCATTCAAGTAAGCAGCCAGCGGTGTCAGCTCGTTCGTCTCCCAGTCGAATTCGCTTTCCGCCTCCAGCTCGGTCAATACATAAGGGAGCTGCTCATACATACGGAAATGCTGCCTTAGCGCGGGCTTCCCGAGCTCCTCGTGCACAAACGTCCAACGGATGCCGCTGCCAAAGCCGTCCGTAATCGGCTGCGCCTCCGCTTCCTTAACGTAATGCTTGCCGTAATACGTAGAACGCAATTGCTCCAGGCCATAACGTGCTTCTGCATAAAGACCAATCAACGCTTCGCCGCTGCTCCATCGCAGCGTTACGCTGCCGTCCGCTACATTTGCCCTTGCCTGCATAATGCCGTTATCAACGACAAATTCGCCGTTATCCAGCTCCAGCTTGAATGCTCCCATGATCATTCTTTATCAGCTCCTGTATTAGAATGAAAGAAGGCCGGCTGCGCCGGCCCTCCTACACGCTCTGCTTGCCGTTATTTCCAAAGCTCTACGCGGTTTTTGTAATTGCCCGTGTAAATCGCTTCAACTTTCTCGTCGCCGGCCGCTTTCATGTCGCTCAGCATTTTATCGAAAATACTGTTTGCTTCCTCAGCCGTTTTGGCCATGATCGCTTTCGTCAAAGCCTGCTTCACAATATCGTTCACCTTCTGCTCGTTAAGCGCTTCAGGCGTGCCGCCCTGCGGTCCTAGGCCGTCATACAGCACCGAATCATAGACAGAGTCAGCCAGGTTTTTGATCGCCATTTGATCGACTGCCCCGCGTTCATAACGTCCCGGCAAATCGTAAGGCGTTCCGTCGGAGCCTTTGCCGTTCTTAATGAACCATGTCCATTTGCGGATACCCGTTTCTTTCGTGTAGGCGTTCCAATCATCCTTGAAGCCTTGAAGCACTTCCGGCCTTGGCGTATGCTTACCGTCCTTCATATCCCAGTGCTGCCCCTCGATGCCCCACATGAGCAAATATTGGCCTTCTTCGCTCGCCAGGAAGTTCATGAACTCCATCGTGCGCTCCGGATTTTTATTTTTCTTCGTAATGGTGATCGCATCCCAGCCAAGCGAGCTGCGGCCGCCGTAAGTCGTTTTGGCCGGATCTACGCCGTCGGCAACAACCTTATAAGGGAACATCTGCGATTCCTCGCCGCGATCCTTCAGCAGGATCGTATTCGCGCCGCCCGCTTCCCAATATGCGCCCGTTGTTGCAAGCACGGTTCCCGTTGCCAGCTTTTGTTCCCAAACCTGCTTTTTGTTAATGGCCCACTCTTTGTCCAGCAAGCCCGAACGGTACAAATCATTCATGTAAAGGATCATATCCCGGTATTTCGGATCTTTTACGTCAAACTGCAAGCTGCCGTTGTTCTCATAGAATGGCATCATGCCGAACATGCCTTTGAAGGTGCCGAGCGAGCCGCCGAAGTTTTCTCCGTCCATTGACAAGGCAATCGTTTCTTTCCCGTCCATATTCGGATATTTCGCTTTGAAATCCTGAAGCAGCTGTTTGAACTCCGATGCGGTGAACGGCACGCCGCCCTCCGCTTTATCCGGCGCCAGTTCCTTCATGATATCCTTGCGGATGTTGAAGCCGAACACCGGCTCGCTCTCAAAGCCGTACCAGTTGGAGAGGTAATAGTTTTTACCGTCTTTATAGCGGGTCTTGTTCAGCACGTCGCCATACATCTCGGAAACATCAGGACCATGGGATTCAATCAAATCGTTTAACGGAATGATAGCGCCCGACTCGATATATTTATTGACCAAATCGCTGCCGCGCTCGAATAAAATAATGTCGGGCAGATCATCGCTCGCCAGCATCAGATTAAGCTTCTCTGCCGGATTTCCGGTCGGCTGCTGAATTTCAACCGTAATTCCCGTCCGTTTCGTAATCTCCGCAGCAACCGCGTTGCTGAACTTATCGCCTGTATTTTTATCAAAAAAAGTGAGCGTGAGCGGTTCCGTGGAACCGTTCTCGGAGCCGGTTTCATTCACTTCGGCATTGCCGCCGTTTTTCGAATTGTTCGAGCCGCAGGCAGATAATACAGAACCGACGACCATAACGGCAAGAAACAGAACGAGCCATTTTTGAATACGCATAGTAGAAGTCCCCCTTATATGTGATCTTATTATAGTACATTTCCACCCAAATGCATTGGCCTTACAGGCCCCCATCACCTCCAGCAAGAATATCGCGGCTCTAACTTTTCACAGCGCCCAGCGTCATGCCCTTAACGAAATACTTTTGCAGAAACGGGTAGACCATCAAAATCGGCAGCGTGGCCACCATGGTAGCTGCCATCCTAATCGTATCCGGCGAAACCGCAAGCCGCTTGGAGGCATCGGCCATCTGCTGCGCGTCGCCGACCATCGAGCTGGTTTGATATTGGTTTAATATTTTGACCAGCACGGCCTGCAGCGTTTTGAGATCCGAATTATAAGTGAACACGTAGGAATCGAACCAGGCATTCCAGTGCATGATCGCCGTAAACATCCCGATCGTGGCAAGCACGGGCGTCGTCAGCGGCAAAATAATTTTAAAGAAAATCTGCAGGTAGTTCGCGCCGTCTATCTTCGCTGACTCGTCGAGCTCCTGCGGCAGCTGCTGCATGAAGGTGCGTACGATGATCATGTAGAACACATTCATCATGCTCGGCAGAATGAATACCATGAAGCTGTCGATGAGATGCAGGCTCTTGAGCACCATGTAATAAGGAATAAGCCCGCCGCCGAAATACATCGTGAATACGAAGTAGAGCGACCAGAACCTCCCTCCGACAAGCTCACGTTTGCTCAGTGAATAAGCGACCATGCTGATGACGATGACTGCGAGCGGCGTGCCGATGATCGTCCGCTGCACCGTTACCTTGATGGCGAGCCAAATCTCGCTGTCGGATAAAATCTGCTTATAGCTGGCCAAGCTGAAGTCCCTCGGCCACAAATACAAGTTCCCGCGCAGCGTATCCTCGGCGCTGTTAAGCGAGATGATGAATATGTTCCAGAAAGGATAAAACGTTACGATAAATACCGCGATGATGAATAAGTAAACCATGGACATAAACATAAAATCATTTTTGAATTTTGCCATGCTGCGTTCCCCTTTCGTCGATCCTAGAACAACGACTGTTCATTCATTTTTTTGGCCATCGTGTTGACGCTGACGACAAGGATGAAAGCGACGACCGATTTGAACAATCCGACGGCTGCCCCGTAAGAGAACATCCCGTTCTGCAGGCCGTATTTGTACGTGTACGTATCGATAACCTCCGAATATTGAAGCACGGTATTATTTTGAAGCAAGTACTGCTGATCGAAGCCTGCATTCAAGATGCCGCCTACCGCCAGAATGGCCAAAATAATAATCGTCGGCTTAATCGACGGCAGCGTGATGTGCAGCATTTGCTTTAAGCGGCTTGCCCCGTCCACCCTTGCCACCTCGTAAAGCTCGGGATTGATCGCCGAAATCGCGGCCAAATACATTATCGCGTTAAAGCCCATGTCCTTCCACGTGTTCGAGAACGCGATGATCCACCAGAACAAAGGACCCTTCTGCATAAATTGAATCGGCTCCTCAATGAATCCAAGCCCCGTCAATAGGTTGTTGAGCACGCCTTCGGACGACAGCACCGTAATGATAATGTTTGCTGCAATGACCCATGATATAAAATGAGGCATGTAGGAAACCGTCTGGAACGTCCGCTTGAACCATCCATTGCGGAGCTCATTAATCATAAGCGCCAAAATGATCGGCATCGGAAAACCGAACAACAGCGACAAGAAGCTTTGAGCCAGCGTATTTCGCATAACCCTATAGAAATCGCCGTTCGTGAAAAAGTAATTAAACCAGTCCAGCCCGACAAACTCCGTCGTGAAAAACTGTCCGAAAAACGAGCCGCCGCCCGGCGAATAATTAATGAAGGCCATATATAGGCCAAACATTGGCACATAAGAGAATAAGAGCGTTACAACTAAAGCCGGAAGCATGAGCAGATACAATAACCGCTGCTCCTTCAGCCTTTCCCATACCGTAGAGTTTCCCATGCCTCGTTTGTGCTTCGGTGACACGGATTTACTTGGTTCCGCTTTCAATATCGATTCCATGTTATAGCCTCCTGCCAGTCTTTCGCTGCTTTGTGACTTCATTATAGGTCGGCTGACTGGCCTATTCTATACAAGCATTTAACGATTCGTATCCCAAATCGACACAGTTCAAAGCGCTCCATTGTTGAAAAACGTTATAGCGGATAAACTAGTAAAACATCCCGTTGCGTGATAGAAAGGTGGGGACTTTCATGTATAGCATTTTGATAGTGGACGACGAAGCCATTGAATTGGAAACGATTGAGCATTATGTCCCGTGGGATAAAATCGGGATTTCGGTCGCGGGTACGGCCCGCAACGGCAAAGAAGCGCTCGGTAAGCTTGCAGAGCTAAAGCCCGACATCATCCTTACGGATGTCCGCATGCCGATCATGGACGGGCTTGAATTCGGAAGAAGAGCAAAGCAAATCGACAAAAACGTAAAAATCATATATTTGAGCGGACATAACGAGTTTCAATATATAAAGGCCGCGCTCAACATTGAAGCGGCCGGTTATTTATTGAAGCCGATCGATATGGAGGAGCTTCTGGCCTTACTCGAAAAGGTCAAGAAAAAATGCGAAGAAGAGCAGCTCGCGGATCAAGGCGGAGATTGGATGCGGGAGAAGCTGCTGATGCGTATCCTGCGCGAGCCTAACGCGGAGAAACGCAAGGAATGGGCAAATCAATGGGAGCTTAGCGCAGCTGATTTTGCGGAAAACAAGCCGTTTGCTGCCGTATACGTAACCTTCGACCCTGCCCCGGTCTATCCCGGCACCGCACAGCCCTCCGCCCAAAGTGCGTCAAGCGACAAAATCGAGCAATTTCGATCGGCTGCAAGGCAGAGGCTGGATACGTTTATTATGGTTGAAGACGAGCCTCATGCCTTATTCGTACTCTTTCAATGGCAGGACGAGCGGCAGCAGACGCAATCGACTACCGCCTTTTGGGAGCGGCTCCGAGCGGATTTGGCTTCTTCTTCGGAGCCATCCTACGGCTCGCAGGTTACGATAGGCTTGTCAGATCCGCATACGGGTTTTCAAGAAATATGGAATGCGTGCGCGGAAGCGAGGGCCTGCAATGAGGAGAAGTTTTACGAGCAAAGCGGAGCCGTTCTCTCTCCGCAAGATTTGAAGCCAACCAAACAAACGGATGATGAGAGCGAGCAGCTCGCGGCAAAGCTTTCCTCTGCCATCCAATCGGGGGATTCGGAGCAGATCAGCATGCACATTGCGTCTTTCTTCGGGGCGGTCCGCGGAGAACGGATTGACCGGAATTTTGCGATCCGAGCGATAATCCGGCTGTTAACCGCTTTAGAACAGCATTTCTCCATGATGCTGGCGGGCTCGCTCAGAGAGTGGCTGCTTGTCGATCATTGGAAGGAAATTTCGTCCATGGGCTCGGCCGCGCATATGCAGGCTTATGTCATGCATTTCTGCGATGAGGTGAGGAAAGCGGCAAACGATCGTGATATCGACCGAAATCAAGCGATAGCCGAGCAAATCGTGAAGCTCATTGGAGAACGGTATCATATGCCGCTAACGGTCGAAGAAATCGCGAAGGAGATCTATCTGTCCCCCAACTATATCCGGACGATTTTCAAGGAAAAGATGGGCGAGACGATTCTCGATTATTTGACGAAGTTCCGCATGAACAAGGCGGCTGAGCTGCTGAAGGATAAAGCGCTTAAGGTTCGCGAGGTTGCGCATAGCGTGGGCTATGAGAATGTCTCTTATTTCTGCTCCATCTTCCATAAGCATAGAGGCAGTACCCCTAATGAATATCGAAAAATGTATTTATAGGCTGGAGTGAGAAGCATGAAAAGGCTAGCAGGCTGGATGACCAAGCCTTTTACGAATTTACGGCTGAGAGAAAAGCTGTTCCTGATGTTTTTGCTCGGCGCTATTCTCCCGCTGCTGTTTTTTGTCTTATATTCTTATCAAACCATAAAGAGCGAGCTCTCTAACCAAATGTATACGAGCTCTGTCGCATCTGTCGCTCAAATCAATTCCAATTTGGAAAATAAGCTGGATACGTACACAAAGCTTTCGGCGACCATGTATTTGAACAATACGCTGCGCGCTTACCTGACAAACAACTATACGCAGGACCCTTCCCTGTTCGTGGACGCGTATCAGTACATCAATAATACGTTTTCCAACATGCTGACTACGAACCCCGATATACATTCTTTGTCCATATACATTAACAACGATTCGCTGCCCGCCGACGGCATCTATATTAAACGAATCGACGATGCCTTTCGAAGATCGGCGATCTATCGCTCGCTGCTCGATACCTACGGCAATGTCCGGTTCGTATCCACGCCGCCCGTCGTGGACCAGCCGCCCATGTTTACGTTGACGCGCATGCTGAACATAAGCAATCTCGACAACGCATACGGGATTTTAACCATAAATATATTGGAATCGGACATCTTCCGGCTCATGGAGAAGGAGACGGCGGAGAAAACCGTCTTAATCGTTAACGATCAGGGCTTCATTATTTCCGCAAAAGACAAAGGCATGTTGAACCGCCCGCTTAAGAAATTCGTGCCGGATACTTTCCCCGGCAAGCTGCAAGGCCGATTCGACAGCACCTATAACGGGGAGAAAATGCTGGTGGTCTACAATACGACCAAATTCGGCTGGAAGAGCGTTGCGCTCATTCCCTACAACAGCTTTCTGGCAAAAGCCAATCAAACCGCAAAACGGATTTTCATCCTGGCTTTGATCAGCTTCGGCATCATGGCATTGCTCATTTATATTACAGCGAGGCTGTTCACCAAACGGGTCGAGTATCTCGTCGGCATCATTCGCCGCATCGAAAGGGAAGAATTCGAGCATATCGACATCCGGCCGCTCGGCCGGGACGAGATCGGACAGCTCGGCAATGTGCTGCGGAAAATGTCCCAGCGGCTCAGCAATTTGATTTCCGATGTGTACAAGAAGGAAATCGACAAGAAGGAAGCGGAGATGAATGTGCTGCAAGCGCAAATCAATCCGCATTTTCTATATAACACGCTTGCTTCTATTTCCTCCCTTGCGATTCGCAATTCGGATCAGCGGATGAATAAAATGGTCACCGATCTCGCTAAGTTTTACCGCATCTCCCTAAACAAAGGCAAAAACCAAATCTCGATTCACGAGGAAATACAACTTACCCGTTACTACGTGGCTATTCAGCAAATTCGGTTCGCGGATCTTATCCGCGTGCATTATCAAATTGACGAATCTGTGCTGCCCTGCCCGATCGTCAAGCTGACGCTTCAGCCTTTCGTAGAAAATGCGATGAATCATGCCATTTGGGATGACAAGCTCGGGATTAATATCATGATTAAAGCCTGCCGCGAAGGACCGGACATCGTGTTTAAAATTATTGATGACGGAATGGGTATGCGTATGCAGGAAGGAAGAACCAGCGATCAAGAGCTGCCGTCCCAAGGCGACGCTTTATCGGGGTACGGTATCCGCAACGTGGATAATCGAATCAAGCTGTTATACGGAGACTCCTACGGCGTATCGATTTTCAGCAGGCTCGGCATCGGAACCACCGTTACGATCCGTATTCCCGGACGATGATTGCCGGATCCGGTCCGCCCAAAAAAATCCCTCGAGCATTTTGCTGCCCGAGGGATTTATTATTTTGCGCTAGTTAATTGAAGTCTTCGACGATTGCCGTTTTATTTTACCGTAATTTTGTACAGCTTCGACTGCGCGCCAAGCAAATCTACCTGCATCGACCCGGCAGCCTGGCTCGATTCGTTCGTCCAGAGATCGGTCACTTTCGCATTAGAAGACGATGGTATGCCTGCCCTTGCGAAATCCACGGTCTTTGCAGCCGTCTCATTCGTGAAATTAAATACGGCGAGATAATAATCCTTCCCATCCTTCATAACGAACGTATCCGCGGCTGCCGTGCCTGTATTGCCCTCGACCGCTCTAAAAGCTTTGCCTTTTAGCGCAACCTCATTCACCTGCTTGTTCGTCAGAAGCTTCTTCATCAGCTCCTGCGCTGCAGGATCATTGACATCATCAGAATTTAGATAAACCGTACCGGAAATAACGGCAGAATTAACCCGCGTCTGCGAGGCAGCATAGGAACCGCCCTTTGCCAGCGTCATATAGTCGGGATCGGTATACGGATAGATCGTTCCGTTCTGCCACCAGCCGTAGGTCAGATTATTCAATTGGTATTCGGTTCTGCCCAGCGTGCCGTCAATATCGCAGGATATGCGTCTCGCGTGTGCATATTGGCTCGGAAATAACGGCGCAATCGATGCGCTGATGAACATTTTGCCTTCCAGCACCTTATTGATATGGGCCATCCCTTGGTTATACGCCTCAATTCCCGTCTGAGCCTTTGGATCATAATGCTTGCCTTCAAAGGAACCGTGGCTTAGAAAATCAATCTTGATATATTCAAATCCATAATCCAGAAAACGCTTAAAGTAATATTCTATTCTTTGCTTGGAGCCTGGATGAGTCGGGTCGACAGCGTAAGCGCCGTCCACCTTCGGCAAAGGATTGCCGCTTGCATCCCTCAAAATAATATCGCCATACTTATACTTCCCATTCGTGCCCTCGACTGGCTGCTCCATGTTGTCGCCCCAATAAACGAACGGACCATAATAAATGCCGGCCTTCTGTCCGTTATCGTTTATGACTTTGACTGCTTGCTTCAGCTGCTGCTCAGACAGATTGTCCCAATAAGAATCCATATTAATATAGACATTGCCTTTATTCGCAAACGAAGACTTCTGCAGGTTTTTCTTAAAGAAATCGGACACAGCCACAACCTTGTCATAGCTTAAATGGCTTTCATAGGCGCCCCAGCTGTTCCAGCCTACAGGGACTCCCTTCGGAACGCCATGTTTGAATGCCAGCGGCGGAGCAACCGCAGCGTTCGCTTGGCCGAAGCTCTCCAGGCCATCGCGGTAATCCGTATAATAACCCACGAGAATTTGCGGCGATGTTAAGGTCTCACCCGTGATTTGGCCATGCGGAAGCGTATCATGGGTCGAGGCAGCCGAAGTAAATCCGCCGTATACCTTCAGCTTGTTCACGCGGTCGTTCGAACCGCTCCAATACACGCCTGTTTTCCACTGATCATGGGTCACCGATCCGATCACAAGGCCGCTGCGGCTCGTATTGTCATAGATGGCTGTCAGCTCCGAGCTGATGTAGTTGTTCGTGTTCAAGCTTGTATTGACCGTTCGCGATTGATACCTCGACCACGCATCGTTGTCAAAGGGAACGACCAGCACACGATTGTCTGAATAGCTGCCAATATCAATGCCGCCTGCGGCGTTTAAGACAACCGGCGACATTTCGTTCGTGCTTAGCAGCTGCTCGCCCTTCACCTGCTGGCTAACGAGGAAATACGGCAAACGCTCGTAAATTTGGTAAATCTGCGTCATCGTCGGTAGGCCAGTTTGGCTGTTTTCGATCGTTACCCGAATGCCCTTGCCATGGCCGTCTTTTATTTTCTCGATTTTGTTCATGGCAAACCGGTGCTCGGCATAGCTCTTGCTGTCCAGCTGCTTATCGAGCAAAATACTACTGTACAAGCCCTTGGCGATCGTCTTGCCGTTCCAATCGTATGCCGAAAGGCCGGACTCCGTATTATACGTTACTTTATAAATGCCATTGGACAAGGTTACGCCAGTCTCATGCTCTTCCACCTGGATGGACCCAAACTTCTCGGAATCGACCTCTGCGCCGATTTGGGTGATGCCATCGATATCACCTGGTTCCTCTCCGGGAGATTCGGAGGCAATGATTTCAATACTGTCGATATCCGGAGACCATCCCCCGTTATCATCGAACAAAATCATATTGCTGCCTTCCTGCAGCTGTACTTCAAGGCTGAATGTGCCGACGGTATCCCAGCTTGCCGTCTGCGGCGGTGAATAGGTTTCCTTTTCGCTGCCATTTACGCTAATCGCAATGGGCCGGGGATCACCGGAAATATAGCTCAGCTTCAAGGTATAGATACCAGCAGAAGGTACGGTTACCTCATTGAATAGAAGCGTTGAGCCTCCCCAAATATCGCCTATTTTTTTGCCGCCGGAGCATTCCGTCTCCGCTTTGCAGGAGCGTACGGCAGCATTGCCTGTTAGCGTATTAACAGCCGCTTCTGCCTCATAGACTTGTCCGCTGCCAGCGGGCGGCTCGTTCGGGTCGGTGCCTGTACCGGCCCGGCGCAGCTCGATTTGGTCAATGTCCGGCGAGTAGCTGCCTTCGTCATCGAACGTAATGGTGTTTGCGCCTTGATTCAGCTCAAGCTGAAGCTCATAGGCGCCCCGCGTATTCCAATCCGCGGTTTTCGGGGGATCGTAGCGGTCGCTTGCGCCGCCGTTTACGCTAACGGCAAAGGATCTTGGATCGCCCGATATGTAGTGCACAGTCATCGTATAAACACCGGCATCCGCTACAATGACATCGTTGAACTGCAGCGCCGATCCTCCCCATAAGCTTCCGACCAGCTGATTACCTGAGCAGCCAACGGCTGCCTCGCAAGCCTTCACCTCTGCCTTCCCGCTTAGCAAATTGACTGCCGCCTCGGCCTCAAAGGCATAGACGGTTTCATTCGTATCCGTCGCCTGCGCTTCCGCAATGGCCATTGGGGCAAAGTAAGCGGTTTGAATTAGCAGAAGCATCGCAATGATCAATCCCATGCCTCTGCCGTATTTCACTTTGTTCATCATTTATTCCTCCTCGATCTTTTTTTGAAGCGCTTTCTTTTCTAAGTTTAATCCGGGGGACTCCTGCCATACTAGCCAAGAATGTTACGATTCGTACTCGAAACCGACAGACTTTAAAGAGCCTGAAACCTTTCCTGTTTCCACACGTCTATTAGTAAATACTAATTATGGAAAAGAGGGTATCTTATGAATCGAAACAGGTTTCGCAAGACAACCAAAACCGTCATGTCCGCGGCGCTTGCCGCAGCTTTATTAACCGCCATTCCATACCCTGCGGCAGCCGATATCCTTCCGACTGGAACTTCCAAATTAAACGACGAAATACATAACCCTGACGGAACAGCCGTTAACGTCTATTTTCAAGACCTGCCAGTCGCTCTGTCCCTGCCGCCGCGGTTGATTAAAGGAACCGTCATGGTACCGGGCAAAAGCTTGCTGGAGGGGCTTGGTTACAAAATAGAATGGCAGGCCAAGGAGCGGAAGCTGGTAGCTGTCCAAGCAAATAAACCGACGTTTATTTTCCAAGAAAATCTTGCTCAAGCGGAAGTTGGCGGAACATGGTTGAAAGGGCTTCCCGTCGCCCCTTTTATTGACAAGCAGACATTTTGGATACCGCTTCGTCTCGTTGCTGCAGCTAGCGGGCTGCGCGTGGAGTGGAACGCCCAGCAGCGTTATGCCCGTGTCAGCGATCCTCTGGCATTGCCAAGGCTCAGCGTAATGACGAAAATAGATAACGGTGTCATTGAGCAGACTGACAGGCTTTTCAATGATTTAAAGCAAGCGACGAAGATGAACGTTGATTATGTGCAGGTCGGTCCGGAACATTATCGCCAGAAAATGATGGTCATGATTGCCGCTGGGGAGCCGACATCGCTAATGCTGCTGGACGACTCTTACATATTTCAGAACGAGCTAATTGCGAGCTTTTCAAATGATTTGACGTCTCAGCTCGAAGCTTTCCCACGACTCAAGGCGCTGGCTCAGAGCGGGCCTGGCAGCCGGGTCGTTGACGGTAAAATATTAGGCGTGCCGCGGCCGGGCGATCCGCATAATGCCGCATTCCCCGCGATCCGCAAAGATTGGCTGGATAAGCTTGGTTTAGCCCAGCCGCAAACGATGGAGGAGCTGTTTCAAACGCTTAAAAAATTTACCGAGCTTGACCCGGATGGCAACGGAAAGCATGACACCGTGGGACTTACTGGTTATTTAGACGGAACGGGTCTTGGCACACTATCATGGATCGAGCATGCTTATACGGGCAGTCCGGACCGCTTCTCGGTTAAAGGCGGAAGCGTTGTTGACCATGCGGTTAGCGATGAAGAGACGCTGGCGCTGCAATGGCTTGTCCGCGCGTATAATGAAGGCTTGATAGACAAAGAGTTTGCGGTCATGTCTGGAGAACAATCCAACGAGCAGCTGCGCGGCAGCAAAGCAGGGCTGGCCTCGATGACGATTAGCCAAGCGGCTGGTCTTACCGGTGAAAATGCCGTTTGGCTGCCGCTGAAAAGCATACGCGCCGTTTCAGCCAGTTCCCCGATCGCGCCATGGGCGACGCAGGGAAACGGGACGTACATTGTATCCAAAACCTCGAAGCTGGAGATTAAGCAGATTTTGGCTTGGCTGGATTACGGGCTTGAGAAAACCGAAAACGGCGGGTGGGAAACGATCGAGGGGTGGCAGCAGTCAGATCAAGAAGCGGCCAACAGTTTGTTCGGACAAACCGATATGCTCAAAAACAACAGCAGGATTGACCATCTCTCGGATAACATTCGGGACGAGTATAAAGCAGCCGTCACGGAATGGAGAAAAACCTCCTACGCCGCCATCACTCTGCCAGAGGCTGGAAGCCTCTGGCATTCAGGCAAATATGCCGAGCTTAATCATAATATGGAACAGTTTAAGCTCAAGGTCATTATGGGCGCGGCATCTATCGAGGATTGGAAGGCATTCCTAAAAGAATATACGGCTTCGACGGAATATAAAGCCATGCTCGCGGATTTGAATAAGCTGGCTGCTCAGCGGACGAATTAGAGGCATGTTTTGGGGTGTAGAATAAACAAGAACAGCTGGGCAAAACGTTTGTTTTGCCCAGCTGTTTTCATTAGATAGACTCCTACTCTTTGCTTGCTCTGAGCATCTCGCCAATCGCGCCGATGCTGCCCAGCGTATCGACCGCTCTGGTTGGAATAAACACTTTATTCGCCGGACCTTTGGCGATATCCGCGAGAGCCTCAAGCGAACGATAAGTGAGAATATTCTCGTCCAGCCCTGCCGAGCGTATCAGCTCAATTCGGCTTTTCTCCGCCTCGGCAATCGCCTGGATCGCTTTCGCTTCCCCGAGCGCCTCAAGCTCCTGCGCATGGCGCTGGCCTTCTGCTTGACGGATGCGAGCCTCCTTATCTCCCTCGGCCTTCAAGATTTTGCTCTGCTTGTCGCCCTCAGCCCGCAAAATCATATCCTGCTTTGCCGCTTCCGCATCAAGCACCATCGCCCGTTTGCTCCGCTCGGCCTTCATTTGCTTATCCATCGCATCCTGAATATCGACGGGCGGCTGAATATCGATGACCTCGACCCGCTCGATGCGCACGCCCCACTTCTCCGTCGCTTCATCGAGGGCGATCCGAATGTCCGATGAAATTTTCTCGCGTCCGGACAATGTCTCATCCAGCTCCATTTTGCCGATAATTTGCCGCATGGTTGCCGTGCTAATATTCCGAACGCCGTAAACGTAATCAGAGATGCCGTATGTAGCTTGCTCTGGTCCCGTTACCTGATAAAAAATAATCGTATCAATTTTTACTTGGACGTTATCTTTGGTTATGACGGTTTGAGGCGGCACATTCGCTTGCTGAATGCGAAGATCATGGTAAGTCCGCACATGGTCGATAATCGGAATCAGAATATTAACACCTGGTGTCAGGAGCCGGTTGAATTTACCGAGACGCTCAACTACGCCTATTCGCTGCTGCGGTACGATTTTAATTGATAAAGACGTAAACACAACGACAATCGCTATTAAAATAATGGCTACAACATAACCCATGTACGATTAGCCTCCCCATTTCTCGACTTGGAGCACCGCGCTCCCGCGGCTTACGACCTGAACAAGATCCCCCTTTGCCAGCGGCGTATTCGATACGGCGCTCCAGGTTTCATTCCCTACTTTGACGATGCCGGGCGCTCCCGCTCCAGTCTCCTCAAGCACAATTCCCTGCTTTCCAACGAGATCGTCCACTACGTCCTTATAACCTCGCGAGGAATGGATGCGGCGAGTAATAGGACCCGTAAAGAACGTCAGGACAAGAACGACCAAGCAGGCTGCAATGAGCTGAGTGACAAAGGAGCCCGGCCAGAACCAATCGATGACCGCCGCGACTAAAGCGCCAATCCCCAGCCATAACAAATAAAAAGTAAGCGTAAGCATCTCAACGACTAATAAAATACCGGCGAGTATGAGCCATACCGTCCACAATTCCATTCGGCCATCGCCTCCTCCTTCATTAATATATTCGATCCCGTTCATCCTATGATTAAGAAAACACTTGCCAAACCGATAATGAATATGTAGAATCATCAAGGGTCTTTTTACAAACTACATATCATTGGAGGCAGTTTTCATCATGAAAAATACAATTGGTGTCCTTGATCGGCCGCCTGCTCTGCAGAGCTTTCTTCTGAGCCTGCAGCATCTCTTTGCCATGTTCGGCTCCACCGTGCTTGTTCCGAATATTCTCGGCGTGGATCCGGCTGTCTGCCTGCTTATGAACGGGATCGGCACGCTGCTCTATTTATGGATTTGCAATAACAAGATTCCGGCTTATCTAGGGTCAAGCTTTGCTTTCCTTGCACCCGCGGGCGCCGTCATTGGCGATCAAGCTGCCGGCGGAGGCAATTATGCGGCAGCTCTCGGCGGATTTATTATTTCCGGCGTGATCTTCACGATTGTCGCGCTAATTATTCAAGCGGCAGGCACGGGCTGGATCAACGTTTTGTTTCCACCGGCGGCCATGGGCGCGATTGTTGCGATTATTGGTTTGGAGCTTATTCCCGTAGCCGCAGGAATGGCTGGCTGGATTAGCAAGCCTGGTGCTGATGCGTCAGTATGGTCGCAGGATCCGAAAATCGTAACCCTTTCCACCGTCACGCTTGCTGTCACCGTGCTTGGTTCCGTGCTGTTCCGCGGCTTCATGCGCATCATTCCGATACTGATCGGTATTGTTACAGGTTATGTGCTTGCCTATTTCATAGGCTTTACCGATTTCAGCAATCTTGCGGATAACGGCATTGTTCAACTGCCGCATTTCACCTTCCCTGTATTCGAGTGGACGGCAATCATAGCGATTGCGCCTGCCGCTCTCGTCGTTATAGCCGAGCACATTGGCCATCTTGTCGTAACGGGAAATATCGTGGATAAAGACCTATCGAAGGATCCGGGTCTTCACCGCTCGATGCTGGGCAACGGGGTTTCGACGATTCTTTCAGGGTTCGTAGGCTCCACGCCTAACACGACCTACGGGGAAAATATCGGCGTACTTGCGATTACGAAGGTCTATTCCACTTTTGTCATCGGAGGCGCGGCAGTCATTGCCATCGTGCTTTCGTTCTCGGGTAAATTTTCAGCTTTGATTTCCGGTATTCCTGAACCGGTTATGGGCGGCGTGTCCCTGCTGCTGTTCGGCGTTATCGCAGCCTCCGGCTTCCGTATGCTTGTGGAATCCAAAGTGGATTACAGCAAGCCTACCAACCTGTTCCTCACGACTGTCGTACTCGTGACGGGCTTAAGCGGCGTAAAGCTTACGATCGGCGATTTCACGCTCTCGGGGATGGCGCTAGCCACCGTCGTAGCAATCGTATTGAGCCTGCTGTTCAAAGTATTTGAAGTATTGAAACTGTCTAATGACTTCGAGTCTACAGGGCATTAAATAACAAAGGGGGGCCTCATCAGGCCCCCCTTGTTATTTATTTAATTTGAATTCCTGCATGAAGCAAACCTCCGCACCGCTACATAACATAAGGAAAAAGGAGTGAAGCCGCCATGCCTGATTACCGGATTATTGTCGATCTTTCCGATCGAAAGCTGCATCTGCTCGACGGCAATATCGTCACTCGTTCATTCCCTGTCGGCATTGGAAGAATGGTGACCCAGACTCCAACCGGCGAATTTACGATTATTAACAAGCAAGCCAATCCTGGCGGTCCGTTCGGGGCATTTTGGATGGGACTGTCTAAGCCCCACTATGGCATCCATGGCACAAATGATCCGTCTTCGATTGGACATTTGGTTTCGCATGGCTGTATTCGTATGTATAATGACGATGTCCTGGCCCTCTCCAAACTCGTTCCCATCAACACCAGAGTCACGATCAGGCCTTAACCATTTCAGCAAAAAGCCAGTGCTAGTATGGTAAACTAAAAGCATGTAACCACTTTTGCAGCGAGGATGTGCTTGCCGTGTCTTACATCCATAATGTCAATCTTCGAGATGCCCCGCTATACTTTGCCCATAGACGCGCGAACGACAGACCCGAGAATTATCAAGGGACGTTCCACGCTCACCAAGGCGTTGAAATTTTAATCGTGCATGAAGGCAAAGGAACGCTGATTGTTGAGCAAAAAAGCTATGAGCTTGCGCCCGGCATGTTATGTGTTTTCCAGCCCTATCAGCTGCATCATGTACAGGTCGAATTATCTCCTGACACACCGTTCATTCGCTCAATTGTGCATTTTGAGCCTACATTATACGAAAGCTATTTTGAGAAATGGCCCAGCTTGCAGGCTTTTTATAAGCATATCTATACGGGAAGCTTAGCTGAACCGTGTATGTATCACAGCGGAGATGCAGAGCCGCTGAACAGCTTGCTCGGAAGCTGGGAGCAGACTCTGCCGCACTTGTCCAAAGGCGAGTATTATGAGGAATTTTCTTTGTTTCTGGTAACCTTTCTGCGGGCCTTCAAGCAGCTGTGGGAGCAGCAGCTCAAGCCTTCCGCCGCTTCTCCGGATACCCTTCGTCAGCCCCATCAGGCGGAGCGCATGCTGGAATGGCTCAAGGATCATTACAAAGAACCGCTGCGGCTGGAGCAGATGGCAGGCGAGCTGCATCTGTCTCCCCATCATCTCTCCCATCTGTTCAAGGCTTGCACAGGAAGCAGCATATCCGACTATGTTACCGCCAAAAAGCTGCAGCAAGCCATCCTGCTCCTGACCTCTTCGGAGTATTCGATTGCCCGCATCGGGGAAGAAATCGGCATCACAAACAGCTCCTACTTTTGCAAAATGTTCAAAGCGCAATTAGGCATCACGCCGCATCAATACCGGAAACAGTTTCACAGCAAGCGGTATCCGAGACCGCTCTGAGTTCATCATTTATAATCGCTGCCGGTTGTGATCGCTTGATCCGCGAAGTTAGCCACGGAACCGCTTTTTTCATAAAAATGGATCGCGTTGGCCTGCATGCCGCTTCTCGAATAAAAAGGATCGTCTGAGCATATCGGAAAAGAGACAAGCCTTCCTGTGCTTGCGGCTTTGTAAATGCCGACAATGACTTCAAGCGTTTGGCGGCCGCTTACGCCATCGATCAGCAGCGGAGCTCCGGTCTCGATGGCAGTGAGCAGATTGTCAATTTGCCCAACATGTCCTTCATACGCAACCTCCGGCAAAGAATCATGACAGCGCTGCAGCTCCGCTTCAAGTAATAAATTCTGCTCCGGGAAGCCGTTGCCCGTCGCGGTTGATGCTTTTACCTGCCATGGTGCGGATACGCGCGCCTTAGCCCCCTGGAAAATAAGCTGCTGCTCCTGCCCGTGATGGACGACGGAGCTTGTAACCTGGGCAAGCGCACCGTCTTCATAACGAAAGATGCCGATCGATAAATCCTCTACCTCCGCATTATCATGTGAAACATTCGACATAAACGCCTGTACTTCGGACGGACGCCCCATCATCCATACTAAGGCATCGATATGGTGAACGGCATGGTTTAAGGTACAGCCGCCGCCCTCCTTCTCCCAGGTGCCCCGCCACCATAAATCATAATAGCAATGCCCGCGCCACCAGTGCGAATCAATCTGAGCATGGACGATTTTACCGGCCAAGCCGCTTTCCAGCACCGACTTCAGCTTCATCATGGGTGTCCTGAACCGGTTTTGGGCTACGACGGACAGCAGTTTCCCGCTCCTTTCCGCCGCTTCATTCATCATATCGCATTCCTCTAGGGAAGACGCCATCGGCTTCTCCACCAGCACATGCGCGCCTGCTTCCAGAAAAGCGACAGAAAGCTCTGCATGGGTGTATGGCGGCGTACAAATCGATACGATGTCTATATCCTGCTTCAGAAGCTGCGTATAATCGGATACGGCCTCCGCCTCCAAATGATGCTGCTGAATGCGGGCCTGTGCCTTCTCTTCATAAATATCGCTTACCGCTACGATCTGGCAGCGCTCCGGGAAATTTAAATACGCAGAGATGTGCGCGTTAGAGATGGCACCTGCGCCAATAATGGCTACTTTAAGCATGACTGCATCCTCCTTAAGGTTGATGCAATCAGTTTACCAAGGAAGCGTTCCCAAATGTATGCATAGCTTGTGAAAAAATAACGCTACTTTGCGATTTTCTTTACGATTAAATAGAAAAGAGGGCTGTCTCATGAAGAGTGCCCTCTTTGATTATCATGCAATCGTTTCGTACTCCGAAAACGGATCCGCAATATCTAAATAATGAGCTTCCGCATCGCTGGCTCCCACATATAGCACAGCTCGGTTATTCGCTTCTCGAACCAGCCCACCGCTGAATATGACATCTACAAGATCCGGGCGTTTTGCCGGGCCATCCGGGAAGTCACTCCTGGTCGCTATTATTTTGACTGGCGATTTCTCTCTCGTCAACGGATTGAGCACAAACGACATCGCATGATAATGCAGAAGTCCGGCTTCATCCGTATAAGAGATATGGCCTAATACGCCGAGAAACCCATTTTTAAGCAAATGAATCTCATTAGCCCCTCCCCATTCATCCTTCAGAAACTGATCTCGAAAAAGCGGGGCTTTAATAATCGCGGTTTCCGATAAATCCTCAAAAGAATCCAGTATGCTGAAGCCGATAACGGCTCTTGTGCCTTCAATGCCGAACGGACGCGAGAAAATACCGATTCTTCCATCGGAAAGCTCCGATAATCGAATGTCCTTCATATTCCAGGGGCCTGTGGCAGCATGGACGAGCTCATGCAAATTCGCCCCTCGATATAGCACGGTTTTCCAGCCGATGATCGTCCTGGAAGCCTCTGAATCAAAGTAAAGATGAACGCCGCCGAATACCCACTCCCCGTTTATCCGCGTGATAAAAGGATCCTGCAGCTGAAACTTAGGTAAATCCAGCTTCGGTGTCCATACGGCATTTCGACAGGTAAAGAAAATAATTTCGGATTCCTCCGAGTGTCGTTCTTCCACGCGTCCGGCAATATACAGCTCTCCTTCATTCCAGAAAGGGGCTGTAATATTATAAACATCCCTCTCTCCTACTCCGGCAAAATGAAGCTTCCGGCCTTTGTTCGGAGCCGGCTGATACTCAAGCAGCAGCTCTTTACAGGTTTTAGTTTTCCATTCTAGCTTCATCATAGTGTCCATTAGCCTTCCTTAGGCGTATTCCTGCATTCCTTTATCTTTCAGCATCTTGACGATTTCCTTAACCTCCTGCGCCTTATCCTTGGCGCAAATCAGGAGAGCATCCTTAGTATCCGCTATAATTAGCCCATCGATTCCGATGGTCGTTATGAGCCGGTCTTCTCCATAAATGATAGAGTTACGCGTATCAATGCCGAGGTAGTTTGCTTTGACGATATTACCATGCTCATCTGGCGGGAATATGGCTCCGAGGGCATCCCAGCTGCCAATATCATTCCATCCGAAATCGCCCTCAATCACGACGACCTCGTCGCTTCTCTCTAAAATTCCGTAATCAATCGAAATGTTTTGTAACAACGGATAGATTTCATTGATCATTTCTTCTTCACGACCGGTGCCCAAATATTCTATTAAAGGCATCATCGTTTTATAAAGTCTCGGAAGAAATCTTTTGAAATTGTCAATTATACAAGACGTTTTCCATATAAACATGCCGCTGTTCCATAAGTAATGGCCGGATTGCAGATAGGACTGCGCCTTTAAGAAATTTGGCTTTTCCACGAATTCAGCGACTTCATACACGCTGCAGGGTTTTGTTAGGGCCGGTTCGCTTCGGTATGAAATATATCCGTAGCCGGTCGACGGGAAGGTAGGCTTAATGCCTATCGTAACGATTTTATCAGTCTTCATGGCTATATCGCAGGCATCTTCCAACGTTTTCTTGAATTTTTCTTCTTCCGTAATATGATGATCCGAAGGAAACACAACCATCAATGAATCCCCATGGTTTTTCTCGATAAATAATGCTGCCAGCAGAATGCTGGCTGCCGTATTTTTGGCTACAGGCTCTACTAAAATATTTACGTGCTGAACGCTCTTATGCATAATGCTTTCTAGTAACACCGCTTGCGAGCGGTTGGTCACTACAATCGTGTTTTCCAACGGGATAACCCCGTTAAATCTTTCAATCGTGTCATTGAGCATAATATCGTTGCCACTGATATTAATCAGTTGTTTCGGAAGCTCCTGACGGGATAATGGCCAAAAACGGGTTCCGCCACCGCCGGCTAGAATCGCTGCAAATTTATTCATGATGCATCACCATATGAGCCATGCAATAAGAGACGATATTCTCAGACCCTTGATTTAGATTTAACCCGACAGCATGTATGCCATCGTAACAGGCACCGCTTTGAGCATCTATCAATGATTCATTTAGCGAATTACGGCCATGGAACCATTCATAGCAGGTAGATGCGTGAACGAGATACGTATGGTTCCCTAAGATTTTATAAGCGGCAAAGCAGGCCAGTAGCATCTCGGAGGCCTCTATAGGTTGTTCATCATACAAGGCTGCCTCACCGCCCCGTTCAAGCCAGCCATGACTGCCGACGGGCTTAAAATAACCTTCCTTCGAGAACGTGATTGATGCAAGAAAGTCGAGGCTTTCCTTAGCCGTTTGCCGATATTGTTCGGTATGTGAGAAATTCGAAGCTTTGAGAAGTGCCCAAGGAAGCATCGCATTTCCGTATGTTATGCTATTTTCAAACCAATGCCAGCCATTCCCTTTATTGCTTTCATACTGCGTATGCAGGCGCATTGCTAATTCCTTAACCAGCAGTTCGATCTCTGCCCGCGGCAGAAATGAAGGGTCATCCGATTCCTTGCCCGGGTAAGGAAAGCTGTAGCTCAGAGCATCCGGTGTTTCCAGCATCGAAGTTAATCCAATGAGCGCATAGGCCATCGCTCTCGGCGAGCCGAGACTCCTTAATCTCGGAAGAGCTTGATTAATCATATATCTGCATGTATTCCTCAAATTATCAGGTACCGCGGATTCCGCAAGCGTGAAACCGAGCGCCCACAAACAACGTCCTAAGCAATCCTCAGAACCCGTTTTTTCAATAAACATGCGGTTGTAGTCCATAAAATTCCGAAAGCTTCCTTCTTCGTTTTGAGCATGGTGGATAAAAGCCAAGTAGGTGCGAATGAGATTCAAGGATTCCGCATCTTTTCTACTTTTGTACAGCATGACCGCTGCAATCAGAGCTCGCGCGTTGTCGTCAGAGGTATACCCCTTATTTCTGTCGGGTATACCGAATTTCGTATGCTGAAAGATTCCCGTATCATCTGTCAGCCTTTTCAAATAATCCGACAGGAACGGCCGCGTCATCGATTGGACCATTATACAGCGCTCCCTTTTAAAGCATAGCTTTGGGCAATGATTTCACGGAAAAGAACAGCATACGACTTCGCTACTTCATTCCACATCATCGTGCTCCCGAGAGCAAGGGTTCTGTTCTCCATCTCTGTTTTCAACTCCGGATGGTCTAGGACATTTACGATATGATTTTGCAACGAGACCGCATCACGGAAATCCGCAAGCAAGCCGCGGCCGTCAGCCAGCATCTCAACGGCGTAACGGTACGGCGTCGAAATAATAACCCTTCCGTAACCAATTCCGAACGCAAGCGTTCCGCTAACCGCCTGATCCTTTCCTAAGTAGGGGGTCATATAGATGTCAGAAAGCACAAGCGAATGTACGACCTCCTCCTGCGACAAATGCCTGTCGACAAACGCAACATGCTGCTCTAAGCCAAGCCTTGATACAAGGTCAACCAACTTCTGTCTGTACACTTCCCCAACCTCTTGTTTAACAACGGGATGCGTCTTTCCCCAAATGATATAAAGGGCATCCGGATGCTTCGCTGCAACGCCGCTCATTGCCTCTATGGCGTATTCAATTCCTTTCCCCGGGCTTAAAAAACCGAAGGTGGATAGAATCTGACGATTGGAATAGCCGTAACGCTTCTTAAGTTCTGTACGGGACTCCGCAGCTACGACAGGTACGCCATGATGATACATTTCGATTTTGTCGCGGTCTATGCCATAAATCTCGTGCAAATCCTGTATTTTATTTTGTGCCATCGTAATCGCCTTGAAGCTCAAATCTGCCAGCCGCTTCATAATGGAGAGCTGTAGAACGCTCGGTTCGGACAACACGGTGTGGAAAATGACGATAAACGGGATCGTAAGCTTCTCCGCCAACTCTAAAATGTATTCCCCGCTTTCTCCGCCGTAGATGCCAAACTCATGCTGTATGACTAATAATTCGATGTTTGATTGATTGAGCTCTACCGCTGTTTTAGCGTAATCCGAACGGTTTTGCTGGCCAATCTGCCCCATAACCTGATTGCCGTAAACATAGGCTTTATTATTGTTAACCGCAATCATCCGAGGTTTATTAAAGTCTTGTATTCGTTCAATCTCATTCATCATATCTTGCGAAAAGGTAGCTAGGCCGCATTCTCTTGGCAAACTCGTTCCGAGGAAAGCTACATTATGTTTTATTGATCCCTTTTTCAAAGTAATCACTCCCATATTTTATATTTTCTTACATTCGGATATAAAAAAAAGAAATAAAGATGTCTTTATTTCTCATGCGTTCCTTATGCATTTGGCTGATGGTGATCATCGAAATGGTTTTTTTTGCAGCTAATGGTTGCTGCTTCCGCTCCTGTCTGCTCCCTAAACCTTAACACGACCATATTTTCTTGTCAATGAAGCCAATATCCGGTATCTCATTTGACAATGACGGAACTTGTGATAAAATTAACATATGACAAGAAAATATGGTCGTTAGCAGACTGATTAGACATTCCATTGCTAATCAGTCTTTTTTATTGTCAGCTTCAAAGCAACCCATTCGATTAGGAGGCAACATTAATGAGCAATTCTATCCAGTTAAGCGAACGGGTCAATCAAACAAAGTCACAAATTAACGCACTAAGAAAGCAAGGCCAGGTTCCTGCCATCGTGTATGGCAAGGATGTTGGCAGCATCTCAGTCATCGTAGGCGAAAAGGATATCCTTTCAGCAATAAAGCACAATCAGCGGGCCATTCTAATTGCCGCAATTCCGGCTCAAGGAAATAAGCCTGTATTGATTCAAAACATTCAAAGAGATCCGATCAGCAATAAAATCGTACATGTCGATTTTCATCAATTGAATATGAATGAGAGCATGGATTCTAAAGTAACGATTCACTTCACCGGCGACCCGGCGGGTGTTAAAGAAGGCGGCATTATTCAAATAGAAATGTACGAGGTTGAGGTACGCTGCATGCCGGATAACCTGCTAAGCGCATTTGAGGTTGATATTAGCGGACTTGGAATCGGCGATCATCTGCATGTCTCCGATCTTGCTTTCCATGAGGGAATAGAGGTTCTATCCGATCCTAGCTCGATGCTTATCAAAATCTCACAAGCACATGCGGAAGAAGTAGCTGCTTCAGCGTAAGCTTCATATAAATAACAAGGGAACCCTATACAGGATGTACAGGGTTCCCTTTTATTTGTTTGGATCCTCGTCATCATGGATGACAACGATAAAATGTCCTGGACTTACATTAAAGTACTTGCAGAGCCTCCATATCAGATCTCGCGGATATTGTACCATCTCATCCTTGTACATCTTCCGTACCGAATCAAAATGGTAATCGATATCCTTGGCAAGCTGCCTTATCGATAAGGTTGGATCCTTTGCCCTCATGATTTCCTTTAAATTACTGTGAACCCCCGGCATGGCTGCACCTCCATTCCATAAATATATAACGGCATGAACTTATTATCAACTGCTCCTCTTTCTGCACTAATTTAACCGTATGTATATACCAAACCACACAAAAAAACGACTCTATAGCTAGAGCCGTAAAGTTTATAAAGTTTGGTGCGGTAGACAGGATTTGAACCTGCACGTCCATTGGACACTACCCCCTCAAGATAGCGTGTCTGCCGTTCCACCACTACCGCACATTTGAAGGATCTTAATGCTCCCACTCGAATTGACATGCTGAGCAAATGGTGAGCCATGAAGGACTCGAACCTTCGACACCCTGATTAAAAGTCAGGTGCTCTACCAACTGAGCTAATGGCTCTCGGTGTGACTGCCAGCGAGCTCATTAGAGCTGGTACACTTTGAGAATAAATGGTGACCCGTAGGGGACTCGAACCCCTGTTACCTCCGTGAAAGGGAGGTGTCTTAACCACTTGACCAACGGGCCGTTCTTACATAAACGCGATGTTGTCTAAGACAACAAAAATGATTATATCAGCTTATTCGCCAAAGTACAAGCATTTTTTTTACAAGCTTTTGTGCCGGAAAAAATCGATTAAGCTTCAATCGTCTCGGCTTTAAAAACGTTATCCAACTTGTCCTCAGGCGTGAGTCTTTTCTTCAAAGGAACCTTTACGTCTCTTCCCAGTTCTTTAAAGAAAGTTTCTACATCGCATTCGATTTTGTCTACGTATACCGACAATGTGCCTTTTTCGATAATGGCTTCATTTCCTTCGGCAGGTACCGTTACTTCGATCGAATATTTCTTCATCAATGTGTTGCTGTACCGTGCAAAAATCTCAAGCAATTCCTCGTTATTGAATTTCCCAATCGCCGCTTGTCCCTTGTTCGTAAAGTTTAAGTTTATTTTCATGTTTACAGCTCCTCATCTCTAATGATGCATCTGTTTGGACGGTTCGAGTAACTTATAACGAAAAAACCACTCTCTAGTCAGATTTTATGATCTGAATATAAAGTGGCATCATCTATCAGAAAAGTGCACTAAAAATGACACCTTCTAAGTTCACCTATATACATCGGCAAGAAGTAAGTTATGGTGCGGTAGACAGGATTTGAACCTGCACGTCCATGGGACACTACCCCCTCAAGATAGCGTGTCTGCCGTTCCACCACTACCGCACATTTATAAGTTGACATCCTTCACTCCCATTGCTTAGTCCTGCTAAGAAATGGTGAGCCATGAAGGACTCGAACCTTCGACACCCTGATTAAAAGTCAGGTGCTCTACCAACTGAGCTAATGGCTCTCGCTGTCAAAACAATCGAGCTCCGTAGAGCTATTTCACTTTGAGAAAATGGTGACCCGTAGGGGACTCGAACCCCTGTTACCTCCGTGAAAGGGAGGTGTCTTAACCACTTGACCAACGGGCCGTGTTAATCACTTCAATAAAGATTTTCCACCATTTGCAACCTCATTGGCAAATAAAAAAGACCGGATGAACGGTCTTGCCGTTGCAAACTCTTGTGGAAAAAATTGTGGCGGAGAGAGAGGGATTCGAACCCTCGCACCACTTACGCAGTCTAACCCCTTAGCAGAGGGTCCCCTTGAGCCACTTGGGTATCTCTCCAAATCTGGCTCCCCGAACAGGACTCGAACCTGTGACAACTCGATTAACAGTCGAGTGCTCTACCAACTGAGCTATCAGGGAAAAGTAAAAGTGACAAGTAATAATATATCATGTAGCTGTTTTATTGTCAATCAAATTCATCAGTAATTTTCCGCGGCATTTCCCGCACGCATATTTGACCGGGTCAACTTTGCGCTTCCGCAAATATTCCATCCCGCATTTGGTGCAAATGAGCTTATATCGAAAAGGCTGCTGCTTGCGCTGCGCGCGTTCAGGAAGCGACTGGCAATAGCGCGAACCGCCGACATGGGCAAGCAGTTGTTTGAAATCGGCGTCCCGATGCTGATATCCCCGCTTCATAATGTGCAGATGGTAATGACAAAGCTCATGCTTGATAATTTTCTCGGTTTCCTCGGGTCCAAAGGCCGCGAGCTGGTGCGGACTGATCTCAATATTGTGCGAGCGTGTAAAGTAACGTCCTCCCGTTGCCTTCAGGCGTGAGTTAAATGTTGCAACATGTAAAAACGGACGACCGAAAAAGGTCATTGAAAGCTGCTCGACCCATTGCTGCAAAGCCTCATTATTCATTGATTATTCTCCCCCAACTACTTGAATTTTAAAGCCGCGATAGGCTACACTGTCAAGTAGGAATTATTAAATACGCAGAAAATCCGCAAAAGAAACACGGCAGCATACCGAGGGGAGACCAATATTAATTATGGCAACAATGCGCTATGTCTTATTGAAACAAAATGACGGCATTCTTTTTGTCGAAATGCCCGAATCGCACGCTTATCAGCTGAGCGCGCTCAATCTTCGGCTTCACAAAGAAATCGATAAATTGACGGCTGAACATGTACCGAGCCTGCCTTACGCGGTTGCGGAGTGCAATGACGTCGAGTTGCATGATTCGTCCATCCGCATCGTATCCGGACTCGATTACATTAACAGCCTTGAGAAGGATTTTGCGGGCGTGCAGGAGAAATCCTATCCGCTGATTTCCCTTTTGACGGAAATACGCGCTTTGCAAGCCCAGCTCGAGCAGTGGTATGAGGAATACGAAGAAGAACAGAGCAATTAGTTTGGACCTGCACGGACACTCGCCCTTCCCCATATTGTAATATTACAACAAGTTAGGCCCCGGGAGGAGGACGATACGTATGCCGCAGTGGCTGTGCAACCAACTGATGCGCGCTTTTCAGAAAAAAGACCGCCGACAAATCAAGCTGCTTAATGACTGCTGGTATTTCTACCGTAATAAACAAAGTCCGAAGGAAGAAAGCAACGATACCGTATTTCAATAATTGCACTTCGGATCACATAATCGCGATCGGCAGTCGGACTTCTGGGATGACCCGTTCCGCGGTGAAATATAAGCAGGGTTAGAAAAGAGCGCTCATAACTACTTATATTGAATACAATAAAACCGGCCCCCCGTCAAAGGAGAGGCCGGTTTATTTATGTTTTCTTATATTTAAATTAAAACTTATTGAAAGAAGCAATATCGTCAAGCGACAAACGCGTTGTTGGATGACCTTCTGTGGCTGCTTTGCCAATCGGAAGCATCAAAGTCGGCAAAAAGCGGTCCGAGATATTAAACAATTCTTTTACTTGATCGCGGTTATAGCCGCCCATTGGCACGGTATCGTAACCTTTTGCACGGGCAGTCAGCATAATTTGCATCGCCACAAGGCCCGTATCGAACACAACGATTTCTTTCAGACGCTCGGCAGGAAGACCTGAATACATCTTAGTGGAGTTGGCGATGAAGTTATCCGCAACTTCCTGGGTCATATATCCGGCTTCAACTGAAGCGCCATAGATTTTGTCGGACAAGCTGTACATTTCCAAATCGCCAAGCACGATTACAATTGCGGATGCTTCGGCCACTTGTTGTTGATTAAATGCGATGGGTTGCAATTTCTGCTTCAGCTCAGGGTCCGTCACGATAAGGAAACGCCAAGGCTGCATGTTTGAAGAAGAAGGAGCTTTTGTAGCAATTTCCAAAATCTCAAGAATTTCAGCTTCCGAAATCACGACACTGCTGTCATATTTCCGTACCGAACGGCGGCTGTTTAGCACTTCGAAAAAACCCGCAGCGGATTGCTCGTTTGTTTGAAAAGCGACTTGCGAATCGATTTGCGTTGATGACATTATAATTCCCTCCAAAAGATTATTTTTATCTGTGCAAAATTCAACTCAGTTAAAACCAAATTTTTACTGTGCGTAGATCCGCACAGTTAATGTCTGAATAACTGTATTATTTATATACACAGTATAGTTCGTGCATTTGTTTTTGTCAATCGACTAAGTTTAAATCAAATGACTCACGAATTGGAACAGGATATCGTTTTTTCCGCAAGCTGTGCAATCGTATACTGCTTCAGCGTTTCAATCGTATTTTGCTCAATTTCATTCGCAATATCCACAAAGGCTGATTTCATGCTTAGCTCCGAATCTTGGCTGCCTATCGTTTCCAGCATCCCGCTGCAAAGAGGTTCTCCAACCTTTAGGGCAATATAAACCTCGGCAAGCGTGATCGTCTCGGGCGGACGTTTAAGCCTATAGCCTCCGTCACGGCCTTCCCTCGTTTCGATAATCTGCCCTCCGGACAGTTTGGCAAGCACTCTCCGAAGCTGCGTAGCTTCTGAATTCAAACAATCGGCAATGGCTGCGCTTGGATAGATGTCTGACTTTCGCGATAAAACCACGAGCGCCTGCAGGGCGAGCCCGAACCATTTTGGATGAGCGGTACCGATGGTTTTGTCTGCTTTCACAGCCATCTCACTCCTTTTGTAGGGTAGTTTTCGATGCCTATGCTCTATTATGAGTATAAAGGGTTTGCCTCATAACAAGCAAACCCTTTGGTTGAATGTATTAATTAGGTTTGCGCATCGTCAAGCTTACGCGGCCCTTTTTTTGATCTACGCTAAGTACCCAGACCGTAACCGTATCGCCTACGGAAACAACATCCATCGGACGTTTGACGAATTTATCGCTCAATTGCGAGATATGAACGAGTCCGTCATTTTTGATGCCGATATCAACAAACGCGCCAAAGTCGATCACGTTGCGAACCGTTCCATGAAGCTCCATTCCCGGGGACAAATCCTCGATGTTCAATACATCCGTATGGAAAATCGGAGGCGGCAGCTCTTCCCTCGGATCACGTCCCGGTCTAAGCAAGCTGTCCATAATGTCCCGAAGCGTAGGCACGCCCACGCCGAGCGTCGGGGCTACGCGTTCGGCATCAAGCTCAGCCAGCTTCGCCTTAAGCTCATCAGAGCCCAGCTGCTTCAACGAAAGACCAAGCTCGTTGAACAGCTTGTCTACTACCTCGTAGGACTCTGGATGAATAGGCGTGCTGTCGAGCGGATTGACCGGCTCGGCAATTCTCAAAAATCCGATGCATTGCTCATAGGACTTCGCGCCAAGCCTAGGCACCTTCTGAAGCTGGGCCCGCTTGACAAACCGACCGTTCTCGTCACGGTATTTTACAATGTTTTTCGCGATCGTTGCATTTATACCCGCCACATAGGAGAGCAGCGAAGCCGATGCCGTATTAACATCCACGCCGACATGGTTAACCGCGGATTCCACGACCCCGCCCAACGTTTCATCCAGCCGCTTCTGACTGACGTCATGCTGATATTGCCCGACTCCAATTGCCTTCGGCTCGATTTTAACGAGCTCAGCAAGCGGGTCCTGCAGCCTGCGGGCAATTGACACCGCGCTGCGTTCCGCCACGTCAAGGGACGGAAACTCCTCTTGAGCAAGCTTAGAGGCCGAATAGACGCTTGCGCCGGCTTCATTAACTATAATGTACTTCAGCTCCGGTCCGCCCGCACCCGCCGCTTTGCGCTTTCCTATTAAGGAAGCGATAAACTGCTCTGTCTCACGCGATGCGGTTCCGTTGCCGATAACGATCAATTCCACTTTATACTTGTCGATTAAACCGTTAATCAGCTTCTCGGCTTCAGCTACCTTGTTGTTCGGAGGAGTGGGATAAGAAACCGCGACCTCCAGCAGTTTTCCGATATCGTCAATGACGGCAAGCTTGCAGCCCGTGCGGAAAGCAGGGTCCACGCCAAGCACGATATTTCCCCTAACAGGCGGCTGCAGGAGCAGATTGCGCAAATTTTCGGAGAAAATCGAAATCGCATGCTCCTCTGCTTTCTCCGTAAGCTCTCCGCGCACCTCACGCTCTATTGACGGCGAAATCAGACGCTTGTACGAATCCTCGATCACGGCTGTCAGCACATCGCGTACAGGCTGAGCTGTACCGTTTCGGAGTACCTTGCGCTGGATATGCTCATGAATCCGCTCCGAAGGCACGTCGAAGGTGACGCGCAGCACATCCTCGCGCTCAGCTCGGTTAATCGCCAGCACGCGATGCGGGGGAAGCTTCCGGACCGGCTCTTGGTAGCTGTAGTACATTTCATAAACCGATTCTTCCGCCGCGTTTTTTGCTTCTGTTTTCATTAGCGCCTGATCGAAAGTGAATTTTCGTACCCAAGCGCGAATAGAAGCATCGTCCGCCAAGTTCTCGGCGATGATATCCATTGCGCCGTTTAAGGCATCTTGGGCAGTGGGCACGCTTTTCTCATCGTTCACATAGCGGGCTGCTTCGGCAAGCGGATCTCCGCTGCGAGGCTGCGACCACAGCCACACGGATAAAGGCTCCAGGCCCCTCTCCTTTGCTACGCTGGCTCTTGTTTTGCGTTTTTGCCGATAAGGACGGTAAAGATCCTCGATTTCCTGCAGCTTCACCGACTTGTTGATATCCGCGCGCAGCGTTTCCGTAAGCTTGCCCTGCTCATCAATAAGACGGATAACCTCACGCTTTCGCTCTTCCAGGTTTCGCATGTATTGCAGCTTTTCTTCAATCGATCTCAAATCGTTTTCATCGAGCTCGCCGGTCATTTCCTTACGGTACCGGGCGATAAACGGGATCGTATTGCCTTCGTCAAGCAAGCTTACTGCCGATTTCACCTTTGTTACAGGGATCGATAGCTGCGCGGCAATGCCGGCTATAATCCGCTGGCTTTCGACTGCCTTCTGTTCCGCCGTCAGCTTCGATTTCCCTGCGCTCTCTTCTGAATTATCTATGAAATGCTGAACCTTTGTATCCGCCAAACGTCATGCCCCTTTCTTATGCATCATGCTCCCGTATAGGGATTATTCGCCATTTCAAAGCCAATCGTCGTACGTCCGCCATGGCCGGGATACACAATGACATCCGGGCTTAGCTTGTACAGCTTCAAACGGATAGAATCATACAAATCCCTTTCGCGTCCGCCTGGCAGGTCTGTCCGGCCAACCGACATTTTGAACAGTACATCGCCTGAGAAAAGATGGTTGCCGCACAAGAAGCTGACGCTGCCGGGCGAATGTCCCGGCGTATGCATAACACGGAAGGATAAACCAAGCAGCTTCAGCGTTTGGCCTTCTGCCAACGCGTATTCAGCAGGATCAGTTGAGAGAGGAGGCGTGACATCCTGCCATCTCATTGAACCGTTTTTGCGAGGATCGGTTAGCCAATCTGCCTCTAGATCATGTATGTAGACCGGGCAGCCAGCGGCTTTGCGAAGCTCATCAACGCCGCCCATGTGGTCAAAATGGGCATGTGTCAGCAAAATAGCCTCCACCTTAACGCCCTCCAGCCGCTCCAGCAGCTTCTTTGGATTCATGCCCGGATCGATAACGATAGCCCGCTCCAAAGGCTTATCGCCTTCGTTAGCCGCCGGTTCGGTCACGGAAATCAAATAGGCATTGGTTTGTATAGGGCCTAGTGTAAATGTCTCAATTCGCATATTTATACTCATAACCTTCTTAAAACGACTCCAACAAAGTGCGGAGCTCCTTCACGATCACGGATTGGTAGGCCGTTCCGTCGCCGTAGCGGCGCCCGATTTCTTGCCTTGTTACGGCAAGCTTCTCTTGATAATCCGCTGCCTCGCGGTCAGGGTTTTCCTGTTTGAAAGCAATCATCGCTTCCTGCACATGACTAGGACGCGGACCCCATTGCCCAAGAACCGCTCCGCCGGTATCCGCAACAATAACGACAGGGACGGAACGCCCGCCCATGGTCAAGAACTGATCCATCGTATCCAGATGCTCTTCCATGATAAGCACCTCTGTCGGAACTCCGCTATTCTCAAGCGCTTTAAAAACGACAGGGATGTTGCGGACGACATCGCCGCACCAATCAGCCATCAAGATCAACACGCGAAGATCGTCACGGTTGTTCAGCGACTCGAAATACTCCTTGTCGCTCTCATCTGTCCATGCGAATTTTTCGGACCAATCCAGAAATTGCTCTTTGTTTTTGGTCATGCGGTCAATAAATTGCTGCGGGCTAATGCCTTTGCCGAGCTTGTCTGCTATGCTTTTGCTCATCGAAATCCCTCTTTCATCTTTTTATTTAAAGGCTGCTCAAAATATTAAGGATGCTTTCTTCGATCATTATACCGATTTGCGGCGCGAGCGTACAAATTTAAAGAGGACGTATACGATCATTAGCGCAATCGCGATTAAAATGGCAGGCTGAACATAAGGAGCCGCTTTTTCGTCGATTTTATCCCAATTCTCGCCAAGCGTGCTTCCTAAATACACGAACAAAATGGACCATGGCAGGGATGCCAGCGCCGTAAGAAGCGTAAATAAAGCAAAGTTCATGCGCGCCATGCCGGCAGGGATAGAAATAACCTGTCTCATGACGGGTACAAAGCGTGCCGTGAACACGATTCCCGCTCCATACTTGATAAACCATTTTTCAGAAATATCGACATGTTTCTGTTTGATTTTGATATACTTCCCGTATTTCTCCACGATCGGTCTTCCGCCATAACGGCCAATCCAATATAAAATCCAGTTTTGTCCGATCGCTCCAAGCGTACCGAACAGAACGGCTCCCCAGAAGCTGATTTTACCTTGCGATACGAGGTAACCTCCAAAGCCCAATACGATTTCACTCGGAATAACCTCAATTAATAGTCCGATTAAAATACCGAAATACCCTAAGCTCTCCACCCATTGCAGCACGCCATCCAATAACTCATGAATAAAATCCATTCCCGTTCTCAATCCGCCTTCCTTAATAAAATATGGCTTTCTCTTGCAAACTCCTGCGCTGAAGCTATTCTAACATACGATAAGGACAGCCTTCCACTTTTGTCATGTGCTGACAAGCCCCGGCATAGACTAGCCTTAAATGATACGAATGGATGAGGTGAGCGTTTCATGGCCAAAGTTTTTATTGTGAGCAAAAGGCAGATTCAGTTGTTTATCGTTGTGGCCGTCTTAATCATTTTAACCAGTGTTTACTTAAGCTGGGACCGATCGCGAGAGGTTAATGCGCAGGCAGTTGAGCCGCGGATTTTCCAGCTTGTGACCGGAGAATACAGCACAAAAACCGACGACGGCAAGGAACTGGAGGTATACCGCTGGGATCCCGGCACGATTGTCGTAAACAAAGGAGAGCCCGTCGAGCTTCACATTACCGGAGTGAACGGAAACAGCCATCCCTTCGTCGTTGAAGAGCTTGGCATCCGCGGCGAAGTGACCAAAGGAAAAACAACCATTGTTCGGTTCACCGCAGACAAAGCCGGGACTTATCCCATTGTATGCTTGACCCATACCGATATGCGTCACGGCGGTCCAATGGTCGGGTACATCATCGTCAACGATTAAGCGAACCAGCATCCCTTAAGATTGTGACCTACTCCTGCCTATCCGCATACATATGGGATAGAGAGAGGAGTCGGTTTAAAATGAAAGCAAACACGCCAAAGCATACTGCCGGCTATCCATCCGCCCGCAAAATTCGCAGAGCCTGCAGCAATGAATTATACCGCACCATCAAGCGGATGAAGATCTGGGTATCGAAGGACAAAATAGATCAAGCTGAGGCCGTTTATTTTAAAAAAGTGATTCTCAACCTGAAATGGATCGTCGAAAACGAGAGCAACCGCAAGGTACAATCCGATTGGTGGGACGAAAACGTCAGCGCCGAAATTGCGGAGCTATGGGAAGTTGACCGGGACCAGCTGTGCGCCGCATTCCGGGAAGCATATGGAGGCTAAGCTGCTCGTAAAAAACCTGGCTGCCGGATGGGCAGCCAGGTTTTTTTGTGTTCACGATGCTAGATAAATTCGACATCTAGTTTGTCCTGCATATTAGCCAAACGAATCAGAATGATGCTGGCCTGTGCTTTTGTGACAGGGGCTTTGGGATTAAACTTCCCCCCTGTTGGCGTAAGCAAGCCCATTTTTATAGCGAGGGCAACTGCCCCTTTATTTTGAATCGAGGCCGCATCCTTGAGGGATGAAACGCTTTGATCCTTGACCATAAAGGAGGAAAGCTTATCATAATCGAGCATTTGCATAAGCAGAAGCGCGAGCTGATCCCTCGTTAATATTTTTTCAGCATCAATTTCCGTAATCGTTGATTCATCGACCCAGCCCATCTCGTGAAATAACTCCAATGCCGAAAGGTACGGCGATTCCTCGTCTCCAAATTCCGATTCGTATAAATACTCATCGCTATACTCGTAATTAAGCCCCATGCTGAGAATAACCATTGTCATCCATTCGTCGATGGTAAGTTCCGCATCGGGATGCAGAAGACCGCTTTCGTCCGCCTCCAGTATCCCAAATTCAACTATAACGTTCAGCTGTTTGTTCGCCCAATGCTTGTCAATATCGATAGGCTTTTTCTTGGTAAACTTGTCATCGGCTGCTTCCTCCGGAAAAGTCCGTTCCAGCTTCCCTGTTGTAGCATCGACGATGTAATCTTCCAAAGAATTTTCTATTAACGGGTAATAAACCAGCGTTGCTTCGTTTGCCCGGTTTTCATCTTCTTCGTTGTTAAGCACATTTAAATGGACATACATTAAATCTAAACCAAGCGCTCCGTTATAAGCCGACAATGCCTTCTCGTACGGAACGTTCTGCTTTATTCCGGCCAGCTTTTTCTCCAGTTCCTGAGAGTCAGCCATTGAACCGTTATAGTCCCATATGTCACCGTTTCCAGTAAATACTACTGATATGTAGTTATCGAGCACTGGAGTATCTTTATAAAAATAGTTAAATCTATAAGAATAATAGGTCTGTCCATTCGTTGTGAAAGTAGATTCTCTATTTTCGATTCGTAAGTACTTAGATGCATCAGTATAATTCGCAAGTACCAGATCAATCGCTTTTTGCCTAGCTGCCTTCTCTGTGAGCAAAACCTTTTCAGGCTCGCTTATTTCTGATTCATTGAAGGAAGGCATACTCCTGACCAGCTCAATAAGCTCGCCCGTATCGGCGTCAACGGCTGCACTAATACTTTGCGGATAAGAATATTCGCCGCCAAAAGTGGTCCAATTAAATTTCCATACCGCTCGCTCGGTACCTTTCCAGGCTTCATTCAGCTTACTTTGACCTCGTATCGTTTTTTCGGGAATGGAGAAATAACCGGTGACGACCGCGAGGGCTTCCTGCTCGTCCAAAGGCTCTCCTGAATGCCGGTTAATCGTCTTGGCAGGCAGCAACGAAAAACCCTGCTTAGAAGAATTTTTCGAAAAACTCCAATAGTCGACCGATTCACCTGTCTTCGCATCTATAAACGGAAGTTCGTTAACCAATCTATACGCTAATCGGTAATTGTTTAATGCCATGTTATCAAAATCGTAGTCCTCGTCATATATGGGCATATAATAGAGCTCAAGTTCCGCTTCTTCTTTAAAATGCAGCAATGCCTGCTCTTCCGTTACCTTCTTATCTGGAGCTGGATAGTTATTCAGGCCTAGATCGGCTTCATACGAAATGACTTCCCCGTTTCCGTTTAACGTAACCGCAACATATTCGCTATCGGTTAAATAACCGTTAACCTTAACTTCATACTCAAAGGAATAAAGAACAGGATAAAACAAGGAAGATTCAAAGCCATCGCCTTCGATTGAATACTCAATCAGCGCATTTTCTTTAATAGTCGGCACTGCTTTCATAATAAACTGCTTAGCGAGCTTACTTGCTTGTCCTTCCGTCACCTTTGTGGGGTAGCTGGCCTTCGCAAGGGCAGCGGCGGAATTATAATATCTGGCAATGTTACCGTTACGCCCATTTACGGCCACACTAATTTCGGATTTTTTCGCTTGCGATTCAAGCTGCCAGGTGATTATCCATAATGCATCCCCGGGCACTAAAACATCCTTTTCAAGCATCGCATTTGATAATTTTCCTTTTTTCAGCTCCGGGAACTTTTCTAAAGCTACGCTGATTGCCTGCTCTTCTGAAAGTTCCGCCATATCCGCTGCCGCTTGTTCTACTTCTACCGGAGACGCCTTCTGTTCCGCTGCAGCGGCATCTGCTGCCTGCCCCAGCACCAAGCCGTTCAGCAGCGCCAGCGAAAGCACTAACCCCATCACTCCTTTAAACCATCTGAACTCTCTAAAACCGCGTTTTCCCCCAAAACCCATGAAACCCATCGCCCTCTCTGAAATCCAGTACTTTCTTCCTACAGGCGCAACGATTGCCGCCATTCTTCATTTTAGGTTAAAATTTCATATTTTTCCATAAAAAAAGCCGAACAGACCATGCAGTATGCATGGTCCATTCGGCTTTTCACCCTTTTTATGCCTTACTTATCGATTTCCTTCAAACGGTCTACGGACACGGTTTTCGTATTGACAGGGTTGTTGTTAACCATAACCGTCGCCATTCCATTCGCTTCATCAATATTTTCAATCCACACGGAATCCTCGTCCAGCATGACCGCAAAGGTCTGCTCCGATTCATAAATCTGCCTTGCGCGGGCTGTATCCATTAATAAGCACCTCCTTTGCATTTGTGAAACTAAGGCTTCAACAGTACTTAGTTATTTTGATTCTTGTTCCATCGTGTCGGTCGTTGATTCGTCAATAAGGCCATTTTGGAGCGTGACATTGCCGCCGCCCAATCCTTCGTTTACCATTCTGTCGATATCCATAAAATAATCATCTCGGCCCTCATGCTTAGGTTCCGCCGCTGCTTGTTTCGGATCATTATTTGCTTCGTTCATCTTCATTTCCCTCCCCGGATTTTTGCAACTGCTTAACCAATCACTCGAAAGCCTTGACGGCTCCTTGTTTAAGCCATCTCAAAAAATATGCCCGAAAACGCGGATTAACATGCATCCGTTAGAGCAGCGGGGATAACATACGAAACAAAGCCTCGGCCAGCTTTTGACGATACGGCCGGCGGATGAATTCCCTCTGGTCCAGCTCTCTGCTGTGCTTTAAATCCTCTATGAAATCGGCCTCCAGCCGTTTAATCGTCCCTTGGTCAAAAAGCACCGCATTCAGCTCAAAATTGCTGAGCAAGCTTCGCATATCCACGTTTGCCGTCCCGACCGTTGCTAGCATTTGGTCAACGATCATCACTTTAGCGTGGATAAACCCCTTTTGATAACGATATACCTTCACGCCCGCATCCAGCATTTCCTGAATATATGACAAGGTTGCCAAGAGCACCAGCTTGGAATCGCCAATTCCAGGGATGATTAACCTCACATCGACGCCGCCGAGCGCAGCCGTCCTTAGCCCCATCATTAAGCTGGGATCAGGAATAAAATACGGCGTGGCAATATAAATTCTGGAGGATGCCGCATTGATCGCCGCAAACATCACCTCAACGATTTGATGATTATGCTGGCCCGGCTTGCTTGAAACAATCAGAACATGCTCATTCCCCTTGGCTGTATGCTTAGGCATATAGACCTGGCCAGACAGCTCCTCACTCGCCGCAAAAGCCCAATCATTCATGAAAATTTCCTGCAAGTAGTATACGGAATCGCCCATGAGCTGCAGATGCGTATCCCGCCAAAATCCTAGCTTCTGGTTTTTCCCTAAATATTCGTCTCCAATATTAATGCCCCCGACGAAACCAACCTTACCGTCAACGACAACGATCTTGCGATGATTGCGGTAATTTAGTTTTCTGTCGAATAAAGCAATCCGCGGCGGCAAAAAACAGCTTGTCTGCACGCCTGCGCGGCGCAGATCTTCAACATAGGCATCACTTAAATGCATGCTGCCTATTCCGTCGTAAACGACACGCACCTCAATGCCTTCCCTCGCTTTCCGCGTGAGCACCTCTAAAAATCGTTTGCCGACGTCATCATCCCTAATCGTATAATAGTCCATATGTATATGATGCTCAGCAAGCTCGAGCTGGCCAAGTATCGCTTCAAAGGTCTCATGGCCGTTCGTCAAGATCCGTGTTTCATTGTTGCGGGTGATCGGAAAGGGAACAAGGCCAGTAAGCATCGTATACAGCTTTTCTTGAATTATAAACTGTTCGTTTCCGAGCTGCTCCGCCGATATAGACTTCTCCGAAATTTCATTCGCGTAACGTACTGTCTCTTCCTTGAATCGTTCTATCCGTTTTCTTTTTACGTAATCCTTGCCGAGTAAGAGATAAGCGATAAAACCGATGAACGGGCATGCAAAAACGATTAAAAGCCATGCGGTCAGCTGTGCCGGACGCCGATGCTCCATAATAAAAACAGCGGCTATTTGCACAATATAAACGACAAGCGCCGAAGTGAGCAAAATGGACCACATCGTTCATTACACCTCGTTTCCTCCTAGCCAGACGTCCTGACAAGTGTCTCTAGTTTGAACGGGCGCATTGAAACGTATACTTCATTAAATAAAAAAAGCCCCGCTGATTCATAAGAATCAGAAGGGCTTACCATTGTGTTATGCGGATGCTTATTGCTTCATTGCAACTCCCGGGGATTGCTGCTCAATTTGTGTCAGGATTAGCCGATGCATACTTAGCCTTCTCGTAATAAATGCGGGAAGGAGACGGTAATGCATGCCCAGCTTGTAACCAAGCAGCTTCGCGGCAGATTCCGCAGCAAGCTTCGGTATAAGCTTCCATTGACGGGTGAGGTGCAGCTCTTTCAGCTGCAGCTTAACAAGATTCGAACCTGCCTTGCCGACTGCGCTGTAAGGCGTAATCCAGGTATTGCAGCGCATGGAGATTCCGTTATCGAAATACCGTTTAAATTGCTCCGCAACGGAATAGTCATGGGAATGAAAAACAGCTGCCTCGGCGCAATAAGCTACCTGATAGCCGCTCAAAATACATTTTGCTGACATAAATAAATCCTCGTTAAAAATAACCGGCTCCTGAAAACAGCCCATCGCTTCAAAAACCTCGCGCCGTATGGCCGAACAAACATTGGAGCAAAAAAACGTTTTTAGCCCAAGACGATCCAGATCCTCATAGGACTTCAATTGGGACTCAGCCGGATAGTTGTGCTGCCTAGCGAGACGCTCCAGTTCATTCGCGCCTGCTCTCGGTAGCTGTCTGGCATACGCATAAACAGCCTTATCCTCAGTAAGGAGAGGCCTCGTCAGCTCCTCAACAAGCTTATCGTCATACGGCAGCGCATCCTGTGTCATAAACATCAAAATATCGCCCTTGGCTTGCTGCGCAGCCCGGTTGCGGGTACCGCCGTGATCAAACTCGCTTCGCGGCACGTGGAGCACTCGTACGCCAGCCATAAGCGCCAGCTCAGCCGTTCCGTCATCCGAGCAGGAATCGATAACGATAATTTCGTAAGGCTGGAGAGACTGCTGCTGCAGCCTCTTAATTAATTCATTTAGATCAGGTCCTGCATTTAATGTAGGAATAATAACGGAAACTCGGCAAGCTTCGTGGCTGTTAATAAGCATTTTTGTTAATCAGGCCCTTCAGAACCGTTTTGAAAATAATTTTGATATCAAAGAAAAACGTCCAGTTCTCGATATAGAAAATATCAAAAATAATACGGTCTTTGATTGACGTGTCGCCTCTTAGACCATTCGTTTGCGCCCAGCCGGTTATCCCAGGCCTGATCTGATGCTTGATCATATACTTTGGAATTTCTTCTTTGAACTGATGCACGAAGTAGGGACGCTCAGGACGCGGTCCTACAACGCTCATGTGTCCAAGCAGCACATTGAAAAACTGCGGAAGCTCATCTAGGCTCGTACGACGAAGGAAGCTGCCGAATTTGGTACGGCGCGGATCATTCTGAACCGTCCACTGCGTATCCGATACCCTATCCGTCGATACATGCATGGAGCGGAATTTAAACATATAAAAGGTCTTTCGGTCCAGTCCCATTCGCTCCTGCTTGAACAAAATCGGACCGGGAGAAGTCAGCTTAAGACCTATAACGGCAAACAACATAATCGGCGAGGTAACGATGATCGCCGCTATTGAAAAAGCGATATCGAACCACCGTTTCAGTATGCGGTTACTTAGTTCATCCAGCGGAATATCCCTCACGTTAATAAGCGGGATACCTGCAAAGTTATCAAAGAAAGGCCGCGCTGGCAGCAGATCAAAGAAATCCGGAATGATAAGCGTCTTTACGCCGGTCCGCTCGCACACTTCTATAATCTCGGCATATTTCGCGTGCGCCTCGAGCGGCAGCGCAATGATGACTTCATCAATCGGCGCTTTCTCGAGCTTCATTCTTAAATCATTGATCATGCCGATAATCGGCTTCATATGCTGATGCTCCGGCGTATGCTCCGTTTGATAGTCGTCCAAAAAGCCGACTACCTCATAGCCGAGATCAGGATGCTGCTGCAAATTGCTATAAAAGCTGCGGCCGACGGAGCCGGCCCCGACAATAAGGACAAACCTTTTATTAAAGCCTTTGCGGCGGAAGGATGCGAGGATCGATTTCACCCCATAACGGTACGCCGAAATCGCTATAAAATTCATGACGAAAAAGATCGCGAGAAATTCCCGGGAAATATGTACTTCTCGAGTGAAATACAACATACTCATGAGACCAAGGAAGCTTATCGTTTGAATCTGAAAGATTTTCCAAATGTCATAAGAATAGTTTTTTCGGCGCTTAGGTGAATAGAACTGAAGATAGAAACCGATAAGAATCGCCGAAAACGAATAAATCGTACCCCAAAGCAAATAGGTAGAGAAAGGCAAAGTTTTTATATTAGGCAATATATTACTGTAGAATTTCAACCAATATGCAGCAAGAAACACAAGCAAAGCACATAAAAGATCTGCCAGCATGTATAACTGTGTAAGGAAGCGTTGGTTCTGTCGAAGCATTTTGCTGATTTCACCCACGTTTCATTAAAATTCGACTCTATTAGCATTTTATCAAAATCCTTAATAGGTTTACATCCCTCATTGGGCTTAAAAATATGAAGTTATGTGTATAAATGTTAAAATCCAAAAAAGGGCTTCCACGGACCGTGTTCAGTCCAGCGGAACCCCGTTTATCGTTGATTTTAATTTTTCAAATAATGATGGAGAGCTTCTCTCCATGGACGAAGCAGTTTTAAACCATTGATCCTTATTCCGCTTTGATCCATCACCGAATATGCAGGTCTTGGGGCTGGACGAGGAAACTCTGCCGTAGTACAAGGAATTACAAGGGTATTGTGCCCGCACTCCTCGAATATCGCTTGAGCAAACTCGAACCATGTGCAACTCCCTGCATTAGAAGCATGATAAATCCCATAATAATCGGTCGAAACCAGTTCAATTAAGAAAGCAGCTAAGTCATACGTATAAGTTGGGGAGCCAAGCTGGTCTGAGACCACCCTTAGTTCATCTTTTTGCTCTGCCAGCTTTAGCATTGTATTTACAAAGTTGTTACCATATTTACCGAATACCCATGAGGTACGCACAATATAATAACGGTCATGCATCGTTTGTACGGCTTTCTCGCCTGCAAGCTTGGATTTCCCATACACGGTAAGGGGATTCGTATTGTCATATTCGCGATAAGGAGTGGTGCTCGTTCCATCAAAAACGTAGTCCGTGCTAATATAACAAAGCTTTGCTCCTACTTCTCTAGCAGCTACCGCAACGTTTCGCGTGCCTGCCAAATTTACACGAAATGCTTCATCAGGATCTGATTCAGCCTGGTCGACTGCCGTATACGCTGCGCAATGAATGACGATGTCTGGGCTGTAAAGTGAAAATATGCTGCGGCAAGCAGATAAATTCTTGATATCCAGAATATCTCTGCTAAGTCCGATAATCTCCGCAGATTCGGTCAACCAATGCGTTAATTCTTTGCCTAGTTGTCCGTTTGCACCCGTTACGATTATTTTCAGCCTAGCCATTTATTCTTTCGCCTCCAAACGCTCCTTATATTGCGTATCGTAATATAGCTTATACGAGCCTGAAGCGATCTGGTCCATCCATTCTTTATTGCTGAGGTACCATTGAATCGTTTCTTTCATTCCGTTGTCATAGTCATACTTAGGCTGCCAGCCAAGCTCATTACGGATTTTATCAGCATCGATCGCATAGCGAAGATCATGTCCCAGACGGTCTTGTACATGCTTAATGAGTGACTCCGGTTTGCCTAGTTCTGCAAGAATCGTACGTACCACCTCAAGGTTGTTGCGTTCATTTCGGCCTCCGACGTTGTATACTTCCCCAGCGCGACCTTTATGAAGCACAAGGTCAATAGCACTGCAATGATCCTCTACGAAAAGCCAGTCGCGAACATTCATTCCATTTCCGTATACGGGTAGAGGTTTATCTTGCAGTGCATTATGGATCATTAATGGAATGAGCTTCTCAGGGAACTGGTAAGGACCGTAGTTGTTTGAACAGCGGGTAATATTAACATTCAGGCCAAATGTTTCATGATAAGCGCGTACGAGCAGATCTGCGCCTGCTTTGCTGGCTGAGTAAGGGCTATTTGGAGAAAGAGGAGTTTGCTCCGTAAAAAGGCCCGTTTCGCCTAATGTGCCATACACCTCATCCGTTGATACTTGAACGAATTTATTTACATTATATTGTTTAGACAGCTCAAGCAGCGTTTGCGTTCCAAGAATATTCGTACGGACAAAAATATCCGGATGCAAGATACTGCGATCCACATGGGATTCCGCCGCGAAGTTAATAACGCCATCAATACCCGCAGCAAACAACGGATCAAGAGCCTCCCGGTCTGTAATATCCGCTTTTACGAATCTATAATTAGGATGCTTCTCCGCAGTTCGTAAATTTTCGAGATTGCCGGCATACGTAAGTACGTCAACATTTATAATCTCGTAAGCGGGATAATTGTTAATCATGAATAAAACAAAGTTGCTGCCAATAAACCCGGCACCGCCGGTTATTAATAATCTCACGCGAATAACTCACCCTTCGTAAATAAAATTAATCTCTGCATCAGCTAGAATAGGATGCTTCGTATCCTTCTCTGACAATATTGGATTGGAAGTCGGCCAATCGATAGATAGCGCAGGATCATTCCACAAAATCCCTCTATCATTTTCTGGGGAATACAAGGAATCCACTTTATATTGAACCTCGCTATTAGGAACGAGCGTGCAAAATCCATGTGCAAATCCCTGCGGAACTAATAGCTGTCTCTTATTTGCAGCGCTTAGAATAAAACCCTGCCATTGACCAAATGTAGGCGATCCATGACGAATATCGACTACGACATCATATATCGCGCCTGCAGTAACCCGGACTAATTTAGTTTGTGCTTTAGGATTTAGCTGGTAATGCATACCGCGCAGCACCCCGGCTTCCACGGATAATGAATGATTGTCTTGAATAAATTTGAATGCTATTCCGTTTGCATTAGCGACTGCTTCATTATAACTTTCCATAAAAAAACCGCGATGATCACTAAATACCGATGGTTCTAACAGCTTGATTCCTGGCAGCCTCGTATCTGATACTTTCATAGGACACCTACTTTTACAATTTAAGTTTTCCGAACTCATCTCCGAAAGTAAGCTCTTTTGCAAGTTCATTCGCTTTTGTCAAAGACACATGCGTCCCTGCATCCGTCCACCAGCCATGTAAAATATCAAATGATAATTCATTGGATTCAATATAGCTGTTATTTACATCCGTTATTTCTAATTCGCCACGCCCTGAAGGTTTCAAGCTTTTAACAATGTCGAACACCTTACTATCATACATATATATTCCTGTTACGGCGAAGTTGCTTTTAGGTTTATGCGGTTTTTCCTCAATAGAAATAATTCTGTTACCATGAAGCTCAGGTACCCCGTATCGCTGCGGATCATGTACTTCTTGAATGAGAATCTTCGCGCCTTTTCCTTGCATTTTGAAATTTGCAGTAAACGAAACAATGCTGTCTTCAAATACATTATCACCAAGAATAACCACCATCTGGTCACCGTTAACAAAGTTTTCAGCTAGTCCAAGGGCTTGTGCAATCCCGCCTGCTTCATCTTGAACTTTATACGTAAAGTTTACTCCGAACTCATTTCCGCTTCCAAGTAAATTAACGACATCCCCCATATGCTCTTTTCCCGTAACAATTAAAATATCACTTATATCTGCCTCTTTAAGCTTATAAATTGAATGAAATATCATAGGATATTTCCCTACCGGCAACAAATGCTTATTTGTTACCTTTGTTAAAGGAAATAATCTTGATCCTGTACCTCCAGCTAAAATGACGCCTTTCATTTTTTCACATCCTTATGATTATTCATACGTAAAATTTGGTGATGGCATCTACAACTTTATCAATATCATCGTTAGATAAATTATAATACATGGGAAGTCTCAGTAATTTTTCGCTTTCGCTTGTTGTATATCTATCTTCCCCATGAAACCTACCGTATTTAGTACCCGCTTCTGATGAATGCAAAGGTACATAATGAAATACAGATTGAATGCCATGCTGGTTTAGGTAACTCATTAATCTCGTTCTCTCATCAAGTGTCTTGCATTTTAAATAAAACATATGCGCATTATGAGAACACTCCACCGGTATGTAAGGTAATTCAATATCCCCATTATCTTTTATATCCGATAACCCGGTAAAGTATCTATTCCAGCTTTTCAATCTGTTATTGTTAATCATTTCGGCATTTTCCAATTGGGCATATAAAAAAGCTGCATTGATTTCGCTAGGCAAATAGGATGAACCGATATCCACCCAAGAATACTTGTCCACTTGCCCCCTAAAAAATCTCGAACGATTTGTTCCCTTTTCACGAATGATCTCTGCTCTTTCTACATACTCAGCAAGATTTGCTAATAATGCCCCGCCTTCGCCGCAGTTATAATTTTTTGTTTCGTGAAAACTGTAGGCTCCCATATGGCCTAGCGTCCCAAGATATCGCCCTTTGTATTGGCTCATGACTCCTTGGGCAGCATCTTCAATGACTAATAAATTGAATCTGCGAGCAACTTCCATAATTTTATCCATGTCACAAGATACGCCTGCATAATGAACGGGGACGATTGCTTTAGTTCTTGCAGTAATCGCTGCTTCGATTAGTGTTTCGTCTATATTCATGGTATCTGGACGAATATCGACAAATACGATTTTCGCACCTCTTAATACAAAAGCATTTGCAGTTGAAACAAACGTATAGGAAGGCATAATAATTTCATCGCCTTCTTTAATGTCAGCCAAAATAGCCGCCATTTCTAATGCATGAGTACAAGATGTGGTAAGAAGTGATTTAAGGGTATCGAATTTATTTTCTATCCATATGTTGCTTAATTTAGTGAATTCTCCATCGCCGGAAAGTTTTCTCTCGACTATTGCTTTATGAATATAGGCCTGTTCATTACCTGTTATAGCAGGAACATTAAATCGTATCACTTTTAATTTCTCTCCTTTTAATAACAACTGCCGGACTACCAACTGCAATAGAGTATGGAGGAATGCTTTTCGTTACGATAGATCCAGCCCCTATGATACATCCTTCTTCTATAACCACGCCAGGCAGAATCGTTGAATTGCCGCCAATCCAAACATTATTCTTGATTATCACAGAAGAGGCAGTGTCTGGAAGATTCAAATAATCATAATCGTGAGAAGCTGAAAAAATTGTCACATTGGGGCCTAAGGCTATATTATCCCCAAGTATAATTTCTGCCTCTTTAATATGATAAGAACCATAAAATTGACAGCCTCTATTAATCCAGACATTATTGCCTATTTTGATCTTGGAGGGATATCTGAAATAGGTTTTATAATCAATATTATTATTTTTTCCAAATCCTTTAAATATAACTTTAAATATCACCTGTCTAACAAATGGCGGCATGATCTCCAACAGCATAAAAAACAAGTTAAAAAAATAAGAGTATATACCGAATAGCAGCCGATTAATATTCATAGATTAAAAACAATCACTCCTAGAATAATTACTAATGTTGCAATTATTTTTTGTTTTGTGTATTTCTCTTTTAAAATTACATTCGATAATATTAGTGTTGCGACATAATTAAATGAAATAATAACCGTTAAGCTTTTGAAATTTATAAATTTCAATAGATATACCGACAATAATGTTGCCAAAAAGAATAATAAATATCCTATTATTGTATATGCATCAATTCTGGTACGAAGCGAACTGCCATTTGTTTTTATGGCACCGATTTTTAAGAATATCTGAGCAAAACTATTCATTAGAATAAGTATCGCAACGATCACAATAATCATCATATTCATTTGGTCTCTCTCTTTAAATTCAGAATAACTATTCCTGCCATAATAATTGATACTCCCAAAATATTATTATAAGTAATTTGTTCTTTGAAAATAATAAAACTGGCGACAAGAATAAAAACATTATTCAAAGAAGTTAAAGGATAAGCAATAGAGAGTTCAATTTTTCTCAAGGTCAATTGCCAAAAAACAGCCTGAAATGCTAAACAAATGATAGAAAAAATGTAATTGCTATTGAATAATAAAGAAATAATATTGTCTGTTTGCAAATCTACAGCTGCAAATTTTGATAATATAAACGCAGCGGATTGAAAAATTATACTTAACAATAAATAAATAAAGTTAATACTCGACTGCATTTGTTTCCTTCCTCCATCCCCATATATAATATGCGGAATCGGGGCCTGCATGAAACAGTAAATCAAGTATTGATACATAATGATCGAACGGAGGGTGAAACTGTTCATATTCGGGATAGCCTTTATAATCCTTATATACTAATTGTATTTCTTCTTCTTTAAAACGGGTTAAATCAATATAGTCGCCTGCAGCCGGCCCCGAAACATAAACTTCCGCTTTTGCTTTTTTTAATATATCAATTAATCTATTTAGTTTTCTCCCATTGCTATCATACTCACGCGAGTCTTTGAACTCTGCGTTGATTCCAAGAAATTCTTTGGAAATGTGTTTAATTAAATATTGATTCATTTCTGAGAGGTTAGACCATTTCTGTTCCATGTATACATGTTCAAGAAATGGCTTATAACGTTTGAAATAAGGGGCTTTTGAATATAGTGCGTTCAATGTTTTATAGTGTTTCGAAATTAAATTCGGATTAGACATTTCAACTTCGCAGATCAATAAATCATTTGAAGCGTTGACTGGAATAGTAAGCCACTCTGACCCTTTTGGCGTCTTGATTTTGTTACGATTTCTCCAATCATTTTTGGTATATTGAACATCATCATAAAACACAAAAAGGTCCACATCGTTAATAATGTCAAAATAACCTTTCCACGGTATATAGTTAGATTGGATGACTGCTACTCTTTTCAACATGTTCTCCCCTTAAATAAAACTTAAAAAACATCAAGATACCGCTTAATGACTTCAACCGTCTTATATGCTTTTTCTTCGGTATAATCTCTATTATTAAATAAATTTATTATGGAAGAATGTAACTTTTCTGCGTTTGCTGCCTTTCCAACCGCAAATATTCCATTAAGAGATGCGTAATGGGTGCTGGCAAATAAGTTATTTCTGAACAAAGCCTCGACAATCGCATCCCTATTGGGAACCCTGATATTAAATCTCCACACTTGGTATCTCGAATCCAACTGTATATCAAAAGGTAAGTTGTCTGAATAAATCTTATTTATAGCGCTTCTTATATTAATGCTTTTTGTATATTCTTGTTCAATTAAATTAAAATACTCTTCGCTTGAAACGATTACGCTATCGTTATTTAACCAATTCGAATCTGTATAATGAAAAAACAAGTTTTTATCAATACTTTTCTTATAATTTTGAATTAAATAATTATGATCCTCTTCAGAATAGCCCATATATTGCTTACTGTATTTAATATGTCCTTTTATTTGCGCATACCCGCCAAAACCAATGTCTACTATCTTAGAGTAACCAGAACTATACAGTGTAGCGTCAGCATATGTTTTCACTTCATTTAAAGCCGGAACTGAAAGACAACGATCATCTATGATGATAAATTCTTCTTTTATAGCTTTAATTTGCTCAAAAAATGTTTCGAAACTATCGTTCACACCAAATGTTCTAACAAAAAAAACACCTGCATATCTATCAGGATTTCTTTTCAATGCAGCTAAAACTTTTTCTTCATCCATACATAAGGTATCATTTGAAATATCAATAAATTCAATACGCCTTTTAGCTTTAAAAAAGGTCATGGGAACAATAGGGCAAACGTTGGACGGTAATAAAAAGATTTTATCATCGCTGAAACTCATTAATAAATTATAAATTATCGCTGCAGCTCTAGGTTCTATTATCATATGTGCTCCTCGCAGGATTTCCGAATACGATCGCGTTCGGCTTAACATCCGTGAGAACATTGGATCCCATACCTACAAATGCATAATCATGTAACGTAACATTTTCCCTTATTGCTGAATTCAAACCAATAAATATACCATTATCCAATTGGATATTTGATCCTACACACGCAGAAGCAGCGAGATAATTATTATTTTTCATAGAAGAATCATGCTCTACTACAACATTAGAATTAATAATGTTAAAGTTTCCGATTTTCACATTAGAATGTATCGAGCAATGGGAAAGGATTACATTCCCAAATCCTATATCAACATGACTTGATAAGTAGGAAGTGGGATGTATAAAGTTACAAAATTTCGTTGCAGGTATTCGATAACTAGCCAGAAGCTCAGTTCTTTCCTTCATTTTCTCAGGTTTATATAAGGCAAAAATAAACTTCACATCAGAAATTCCGCCAAATTTATCCAGTAATTCTTGTGTGTTGCATAAAACCGGGTAGCCATTAATTGAATCGCCCAAGCTTAGATCATCGATACAGAAACCAAGAAACTCATGTCTAGCACCATGCGCGATCTGGGCATTTGTTATTTGGTCGGCAATATTAACCGCTGTACCTTTGCCTCCAATAATAATAATTTTCATCTTACACCTCTTACTTTTCTTCGGTTGACTTTGAAACGATATACAATGGCTTTTTAGTAGTCTTGTAATTTATCCGGCCTAAATACTCACCGAAAATACCTAAGACAAGTAATTGTATTCCGCCAAACAAAACGATTCCCGCAATAATCGATGCATAACCCGCAATCGGTATTCCAATGAAAATTTTTCTAATCATAATAATCAGCAGCCATAGAAATCCGAAGCTAAAAGAAAAAAGCCCTATCCATGAAGCGAACCTTAAAGGGATATCTGAAAAAGATACAAAAATATTTAAAGTATGTTTTAATAATTTCGAAAAATTGTAATTGCTCCCTCCACTTTGTCTTGTCCCATGTTCAACGGTCACTGTTGCGTAATTATTCGTAATCCATGCTAAATACCCGTCTACAAAAGGGAAGGGCGACTCAAATTGTATCAAGGCTTTCCCGACATTAGATTTCATTATCCTGAAAGATGTATATTCATAATTCAAATTAGGAATTGCTTTATTAAATAATTTTCTTGCAAGATGTGACGTGAAGTTTCTCCACTTCGCGTGGGTTCTCTCGTCGTATGTCCCGTAAACAAGGTCATATCCTTCAGATGCCTTTTTATAGAGAAGTGAAATATCTTCAGGCTTTTGCTCTAAATCGTCATCTAATGTAATAATCCATTCTCCGGTTGCTTGAGCAATCCCGCATATGATCGCAGCATGTTGACCATAATTTTTTGTGAACTTAATACCTTTAACTCGTGGATCCATTGTACTTATGTTCTGAATAACGTCCCACGAACTGTCGCCCCCACAATCCTCAACCAATATCAGTTCAAAATTCCCATCGATTTTCTCAAGGGATCGTTTTATACGCTCATATAATTCATATAGGATTTTTTCTGATCTATATACAGGTACAACGATTGAAAAATAAGGATTCAACTAGATCACCTTTCTCAAACTACTTTATTCGCCCGTTCTATTCATTTAAGATAATTTGAGGGTCAATAATGATTAAATCATACTTAGTTCCAGAAATGACTTTACCTAGTTTCAAGCTCGGCTTACGTATATCATTTAACAAATTAAATATAGGCTGATCCTTCGGCTCTTCAGAATTCGGTATGATGAGATATTTGACTTTACTCCATGATATGAACTCTCTAAAACTTTCCGGATCAGAAAAGAGCTTAGAATTCCCTAAATAATCATTGGCAGAAGCATTGATCGTCTCCATGCGGCATGAAAGCTGATTTAATAAATAATCATCGCCAAAGCCAATGCATTTTTCTATATTACCGGAATTCTTTAAATAATTCTCTATCTCCGTTAATCCATGATATTCAAACAATTTATCCTTCATCTGTTTCGTATTATTAATACTTTGAGCATTGATATTTATAGAAGACATACCATAGCTCCATGATGGGTGAGAAATAAACATTATATAAGATTGTAACGGAATAAATAAGGCTAATGTTATGAATAATATCTTTTTATATTCAAACAATAAAAATTTTGTATGTCTCAGCAAACCCACTAATCCTAAAACTAAAGGAATTAAATAGAAATTACTATCACCGCCATTTGGAAGAATCGTGGCGTAATATATTCCAACTAAACAGATAGGGAATACGATAAGTAAAAAGCTATTTCTTTTTATAACTTTAAGTTTAAAAACATGCAACAATATAAATAATACAATCAATAACAAGCCAATGTTTCCAATCCACAACATAATTACGTGTCCATAGATTTGCGGATCAAAAAACAGATGAAACCATCGAGAGAGAACATCTGCCACGTGAATAGAATCGGTAGGTATGTCCCCTACGTTTTTTAAAATAAACGGATACTTAACTTCAAAACCCAACATACTCCAAATATTGCCGAACGTAGGATAGATGGGTACGCCAGTAATTCCGTATGTCCTATAGCATATTCCAAAAAAAACAAATACGGAGAATATAAAAAGCAATAATAAATTCAAATTAAAACTTTTTATGCGAAGCAAATTTTTAGCATCTTTTTTATTGATGAATAAATACAGAGCTAATCCAACAAGTACGAATGGTACATAAAGCATATTAGTCGGTTTGCCGCCTAAAGATAAAACAAAGCTTATTGCTGCAAACCATAAATTATTATTTAATCCTATATCATCAATACGTTTGTAACCAGCAACCCACTTCCAAATGTAATATACGCCTAGTATAAATATGAATGTTGAAAAAATATCCGTTTTAGACGTTGATGCCATATTGCTAACAACTGGTATTGAGACTATGACGGCTGTATAAAATAACGATACGAATTTGCTGCTTGATAACTCTTTAAAGAGAGCTGTTAATAAATATATCAATAGTAAGAAAAACATTACATTTACGGATATGTTGTAGCTGTAGCTTCCCAGGTTACTAAGGGGAATCATAAATAACTCTAACAATTTCGGATAAAGATGTACGTAACTTATTAGGCCTAAATTATCATAAAATGAATTCTCACCCACTAAAACTGCTTCTGGTCTTAAGCCATACCATACGGAATCAAATTCATAAACCAAAAGTGTATTTGATTTCGCAAATTGAATGAGAATAAGCAATAACAAGAATGACGCAGGTAATTTCTCGCTTGTAGTTAACATGCTATATTTTTTGAATACATATATAACGAATGGAGTATTAAACCCTTTAATAAAACTGATCAATGCCAAAATTAATGTCATGATCCTTAAATCATTAAAGCTTCCAAAACCAAACAGAGAACAAATAATAGCTACCAAACTCCAAATTAAAAAACCTATCAGAAAAAATGTAAGATATTCATCTTTATATTTTTTTGTCTTTATTACCATTGTCATTGTAAATCTGCCTACAGACATAATAACTTCAAAATATATAATACAAACGATTGCCGGTAACAGCACTCCATGAAGATATAAAAAAACACCACTTGTTAAAACGGCTAAATTGGTAGTCCATTTATTATTCAAAAGGAAAACACTACCTCCTAGCACTAGACAGACTAGAATAATTTCTATCAAACCATTTATCGTTTCCGGTTGAACCATTTGCCACTTATATACTTTAAATAGTATATTTTTCATTGTTGTGAAATGGAAAACCAAGGAACAGATCAATATACTTGATAAACAAAAAACAATACTTTTCTGTCTATTCTTAAGCACTTCTTTCATAGAAATCCTCCCGTAATACATCTTTTATCCCTAATAAACAGAATGAAATTTCTTATAAATTACTTCGCTTGAATTTTACTTATAAGCGCACTCATTTGTCTTTGATCGCTTTCTTTTTCCGCTGGAATATGAACCGAATTAAACTCTAGCGTAATGATGTTATTATTGTTGCTGGTATTGTTTATGGGTATATTCAAAAAAAAGCCTTCACCGGGAGAAATATCTGATCCGCTGATCATAACATTGTTTATATAGACGTTTAATTTGTTTATTTCTATAAAGTTTTCCGGTACGAAACCCTCTATTACTAAATTAGCCTTCGGGGGGAAATTCAATTCAACACTTGCCGATTTAACAACCCACCTGTAATTCTCATCTTTATTCTGAGGCAGCCAACCGTCATGAAATATACTTTGGCTTTTCTCATAGGGAAATTCAATAATAGTTGGTTTCGAATTGTAGTTTAAAAATAATATGATAAATACCACGAGATATAAAAAATATTTCAACCAATTTACTTCAAGCAAGTAATTTACGATGTTTTCAATCCTGAACTTTATTTTGCCTACAAACCCTGGAAACCTTTCGATTTTAAAAGATTCACCTATGATTTTAAACTTTTTCAATTTCAGAAAGTTTTTTTCTATAATGAACCAGGAAGCAATTGCGCATAAAACCGTTAAAGGAGTCGAAATCAAAAAGTTAGTTAATAGGCTTGTCTTCCCTCCAAGCCAATATGTAACCGATTGCTGAATAGGAAAGGCATATAAATAGATTCCATAAGAAAAATCTCCGTATTTAGTTATCCATGCAGCTTTGGTTCTTGGCAAGAATGCAGCATAGAGAATAATATAAGTACCAAAAACCGCAAAAAGAGGCTTGAAACCTCCATAAAACATGGATATAAAAAGAACGGCTATACCAATCATGGCGATTTCTTTTTTTAGATAAATCTTCTCTTTAAATAAACAGGCTAGGCACCCAACAAGGAAAAACAACAAAAGCTCAATAAATGTATTTACATCCAGTCCAAAAATATGGCCAGCTCCCGCAGGCGAAATACTAGAACTGAACAAATAATAATAAAAAACAGCTATTGTAAGCAGCAGCATTAGAAACCTATGTCTTAAAATTCCTAGAAAACCGAATATCCCAACAACAAGATAACATAAGAATTCAAAAGGAATCGTCCATAAAGATCCATTTACCGCATTTTTATAGGCATTATGTTCAAATACTCCTGGAAGATTCCATTGCATCGGAAAAAGAAAAACCGCTTTTAAATATTGAAGCACACCATGGTTAGCAATATAATCACTAAAAGATAAAGAGGAAACCATTGGTCCTATTACGAAAGCAGAAAAGAGCAATACTCCTATTAATCCAGGAAATATTCTTAATATCCTGTATTTTAGAAAAGTAATTAAGTTATTTGAATACAAATAACTTTGTGTGATTAACAATCCGCTTATTATGAAAAATATAATTACTGCCAAATTTCCTAAAGTAACCTGCCCATTTGAAATTTGGTATAGCGGTTCTGTTCGTGCTGTTCCCGATAACGGAAAGGCATGTGAAAAAATGACCAGCAAAGCAGCTAGTAATCTTATCAAATCAAAATAATTCTCTCTTCCTTTTAATAAATCGTATAAGGATTTAGAGTTATTGTCCTTGTTTTCCTTCAAAGTTTCTTTCATATAAGCTCCCTAACCTAATTGTTTTTCTTCAATCGAACAACATCATCTTCTTCAACATATTCTCCCGCCTGTACTTCAATCAAATGAAGATCAATTCTCCCGGGATTTTCAACAAAATGTTCATCGCCCATACGTATGAACGTTGATTCATTTGTACGGAGCAAAGACTGCTTGCCATTCACCGTAATAAGAGCTGTTCCGCTCACAACGATCCAATGCTCATTTCGATGATAATGCTTCTGAATGCTCAGCTTCTGACCCGGTTTAACTATCACTTTCCTTATTTTGTAATTTGGTGATTGGTCCAGAACGGTGTGATTGCCCCAAGGCCTATATGCTGTAACATGATTATCGCTTAATTTTGATTTTCTAATCTTCAGCTCTTCAACAATTTGTTTAACCTTTTGCGAAGAACCTTGTTTTGAAATTAGTAATGCATCGGCCGTGTCGATGATTATGAGATCATCTACGTCTACGGTAGCAACCAGCCTATCATTTGAAACGATTAAATTTCGTGATGAATCGATGCCAATATGCTCACTATTTATCGTATTCCCTTCTACGTTCTTGGGGAGTTCATCATATAATGCTTCGAAGCTACCTAGGTCTGACCAACCGAAATCGGATGGTACCATCTTAACCTTAGTACTCCGTTCAATTACGGCATAATCTATACTATTGGCTGGAATAGCTTCCATATCGGAGCCATGAATTCTATAGGTATCATGATGCTTGTGTGCTTTCTCAAAAGCAGTAACCGATGCTGTATAAATATCGTGAGCATGGCGTTCCAGCTCTCTCAAAAATTCTCCGGCTTTGAACATAAATATCCCGCTATTCCAGTAAAAATTGCCAAGCTGAATATATTTTTCGGCTAACTCTTGGCTTGGTTTTTCTTTAAAGGAAAGCACATAATTCCCATCCGCTTCAATATAACCATAGCCTATCTCTGGATAGCTGGGCGTAAGCCCGAAAGTTACCAATTGGCCTTCTTCGGCTAACTGTTTTCCTTTTTCTATACAGATAGAGTATTGCTCATGATTTTTTACAATATGGTCAGAAGGGGTAATTAGCAGCAATTCTTCCTCATCTACAGCTAAGCATGCAAGAGCTATAGCAGGTGCCGTATTTCTCCCCATTGGTTCAAGTAAAAATTTCGCATCTTTTAATTGAAGTTCTTCCATATGGTCGAGCGCTAAAAAATATTGCTCCTCGTTAGAAACGATTAACGTTTGATCGCATATGGCATGATTGCGCTCCACTGTCATCTGGAATAAAGAACGATTGGACATGAATTTATTGAACTGTTTCGGATACAGCGTTCTGGAAACGGGCCACAGTCTTGTCCCGTTTCCTCCGCATAACACCACATTGATCATTGGGTATTCTCCTAGTTTCTTATATCTAAAGACAAAATTTTCTTTGCTGCTTCAACGCTAAAGTAATTATCAGTGTAATTTAGGCATGCCTCAGAATTTGCAATCCACATTTCTGAATCGTGATATAGCCTGATGACTGATTCCGCGAATTCCGACTCTTGATCGGAAACCGTTAATATACCCTCGGATTCGGGTAAGCCTTCAGCACCGATCGAGGTGGTAATGACCGGAACCTGGTAATGCAAGGCTTCAACTACCTTCCCTTTCACTCCCGCACCATAACGTAAAGGAACGACGACAATCCTGGATCTATTGTAATGGCCTTCTAATTCTTCATCTGTTACGTAACCAGTTACAATAATATTGGCCGACTGTTTCTGTAGAAGGTCATCCGGAGGATTGGAACCCACGATAAAAAGCCTGATATCAGGGACAGCCTTTGTTATTTCCGGGAAAATCGAATCAATAAACCATAAGATTCCATCATAATTAGGCTTATGGTTAAATCCTCCTACAAAAAGAATATCTTTACGACTGGCGAACCCGGGAATCGTATTGTTCGCGGAATACAAACTTTCATATGGAAATAATGGAATATTGCGAATTGGTTTATCCGGCATTTGCTCTTGAAGAACCTTTTGTTCGTAGGAGCCCACAACATGAATGACATCTGCCGCATGAAATAGCTTAAACTCTGTATCTTTCCACTCCGCAGCTGATTTCAGCAAGCTTGGGTTTTTCGTAATTTCATAATTACGCATTTCCCGAAGATAATGTAAATCATGCCCAAAATAAATGATTTTTGCAGTTGTATGCATTTTAAACAAATCAATATATTTAATTGCAATATGCGGGCGATTCAAGTATACATAATCAATATACTGGCCATTGGTTTTTATCCACTGATTTATATTTTTCATATACCAGTTTCCATAAAGCACCTCTATCCCCATTTGTTGCAGTACGGAGGTATACGGCTCATGCCGATAAAAATTGTCTCCCATAAATATTACGCGGTAGCCCATTGTAACCATTAGCTTCATATAGAAAAAGGTACATCGGCCCCCTGCGTCTTTGTCAAAATGCGGAACATAGTGATCCACTACCATGATCGTTTTTTTGTTCTTAGAACGATCGCGCGCTAGAAATACATGTTCTGCATTCGAAAAGTGGTCTTGTTGGAGCTCATTCTTCCATTTCTGAAGAAACTTCTCTTTATTCGTAATCTGATAACTTTTTATGCCGCTGCCTGTGTCCGTTCCGTGAGAAATGCCTTCAAAATGAACAATAACCGATTGAGGCTGTAACATTACTTTGTATCCAAGTTTTCTTACTGCAAAAGCCAGATCCGTGTCCTCAAAATAGGCAGGAACATAATGTTCGTCAAAACCACCCAGCTGACGCCACAAATCATGTCTGATCAAGATGGCGGCCCCTGATATGTAGTCGACCTCTTTTACGTAATTGTATTCGGATTTCTCCGGATCATCCAACCTGCCATAGTTCCAGCCGCTAGCGTCGTTCCAAATGATTCCCCCAGCTTCTTGTTGTCTGCCGTCGGGGTAAACTAGCTTTGAACCAACCATACCAATCATGCTGTCTGATTCAATTAAACGAAGTAAATGATCCAACCAGTTCTCTTGCACATTTGTATCATTATTTAGAAAAAATACATATTTTCCTTTGGCATGTTTTGCGGCATTATTGCAATTCAATAAAAAACCCCGATTTACGCCATCACGTATGACAGTAATATTCTCGGAATAGCGGTCCATATCAGTTGTTTCGTCGGTCGACATGTCGTCAGCGATAATAATTTCGTAGGATAACCCTTTTGTATTTTCTAAAATTGACGCCAAACATGAATAGGTGTATTTGAACTGATTGTAAACCGGGATTATGATAGAAACGAGCGGATTCTCCTGTTTTTCAAATCTAAGCGTTGAAAATTCCGTTATATCAAACAACTGTACTTTGGAAAATGATTCGCTAATCGTTTCATGACGATTCACAAAGCTGTCAATACGATGCTGTACCTGATTAATATCCTCAGAATTCATATAATACTTAAGTTTTTTCAAGTTAGCTTTATTGAAGTTCTTTATCAGCAGCTTCGGATTTTTTAAAAATCTTGAAAGCAGACTAGTAATTAATCTCCTTTTGCTGTTTACCGGTATAAGCCTGTCTCGAGCGGTATAGTATTTTTTAAGCAAACGCCATCCATTAGAGTTATAGATATGATTTAATTCACGGTCTTTAAGCAAAAGTTGCTGGATATGCCCATCTTTATTTGAAAGCTGCTGCTTATTTTCATTGAGGGATTCTTCTAATCCGCTAATTTCGTTTTTTTGGATTTCGACTAATTGGTTTAATGATTTTGCTTCCAATTTTAAATCCTCAAGCTTTATGTTTAGTGCATTAGACAGCTGCTCTAATTGAATAGTTTTGTTCTCAAGTTCAGATAAAACGATAACTTCGTTTCTCACTTTGCTAGTTGAAGAGTACTCCCTATTCTCGCCAAACACATAACTTTGGAAACCCGTTTCCATATCCTTGAATACGTTGATATGATCTTCATTTATGCCTAATATGGCAAATATCTCTGATACTTGAACAAATCCAACTAATTCCTTTTCATATTTTCCTAAAAATTCTATCACGCTTCTAAACATAATATAGTTTATTGGCAGGTTGAAATGACATACCCACTCATAGTCGATTACGGTTAAACGTTTCCCATCATACGTCAGATTATCGAAAGTTAGATCAACGTTGGCCGCTTTCATACACTGTACGTTGCGTAAAGTAACTTTCCTTTTAAATACTTTTTCAAACAACGCATCCGATTCAAACGTCTCGAATAGAGTCAGATCTTGTTTTAAGACCATCTCTCTGTAAATTTCAATATAACGTAAAAACGAGTTTTTATCTTTCTGCTTAATCGATTTATATAGAAGGGACTCTAATAATGGATAATCCGAATAATCGATGGTGATCGATTCTTCTCCATTCAACTCAGAAGCAGCGATGTTAACGTCTTGCATCGCATGTTTTAGAGTAATATAATTATTAAACATTGTTTTAATATGCTCATTTGCCTTAGGAGTCAACGCTTTCTTTTGCGAAAAAAGTTTACCTGATTTTTTATAGATAATGGTTTCCGTCTGAAATTCCGGCAAGCGTTCTCTGTTGTATTTTGTAAATACGATATCCATCATTCATCACCTTGCCTAGAAAAAGTTAAAAACGAATTCGCGAAAAACGGAAATTGATTATTTTCAACGATTTGATTAAATGTGCTTTGCTCATTAAACATTAAATAACGATTCCGATCATAGTTCGGTGTGATTCTTGCAGCGCCTGGTTTGGGAAGATAATGATCCGAATAGATCTGGTTCGGTAATTTGTAATCGGGTAACGGATAATAAAATTGATTGTTCGTCATACCGGATGCGATTAAAAGTTCTTCCAACTCCATTCGGCTGAACGTTTCAACGCCGTCATTATCTAAATATCCTTCAATGCTCTCGAACAATTTACCGGAATGGTCCTCTCTTGCTCCCGCCCAATATTTTAACCCGAATTTATTTTCTATCGCTATGATTAACGTTCCGTTTGGTTTAAGGAAAGATCTCACTAATTCAATGAATTTCTTATGTGGCTGTGGACCGCTGATATACTTTCCTGCATATTCCAACACACCGATTAGAGTTATGAAATCGAATTTTTTCTCGAACCGAATATCTTCCATATTTCCAACCAGAATCTCCAAATTGTCATGGTCTTTGCATCTTTCAGATATGATTTCCGCTCTTTTTCTCGATAATTCAACTGCCGTAACCTGATTAACCTGCTTACAAAACAGTCCTGTTAATGCGCCGCAGCCTGCTCCAATCTCTAGCAAAGAGGCCTCTTTATCAAAGGGATACCATTCTAATAAATTCCATCTTATTGGCGATAAATGGTATAATATCGGCCACCTCTCATTATTATGTAAAATTTTATCGTATGAATTGTAATTGCGCACGATTTCCAGCAATTCATCTTCAACTTCGCCATCACTATAATAATCAATACCTTTATAATAACTTAAGTTAAGCTTTACCTTGTTCCGCTCCATATTGGCCTCTTCTCTAACTCATACGTTCGATATGAATATTTGTATTTAGATTGGTAATGCCTACAATAGATTTAAATAGAACCACTCTAAAGAAAATAACGTCATAAAGACGATGGTATACAACCAATTCATCCCCATTGTAGCCAGTGCAACCTAAAGACAACATATAATCTCCATGTTGCAGATTCAATTGATGCGTAAAGGATACTATTAATTCTTCGCCTTGTTTAAAATCTCCAGTAAGAACGCCGTCATACCAAGAGTTGCTGCCTGCTATTTCCATACCCTTTAAATCCTTTATCGTATAGGCAAATATGGGATTAGATATATCTTTATGAAAGCAAACCTTCATTTTAAAGGTAGTCGATTCATCACTCTGTAAAGTTGTATTTAATTGATCTGCTTCGTTGAAAATGCCATAGTCTATTATTTCAACTTGTTTATCCCCATAATCCAATCTTTCGGGATGGATCTCCATTTCGCTTTTCCAATTCGATGCCGGCACCTTTAAAGAAACACTTCCAGTATCCGCACTCTGTGTTACACTTCTTGTTATAATTTTTTTGAATAGATCTACCATTTCTTTAGGCGAACCTTGGCTGATCAATTCTCCTTCATTGAGAACAATAGCTGTTGTACAATATCTAATGATACTGTCCAGCGAGTGTGTCACAAAAAGAATTGTCTTTCCTTGAGCCTTAAATTCATCAAATTTACGATAACATTTTGCTTGAAAATGAATATCGCCTACCGCTAATGCTTCATCTACAATTAAGATATCCGGATCAACGTTAATTGCCACTGCGAACGCCAATCTGGCAAACATTCCGCTTGAATATGATTTAACAGGCTGATTAATAAATTCGCCTATGTCTGCGAAAGCCAATATTTCCTCTAATCTATCATCGACTTCTTGTTTGCTAATTCCCATTATGGTTCCGTTTAAATAAATATTCTCTAAACCCGTATATTCGGGATTAAATCCAGCCCCTAGCTCTAGTAAGGCTGATATTCTACCGCTTACATGCACCGTTCCCGTCGATGGAGTAAGGACCCCCGTAATTATTTTTAGCAAAGTAGATTTACCTGATCCATTTTTACCGATAATCCCTAACGCCTCGCCTTTTTCCAAAGAAAAGCTAACCTCTTTTAATGCCCCGAAATCTTTATGATATTTTTTACCAACCGGAGTCAATGCTTCTTTTAAACGGTCCGTTGCTTTTTCGTACAGCTTATATATTTTTGACAGATTCCGGACTTCGATTGCATATTCACTGCTCATTAAATGTCCCTTCCCTTACAAAACATCTGCAAAATGCGGACGAAGTTTTTTAAAAACGATTGTTCCTGCTGCTAAAACAACGATCGTAAAACACCAATAATATAAGGTGAGGCTTGGATACTCCCAAAACCATTTATGATAAACGAATGAATCTCGATATCCTTGAACAATGTAGTAAAACGGGTTTAACTTAAATAAGAAATGAAATTGAGCAGGAACTATATTCAAGGCATAAAAGATAGGGGTCAACCAAAAACCAAACTGCAGCAACATGGATACGGTCTGTCCTACATCCTTTAAGAAAATGACTAAGGATGATGTGATCCAAGATATTCCTATAACTAAAATGATTGCTGATACTAAATAATAAAGAACCTGTAAAGAGTATACTGTGGGGAAATATCCGTAGCATGCAAACATTACCAACATAAATAATAAGAAAAAAACATGAATATATAAAGCAGAATACACTTTGACTATTGGAAGAATACTGACTCTAAAAACTACCTTTTTGACTAAATAACTATTGTCAACTATAGAATTTGTAGCATTTTGAATGCTGTCTGCTATAAAAAACCAAGGCACCATAGCACTAACAAGCCATAATATAAATGGAAAATTATCTACGGGTACGGATTTAAAACCTATTTGAAAAACAAACCAATATATAATAATTTGAATGGTTGGTTGTATAAAAGCCCATAATACGCCTAAAAAAGAACCAAGGTACCTAGCTCTGAAATCACGAATCGAAAATTCCAGAATAAACTTCTGAATACTTTTAAAATCCTTTAAAAAGCTTAAAACCATTCTTTATTTCCTCATTTCTACAAATGAAAATTTCGACTGTTTCACCCTAGTTATCTTACCAAAGTTCCTCCCATATTCATACCTAATTGTGTTTCCAAAACCAAACAAATTGTAGAATTTCTTCGAAATCGCTCCCTATTCGACAAATCCCAATCCCTACAAATTTGTAAAAGACATACAATTTATAACTTTCCATTATAGTAATCCACTCCCCCTTTTGCTAAAATACAAACAGGAGCTTTCGGTTCCAGTTCTACATAATGATGAATGAGGAGTACAAACGCATGGGTGCACAAAAAAAATCAAAAAGCAGTATGCCGGCTGAGACAGCTGATTTATCGCTGCTAAAGTGGATTGGGACGATCGGTCTTGCCCTATTCTTGGTTATTTTCCCTTATAAGCAAGGATTGTTTAACGGCTATGAATTGGGCTTTGACGGGGCCATTTACGGATCTATCATTTTCGGATTTGTACTGCTGCTCGTTACGGCTCTATATATTTATCGCAAGGGACAAAATAGCGGTTACCGTGGAATTTTGTCGATTGCGGTCATGGTGCTTCCTTTCCTTTATTGGCTTTCCTCGTTCCAAGCGGTATCGAGTTATTATGCCCAGTTTATGACTCTCGTATTTTCTCTGCTAGCGGCTCTTTTTATTTCCAGCCTCTACCTCGCAGAAGCTAAGATTTCCCGCAAAACGATCGAGTACGGAATTATGCTTTCATCCTATTTAATCGTATTGTTTGGTTTACTCAACCTTTTTGGACAAATGTATTATCGGGATGCGCTATGGCTCGCGCACGACGGTTATCGACTCGCTTCCGTATTCCAATATTCCAATACTTATGCAGGCTTCTTAATCGCCTTGTTTTTTGTCAGTCTCTATTACGCAGCGCACTGCATACGTCCTTCCGCGCGGATTGTACATGCTGCCATGCTTGTACCGATTTGGACTTCATTCATGTTCACTTATTCCCGCGGAGCCATTGTCATTATTCCGGTTATGGTATTGATTTTTCTTCCATTTATGCGCTTCACGAAACAAATCGCCTATCTTGTTTTTATGGTTCTATCCGCAACGGTTTCCATGGCCATATTGGGCAAGCTTACAGCTAATGCCGATGCCATTGCAGCGATTGTGCAGCCTACGCAAACGAAGGCGCAAAGCCCTGTTTCCTTATTCAGCTCATTGCCATTGCAAAGCTGGGGTCTCCTGATTTTAGGAATCGCAATCTCTATCGGGCTCATCATGCTTTACCATGCCAAGGCCAGCTCTTTTATAGAAAAAAAATCGGAAAAGCTTTCTACCTACAAATGGTCTTTCGCTGTTGTACCGGTTACCGCTGTCATACTAGCCGCGGTGGTTGTCGGCAGCCTGCTCGGCAGCAGTGCCATTCGAGGGCTTCTCCCGGATAAAATAGCCGCGCGTTTTGAAAATATAAACCTTCAGCAGCACAGCGTGCTCGAACGCTTAACCTTTTACAAGGACGGTCTTCGCGTTGCAGAGGATTATCCGCTATTAGGGGGTGGGGGCGGCGCTTGGCAGGCGATGTACGAGCAATATCAGAACAATCCATATTGGAGCAGGCAAGCCCACAGCTTTTATGTTCAAACGCTGGTAGAGAGCGGTTGGATCGGTTTAATCGCCCTTATTGCTTTTCTCGTGTTCGTTTACGGCTTATACATTCGGTCTTTCATACGTTATCCGGAGCTGCGAGGCAGCCATTTCGTCTTTTTCATGTTTTCATTGACGCTTCTTGTACACAGCGTGATCGATTTCGATATGAGTTATATATTTATCAGCGCGATCGTCTTCATCTCACTCGGCTGCATGCTCGCGCCATTTAGCGGCAAATTTGCTCTGGAGCGCATGCCCGCAGTGACCGGCCAACCGTGGTCAAAAATCGCATACCCATCGGTTCTTGCGCTATTGTCTCTCTGTCTGCTTGTCGTTGCCATACTGGAAAACAATGCTTTGCAAAAGTATAACAAGGTTTACAATTTGGCTGCTTCGCAGCAAGCTTCGCTTGATCAGCTCTTACCGATGATCGATGATGCCATTAAAGCGGCGCCTAACCAATCAACCTTTACATTAACGAAAGCGAATTGGTTGGAGCAAGCCTTTACGCAAACAAACACCGCTTCTTATCTAGATGAAGCTTTAAGCGCCTTGAATAAAGCAAGAGAAACGGATCCTTATAACCGCAACCTGCTTTTATCTCAATATCGCGTGCTGCAAGCGAAAGGTCTTTTTGAAGAATCACTCGCTGTTATCGATGAAGGTGTCACCAAATTCCCATGGGATATAAATCTATATGAAGCTGCGATAACCTCTTACGCCAAAGCGAATCAGACAGCAGCTGCGGAAAAAAACGACACGAAAGCTAATGAATACGCGGAACATATTCACGAACTTTCCACTGAAATAAAAAGAAGAATCGATCAGCTGGCTGCTCTCCCTCCGGAACAACAACAGGGGCGCTCCTTTGCATTCACGCCAGCGATTGAGAGTGCCATATCCCAGCTAGAACTGGCAAAAGCGAACTAACTCTGCTCCCTTTCCTATGGTTTCTATCGACTGCCCGCTCGCACATTCCGTGCGCTGCAGGCGGTCTTTCTTTTTTTACTCGCAATATTTAAGGCATGTTTTATTGCATTTCAGAATAAATAGCAATAGAACATCATGATCATTTTATAGGTAACCACAAAAGGAAGGAGTGTGCTATTGAAACGAGCACGAAAGCCTAAATGGTCCTTTGTCGTACTGCGCGGCGCTGACAAAACGGTTAAACAGTTTCATGTATCTAAACGATTTGTTTTTGCTGCACCTACGGCAATCGTACTTGCTGTTTCGGGCAGCATTACAGGACTTCAATTAAAGTCTTATTATGAGCTGAATCAATTGGAAGCAGCATTGTCGGAGCAGGAGCTTTTGTTCTCAGAAACCTTATCAGGCAAAGACAAAGCCATTCACACGTTACAGCAAGATTTGATTGGTCTATCCCAGCAAACAAATGAGATGAAAAAGAAAATGGAAGCTTTGCAGCAGCTCGAGCTCCGTTTAAAACAGTTTATTTATCAGTATGGAGACCGATTGGATTCCTCTAGCGAGCGAGTACCGATTTCCGATATGATTCCGCCCGCACAGACAACGTCCCTCCTTCCCGATGCATCCATTCAAAGCCTTAATTACATAAAAGAATCAGTACCGTTTTCCTTACTCGCCCAGAAAACTGATGTGACGTTAACCACGCTGGATTCAATTGCGGATACGATGGAGAAGTCCATGGCTTTGACGCTTGAGCTGGCCCATACCACTCGCGCTTCGGTGGATGCTTATCCTTCTATATGGCCTACGCGCTCTAAGCTGCTGTCTTCGGGATTTGGCTACCGCAGAGACCCATTAACCGGGCGTGCTGCCTTCCATGCCGGCATAGACATCAAGGGAAAGCTAGGCGATCCGGTGTTCAGTGCCGCGGATGGCACGGTGTCGGAAACAGGCTTCAACAGCTCTCTAGGATCGTATATCGTGATCGATCATCTAGAAGGACTGCAAAGCGCTTATATGCACTTGAAAGAAATTGAAGCGAAGAAAGGCGATTCGGTCGTTCGCGGAGAAAAAATAGGCTTATTAGGTTCAAGCGGCAGGAGTACAGGTCCCCATTTGCATTTTCAGATCATGCACAAACATGAACCTGTTAACCCGATTCCCTATCTAAGTTTAATTAAGGAGGATTAACTCTCATGTTTAAAGATCACAAACGGATAGCTGCTACCGATACTTTAATCGGACAAGGCACATTAAGCGAGGGCAATATGATTTGCGAAGCCGGCCTGCGTATCGAAGGGGAACACCGCGGGGACATCGAATGCAAAGCGGATGTCATTATTGGAGAATGCGGACTTGCTCGCTCCAATATTACGGCCCGTGATATCACCATTGCCGGAAAAGTATTTGGCGATATTATCACGAAAGGGCGGCTTACCATTACCTCCTCCGGCATGCTGACAGGATCCATTACGGCTGCTCATTCGCTCATCATTCAAGACGGAGGCAGGCTAATTGGGAGCTGTCAAATGGAATTGGCGGCAGACAGCAATAACCGTTCGCTTTTAGAAAAAGAGGCCTCGCAAATGAAAGGCAAAGAATTAACGGGCAAGGAATCCAAAGAAAAATCACGCCAGGCAGGTTAACCAAAAAAGCCGTCCTTTGCTTTGCTGCTTCATCGGGAAGCAGCTCGGGCAAGGACGGCTTTTTTTAATTACGATACCTTAAGAGGCAACGTCACGCTTGTTAAAGATATACCAGGTCAAAGCGATAAAGATTACATAATAAACTCCGAGCACGCCAATGGAATAACCCATGGTCATCCCTTGCCTCATCGGGTTACCGTCTAGGTACTGCGTCAGGTTTAAGTGAATGAACAACAGATAGTCAATCCATTTATAATCCAGCATGGCAATTAATCCGACAAAGCTGTTAACGCCAAGCAGGAGAAACAAAGCCATACCGATTGCAAGACCGCTGCTTCGGAATATGGTGGAAAGCATGAAAGCGAGCGTTACCGTCACAACCAACGAAATTAGCGTCAATCCATAATACTTCAGCATGTAAACAAGAGCGCTGGAACCGTCTTCTCCTACGAAAGTAGGCTGAATGTCCGGCGATGCATTTATGCCAAAACAAATCCAATTCACGAGCAAGGTGCTTCCGAAAAGCAGGACCGCGAGCAATAGCGCAAAAATCATAATAGATATGTATTTGGATAATAGTATTTTGGAACGCGACCAAGGACGGATCAAAAGCAGTTTAATCGTTCCGCTTGTAAACTCTTCAGCAACTCCGCCCGCGGCAATAACCACCGTAAAGATCGTAACCAGCAAAAACAATATGGATGATTCCATAAAGGCGACATCCCACATCGATGTATCCCTGCCGCCGAAAATTACCCATAAAATCGATATGGTAAGCACTAATACGATCAATATTCCCGTCATTACCCATGTGCGGGGGCGACGGTAAATTTTCATATTCTCATTTTGAACAAGCGGCAAAAAATTACCCAATTCGTTCCCCTCCAGTCACTTCTAAGAATTGGTCTTCGAGTGTTTTCACCTGCGCGCGGATACCGTAAACTTTAACTCCTGCCGCTACAAGAGAAGCATTAATAGCAGCCGTGTTTTCCTTGTCAGCCTCAACGGCAATCGCGTCAGTTCCTTCTGTCTCGCCTGAAATACCCGCCGCAAGCAGTACATCCAGAGCGCTGCGTTGATTATCCACTTCTATAACGACGCGATTATTTGCTTTCGCAGCATGCTCGCCCCGAATGTTTCTGACATCAATAAGCTTTCCATTCTGAATAATGGCAACGCGGTCGCACATGAGCTCCATCTCAGACAACAAATGGCTCGATACGAACACGGCTATGCCCTCCTCTTTGGAAAGCATTCGCAAATAGTCGCGGAGCTCGCGGATTCCCGCCGGGTCCAAGCCGTTTGTCGGTTCATCCAAAATAAGCAGCTGCGGTTTATGTAAGATAGCCTGCGCAACGCCCAGCCGCTGACGCATACCGAGAGAGTAGGTCTTCACCTTATCGCGGATTCGCCCTTCAAGGCCAACCAGCTTTACGACTTCATTCACGCGATGCTCGGTAATGCCCGGAATCATGCGTGCGTAATGGATTAAATTATCATAGCCGCTCAAATATTTGTACATCTCAGGATTCTCTACAATGGCCCCGACATGACGAATGGCTTTCTCGTAGTTTTTCGTAATACTGTGCCCGCCTATAGTAATTTCACCATCCGTCAGCGACATTAGACCTACCATCATACGAATCGTCGTTGTTTTGCCTGAACCGTTGGGGCCAAGGAAACCAAATACTTCTCCTAGCGGTAAATCGAGCGTCAATCGGTCAATGATCGTTCTTTTGCCGATTTTTTTTGTTACATTTCGCAATTTAACAATGGTCTGCTCCATATCCGTGCTCCTCCTTCAAAAATCCAAATCTTATTCATTATAAACGATTAAGGAAACAATTGGAAGTTGGTAAAAAAAAACACCTTTGCTCTACAGATGGACTGTAGGGCAAAGGCTCGTATTATCTTCCGTTCGATAGGGCTGTATAACATGTTCGGCAACTTTCGCATCTGCGCGAAGGAACATTTTATAGTCATAGTTACTGGTCTTACCCGCCGTTCCTACTATAGCATCCAGCTTATCCTGCTCCACGCTGCATGTTAAGCAATAACCCATTGGATGTACCACTCGGAAAAAACCTGTTCGGAACAAAATATCCGCTTCAGGATTAGAAAGCATCTCCCCGCAACTAACACAATAAAAACGGTCCTTTGAACATATCATCCGATAGATCGCTCCCTCTCTCTTTCGTAATGATTGTATCAACTTCTATCTTTAAAAAATTCAAACAGCATTAAATAGCAGAAGTTTGATCATAACGTCGATTTGCAATCCATCTTGAAATTTTTGACCAATACGGAATTTGAAGCACTGCGGCTTCGATTAGGCGCGATCGCCAGTGATTTGTATACAAGACTCTGCCGTCCCTGTGCACAGCCTTCAATTTGCCTATAATATGTGAAAATGGAATCGGCAGCTCCGGCCTATCGCAAGTATCTCCTCGGAATGTGTAAACCGCTGGCTGCTGTTCGTCGTCCAAATCAATTATCCGATAAAGCAACAATTGTCCTTCTTTGCTTTCAAACAAGCACACATCGCCGATCTGCAGATCCTCTTCACGTACACGTACGAAGGTTGATACATTGCCATCCCGCAAAAATGGATACATGGCGTTTCCGTAGCATGTTACATCGATAGAGCCTCTGCCGGCAATGACCTTCGCTAATATGACAGCCAGCTCATTCCGATTCACCATATTCTAGTCTCCTATACAATATTTATTTGACTAGTAATTTCATCCCAGGTGATACCGAGTCTAATAACATCGTCATCCTTAATTTGCTCACCCGTCTGTACCTCGATCAATTCCATATTAATCGTTGCCCGCAGACCATGCCTCGCACGCTCCGGGATCGTAATCGTGTCTCCCGGAGCGATGTGGCGATACATTTCATCCAAAATAAGAATGCCTTCGCCAGATAGAACCGTCCAAGCCTCCCTTCTTTTAAAATGCATTTGGTAGCTTGTATTTTGCCCAGCTGCGACAAATATCCGTTTGGTGACGCTATGTAATCCTGAGGCTAGCACTGCCGTATCGATAACTCTGGAATGGCCCCATCGTCGTTCTTCATATTTAGGTCGTTCATTCATAGCTTGAAGCTTCGCATTTAATAAGGTATCCGCATCCTTGCTCGTTACAAGAATCCCGTCTGGGCTGGCGGCTACAATCACGTTATTCAAACCAATGATCGAGATTGGGATATCCAGTTCGTTTATAAGCCGTGACTGCTCGCTGTCGTCCGATACTTCACCGATCCCCAGCTTTTCGAAAGCGATCTCTTCCGATAAGGTTTTCCATGTCCCGAGGTCCTTCCAGCCTCCGTCGTAGCGAATAACGGAACGCGAGCTTGTTCTTTGCGTAACTTCGTCTTCGAAGCTTGCTCTTGGCATTTTATAATACTGTTTGTATAATTCTTCGTAATGGATGGGCAAATTGCGATTCATGAGCATGGTGATCATAAAATCAAGCTGAAAGGCGTAAATGCCGCTGTTCCATAATGCTCCGGCTTTTATCAGTGACTCCGCTTCAGCCTCGTTAGGCTTTTCTTTAAATGTTTTCACTGCTTGCTCATACATGCCCTCATCCTCGCTATGACGGCATGCTTCCGGCATGATGTACCCATATTGCTCCGATGGATAACCAGGCCTTGTCCCCAGCATGAGCAGCTCGGAATGGCTCTCTCTGACCAGCTTGGGAAGTCCTCTGATACATGAAAAGAACTCATTATCAACATATGCGTCTACGGGCATTACAATGACCGTTTCACTTAATGATACGCCTGCGATGGAATACAAATAAGCCGAAGCAAGCGCCACTGCCGGATAGGTGTCTCTCTGCTCAGGCTCAATAATAACCGGTGACTTCGATCCTAGTTGTCTCTGCAGCATTTCTACCTGCTGACGACAGGTCGATATTCGTGCATGCTCCTGCAAATCAGCCTCATCAAGCTGTCGCCAAAGCCGTTGGAGCATCGATTCCATACCGCCATGCGGCCCCTCCAGAACAGATAAATATTGTTTTGCGCGATTAGCGTTTGATAAGGGCCATAACCTTTTTCCCGATCCGCCTGATAATAATATGATTTTCAAAGAATGTCCCCCTTCAAGCAAGTTCATGCAAGTCTATATCGGTACTCCCTACCCGCTGTAATGCAATCTCTTCGTATTCAATAATCTGCTGTATAAAGAATGGATTTTTTGCTGCTGCGGCTGTCTCTCCAAAATCTCTTGATTCATCACGCCAATAATTAATGAACGAAGCGTATTAGAGCATTCGAATAACACGCCATGAACAAATTGATTATCCTGCTTCGAATTCCAAACGATACGTCCTCTTACGATAATATGCACATTGGAGATCGTCATTCGAAATTCAACGGAATAGTTATGCTGGATGGGCAACTGCAAGCCTGATAAAAAACATAAGCCATTTGGGCTCAGATTAAGAAGAAGCACCGTAGTCGTAGACGGTGTTAATTGCTGACCGTCTTTGCTGACCAGTCTTAGTTCTGCCTTTACGCCTTCTGTGAAGCGAAGCCTGATGTGGGCGCGCGATACATCGTTTGAATTCGTCGCCATACTCCATTCCTCCATCATACCTAATTGCAAATTTGATCCTTTATGCTCATGAATTTTTAATATCACATGCAAATATTCCGGTTCCGTATTAAAATAGAAGTACCCGTTCTTTAATACAGGAGGAATTCGATGAGTATCGGTAATCGGCTAGCAGCACTGCGGGAGGAGCGAAAATGGACCCAAATGCAAACCTCAACCGCGCTTGGTATCTCGCGCGCAGCTTTATCTCATTACGAGAAGAATCGAAGAGAGCCCGATTCCGAGACGCTTTCGAAGTTTGCCGATCTATTTCAGGTTACCGTCGATTATTTGGTCGGAAGGACTTTCATACCCCAGCAAACATTAGCGAATGATGTACGCCAGTTCGTTGATCAGCTCGAACTTTCTGATGAAGAGCTGTTAGCTAAATACCATCTAACGATCGATGGCAGGGCACTCACTGCTGAAGAAACGAAATGGTTTATTTCTCTGATCCGAGCTGAACGACTGCATTAGCTTGCTTTATATAAGAGCGCCATTTTGCCTCTGGAATCCCGATTTGCTTAAGTACGTCATCTATTTTGAGCACAATGACGCTAGAATGCTGGTCGGGCTTACCATTGGTCATCCCTGCCTCATCCTTTAACATATGATAGCTCCTAATAAAATAATAATAGTGATAGCTATATTAACATCATTATACCCGAGTCGCCGAAGGGAATATGTCGGTTAATGGGTGCGGCTTTTTTCTAATTTAGTGGCATTTTGTCGAAAAACAAAAGGGACTGTCGCCTGAAGTAGCTCATGCTACTCCAGGGACAGTCCCTTGTTCATATCTATCGTTCGTTACTATAAAATCATTATTTGCCGCCTGCTCGCGCAAGCTCTCTTTTGTTCGCTTCGAAAGCTGCGAGAAGTGCTGCTTCGCCTACTAAACCAGTATCCTCGACCTTACGGATCTGTTCAAGCATACGTTTGTAGTCCTTCGGTATAACTTTAACGAATTTCGAAAGCGATACATCCCAATCGTTTAATAGACGGGAACCGATCGCACTCTCCGTATATTGAACATGCGATTCAATCAAACCGCGCAGCTCAGCCACATCCAGTGAATCCTCGAGACGTTCCAGCAATACCATTTCCAAATTACAGTGGTTGTAGAAATCGCCCTTCTCATCATAGATATAAGCTACGCCGCCTGACATACCGGCTGCAAAGTTACGTCCCGTATTACCAAGGATAACGACGCGTCCGCCTGTCATATATTCACAGCCGTGATCGCCAACGCCTTCGACAACGACATTAGCTCCGCTGTTCCGAACCGCAAAGCGCTCACCGGCAGCACCACGGATATAAGCTTGACCGCTAGTCGCACCATATAACGCAGTATTACCGATAATAACATTTTCTTCGGCTACAAATGTTGCCTTCGGAGACGGCGCTACGATGATTTTACCGCCGGATAGACCTTTACCGACATAGTCATTCGAATCGCCTTCAATCGATAATGTCATACCTTTCGGTACGAATGCGCCAAAGCTTTGACCAGCCGTGCCTACAAAATGAAAAGAAATCGTATCTTCCGGCAAACCAGCCGCACCGTAACGGCGAGTAACTTCGCTGCCCAGAATCGTACCGACAACGCGGTTCGTATTCAGGATAGGGAAAGTACCGCGTACGCGCTCGCCATTCTCAAGCGCCGGCTGCGCAAGAGGAACCAGCTTCTGCATATCAAGCGATAGCTCAAGGCCATGGTTTTGCTCTTGAATATTATAGCGTACTGCATCTTGAGGAAGATCCGCTTCGTAGAGCAAGCCAGAAAGGTCGATGCCTTTTGCTTTGTAATGCTCACGCAGCTGCTTCGTTTCAAGAATATCAACACGTCCAACCATCTCTTGAATCGTACGGAACCCAAGCTCTGCCATAATCTCGCGAAGCTCTTCTGCGATGAAGCGCAGGTAGTTAACGACATGGCTTGGATCACCCATGAATTTCTTGCGAAGATCAGGGTTTTGTGTCGCAACGCCTACCGGACAAGTATCAAGCTGGCAAACGCGCATCATGATACAGCCAAGCACGATTAGCGGAGCAGTCGAGAAGCCGTATTCTTCAGCACCTAGCAGCACGGCAATCGCAACGTCGCGGCCATTCATCATTTTACCGTCTGTTTCAAGAACAACGCGGTCACGCAATTTGTTAAGCATAAGCGTTTGGTGAGTCTCGGCAAGACCAAGCTCCCATGGCAGACCCGCATGGCGGATGGAACCCATTGGAGATGCGCCCGTACCTCCGTCATAACCGCTGACCATGATAACATCTGCGCGGCCTTTTGCCACACCCGTTGCAATCGTACCTACGCCAACGCCGGATACAAGCTTGACGTTGATGCGCGCGCGCGGGTTCGCATTTTTCAAATCATGAACAAGCTCAGCCAAATCCTCGATGGAGTAAATATCGTGATGCGGCGGCGGCGAGATGAGACCTACGCCCGGCGTCGAGCCGCGAACCTCGGCTACCCAAGGATATACTTTAAGACCAGGCAGTTGTCCGCCTTCACCAGGCTTAGCGCCTTGGGCCATTTTAATTTGAATCTCATCTGCATTAACCAAGTAGTTGCTCGTTACGCCGAAACGTCCGGATGCAACCTGTTTAATCGCGCTGCGGCGGGAATCGCCGTTCGCATCGGGAATGAAACGGGCAGGGTCTTCTCCGCCTTCGCCTGTGTTCGATTTGCCGCCTAGACGGTTCATCGCAATAGCCAGGCTCTCATGCGCTTCTTTACTGATTGATCCGAAAGACATCGCGCCGGTCTTGAAGCGTTTCACGATGGATTCAAGTGATTCAACTTCTTCGATCGGAATCGCTTGACGTCCTTCCTTGAATTGAAGCAAGGAACGAAGCGTTAGATGCTTCTTGTCTTCACCCTGTACGAGTGCCGAGAACTTTTTGTAGAGCTTGTAGTCATTTGCACGGGAAGCCATTTGCAGCGTATGAATCGTCTGCGGCGTGAACAAATGGTCTTCGCCGTCTTTGCGCCATTGGTAATCTCCGCCGGAGTCAAGCTCCTTTTCGCCGCCCTCTTGCTCGGCAAATGCCCGGTTATGGTGCTTCAACGTTTCTTCGGCAATCACATCAAGGCCGATACCGCCGATGCGGGAAGGCGTCCATGTGAAGTACTCATTGATGACATCCTCTTTCAAGCCGAGCGCTTCGAAAATTTGCGCGCCGCGGTAAGATTGAATCGTCGAGATCCCCATTTTGGACAATATTTTAATAACGCCTTTAGTGGCTGCTTTAATAAAGTTCTTCACTGCTTTGTCATGCGAAACGCCGCGAAGCATGCCTTGACGGATCATATCGTCAAGCGTTTCGAAAGCAAGATAAGGGTTAACCGCGTTTACGCCGTAGCCAAGCAGCAAAGCAAAGTGATGCACTTCGCGCGGTTCACCCGACTCAAGCAGGATAGCTACTTTCGTGCGTGTGCCTTGTCGAATAAGGTGATGATGCAATGCCGAAACCGCAAGTAAGGCTGGAATTGCAGCATTATCCTTATCGACGCCGCGGTCGGATAGAATAAGCAGGTTATGACCCTTCGCTATGACACGGTCAGCCGCTTCACACATTTGTGTAAGAGCACCGCGCAAGCCCGCTTCTCCTTCATTCGCAGGGAAGAAGATCGGAAGCGTAATGGACCGGAAGCCTGGACGGCGAACATGGCGCAGCTTTGCGAATTGCTCATTCGATAAAATTGGCGTATCCAATTTAATATGACGGCAGCTTTCAGGCTCAGGGTTCAAGAGATTGCGCTCAGGACCAATGGTCGTGCCTGTCGCAGTAATGATTTCCTCACGGATTGCATCAATCGGAGGATTCGTAACTTGAGCAAACAGTTGCTTAAAGTAATTGTACAAACGCTGAGGGCGCTCAGACAATACCGCAAGCGGTGCGTCGTAACCCATCGATGCGATCGGCTCCGCGCCGCTGCCAGCCATTGGCTCGAGCACTTTGCGAACATCCTCGAACGTATAGCCAAATGCTTGCTGTCTCATTTGAACCGTTGCATGGTTTGGTTCTGGCAGCTCAGGCGCTTCCGGCAGGTCTTCCAAATCAACAAGATGCTCATTGAGCCACTCGCGGTAAGGATGCTCCGTCTCGATTTCCGCTTTGACTTCCTCATCGGAAATGATGCGGCCCTTCTCTGTATCAACTAGCAGCATGCGTCCTGGACGCAAGCGGTCTTTGTATAAGATATCCTCAGGCGGAATTTCAACGGTTCCAGCTTCTGAACCGAGAATGATGTGGTCGTCCTTCGTCACGTAGTAACGAGCCGGACGAAGTCCGTTGCGATCAAGCACCGCGCCGATTTTCACACCGTCCGTAAAGCCGAGCGCAGCCGGTCCGTCCCAAGGCTCCATCAATGTGCTGTGGTATTCGTAGAAAGCTTTGCGCTCGTCGCTCATGTTCTCATGGTTGGACCAAGGCTCTGGCACCATCATCATTGCAGCATGTGCCATGGAGCGGCCAGATAAGAATAGGAACTCGAGCGTGTTGTCAAACATCGCCGTATCAGAGCCGTCAGGGTTAATAACGGGTTTGATTTTCTCGATGTCATCGCCGAACAACTCTGTTGCAAACAAAGTTTGACGAGCATGCATCCAGTTCACATTACCGCGAAGCGTGTTGATCTCGCCGTTGTGGATCATGTAATGGAATGGATGCGCACGTTCCCAGCTCGGGAAAGTATTCGTACTGAAACGAGAGTGAACAAGCGCCATTGCCGAAACAACCGACTCATCGTTCAGCTCCGTGTAGAACGAGCGAACTTGCTCAGTCGTAAGCATTCCTTTGTAAACGATCTTTCTCGAGGATAAGCTCGAGAAGTAAAACATATTGCCGCCTTCTTTGCCGGCATAACGAATCGCAAGCTCGGAACGCTTACGAATCACATATAGTTTACGTTCAAATGCCATGTTGTCCTTCAGGATATCGTTCATGCCGATAAAAAGCTGACGGACATAAGGCTTAACTGCTAATGCGGATTCACCTAGCTTCTTGTCATCCGTTGGAACCGTGCGCCAACCGATTACCGATTGGTTCTCTTCTTTAACAATCGATTCCACTTCACGCTCGATAGCTGCGCGGGCAGCTTCGTCCTGCGGCATGAAAATCATACCTACGGCATAGTGTCCTTCGACTGGCAGTTCAATTTCTTGCTTTTTCAATTCAGCTGCAAAGAATGCATGCGGAATTTGAAGCAAAATACCTGCTCCGTCTCCCGTATTCGGTTCACTGCCTTGACCGCCGCGATGCTCCATGTTCTCGAGCAGCATCAGCGCTTGGCGGATGACCTTGTGTGATTTGATTCCCTTGATGTTGGCCACAAAGCCCATGCCGCAAGCATCTTTCTCGAACTGCGGATCATAGAGCCCCTGCTTCGGCGGCAATCCCAAAATATGTTCTTTCATTGTGTGCAACCTTTCTATGAGAAGATTTTTGGGTAAGCGTGAACGTGTTGAAAATAAGCACCGATGAATACGCATTACGCTTCATTTTTGGCTTGTTTTATCATAGAATGGTAGTCAGCGAGGCGCATCGGCCTGCTACTTGCCATTCGTAAGCTAAACGTCTGCAGCTCAGCCAAGAGTGCATCCGTCTAATTGACCATATACCGGGCCTATACCGCGACATTGCGATTATTATATTATTTTAACATTAGGCCTAAGCGGAATCAATTTAATATTTTCATAATTATTTGCACTATTTTACTACAGCCGTAAACGATGAACACAGTCCTTTTTCCGATCTGTCTCCGATTCATCGCGAAATATAAGCATAGCATAGTTCGCCGCTTATATTTCCTTATATTTTATCAGAAGGAAGTGTCCATGTTGTATAGCAAGTTCAGGAAAGTATTTTTCCGCATTCTGGCACCCGTCATCATCTTGAGTGTGATGGTCACTGCCCTCGCTCCCATTCTTCCCGCAAACCTTTCCGCAAGCGTGCAAGCCGCCTCCAATTCAGACAACGCTTCTGCTGCCAACACCTATCACATCCTTGCGGTCGGAGATTCCGTAACTGCCGGCTACGAGCACGGGTTTACCGAGTCTTCGATCCCTTACGGCTTTGTGGAGCATGTCTACGAGCAGGCTCTCTTCCATGGACTCCGTTCGGAATATACAAATTTCGGGGTGCTGGGACTCCGGACATCGGGCTTAAAACGCTGGATGGATGCGGTCGTTAATGGGACTGCCGTAAAAAGCAAGGATATCCAAAGCAATCTTCGGGATCCCCGCGCAGATCGAATATTCGCCTCTTCAAAGCTGCTTCGCTCCGCAATTAGCCGTTCCGACCTCATCGTCATGACGATCGGCGGCAACGATATGTACGCGGTGCTGGAGAAGGTCGAGGAAGGCGCGGACCAAGCTGAAGCGACAGCCGTGCTGAACAACGCTCTGGACGTTTACGAAACAGAGCTGGAGTCAGCCCTACGCTTGATGTTAAGCCTGCAGCCAAAGGCAAAGATTATTGTAGCCGATCAGTATTTGCCTATTCCGAAGCCCGTCAGGATCGGCGCATTGGTTTTTCCATTATATCCCGAAGCTGACCGTTTGTTTCTCCAAGACAGCGTTAAGAAGCTGCGCGAACGGCTTAACAATGTCGCGGGCCGGCTGACAAAAGAAGGCAAGCAGGTGAAAATCGCAAATGCGGCGGCTGCATTTATCGATAATGAGCTGGCCTACACATCGATAGCCGATGGCGACATCCATCCTAGCAAGGCCGGCTATGCGGCAATGGGGAGAGCTTTTGCAAAGACGATTTGGGGAGATTATCGCGTGGTCAAGCCAAAAAAAGACGGGGAACCCGTTTCGGTCGTCCTGAATGGCAAAGAAATGAATAGCCTAAATAAACCGCTTCTTGTTCAAAATCGAACCTTCGTACCGCTACGCAGCATAGCGGAAGCCATGGGCGCCGCCATCACATGGAACGCCGCTTCGCAGACCGCTGCGGTTAAGCTTGAGAACGGTACCGTCGACATTACCGTAGGTGCAGTAATGATTCGCGTTAACGGAAATCCTAAACCGCTGGATGCACCGCCTGCCTTTGTGCATCCAGCCGGCAAGGCTAGCACCTTGTACGTTCCGCTTGCGGCTTTGTCCGAAGGCTTGCAGTTTCAGGTCGTCTTTCGCGAAACCTTAAAAACGGTCTTCATTAATAAATAGTAAATAAGGCTATTTGTATTCTTTCAGAAGCTGCTGCATTTGCTCAAGTCCTTTTGCCGTCCAGCGGTGCAAGCGGTCAAGTGCAGCAATCTCTGCTTCTGCAGCATCCCGCAGCGATTCGCCGTATTCGGGAACCGTTCCGGTATATGGTTTGATGTCGCGTACCAAAACCGTTGTTTTCTCGGTATAGCTAAGCGCACGTCTTTCGTGAAACATCGGCACGTCCGGATTGTAAGGATGATGAAGATCGCCTTGCTCCGGATGTTTTAATACAGCCAATACCTTGACTAGGCCACGGGGGCCGTTGATTTCGATAAGCTCTCCCACATAATGGCCGGAACGCACCTCGGCTTTTACGTAATCCCCAATTTTCAAATGCTGGCCGTTCTGATTTACCGGTTCCATTTTATCTCATCCTCGCTTATTATTTTATAATCACTTGTAAAATATATGTAAATATAGTTGGTGCAAGGAATACATAACCTAATTATACGAGCTGCTCCCTTCAAGAATAAATTATCCAACGCTCTATTCGCAACCCTGACGGATAAAACTTGTGTTACTCGCACTTGCATCGTAATATGGAATTAGAAAAGTAGGTGGAATGAATGCGTAAGAAAAGAGTGCTTCTGCTCTCTGAAGGCTTTGGCTCCGGTCATACTCAAGCTGCCTATGCGCTCGCTGTCGGACTTAAACAGTTAAGTCCGGGGATTCAGACCCGCGTCATCGAGCTTGGAAAATTTCTTAATCCAGTGCTTGGTCCATGGATAATATCCGCATATCGCAAAACAGTAAGCAAACAGCCTAAGATGGTCGGTCTTATGTACCGCAGCAACTATAAAAAATCATTTAACCGCCTTACTCAGCTTGCGCTTCATCGCATGTTTTATACCCAAACGTCACAGGTCATCTCCCAGCTGAAGCCAGATTTGATCATCTGCACGCATCCGGGTCCGAATGCGGTCGTCGCAAGACTTAAACGTTTAGGCCTGGACATGCCGCTGTACACGCTTATAACCGATTACGATGCGCATGGTTCCTGGGTAAACAAGGAGGTAAACCGATATTTGGTCTCCTCGTCCCTCGTGAAAGACCGGCTTATCGATAAAGGGATTGATGATGAACGAATCGAAGTAACCGGCATTCCCGTTCATCCGAATTTTTGGCATACATACGATAAAGAGGAAATCCGAGAGCAATATCAATTAAAAAACATACCGACCGTACTTATCATGGGCGGCGGCTGGGGAATCATGTACGAGGACAATGCCCTCGAATACATGACGAAATGGCGGGAAAGCACGCAGCTCATTTACTGCGTCGGATCGAATGAAAAGATGAAAGAAAAGATGCTTGCCGATCCGCTGTTCCAGCATCCCAACATCCACATTTTGGGCTTCACCCGAGAAGTCAACAAGCTGATGGATGTATCCGATCTGCTCATAACGAAGCCCGGCGGCATGACCTGTACGGAGGGAATGAGCAAAGGAATTCCTATGCTCTTTTATGAACCAATACCTGGACAAGAGGAAGAAAACTGCGAATATTTCATTAGCAACGGTTTTGGCGAAATGCTCGACTCGAACGATACCGTCGATCGATGGTTCTCGCTCATCCACGAGCCCTACGCCTCTGGTCAATTCAGGGACGGTCTGCTATCTAAACGAAATCAACAATATGACCCCATGAATTGTCCGAACGCCGTCCTGCGACTAATGCAGTGACGGCTTTCTTTTTTAACGTGATTGAAGCAGGCATAAATTGTGTACCCTTATCCAAATAGTATAACTGATGAAGGGAGCTGTTTATATTGAGTTCACACATGACAGACGGTAAAACAATCATAATGAGGATCGAAATCGATACGAATATCGCGCAATTCGGACGTGCGGCTACAGCTATTGAGCAGGCCAAGGGCGACATCGTCGCGATTGACGTCATACATACAGACAAAAACAAAAGCTTGCGCGACTTAACGGTCAAAATAGCAGAGCACGGCGCAGCCGAACGGCTTACGACAGCAATGAAATCATTGGTCGGCATTCGGTTGGTCCATATTTCCGACCGAACCTTTCTGCTTCATTTGGGCGGTAAAATTACGATTCAGCCCAAAACCCCTATCCAGAACCGTGACGACTTGTCCCGGGTTTATACGCCAGATGTCGCTAGGGTTTGCCAAGCGATTTTTGATGAACCCTCCAAAGCTTACACGCTCACCATAAAAAGAAATATGGTTGCGGTCGTATCCGACGGGAGCGCCGTGCTAGGCCTTGGAAATATCGGTCCTTATGCGGCAATGCCTGTCATGGAAGGGAAAGCGATGCTGTTTAAGCAATTTGCCGATGTCGATGCGTTCCCGATATGCCTCGACACGCAGGATACGGAAGCCATCATCGCAACCATAAAGAACCTGGCTCCCGCTTTTGGCGGCATCAATCTCGAAGACATTTCCGCGCCGCGCTGCTTTGAAATTGAACAAAGGCTTCGCAAAGAGCTTGATATTCCCGTTTTTCACGATGACCAGCATGGCACGGCTGTTGTATTATATGCGGGTTTGCTGAACGCGCTGAAGCTGACGGGCCGCAGCTTGAACGAGGCTCGCATCGTCGTCTGCGGAATCGGAGCGGCAGGAACTGCCTGCACAAAAATGCTGCTGGCAGGCGGTGCCCAGCATATTGTCGGCGTAGACCGCGAAGGTATCTTGACGGCCGATAACGTGTACGGCAATCCCATGTGGCAGTGGTACGCGGAGAATACGAACGCCCAGCGTCAAAGCGGCGGATTAGCAGAAGCATTAATTGGAGCGGATGTATTTATAGGCGTGTCTGCCGGCGGAATATTGACGCGAGGCCATATTGAAACGATGGCCAAGGCTCCCATCGTTTTCGCTATGGCAAACCCTGAGCCCGAAATCAGACCGGAGCTGGCTGAGGATATCGTTGCGGTATTCGCAACCGGCCGCTCGGATTACCCGAATCAAATCAACAATGTGTTATGCTTTCCAGGCATTTTCCGAGGCGCTCTCGACAGCCGGGCTGCTACCATAAATGAAGAGATGAAGCTAGCTGCAGCCGAAGCCATTGCCTCCGTTATTAGCGAGGAAGAGCTGAGCCCCATGTACATCGTACCCAGCGTGTTCAACACGCGTGTAGTGGAAGAGGTGCGGCGCCGTGTCATTCAAGCCGCGCAGCAAAGCGGCGTTTCCCGCCGTCAAACCAGGGAGTAGCCTTTTCGGCAGTTAATTATTGCTGGACAGCGAGCACATGCGCAGCCCGCTTTTCTGCGCCCGATCATACCTAAAGCACGCCGCTTAAATACAGGTTTATCCTGTGTTCAAGCGGCGTTTTTTCATATTTTCAATATGTAATTCCACTTCGCAAGCCATGGTGAAAAATCGCTTGAAACCTCCGGCCCGGCATATACGTATTCGTTCTTATGCGCTGGATTTGGGAAGCATTGGCTGGCTGGACCGTTTCCTGCTTTAGTCCGGATGCAGGGAATAAGAAAAGCCTGCCCGCATGAAATTAGCAGTGGGAATTTTCGTAAAAACACATGACAACTATCATCTTCTTAACTGTATTAAATATGCTATAATTAAAATATCAAGCGCTAAAGCGCTTTTTCAACAAACTGCAGCATATATTAGCAAATAAGGGAATTTCCATAAGGTATCTCATTTAGCAGGCTTTATGTGAGGTTAGTTGACGGAAAGGGAGCCTGGTAATGTTTCAGGATGTAGTCAAATTTTTAGAAGATTTCGGGCCTCTGGGATTGTTTATTCATGCTTTTTTAGATGCAGTTATTTTTCCCATTCCCGCGTTTTTCCTTCAAGTTTCATTAAGCTTACTCAATCCAACAACAGCAATATGGCTGGCTACCGTAGGCTATATCGGCTGTCTCTTAGGTACACCAGTCGGGTATTACCTGGGTAAGATCATGGGTAAATCCGTCCTTTATAAGTTTCTAAAAAAAGAATGGATCGACGCCGCCACGGAAAAGTTTCAGAAAAATGGCGAAACGGCTATCCTCATCGGCTCGTTCACACCTATACCATTTAAAGTATTTACGATACTGTCCGGCTGCTTAAACTTCCCGTTATGGAGACTAGTCGGTTACGCGGCAATTGGCCGGGGGCTGAAATTCTATATCGTCGGTTTGCTGTTCTACTTCTACGGCCGTGCTGCTGAAAGCATGGTAAAAGACGTTTCTTTATATATTTTCATAGGAGCCGTTCCCATTGTCGTTTTGTATCTTATTATCCGTAAAAGACGCAGTCAGAAAAAGGCGTTGGCGGAACAGCAATCGGAGCCTGTATTATCTGAACCCCTGAAACAAACCGAGAGCACGACCGTGCAAATTGATTCTTAAATCGAATAAAACCCATAACATTAGTAGAAAGCCGGTCAGGGATTCTCCCTGACCGGCTTTTTTGTGATTATAGCGCGCTTCCGCCTAATACGATACGGTATTCCCATGAGGTGCCGGCGATATTGGTGATTGTAACGCCGCCGCCTTCATTCGAGAAGGTGTGCAATACTTTCCCATCGCCCAAATAGATACCGTCATGCGTTATCGTCGCCGACGACTTGTCTATTCCCGCATAAGCGGAAGACTTCGAACCTTTGTATGACATGAAGAACACCAAATCCCCGCGTTCGAACTCTTTCCAGTCCGTCTTGATCGAACCCTTATCCTTGACATACTGCGCCTGCTGGCGCGAGTCAGCGGGCAGCCTTACGCCGAGGCCGTCAAGGAACGATTGCCTAACGAAGTCGGAGCAATCAAAGGTTGCCGTCGTGTTGCGGTCAGAGCCGTACTCATAAGGCGTACCCAAATACTTCATTCCTGCCGCAATCATTTTCTCGATGGCCTCATTCTTTGTTTCCTCCGGTATGGTTACCTGGCCGCCTCCGCTGTTTCCGGTGCTCCCTGTTCCGCCGCCTTGAATCGTACCCGTGACGCTAAGATAAGAGGCTTGCGTACTAACGTAGCCGCGGACGCCATTGCTATCCTGTACCTCATACCAATAGCTGTTTGTTTTGGCAAGAACGGTAACCCTCTCGCCTTTTGCTAAATAACGAATCCGCTCTCCCGATGCGGAGGCCGTCTTCCGAAAAGAAACGGATGCTTTGACAACGGCATTGCCAATTTGCGAGGGTGCGGGGTTTTGCAGCTCTATATACTGGGTAGATGTTGATATGTAGCCCGTTTTACCGGAGGAATCTTTCACTTTATACCAATACGAATTCACTTTCTCAATAACCGTCACTTGCTCGCCTTTCTTTAAGCTGCGAATGATAGATGCAGAAGTTGACGGAGATGTGCGCATATTGACGCTGGATTGCACCTCGCCTACTTGCGATGCTTGAGTTGCCAGTGCTGCCGGCACAGAAATCGAGCCAAACAATAATGCGGCCGTTAAGGTTGCTGTTGCCAGTCTGTGTTTCATGGTGTATTGCATTCAATACGCCTCCCTTGGTGTGTAAACGGTGTAGGTATTACGGTTCTGCTCCCATTGTAAATTCGATTGAGAGAGACAAGTATCGTCCATTCCGCCTATTTACCGATATTATGAAATGAGTTGGAAGACATATAAACCCGCTGTAAAATAATGCAAAAAAGGCATTTCCATTAAGGAGATGCCTTTACGCCTATTTTCTATGCGATTCAACTCTATACTTCCTGGGCTATCGAAGAGATCTCCTACACAGTTAGGCCTTTAGATTCAAACCTCGGTACAGGCCTTTGTATCCACATAATTCTCAAAAGAAAGCGTTTGGTAACAATTACCGGTTCTAATCAGTGTTTTTCCGTTAGCGATAGTTCAATATTCTCAGCTAATTCATGAGGCTCAACGTGAACGTGAACACTCATTATATTGTGCTTTCTACCCATACGATGCTCAATCTCGTCGCTGATGCGGTGACTTTCAATTAGCGTCAGCTCGGGATCGACCTGTACAATCACATCCACAAGCACATGGCTTCCGTGGACTCTGGCCTTAATATCCTTTATGGACTTCACGCCCTTAGTCTTGGCGATTGTCGTACGCAGAGAGGAAAGCTCGTTTTCATCAAAACCATCGGTAAGCGCATGCGTGGAGCTGTAAAAGATCTCCCATGCCGTCTTGCAGATAATAGCGCCTACAGCAAGCGCAGCAACGGGATCCAGCCAAGGAAGGCCGAACTGCGCGCCAATGATGCCGATTGCCGCACCAATACTGACTAATGCATCTGATAAATTATCTTTGGCGGCAGCCAACAAGGCTTGATTGTTAATGCGCAGTGCCAGCCTGCGATTATAAACATAAACGCCGCCCATACATGCAGCTGCGAACAATGCGATCCATGCCGAGGTTAAATTCGGAACATGGTGATCCGTAGCAAACAAGGATTTTACGGCGCTGATGAGCACTTGAATGCCAACCGTCGCCATAATAAAGGAAGCAATAAGCGCCGCGATCGTCTCCGCGCGGAAATGTCCGTAAGGGTGATCCTTGTCCGGCGGTTTTTGCGAGATGCGGAGGCCAATCAATACGGCAGCCGATGCCACAATATCCGTTAAATTGTTAAAGCCGTCTGCCACGAGAGCCCCCGACACAAACCAGTAGCCAGCAACGAGCTTAAGGGCAGATAAAGCCAAGTAAGCGCCGATACTCACCCAGGCACCCTTCTCGCCCTGTTTAATCTCTTCATACTGATTCAGCTTCAATACCCTCCCAAACGTAAAAGCGTAATTATTCTCAAGCACCCCTGTAACCTATCGGTATCATACCCGAATGAACCCATGTGGGTCTAGAGAAACAGTGTTTACCAGGTACGTACTTTTATGCATCGACGCAACAATCCGCAGCGGCTTTTTTTCTTCGGCTTACCAAATAAAGCGCTCCGGACGATGGTCCGAATCGCTTGTTCGCTTAAGGCTCACAAAAAAACAGCCGGATGATATCATCCGGCTGTTCGTCCTTCATGCATTTAATTGATTTCATAAATTTTATAAAGCTCATCAAGCATTAGATTAGCCGCGATTACGCCGCCCGCCGTGTTCCATATCGCATCGCTTACTCGGATCGCTTTATTGTTTTTCACGACCTCAAGGCTTTGCCATAGCGGATCTTTCAGCATTTCTTCTTCCATTTGCGTGCCTTTGCCGTCACCGGTCTCATACGTGAAGTAGAAGAGCATATCCGCATCAACTTCAGGAAGGCGTTCCTTCGTGATTTCTTCGACAAAGGTATCTTTGTACTTCTGGTTATCCGGACGCGTGATGCCAAGCTTCGAGAATGCGACGCCCGTAAACGTATCTTCTAAGTAAATGCGTGTTTTGCCTGCCATAAAACGAACGACGGAAACCTTTTGGTTCAGCTTATCGCCTGCTTTGCTCTTAAAGTCGGCAGTGCGGCTGTCATAGTCGGCAATGACTCTGTCCCCTTCTGTCTTTTTGCCGATAGCATCAGCATACAATTTGAAGTTCGACTGCCATTCGCCGCGCAGCGTTTCCGAAAAAACGGTAGGCGCGATTGCATTAAGCTGATCGTATACTTTTTCCTGGCGCAATTTATTACCGATAATAAGATCCGGTTTAAGGCTCGCGATCAGCTCCATATTCGGCTGGCTTTCGTCCCCGACTACCGTTACGCCTTCCATATCTGCTTTAATGTGCTCGTACCAAGGCTCGCCTGTCCAAGATTTCACGGCGCCAACCGGTTTCACACCAAGGGCAAGAAGCGCTTCCGTTCCTTCATTCGTCAATACGACAATGCGCTCCGGCGTTCCTTCGATTTTGGCTTCGCCCATTGCATGCGTGACAACTCTTGCTTCTGCCGCGTTCGACGCCCCCGGTTCATTGGTGGCAGCGGCATTTTCTTTGCTATTGTTTGACCCGGATTGGCCGCAGCCCGATACGACTACGGTTAGCGCAAGCAAGACTGTGGTTGCTGTCCAAGTTAATTTCTTCGTTAATAAATGAAACATTTTATTTTCTCCCCTTCATGATGAAAATCATTCTCAATGTTATCCCCAAACGAAACTATACCAGCGACGCAAGCCAATGTCAATAATTATTGATAATGATTTTCAACTTCATTGACACTATCCATTCAATCCCCTAAAATGTTGTAGTAGTCCTAATATTATTCGACAACCGCATAGCTTAAGCACATCCTATAAAATATGGATTTTCTCATCATACTTGATACTGGGGAAAGAGGACATTATGGATACACTATTACATACGCGTACTCAAAGAACGGCAGGGCTTATCGTGGGACTGCTTCTTTTTGCCGCGGGTATCGTCTGCAGCATCGCTTACGGAGTAACCAATATCAGCTGGCGTACCATCTTGGATTCTTACCGATCGTTCGATGGCTCCCAGGAGCATCTTATTATTCAGACCGCTAGAATGCCGCGTGCGCTTATCGCTGCCACCGCGGGAGCAAGCCTTGCCGTTGCCGGGTCACTTATGCAAGGCATCACACGGAATCAGTTGGCATCGCCCAGCCTATTCGGCATAAATGCGGGAGCAGCCTTTTTCATTGTTATCGGCTCGGCTTTTTTCGGAGCGAGCGGTTTAACGACCTTTGCGACGCTTGCCTTCATTGGCGCGGCTTTTACCGCTGCTCTTGTCTATACCCTGGGTTCTATCGGAAATGACGGCTTGACCCCGCTTAAGGTTACGCTCGCAGGAGCAGCTTTAACCGCGTTCTTCTCTTCCCTTTCATTAGGCGTTCTTCTGACGAGCGGACAAACGTTCGATCAGGTGCTGTATTGGTTTGTCGGTTCAGTCGCAGGCCGGGACTTGCACATATTCACGGCTGCTGCTCCCTATATGGGAATAGCCTTGATCGGCGCAATTGTCCTTGCAAGACATATGAATGTGCTTACTCTCGGAGAAGACGTGGCTGTGGGGCTTGGCCAAAAAACCGTCTATATTAAACTAGCCGCGGGTATCGTTATCGTTTTACTCGCAGGTGGCTCGGTCTCTATGGCCGGACCGATCGCTTTCGTAGGCATCATCGTGCCTCATCTGATGCGCTACTTGGTTGGCATCGACTATCGCTGGGTTATCCCTTATTGCGCAGTGTATGGCAGCGTTCTGCTGCTGGCGGCCGACATCGGTTCGCGCTATATTTCTTTTCCGAAGGAAGTTCCGGTTGGAATTATGACGGCTATCATCGGCGTTCCTTTCTTCGTCTTTATCGCCAGAAGAGGAGGCCGTTCCTAAGATGAATAATTGGATTACGATTAGAGGACGCAAGCATTCCTTTCAACTAGAGCGCCGTACCATTATGATGATTATTTTATTATTCCTGGTTAATGTGGCTGCAGTCATCGTTTGCGTAGGGCTGGGAAGCAAAACGATAACCCCTGTCACCGTCATACGCGCGTTTCTGGGGAACGCGGATTCTTCCGATTCGATGATTATCTTCTCGCTTCGGATGCCTCGCGTTTTGATTGCCGTAATGGTGGGTTCGGCACTTGCCGTATCCGGCGCTTTGCTTCAAGGGATCGTACGCAACCCGCTGACCTCCCCGGACATTATTGGCATATCGGGAGGCGCCTCTCTAGGCACGGTCATATTTATTTTGTACTTCTCGCATGCCAGCATTCGCTTCATGCCGCTGAGCGCAATTCTAGGCGCGTTTGCCGCTGCGTTCCTTATATACTTATTCGCCTACCGCCGAGGCATCACGCCGCTTCGGCTCGTTCTCATCGGCATTGGCATGGCTACCGCGTTAACAGCGGTTACTTATATGCTCATCCTTACGGCATCCTTTACGCCGACTGCCGTCGCCGTCAAAGCCTTCACGTTTATGACAGGCAGCATATACGGCGTTTCCTGGGAAAGAGATGTAGCAACCCTGCTGCCTTGGATTATCGTGCTTTTACCGATTGCGCTTATCTATGCCCGCCATCTTAATGTACAGGAGCTTGGTGACGAGGTTGCTGCGAGCGTAGGCAGCTCTGTCCAGGTTAAACGGACCATTTTACTCATCATTAGCGTAGCGCTTGCCGGAGCAGCGGTTGCGATCGGCGGAGCGATCAATTTTATCGGCCTCATGGCTCCCCATATCGCGCGCAAGCTTGTCGGGCCATCCTATGGAGGCGTGATCCCGGTTTCCGCTTTGATTGGTTCCCTCGTATTATTGTTATCGGATCTTGTCGCGAGGGTGGCATTCATTCCGCTCGATATTCCCGCCGGCGTGTTTACCGCGGCAATTGGGGCCCCTTTCTTCATCTATTTGCTGTACCGTCACCGCAACGGTGCGTAACGGCCGCTAGGGCATTCACTTTAAAATAAATTCAAAATACAAAGGAGTGCTTCTCGTGTCCTCCATTCAAGCGAAAAACCTGACTTTGTCGTATGGGCAAAAGGAAATTTTCAATAATCTTGATTTGCTTGTTCCTCCGGGAAAAATTACGGTGTTCATTGGCAGCAACGGCTGCGGCAAATCGACGCTGCTCCGTTCTCTTGCACGCCTCTTAAAGCCGCAGGAAGGCTCTATTTTGCTCGATGGCACCGAAATTGCCAAGCTCTCAAGCAAAGAAATCGCCAGACGGCTTGCCATCCTGCCGCAGGGCCCTATCGCTCCTGAAGGATTAACCGTCCATCAGCTGGTGAAGCAAGGGCGTTACCCCTACCAAAGCTGGCTTCAGCAATGGTCGCACGAGGATGAGAAGATGGTGAAGAAGGCACTTGCCGTAACGCACATGGACGAACTTTCCTCACGTTCGGTGGATTCGCTCTCTGGCGGCCAGCGCCAACGCGCTTGGATAGCGATGACTCTGGCGCAAAATACGCCTACCATTTTGCTTGACGAGCCTACAACGTATCTCGACATGGCACATCAGATCGAAATTCTTGATTTACTGTTCGACTTAAATCAGCAAGAGAAACGGACCATCGTAATGGTGCTGCATGATATTAATCTCGCATGCCGGTATGCCGATCATATCGTTGCCGTAAAAGACGGCCGCATCCATGCGCAAGGCAAACCGGAAACAATCATGAACGAACAGCTTATCCGTGACGTATTCGATATGGAATGCCAGATTACGGCTGACCCGATCTTCGGTACGCCGCTCTGCATCCCTTACGGCAAGGGCAGAAAGCTGCCGATCGCTCAAGAGCTTGTTTATAAGTGAGCTCTTACACAACGCTCCCCATAAGAAAGAGCCTGTCTCCAACCGGAGCAGGCTCTTTTTCTCGACTTCCATCCTAATGCCGCTAGCTTTCATCACTAGGAATTGACCTTATAAATCCTTCCCTCATGCGGCCTCAGCTCCATGCTTCGCTTCTCATCGTTCCAGCTCTCTGTTGTCTGCTCATAGTTGCCCAGCACCAGCTCCAGGGTTATCAAATCACTGCCGAAATACGTCTCTGAAAAAGTAAATAGGTTGGACTCATTGCTGTGGTTCAACAGCACAATCCATTCCGCGCCTTCATATTCGCGCACATAAACGTATAGATGAGGATCTTCTTCGCTGATGTCGGTGAAATCTCCGTAGACCATGACCGGATTGGTTTTTCGCAGTGCTATGAGCTTTCTGTAAAACGCCAATACGGAATTCGGATCGCTCTCTGCTTGTTCTACGTTGATTTCCGTATAATTCGGATTGACTTTAATCCAAGGCTTCTCGCTGCCAAAGCCTGCATTCGGTGTGCCGTCCCACTGCATCGGCGTCCTGGAATTATCCCGGCTAAGCGGCTGCAAATCACGGAATACCGCTGCCGGATCCCCTCCTTTGCCGACCTCTTCTACATACTTATTCAGCATAGCGATATCCTGGTAATCGCCTATCGTCTCATATCTTACGCCTGTCATTCCAATCTCTTCTCCCTGATAAATGTAGGGAATTCCAGGGAGCGTATGGATCATCATGCCGAGCATCTTTGCTGATTCCACCCGGTACTCTTGGTCATTGCCGTAGCGCGATACCTGCCTCGTATGATCATGGTTGTTCAGAAACTGCGAGCCAAAGCCGCGGCCTGCCAACGCTTCTGCCCAGGATTGTTGAATACGCTTAAAACGCAGCATGTCCCACTCCGGCATTTCATCAGCAACCTCGAAATGAAACAGCGTATTCAGCTCCTGACGCTCCTCATCCACGAACAAGGGACCTGTCTCTGGCGTTGCGAAAGCAATTTCTCCGACGGTCATCAGATCATAGTGCCTAAATACTTCTTGATTCATTTCCTGCAGATAATCATGAAGGCCGGGATTATGAGTTAAATACCGAATATCGCGAGGATCCTCCACATCCGTCAACAGCTCCGGTTTTGCCAGCAGCGCCAGGGCATCGAGACGAAGACCGTCCACTCCCTTGTCGAGCCAAAAACGCAGCATTTTGTATAACTCGGCTCTCATCTCTTGATTCGCCCAATTCAGATCGGGCTGCTCAGTAGCAAAGGAATGCATGTAATACTGCCCCGTTGTCTCATCCAGCTCCCAGCTTGACGGATTGAAATAGGAACGCCAATTCGTTGGCGGTTTACCGTCCTTGCCATCCTTCCAAATATACCAATCTCTTTTTGGATTGCTGATCGAGGAGCGCGATTCAATAAACCACGGATGGCGGTCCGAGGTATGATTCACGACCACATCCATCATGAGCTTCATCCCTCGCGCATGCGTCTGTTCCACCAATAATTCGAAGTCCTCCATCGTGCCGGCTTTATTCATTACCGCATAATAATCGGAAACGTCATAACCGTTGTCCTTATCCGGCGATTCATTAAACGGATTTATCCATACCATCGTTACGCCGAGCGATTGAATATAATCCAGCTTCTCAATCACGCCTTTAAGATCGCCGATTCCATCCCCGTTCGTATCACGGAAGCTCCGCCAATAAACCTGATATACGACCGATTCCTTCCACCATGCCGGCTTTACCTCCATGTCACTCTCTCCTCTTCTCTTCATTCATCAATTTTTATATAGGAATGGCGCATGCTCGGACACCCGCCCAAACGATGCGCCATTCTTTTCCTGCCGGAATAATCCTGTTTAGCCTTTGATCGAGCCGCCGAGCATGCCCCGAACAAAATATCTTTGCAATCCGAAAAATACGGCTAAAGGCATCAGCATCGAAACGAATGCGGCAGCTGTCAGCAGATGCCAGTCATTTCCTCTCGAACCGACCATATTCGCAATGTTCATGGACAAAACTTGTACCTCCGGCTGGCTGCCGAGGAAAATAAGCGATATCAAGTAATCATTCCATACCCATAAAAACTGAAAAATACTGATCGATGCGAGCGCTGGAACGGACAACGGCAAAATTAGCTTGCTAAAGATCGTAAAGTTCGTTGCCCCGTCCATAAAGGCCGATTCGAACAAATCCTTCGGCAGCTGGCTGATTGACGTGTACATAAAATAAGTAATCAGCGGCAAACCGAATGCGGTATGCGCGAGCCATATGCCGAAGTACGTTCCGTTAAGCCCCAGCGACGTATAGTCACGCAAAATCGGAATAAGCGCCACCTGAAGCGGAACAACCAGCAATGCAATGACGATAACAAACAGCGTCTTCCTGCCCGGAAAGCGAAGCCATGCAAAAGCATAGGCCGCAAAGGAAGCAATAAAGATCGGAATCACCGTCGCAGGGATGGTAACCGCAATCGTATTCCAGAAGGAACGCGACATGCCGCTGCCCTTCTCTGTCTTCGTTGTCCCATCCGGCATCGTAATGGAGTAGGTTTTCCCTCCAAGGACCGTCTCATAGTTCTGTGTCGTAAAACGGGAAATGACCGTCCACTGCTTATCCTGGACATTCAGTAGCCGAGCCCGCCGGTTTTCCCAAATTAGCCGTTCACCGTCGACCTCTACCCCTTCCCGCAGCTGATCATCCGTAAAGGTTAAGCCGTTTACCTTAATCGGCTCGCGAAGATCGGTATCCTTGGGCAGCTGAAGCTGCTCCGATGTTTGCCAATCGCGATGGGGCAATATATTCCACCAGCCTGTTGACAGAATGTCAGCGGCAGGCCGGAAAGAGGATACGAGAAGACCGAGCGTCGGGATCGTCCAGATGAGACAGATGATGGCGAGCACGGTATTCACGAGCCATTTGGACTTGCGAATTTTTTTGTTCTTGCTCATCTTAGAAGCCCCCCTCTCTGCGGAACTGGCGCAGGTTGATGATAATGACCGGTATGACCGCTATTAACAATACGATCGCCAAGGTCGAGCCATAGCCTGCATTTTGGTACATAAAGAGCTGACGATAGAACTGCGTAGCTACAACGTCCGTCTCATACTGTCCGCCAGTCATGATCATAACGACATCGAATATTTTTAGCGTAAAAACAATAATTGTGGTTGTTACCGACAGCAAGGTGCCTGCAATATAAGGAATCATGATCTTGAAGAAAATCCGGACCTCGCCTGCGCCGTCCATGCGGGCAGCCTCCAGCATATCCTCCGGAATGCTCTTAATCGCTGCAGAGAAAATCACCATCGCAAAGCCTGTTTGCATCCAAATCAGAATGGCGATCAGAAACAGGTTATTCCAAGGCTGAATCATACTGAGCCAAGCCTGGGGCTCGCCTCCGAATTTCACGACGATTGCGTTAAGTAAACCGATTTGTTCATTTCCTGGCTGGTAGTAATAAATAAACTTCCAAATGACGCCTGCGGCAACGAACGAGATGGCCATCGGCATAAAGATGAGTCCCTTAGCCAGCTTCTCGAAGCTGCTTCGGTCAGCCAAAATCGCAATGAGCAGACCTAAACTTACGCAAGCTAATGTGCCAAAAAATACCCACAGTAAGTTATTGCGAAGCGCCATAAGGAGCAGCCGATCCGTAAATACGGCCATATAGTTAGCGAAACCTACAAAATTAACCGAGCCTGCATCAAAAAAGCTTAAATATAGAGTCCGCAGCGTTGGAAAAACCAACAGCCAGCCTAGCAGCAGCACCGCTGGTCCAACAAATACAAAAGGCAATATTCTTCGCTTCCATTGATCCGGATATTGTTCGACTACCCAGTTAAAAGAGTAGTAAATAGAATAGATGCCCAGCGCTCCCCAAAGGACAGCCAATACCGCATTCAGTACGGGCGGCAAACTGGAATCGCGAAAGAACAAAAATATGCACCAGTGAACGGCAATATTCAAAGCTGGCACCAGCACGGATAACAACAGTAGACGCAGAGCATTGCCTTTCCTAGCCTGTAATTCCATATGAATCCTCCTTAAAGGTTTGTGAAGCAAACCTTACTTCGTAAGCATGTGCTTAGGTTTGTGAAGCAAACCTTACTTCGTAAGCATGTGCTTACCACGCCAGATTTCAGATGATCGCGGGGCTGTCACCTTCCGGCTGGCAGCCCCGCGAGATCCTTTTTAGCTGTTATTTATTTTTTCCAACCCGCTTGAATTTCTTTCAAAGCCGTATCCAGATCAACCGTTCCGCTGACCCAGTCGGTCATGCCTTTCCAGAATGTACCTGCTCCTACAGCGCCCGGCATTAAGTCGGATCCGTCAAAACGAATCGTATCTGCCGTTTTCACGAATTCTGCCATTCTGCGCTCTTGGTCGTTCGGATACCAGGAAGGATCCGCATCGTTCATTGGCGCCGTTACGCCACCCGTTTGAATCCATGATTTCAGCGATTCGCCTGTCGTGAAGAACTCCATTACGGCACGAACCTCTGGACGGTCATTGAACATGGCATAAATATCGCCCGAGATCAGCGCTGGTTGGCCATATTGCTCGTCAATCGCCGGCAATGGGAACCAATCATAATCGTCAGCTGTCAAACCTTCCGGGAAGAAGCTTGTAATAAAGCCCGCTTGACGGTGCAGCCAAGCTTTTGGCGGATTATCGAACAGCGGTTTAACGGAATCTCCGAAAGATGTTGTTGCGATGGATTTGCGTCCGCCGTATACATAATCTTCGTTAAACCAAATTTCAGCCATTTTTTCCGCAGCATTTTTAACGATAGGATCCGTGAAAGGAAGCTCACCGGACAACCATTTGTCATAGTTTTCAGGTGTAGTCGTACGAAGCATGATATCTTCCATCCAGTCGGTAGCCGCCCAGCCTGTAGCTGTTCCGCTCTCAATGCCGATGCTCCAAGCCGGATCGCCGTCTTTTGCAATCTGATCCGTCAAAGCCATAAGCTCAGCCCACGTTTTAGGCACGGTATAGCCTGCATCCGCAAATGCTTTTTTGTTGTACCATACTAGGCTTTTCACGCTGCTGCGCGCCCATACTCCTGCCATAACGTCGCCGCTTGCACCCTGCATGGTTGCCATGTCGAGCCAGCTTTGGTTGTACTGTTTCTTCAAATACTCATCGTTAAGGAATGATTTCACATCAATAACCTTACCGGAGTTTACGAAGCCTTTCAGCAAGCCCGGCTGCGGGAAGTCCGCAATATCAGGCGCGTTGCCGCCGTTTACTCGAACAGAGATCGTAGCTTCGAATTCTTTTGATCCTTCATAAGCAATATCAATGCCTGTTTTCTCTTCGAATGCTTTGATGCTTTCAGTGAATTTCACTTCATCCGCATCCGTAAACGGACCGAACATCGTTACTTTTTTACCTTTGAAATCACCGTTCATCGCCTGAGCCAGCGCACTGTCGCCAGCTGCTCCGGCATTTCCGCCCTCAGCAGTTTCTTCCGGTTTATCTGTCGGCGTATTTGCTCCGTTATTTGCATTATTATTTCCTCCGCATGCCGTAATCGTCATCGCGATGACCAGCATTAATAAAAACGAAGGCAATGCTTTCTTTGTTTTTTTCGAATTCACAGACCTCATCCTTTCATATTTAAGTAATACAGTAATTACCTTACACTTTCATGGCCCGATCGAATCATCTGAAAACATTTAGATCTCGAGTAGTAACATCACCCCCTTTAAAATGCCAATATTGGGTCTTTTTATGCCTACACACCCATTGAATAATTGTCCTAGAATAAGAAACCGTTTTTATTAAGGTTTTGAAAAGCTTTTCAGAGACGCGTGGAACAGCTCGCTCTTTTAAGAAAGATTACCTTTTCGCTGGATAATCCAACGATTCATCTTCTCAAAACTGTTCCTTGTTTCTGTTTAGGTGGACTTGGTAGATTCCCGCACGATCAATTGATGAGGAAGCTTTTCTCTGAGTTCGGCTACTTTGCCAGTCGTTATGAGCTCATGCAGCTTCTGAACCGAGCGATACCCGATGTCATAGGTCGGCTGGTCAATCGTCGTCAGCTTAGGAATGAACATTTGAGCCATGCGAATATTATCGAATCCGATAACTGATATGTCGCCAGGCACCGATTTTCCATGATCCCGTAAATAGGAGATGACTCCCATTGCAAATTCATCGGATGCCGCAAAAATGGCCGTATATTCCCGGTTGCGCGAAAGCAGCCTTTCTGCCGCATCATAAGCATGTTCAAACCGATGCACAGCAAACTCGATATCCGCCTCATCACTCATGATCCCGAACTCTTGCAGTGCTTTTTTGTAACCAGCGCAGCGCGGCATTCCGGATATGGTATCGCCCAACGGAAAACTTACCATACCAATTTGGCGATGACCCGATTCCAATAAATACTTAACGGCTTCATAAGCCGCCTGTTCATCATCAATGTCAACCGAAGGAATATCATATTCGGGAGCATTTGTTGAGGCAAGCACGAAGGGCAGTCGATAACGCTGCATCTCCTCGTAATATTCTTCATGTAAAGAATCGCTCGCAAAGATGATGCCATCTACTTGCTTTTCAAAGAAATTTTGGACATATGCGATTGTACGCTTCTTATCTCTATCCGTATTACAAATCATCAGACTATGATTGAGCATTACAGCAGCATCCTGCATTCCCCGAATTAAGCCGGCATAATAAGGGTTCTCAATATCGGGGATCATCACGCCGAGCGTATCGGATTTTTTGTAAATTAACCCTCTTGCAAATCCATTCGGCTGGTATTGAAGCGCTTCGATAGCTTCCAATACCTTCATCCGCTTTTCCTCCACAACCGAATCCGGAGCATTCATAACCCGGGAAACCGTGCTGATGGATACATTCGCGTATTTTGCGACATCGCGTATGGTTGATTTCATAGGTGCACGCCTTTCTTGCTGAATAAGAATATATAAAGCTACACTGAGTTTGCTCCATCTGAACGTTATTATTTTGTAAGGGCTTTCTGAAAAGCTTTTCTGAAAACCTTTTCAACGATAGTATAATCTCTATCCGCGCACTTTGCAACCATAAATTACAAAACTCGTCCCCTTCGTTTTCCTATAAGGGACTTTATTGGTTAAATACAAAAAAAGAGCGTCCAGCCGCAAGGTTTCCCTTACGCCGGACACTCTTAAAAATGGGCGGCTTATACCGCGTACATACGCTCGCGAAGCGCTTTTACTTCAGCACTTTCAAGGTACTCATCATAGGTCATCATCCGGTCAATCACGCCGTTAGGCGTAATCTCAACGATGCGGTTAGCGATCGTTTGAACGAACTGATGGTCATGCGAGGTGAACAGAACGGTACAATCCGTATCCGTCAAACCGTTATTAAGCGCCGTAATGGATTCAAGATCCAAGTGATTCGTTGGTTCGTCGAGAATAAATACGTTCGCGCCTTCAAGCATCATCTTGGAGAGCATGCAGCGAACCTTCTCGCCCCCGGACAATACGCTGGCTTTCTTCATCGCGTCATCGCCAGAGAACAGCATACGGCCAAGGAAGCCGCGGATGAAAGTCTCGTCCGGATCCTTCGAGTATTGACGAAGCCATTCCACGAGATTCAAATCAACGCCATCAAAATATGGCGAGTTGTCTTTCGGGAAATAAGCCTGAGACGTTGTTACGCCCCATGAGTAACTGCCTGCATCCGCCTCAACTTCGCCAACAAGCAGTTGGAAAAGCAAAGTTTTGGGCAAGCTGTTCGGGCCAACAAAAGCGACCTTATCGCCTTTGTTAAGCGCGATCGTCAGATTGTCGATCACTTTCTCGCCATCGATGGACTTGGTCAAGCCGTCAACGAGCAGCAGCTGCTTGCCGGCTTCGCGCTCCCCTTTGAAGAGGATAAACGGGTACTTACGATTCGATGGACGAATATCGTCAAGCGAAATTTTTTCAAGCAGCTTTTGTCTTGACGTCGCTTGCTTCGCTTTCGATTTATTCGCGCTAAAACGTTGAATAAACGCTTGAAGCTCTTTGATTTTGTCTTCCTTCTTCTTGTTCTCACCGCGCATCAGCTGCAAAGCAAGCTGGCTGGATTCGTACCAGAAGTCGTAGTTGCCGACATACATTTGGATTTTACCGAAGTCAATATCCGCGATATGCGTACATACGGTATTCAGGAAATGCCTGTCATGGCTGACAACGATAACCGTGCCCTGATAATCAGCAAGGAAATCTTCCAGCCAACGGATGGACTCGATGTCCAAGTGGTTGGTAGGCTCATCGAGCAATAGAATGTTCGGTGCGCCGAACAATGCTTGCGCAAGCAAAACGCGAACCTTCTCATTGCCGCTTAGCTCTGCCATTTTCTTGTCATGCAGATCAGGCGTAATGCCAAGGCCGTTAAGCATCTCCGCCGCTTCCGACTCTGCTTCCCAGCCGTTCATGTCAGCGAAATCCGCTTCAAGCTCACCGGCACGCATGCCGTCCTCGTCGGTGAAGTCCGCTTTCGCGTACAAAGCGTCCTTCTCCTTCATTACCTCGTAAAGGCGCTTATGACCCATCATAACCGTCTCAAGAACAACGGACTCGTCGTATTCATAATGGTTCTGCTTTAGAACGGCTAACCGTTCGCCCGGCGTTATATGCACTTCTCCGTGCGATTGTTCTACTTCACCGGATAATATTTTTAGAAAGGTCGATTTGCCTGCGCCGTTAGCGCCGATCAAGCCGTAACAGTTGCCCGGCGTGAACTTAATGCTTACATCTTCAAAAAGCGCCCGCTTCCCGTAACGGAGCGTTATGCCACTTGTGCTAATCATTCGTTTAATCCCGTCCTTCACTACAAAATCACTTTATCTCGAACTATTATACCACAGTATCCGCGGAAACCGAACCTTCTTTTGGCTTGCTGCCGCTTAAACAGCCGGCTGCGCTGCATTAATGCAGTGTTTTGGGTGCAATGGGAAAGCACAAAAAACCTTCCCTAAGCAAGCAACAGACGTCGTCGCTTTAGGGAAGGCTTATCTTATGGTACATGATCGCGAAGCGGCTGCCTTAATCCCAGTTTAGCTTCACTTCGTTGCCTGTGCGGGATGATTCATAGATAGCATCAAGAATGCGGTTATTCGTATAACCCGAAAGCGCCGATGTTATCGGCTGTTTGCCCTCTCGGATGCACTCGACAAAATGCCGGCTCATAAGAATCCGATCCTCTTCTCCGTCAAGCGGCTCAATATCGCTTTCAGCAACGCCGGTTTCGGCATGGGTAACGTACTTGCCGTAATTACCCACGATCGCAACGCCTCCCTGGGTCCCCATCAAATGGATGAAAGGCTCCTCCGACAAAAATGCCGCATGCGCCGCCCAACTTACTTCCAGCGATAATGTCGCACCGTTATCAAGCTTGATTAAAGCTGAAGCTAGATCCTCTACGTCGTAGTATCCGTCCCAATTCGGTGTTCCCCAGCTCCCGATTCCCTGGCGGTTGGGTCCAAATTCCGCATAGGTAGTACCGTAAACCGACACTGGCTTCGGGTTGCCCATGAGGTATAGGGATAAGTCAAGCATATGAACGCCGATATCGATCAGCGGTCCGCCGCCCGATTGATCCTTCCGAGTAAACCAAGAGCCCCAGCCAGGTATGCCTTTCTTGCGGAACCAGCCCGCCTTCGCGTTATAAACCTGTCCTACGTCGCCGTTGTCGATCCGCTGCTTAAGCGCCCGGCTTAGTCCCGTCCAGCGCATTTGATGCGACATCATCAGAACTTTGCCGGATTTCTCCACTTCCTCTACGATCTCGCGCGCAGCATCGGAATTAATAGCCATTGGCTTCTCCAAAAGGACATGCTTGCCCTGCTTAAGCGCTTCTATCGCAAGTGCCGCATGGTAGTTGTTCGGCACGCCGATAACGACTGCATCGATTGTCGGATCCTCCAGCAGCGCTTGCGGGCTTGCATGAACCGTCTGGATGCCGTGCTCCGCTGCTCGCTGCTCGGCAAGCGGAAGGTATACGTCCGTAACCGCCACGACGTCGATGCCTTCCACCTTATTGAACGTCTGCATATGAATGCTGCCGATCGCGCCTGCGCCGATCACGCCGAGACGTATGTTAGCTTGACTCATTTATTGCTCCTCCTCCAAGGTTTGCGCATGCAAACCTCACTTCGTAAGATTTCGCTTAGGTTTGCGAATGCAAACCTCACTTCGTTATCTATTTCCGATATAAGCTCTTGATCAGTATACCTTGTTCGTCCACCGTCGTCATTGCGCGAATTTGGCGTGCATTTGTTCGCGTTTGTTATTTTCCCGACAAACGCCAAGTCTCTCCGAGCGGCAGCGTTAGAATCTGCCCATCCGGAATGCGGCGTTTTCTGCGCTCTGCCTCCAGTCGGTCAAGCGCCTCGCGAGGCGTATCATCCGCCAGTTTAAAAGCGCCGTAATGCATAGGAACGAACCATTTGGCCGCCAGATCCTCGAAAGCCTGAAGCGCTTGCTCCGGCGTGATATGCTGCGGCGCCATGAACCATTCCGGTTCGTATGCCCCGATCGGCAGAAGCGCGACGTCTATGGGATATCGTCGTCCGATCTCCTTAAAGCCTTGAAAATAGCCGCTGTCACCGGCAAAATAAATCGTTGGAAAATCGGATATGATTGGCCGTTCTGCTTGGCCCCGCTCGTTAAAAAACGGATGCAGACGCTCCGTTGCCGGTTCGGCAGTGCTTGCGATCTGCGCTTGAGCCTCCGAGCCGTCCGCCGTATTTGGCTCCGCAGCCAATCCGCTAACGCGGCCTGCAAGCTTCCCGCTGCGCGAGGTTGGACGTTCAATGATAAAGCCGCCCCAATGCGAGCTGTTCGTATCCCATGGATTACGCCTAGTCGAATGCTGAGAAGGCACGAAGGTGAATTTGACCCCGTTTAACATAACGGATTCCCACCAATGCAGCTCATGGATACGGATGAAGCCCTTTTTCTTAAGCTTTGCGCCAAGGCCCGCCGGCACCAGCAAATGCCTGGAACCGATCAGCCTGCGCAGCGAATTTATATTCAGATGGTCATAATGCGAATGGGAAATAAGGACGACATCGATCGGCGGAACATCCTCAATTGGAATTCCCGGCGGAGAAAGTCTTTTTTGGAAGGCCATTTGGGTAGACCAAACCGGGTCCGTAATAATATTCAAACCGCCAAATTGTATGAAAAAGGTCGAGTGGCCCACCCAAGTGATGGACGGCCACTTTCGGTTATTTTCCAAATATGCGATATCAGGCTCAACATTCGGAACGGTGAATGAATAATCCTTCATTCTTAGCCTGCGAATGCGTTCTTGGCGCCATCTCTTGAATTGCTTAAGCGACGTGTGCTGCTCGATAGGGTCTATGTTTGCAAATCGTTTTAACCTCAACCGTTCATCCCTCCCCGCAAAATTCCGTTGTTTTTATAAGATACCAAGCTGACAGCTTACATTGCAAATATGTTATTTATACGTAAAAATCCCAGGCCGCCAAATGAACAAGGACAGCCATTCGTTCCTCCGTTAGCATCCAACCCTAAAATCAGGTACACTTGAATATATAAGTTTTACACATAAGACTACGCTTTCGACGCAGCAAATGTTACTTATAAGCCGGAAATTTTCATTTACCCCATTATCAATTCAGGAGGTTTCCTTATGAAACTAATTTCTATAGAACCCACGCCGAGTCCGAACTCCATGAAGCTGAACGTCGATGAGATGCTGCCGCGCGGACGCAGGCTTACTTATAAAGCCAGCGAAGCAAGCGAAGCGCCTGAGCTGCTCCGGCAGCTGCTCCAAATCAAAGGGGTGCGCAGCTTATTCCGCACCGCCGACTTTATTGCCCTTGACCGCAAACCCGGAGCGGATTGGGCCGCTATTTTGGCTGAAGCCGGACAATTGCTGCAGAAGGATAACGCTGACGGAGAGCAGGCTGGCGGCAAAGGACCTTCAACCAGCTATGGCGAAGCGCAGGTACTGGTTCAAATGTATCGCGGGATTCCGATGCAGGTACGCGTACGCATGGGAGATACCGAGGCTCGTTCGGCGCTCCCCGCGCAGTTCGGAGAGGCCGTTAACCGAGCCGCCGGCTCCGGCATGATCCGTGAGCGCAAACTCGAGGAATTCGGCGTCCGTTACGGCGAGCCTGAGGAGATCGCCGCCGAGATCGTACGCGAGCTCGAGGCTTCTTATTCAAGCGAAAGGTTAGAAACGCTCGTTCAAGCAGCTGTCGAGCAAGGCCAGTCCGGCTTGGAAGAGGGAGCTGCGCCGGCGGTTGTAAGGCCGGCCCCGCTAACCCTCGAAGAAGCAGAGACGCAATTCGCCTCCAGCGATTGGCAGGTACGATATGCCGCACTTGAGAGATATGTATCCTCCGTTGAAGGATTGCCTTTGCTGGCCAAAGCCATTCAGGATGAGAATACTTCGATTCGAAGGCTGGCAGTCATCTATTTAGGCGACCTGCGCTTGCCTGAAGCCCTGCCTTATTTATTCCTTGCGCTGCGCGACTCTTCTACGTCCGTGAGACGGACTGCTGGCGATACGCTATCGGATCTTGGCGATCCTGCTGCTATCGGACCGATGATTGAATCCCTGCGCGACAAGAACAAGCTGGTCCGCTGGCGCGCTGCCCGCTTCCTGTACGAGGCTGGCGACGAGACTGCCGTCGAGGCGCTGCGGGAAGCAGCGAAGGACAGCGAGTTCGAAATACAGCTTCAAGCCCAAATGGCGCTTGAGAGGATTGAACGCGGCGAGGAAGCCGCCGGCTCCGTTTGGCAGCAAATGACGGCTGCGAGAAACAGCGAGCAATAGAACGCACATAGAAAAGAGGGGAATACTGCACCCCTTTTTATGTTTGGTAAGCATTCTATCACTGGTTGGGAAAAATAAAGTTCTTTAATGAGAAATAAGGGCGATTTTAGATTACTGGGTTAAGCTCTACTCCCCTCTTAGAATTCCCGTTATTCAAAATAATCGAAATCAGCGCAATTAAGTTTCCTATACGAATCTTGGCATCAAATGCCGACAAATGCGCCGGTAAAGTGATCTGCCTGCGCTAAAAAAACGAGGTATCTCAGCAGTGAGATACCTCGTTTAATTTTTTTCATATAGGAATTGTTTTTTACATTCGTCACTACTTGATAGGGCTAAGATTACAGAGAGCTACCCCTTCAGGCACTTCGACTTTGAGATCGATGCTTCCGTCCTCTGCTGCCTTCTCCCAGCTCACCTTGATCATACCTTTCGGCGTCGCAACCTCGCCTTTCGCCCAGGATAAATAGCCGTGATTCGGGCTTACGCGGACACTCGCGTAGCCAGGTTCAGCCGGTTGAACGCCCAGAACGATAGCGGGAAGCTCATACAGAATTAAGGAGCCCCACGCATGACAATCACTTCGTTCCATGACGTCATCTTCCACACACGTCGTCAGATTCTTCGCGAGCATCTCACGCCATAAGGCCCATAGCTCATCTGTTTTATGATAGAGACCGACTTTCTCCACCGCGCGGAAAAGGTAGAAAGCCATCGCTACGGAGCATGGAGCCAAAGTCTTATCCGTCAAGGCCAGCTCCATTAATTCCGTTGCTTCCGCTCCGCCGACGACATCGGTCAATACCGCAAATACCTGAGCATGCTGGCTGTATTCATTCACGCCGGGACCGTCCTGAATCAGGCCGTCTCTTCCAACGCAGTAGGTCAGAACAGCCTGTTTAATTCCTTCCGCTTTCTGCAGAAAGTTTGCCTCCATATCGGATCGGCCCAAGTAACGGGCCAATTCGGCAGCAGCCTGAAGCCCCATACGATACAGGAGGGAATCGAAGGTCACAGGTCCTTTATAGATGGCGTTCGGCACACCGGTATTCCATGCCCCAACCCAATCGACAAAGGACCAGTAGGGATTCCCCATTCCGCCTTCGGATGTCCGAGCCGTCAAACCCGTTTCTTCCAAACGCCGGTCGAAGAACTGAAGAACTCTTTCGACAGAGGGCATGTACTTCTCAACCAGCTTCCTGTCGCCAAAGTACATCATGTGATCGTGGATCATGAGAATATAGTAAATGGCGAACCCGGGAATGACATTAGGGCCGGTAGACGGAAAACAGCTGTTGGTCAGACCATCATAACGCTGGGAGCGGAAGAAATCGTCGATACACTTTCTTGCCAACCGATCATCAGCCGCGGTGTTATACGTAAACAGGATTTGGGATCGCGAATCCATCGCATATTGAAGTTGTTCATAGTACGGACAGTCCTCATAGGTCTCATGCATGCAGAGGCGCAGGGTTCGTTCGCTTATTTCCCAAATGGCATGCAAGGATTCATCGGACGTCTCCACCTTGGTCCGCACTTCAAGCGGATAACCGGTTTCACGGTAACTGAGCCCCATGAAAGTTAAAGGCTCCTCCCCGGTCTCCACGGAGATTTGAACAAAACGGAACGTTCGAAACCAGAACGGCTCGTACTCCTCAAGACGCTCTATCGTACCGAAGCCGCCGACCCGATAGGTGTCCGGCGCACCTTCCAGATGTCCGTGGATATGGTCGGTCCGGTCTCCCTTCGCCGGAGCAGGGAGATGCCCTTTCTGGTCTTTAGCCGGATACACATAGGCTTCCGAGCTGAGAATGGAAACCATTGCTGCTCTACCGCCTGCAAATGCCGTTTCCAGAAAGCCGGTTACTTCGTATCCTGCGCTGATTTCGATAACAGCCTTTGTGTTAGGCGGAATCGTTACCCCACTAACCCCTTCAATTAAACTCTGCCACTCGTCTACATTGGTTTCCGGCGTCCTCGCACACACAACGCTTTTGAATCGGGTCGGTTTTTCATACATCATCGGAATCGGTCTTGGGGTCATCCCACCCGGACTGATCGCTTTTCTGATCTGAACGTCCAGATAAGCCTTCGCCTCCGCCCAGTCGCCGTCATCAAAGCCGGCTTCCTTCCATCCGAATGTGCGGCTATTTCCTTCCGAGGTTTCAACGATATAGAGCGGGTCGAAATATGGATTTACCTTGCCCAATTGAACGTGGTTGTCATAGAAGCTTTTCCACGTCTCATCAGCTCCAAAGGAAAGCTCTGTTCCGTCCGCGAGCTCGATGGTTCCATTTACATATAACCCTGGCATATCCGTACGCCACACCGAATGGTTTCCTTTGTCATGCTGCTGCGGGTAACGGAGAACGATAGCTGCAATTACGTTCACTCCTTGCCGAAGCGCTGAGCCAACCTCCGCTTTATCATAAAACCAGACCTGGTTGTCCCCTTTACATGGACCTTGAGAAACGGAAATGCCGTTTACATAAAGACGATATCTGGAGTCTGCGCTCATTCGAAAAAGTGCCGATTTGATATCCTGATTTAATTCGAGTTCTTTCCGAAAGTATAGAAACGAAGCACTGTCTTGATCATATGACCCCGCTGTCCATATCCAGTTACTTTTGCTGAAAACCGACATATCCATGCTCCCCCTGCCTATAAAGATTTCTGCTAACCTTTAACCGCGCCAATGGTAATTCCCTTTACAAAGTACCGTTGGAAGAAAGGATAGAGGATCAGAATGGGCAACATACCTATTACAGCAATCGCCATCCGGATACCGGTACTTGGCATCTCTGTGTTTACCTTCTGGCTTACGACGTTGGTACTCAAAAACTGAATGTTAGATAGGATTCGGTTCAGCAAATTCTGAATGCTAAAGAGATCAGGGTTCGTCACATAATAAAGTCCATTGGTCCAATCATTCCAAAAGTTGATCCCGACCATGAGCCCAACCGTCGCCATAATCGGCAGCGAAAGCGGAAGCACGATCTGAAAGAAAACTTTATACTCTCCGGCTCCGTCCATTTCCGCCGCTTCGATCAATTCCGGTGGAATATTGTTGGCGAAATAATTTTTCATGAGAAGTACGAAAAAGGCGCTCATCAACAAGTTAGGTAGAATTAAGGCGAAAATGGTATTTTTTATATGAAAAACACTCGTCCACATCAGGTAGGAAGGTACGAGCCCTCCATTGAACAGCATGGTAAAAAACACAATAAAGGAGAAAACATTTCTCTTTGAGAAATCTCTTCTTGATAGCGGATAAGCAAGCATGGATGTCATCAGCAGTCCTAAGCATGTGCCGACAGCGGTAACCAAAATTGTAATTCCGTAAGCTCTCAGTAACATGCTGCTTTGTTGGAACAAGTACTCGTAAGCGTTCAAGCTGAACTTCCCGGGAAAAAAGGAATAACCATGTAGTGTCAAAGTCGCTTCGTCGGCAAAGGAAGAAATCACAAGCAGCAGAAACGGCAAAATACTTGCCAATGCTAATATCATTAAAATAAAGTTAATGCTGATTTGATAAACAGATCGCGTATTGAATAGCTTACTCATTTCTCCACCTCCTAGAAAAGCGCGTTATCTTTATCTAATTTCCTAACAATAAAATTGGCTAGCAAAATCAGTATGAACCCAACCACGGATTGGTACGCTCCTGCGGCGGAGGACATTCCGATGTCGTTCAACTGCAGCAATCCTCGATACACGTAAGTATCGATTACGCTGGTCGTACTGTAGAGTACGCCGGAATTCATCGGGATCTGGTAGAACAAACCGAAATCGGAATAGAACATTGTTCCTATGGACATCAACACCAATGTAATAATGGTAGGTTTTAGCATAGGTAAAGTAATCGAAATGATCTGTCTCCACTTTCCAGCCCCATCGATTTCCGCAGACTCATAAAGAGATCTGTCGATGCCAAGAATGGAAGCGAGATAAATAATGCAGGAGTAGCCCAAGCCTTTCCATAGGTAGATAAACGTCAGGATATAAGGCCAATAAGAAGGCTCCATATACCAGGAGATTGGATCTATGCCGAAGAAAGGCAAAATCGTTTTGTTGATTAAACCCGTGTCCACGCTTAGAAACGCGTAAGCGATATACGCGATAATGATAATGGACATTAATTGCGGCAGAAGCAGAACCGTTTGATAAAACCGGGATAGAAACTTCTTGGACAACTCGCTTAACAAAATGCCGACCGTTATGCCGGCCGTGGTTCCAAGTATAATAAACGCCAAGTTGTACAATATCGTATTTCGCGTAATGATCCATGCATCGGAGGTGCTGAAGAGATACTTGAAATTCTGAAACCCTGCCCAATCGCTATGAAAGATACCTTTCGAGTAATCGATGCTCTTAAAGGCAATAAATAGACCGGTCATGGGGAAATAGTTATTGATAAGCAAATACAATAGCCCAGGCAGCATCATCACATACATCGGAATCATGCTTTTTCTTTTCTTGATCGTTGTATTCAAAGCAATCCTCCTCCTTTCTCTTGTGTGTTCTAAATAAAATAGGGTACAAATATGTAACACAAGTCTGCATGCTGGTTACATATTCGTACCCTAAGAGAAGACTCGTTTACTTCTGATTTGCAGCAACCCAAGCGTTAAGCTGCTCCTGTTTCTCCGCAATGATCTTATCGATTCCCGCCGTTTTCAGCCTGGAAATCAATTCCGGCAAGTATTTGACCGGATCCAGACTTCCGGTATGGAGCCCCGGCCGGTATTGAGAAAGTACATTGTTTACATTGGCGATCTCCGTCTTCACCTTCGAACTGTCATAAGAGAACCCGAGCGCGATCGAGATAGGTGCGGTCTTATTGTTTTCGGCGAGAATGTTATAGTTATTCGGGTCGTTACCTTCCCATACATGGGCAATCAACTGATTCCCCATCAACCAGTCTTGGCCGAAGCCATAGCTGGTATTGGTCGCGTCGACACCGCTTGGGTAGCCAATCGTTCCGTCCTGCTTCTTCTCGTAGTGTTTGCCCTCAATGCCCCAGTCCAGGAAGTTAACTACGTCTGCGTTCGTATAGGTCAAATTTAGGAACTTCATTGCCGCTTCCGGTTTTTTGGAAGTAACGGGAATCGTCCAAGTCAGACCTTGAATGGCTCCGGAAGTAATCAGTGGTTCTTGCAGCTTCCTGGTCACAAAAGGATGTCCGGTGTTTCTTGACAACTGAGCATCCAATCCCACTTCACCGTTACTAAATTCAGAAAATCCCTTGCCTGCTTTGAGTAAGCTCACAGCAGTCTCGGTTGTTGTTGCTGCATCTTTCAAGATATATCCCTTCTGATACCAGTCTCTGATCGTATTTAGGAGCGACTTATATTCCTCTGTCTCATAGAAATTGACGACGTTGAAATTATCATTGCCAAGCAGCACACCTAAACCGTCACCCAAGGCATCGTAATTCGATTGAAATAACAGAGCGCCAGGCGCCAATGAAACATCGCCTGCACCGAATGGAATGAGCATGGACATTTGCGGTTCCTTTTGGGATATTACCTCATAAATATTGGCGATATCTTCAAGGGTATTCACGTTGTCGATACTTAAACCGTACTTGTCCAGAATGTCCTTCCTCATCGCAATATTGGGAACAGCCGCTTTTCCGTTTCCAAGGGTTACCCCGTAAATTTTCCCGTCAACCATTGTTCCTTTCAAAAAGCTCTCCCCAACCGCAGATTTGATTCCTTGACCGTAGGAGTCAATCAATGCCGTAATATCAAGCAGCTGCTTCTGGGCGACCATAGTATTGAAGTTGCCCATTGAAGGCATGAGGTCAAGCTTTTCTCCGCTAGAAATCATCAGATTGACTTGCTGGTCCCAGTTTCCGCCGTTGATCGGCAGCAGCTTCACTTTCACGTTAATTTCTTTGATCGAAATTTTATTGACCTCGTCCTCAATCAACTGTATATCCGTCGGTATGTTTCCGTATATGGGATAGGCATATACGATTTCTTCAGGCTTAGCGGTACTTTCCGATTCTTGTGTCGGGTTTTTACCGGTATCGCTGCCGCTATTGTTGCCACCATTCGCACCCGAGCAGGCGGATAGAAGCAAAGCGACAATCGCTAACACAGTAAAGATTCTGCTTTTCTTTTTCACCTTGATCTCCCCTTTTTATAAATTTGCCTTACAAACAACCTGTGAAGATCAGCAACTGGTTATTTGAATCAGGTTAGCTTTATTATATAAACGAACAGTCAATATCTCTTTAAATCCCCTGTCCTATGATTGCCTGTTTCAGACCATCATCTTGACCATCTCGCGGCTTATAAACAAAAAAAAATCCGTCGATAGACGGGAATGGTTAATATCTGACTTGGTTTATTCTTATTCCGACTTCATGCTCTGTTTTCTATAATCCGACGGCGTGCTGCCGACCACTTTTTTGAACAGCTTGGAAAAGTAAGTGAGATTATCATATCCGACTTCGCTGGCCACCGTACTGATAGCCAAATTAGGATCATTTAGCAGGACAAGCGATTTCTTGATTCTGGCTTCGGTCACAAACTCAATGATCGACACTCCCGTGGATTTCTTGAATATCCGGGTCAAGTAATCCGGATTCAGAAAAACATGATTTGCGATGTCTTCTCTTGTGATTTCATTATTTAGATTGGCGTGGACATATTCTTTCACCTTACCGATGACCGATTGCGATTTCGCAATTTCTACCGTGTAATCAACAGCCTTATCGATAAAATAACGGATCCAATGGGTCATGCCATCCAGGGTGGTTGTAGAATGGCGGTAGAGAACTTGCGACCGCGGATCCTTAAAAAGCTGATGGGCTTGTACTTCTTTTTGCTGCAGGAATGCATACACCATTTGCAGGACATCGTGCTGAACGATGCGCAGCACTTCCAGGTTAAGCTTTTCCTCGGCTGCCAGAGCTTGAAGATACTTTATGATTTCCTGCTGCAATTTTTCTTTCTGCCCCTGATGCAGCATCAATGTCCATTCTTGGAGCAAGCCCTGTAAAGCCGCAGCCGGGGAATCAAGATCAATGCCCCAATCATTTAAATCATAAATTTTACTGCTCAAGGCAACGTTGTTTTTGTCGATTTCCAACAGCTGTTTATATAAATCAGACAGATGCTCGCCATAAACGAAATCGCCAATATAACAGCTTAAACTGCATCCCAAATAGCTATTGCAGGCGACGATAAGCTCCATGCATCTATCCTTGATCTTGCTCTTGGATTCATTCTTATCCATCATCTCCGGAAAGATGGCCAACAGCTGGCCGTTCAGTACCATAATGGCGTCTGAATTCACATTGCCGAATAGAATTTCACCCGCAATGTTCTTCAGGGCGTAATCAAGCAGGTGCTGGTTCCATGTGTCCAGCTTAGTGACGAGTCTTTTTTTGGTGATTAATAACAATCGATACCGTACATCGGTTTTATACTCCACTTTTCTTTTTTTTGCGTTATTAGCAATTTCGGCGGGGTTATCCGTCAGTTGTCCCTGTAGTAAATCAGCCCAGAAACTTTCCGCGACCATGGATTGATTATGAATCCAGTACTCCCCGTACTCGCTGTACTCCTTTAGTCGTTTCGTAGAAGAAATTTTGGAAACAGCCTTATGAATCACCTTCTCCAGCTCCTCGAACGGGATCGGCTTAACCAGGTAATCGAAGCTGCCAAGCTCAATCGCTTTCCTGGCAAATTCAAATTCAGCATGGCAAGTCAGCAAGATACACTCCGTTTCCGCAAAATGTTCTTTCATCCATGCAAGCAGCTCCAATCCGCTGCCTTGCGGCATCTCAATGTCGCAAATCGCGATGTCTACCGGGGTTGTCGTTGAGGACATAATCTCCTTGGCTTGAGCGATATTGTGCGCCGTGTGGACTTCATCTATCTTGAGCATTTCCCAGTCGATACTGTGTTTAATAGCCCTGACGGTCTGGATTTCATCATCAACGATTAGAATCCTCATTCTGAATCGGCCCCCTTTCTATCGGCAAAATGATCTCAATACATGCTCCTCCGGAGTTCGCAGCGGTTATACCGGCCTTATTCCCATACATCAGCTTTAGCCTTTGTTTAATATTCCAGATGCCGATGCTTTCTCCGTCTTCTTTCTGATAGACATGCTCCGAATTAATTTGCTCCAGGGCTTCCGCAGAAAAACCCTTCCCGCTGTCCTGAATCGTAATGAGCGCATATTTGCCGTTATCCCTCTTGATCAATGCGGCTTTAATGAACACGGTGATCGGCTCATACATCGTCAGGGCATGCTTCACGATATTCTCAATAAACGTGAGCAGGATCAGCGGCGGCATTCGCAGGTTCATCAACTGCTGGTCGGCATCTATGTGACAAATCAAGTTTTCTCCAGAGCGGATCTTCTGGATTTGAAGGTATGTCTGCACATGCTTCAATTCATCCTCGAAGGGCACAAGCGTAAAGTTTCCTCTCACCATGTATCTTAGATAATCCGACAAACTCCGGACCATGTCCTGTATCAGTTGGTAGTCCTTCATTTGAGCCATGCTGTATATCGTGTTAAAGGCATTCAAATAAAAGTGCGGTTTGATTTGCATTTGAAGATACTGAAGCTCCGCTTTTTGTTTATGAATTTGTTCTTCATATACTTCGATTTTCAACTGCTGGATCTGTGATGTGAAATTATTGAAGGTATCGATCAGAAGCATAAATTCATAAGGATGCTCCTCCACTTTGATATTATGGCTCAGGTCCCCGCCTTCAAGCATTTTGATCGCGTGCTTCAGCTTTGTGACCGGCTTGAATATCCATTTTCTCAATATAATGAAGGTTAAGGGTATACAAAGTACGGAGAGCAACGCAATAACGCTAATCACAATTTGAATCGAATCGAGTCCTTCAAGAATGTTGTTTTCGGTATCGATGACCGTTACTCGCAGATTGCCTCTCTTGGAATCCTGGCCTATCACCATATAGCTTTTATCCTTGCCCGTAAAATAATAACTGCTCAAGTCACCCGATAGATCGATATCATGCTGTTGCACAAAGTCTGCATTATTCATCGGCACCCCTTGAAATGTGGCGAAAATAACGGAATCCTTATGATTAACATCCAAACCATGAATATATTGAATAAATGTGTCAACATTGATCCATGCTCCCATATAGACGCTCCCTACATTCATGATTCTCAACATGTAGGCAGACGATCCGATTGTTGACGGGAACCACCCCAAGCTGGCGAAGCTTTCGCCTTCGCTCGCCGCATCAGATATATATTCCAACACCGCAATTCTTTCGCGGTAGCTCGTTCGCGAGTTATACGAATATAAATAGTCCTCCGTCATGTTTGAATAGATAATTAGACCATCTATGAGATTATAGGTACTTATGCCTTCAACTATGTTGTCCTTCAAATTATATTTCGCGATCTCTCTCGTGCCCAGGTCATCATTCTCCAGATTGGGAATGCTCAAATCGTGACTGATAATATTCAAGATGTAATTCTCAACGTTTTTAAGTTCGGAATCGATATCGTTCATATAAAGCGCGAGGGTATCTTTCTTCGATTCGGAAACTTTCTTGTGCAATATGTTTATGGAATAAAGATGATCGAAGATCAATAAAAAGATAAGCGGAATAATGATAAGCTGTGAGCCGAGAATAAGCTTGAATGTAAGGGTTTTATATACACTCTTCTTGGGTAAGAGTCGCATGGTTTCATCTGCTTTCCCGTAATTTTTCTTTTTCAACTGACTGAGTACAGGACCGTTTTTATTTCCATAGAAAATTAATTACTACAGGCTGCTATTGTCATACATTCCCGCCAACTGTCATTGATTATACGCGGATGAAATGAAACGGCAGCCACATGGCTGCCGTTGTTGAGCTATTATTTAATCTAAGTTAGTTAGAAGTTAACCATAAGAGCCCGGGTCAGCCGTAACGTCTGAGGTCACCCTACTCATTGTTTTCAACTTATAATTCAATAATAGTTGCATTTAAGCTTGTTCACTAGCACTATCCCGACGAATTGTGGTATTTAACCGACTTTTACGCGTATAGCCGCATTTTCCCGCGAATCTATAAACGGAGTTAGTTTCTTTTTGCACTCGTTCAACCGCTTTATTTTCAGATTAATGACTTTATTTCCTCTCAAAAAAGAGGCGCATTTCTGCGCCTCTGCCGATCTAATATCCAGACACTATTTCGCATATTCCAGCTGCAACCGGACCAGCAGCGAATCGTCTCCCGCATAGGGCTCGTAGCTCGCCCGGTAACCTACGGCCACATTTACGCGCTTGAAGGCTGCCTTTAAGGCTGCCGGAAATTGATCGCCTTCCTCATAGCGGAACGCCAAGGTGGCCGTCTTTGATTCAAGCGCCGTCTGAATAACTTGGTTAAGCTGCTCCGCGCTCGACACCGTGTATTCCGGATCAAGCCAGTGCAAGCCCAGGGCAAGCTTTAGCTTGCTGAAGCGATTGCGCTCCGTCTCCGTGCCCTGCTGCTCAAGCTCGCGTATCGTATCCGCATAAGAAACCGCTGCCGCCGGATACGTCTTGGTCCATTGATGATCCGCACGAAGTTCTTCATCCGTCCGTAAATAATAGTTGTATCTTATCGAACTCTCGCCCGATTCAGATTCATTATTTTGCACTTCCTTGCCGGCTGTCTTCACGCTGACCGGATCATCCCAAGTGAAATCCACATGGTACCATATGCCGTCCAGCTGTACCATATTCCAAGCATGCTCCCCCGTATTCACCGTGCCCTCCGCAATTAGTACCGTTAGGCCCGCTTCCTTCAGCATCTTATAGCCGAGCAGCGAATAGCCCTGGCAAACGGCCTCGCCCAAAGTAACCGCGTTATATGCCGTATAATGGGTCAGCGACTGATCATACTCCACATGGCTTACAATCCAGTCATGGATCGCTTTTATTTTCTCATGGTCGTTCATTCCCGGTTCGATAATCGCTTTCAGCGCCTTGGCTACCTCCCGGTCTACCGCCGCAGTCTGCTCAACCGTCTCGCGGTATCTGGCTTCTAGAGCAATGGTCGATTTATTCCCCCAGCTGCGAATCGTGTAGATGTAGGATTCAAGGATGTAGGCGGTGTAGTCGTCATGCCCGAGCGCTAAACGAATGATTTCCGTCATCTTGCTCGAAAGCTCCTGCTTGTCCCCTGTGTACGTTACCGAGAAGCGCTCAGACCGCGCTTGTAACTGCTTCGCGATCTCAAGCTCCAGCCGCTCCAGCTTATTGGTCTCATCCATTGCGGTCACCTCTTCCGACTCTGTCGCTGCGGGAAAAAAATCCAGCTTTAAGTCCAGGAAGTACGCCGCGGCTATGATGACAACTACCACTAACAATTTGGATCCTACTCTATGCATTCGAACCTCCTACGATTTACGGCTATGTAATCAAACTGTAATATTTCTCTCATCTTGGTTTCATCTTATGCTTATATAATGAATTCATGACCCCCCTTTATTATATATTCTCTCTTGGAGCCTGCAGCCTTGTGCCGCGGGCTTCCTTTTTGTTTAAATCTAGATATATAAGCACATGATAAGCAAAATCTATGCATTATTATTTATTAAGAAAGGCAAGACACTCTCCCAAAATACGGGGTCTTGCTCCGATTGGCTGTGGCCGTTCCCCGATACAAAGAGCGTTTTTACAAGCCCCTCAGGCAGCTCGCCCTTCAGTTTCATCAAATCCTCCGCGCTTATAAAATCATCGCCCTTGGCATGAATCATTAGAACCGGCGTGCGTCCGGCTTCTGAGAATCCCGCCCGCTTCGCCAGCACCAGCGGTATGCTTGCTTCCTTGAATTGCGTCCGCGAAATACGTGCGCGGATAAGCCAAATCTTCGGAATGAGATAGGCTAACGGGAAGATCGGCAGTTTTTTGCGCCGCAGCTCCGACTTCATCATCGTCTCGAACCGAACGGGCATGGAGTCCGTTACGACGGCTCTGACCTTCATTCCTTGGTCAAGCGCGAGCAGCGCGCCAAAGCCGCCAAGCGAATGTCCGAGCACCGAAATCCGGTTTGGATCAATGCCAGGCAGCTGCTTGGCCGCTTCTACCGCAGCCAGCACGTCATCACGAAACATCAACGCGGAAGGCGCCGATATGGAATCGCTGTCGCCGTGGCTCCGCGCGTCATACATCCATACCGCAAAGCCCGCTTCGTAGACCGGTCTGGCATACCGGAGTACTCTCGTCCGGTTAGAGCCCCAACCGTGTGCAATCACAATCAGAGGCGCAAGCCCCTCTCGGGTTAAGGCATCCGATGCCGGCTGCAGCAGCCAGCCCTCCAGCTTGGAGCCGTGGCTTGTAAAGGATACGGACTGCCACTGCGTCCCGATAGCAGGAGCATTGCCGTTCGCAAGCTTCCGCGGTGTCTGGCTGCGGGCGCCCATTTGCCATATTAATGCGGCAACCAGCACAATGATGATGAGAATGAAGACGGGTAATAACCATGAGACAACGTCCATCCCAGCTACCTTCCTTTCTCTACAAGGCTTTCACGGCTTCAACGAACTGCCGCGCCCTCTCCGTTACCTGATCGAATTTGCCTTCGCGAACCCACTCCAGTTTGACAAGCTTGCTGCCCATTCCGACAGCATTCGCTCCTGCTTTAAAATAATCGGCAATATTGTGCAAATCAACGCCGCCTGTGGCGATCATCGGAATCGAATCGAGCGGACCGCGAATTTCTTGCAGGTAGCCTATGCCAAGCGTTCCCATTGGGAAAATTTTTACGGCATCGGCTCCGGCCTTCCATGCCTTCACGATTTCTGTCGGCGTCATAACGCCGGGCCAGACGGAGAGTCCCCGCTCGCGGCCGTACGCAATCACTTCCTCATCCAAATTAGGGGATATGAGAAACTGTGCTCCTGCGGCAACGGCTTGCTCCGCGAGGGCTACATCCGTTACCGTGCCTGCGCCGACAGCTGCTTTGCCGTCAAACTTCGTACGCCAACGATTGATCATTGCCGCCGCGCCATCCGTATTCATCGTGATTTCCATCATATAAATACCGCCGTCGATTAAAGCCTGCGCGGCAGCGTCCGCATGCCGGTCTTCGATTCCCCTTAATATCGCTACGATTTTGTGCTGCAGCAGCAGCTCAAGCATTTGACCCATCCCTATCTCCTCCGGCCTGTACATTCATTTATTCCCAAAATTGCTTTAACATGCGCAAAAATAAATTCGGAAACGGCAACGTTTCCATATCTTCCTTGCCAATCCAGCGATACGCGCTCATCCCGGCAGCTTGCAAACCATGCGTATCCGCCGCCTCATATCCGGCATTTGCTTCAGCAGCTAAGAGATTACGCTCAGGCTCGGACGATGCTGCCACATCCTCAAGCACATCCGCCACTTCGCCTAAATCAGCCAAATAGAATCTCATTTTCCAATGAATATGGCTGAAAATATGATCCGCATCCATAAACCAGCTGCGCGGCCTTATGAGCAGTCCCGTATCTTCCTCCAGCATGCGGCTGATCAACTCAGCCAGCTCGCCTTGCTCCTTCGGCGCCGACTCGGCCAGCCAGCCTGCCTTATCCGGCGGCAGCAGCAAATGCGGCAGCTCCCACATCTGAGCAAGCAGCCCCGTATCCGGACGCTGCCTTACGAGCACCTTGCCCGCATTCACCCCGCTGCCTAGGACAATGGCTGCCGCCCTGAATTCCGGACGCGGCGGCTTAGCCTTTGTTTTAATCGGCAATTCCGACTCTCTGCCCGCAAGGCGTGCCGCGCAATGCTCCATCACCGGGCATGGCAGGCAGCTGGGCGATTTCGGGGTGCAAACAAGCGCTCCAAGCTCCATAAGGGCTTGGTTAAAATCACCAGCGGCGCCTTCCGGTATGAGCGAGGCAGCCAGCCTCTCGATGCCTACCCTCGTAGATGCCTTCGCAATGTCGTCCTCAAGGCAAAAATAACGGGAGAGCACGCGCATCACGTTGCCATCGACTGCCGGCTCCGGCCGGTTAAACGCTATGCTCATAATCGCTCCGCTTGTGTAAGGACCCACGCCCTTCAGTCCCGCTACGGAAGCTTTATCGTCCGGCACGATCCCGCCGTATCGCGCTACTACCTCTTTGGCGCCTGCTTGCAAATTGCGCGCGCGCGAGTAATAGCCGAGGCCCTCCCAGCTCTTGAGCACCTCCGTCTCCGGCGCTTCCGCAAGCGCGCTTACGGTCGGAAATTTACTCATGAACTGGTTGTAGTAAGGAATAACTGTATCCACCCTCGTCTGCTGCAGCATAATTTCAGATACCCATACGCGGTACGGGTCACGATTGATCCGCCATGGCAAATCGCGCTTGATCAGCCGGTACCAGTTCAGCAGCTCCGTGCTAAAAAATAGTTTGACATCCTCTTGTCCCATTAGCTGTTATCCTCCCCGCTAGTTGATGCCTCCGACCCCAATCGGCTGCTGCTGTTAAGTCGTCCGATGCGGCGGTATTGAACAGGCGTAATCCCCATGTATCTCTTGAACAGTCTCGATAAATAGTGGTTTTGCATGCCTACCTGCTTGGCCACGGCCGCCACCGGCAGCTCCGTTTCCATAAGCAAATCCTTAGCGAGCGCAATCCGGCGATTGGTTACATATTGAATCGGGGAGCAGCCCATAATGCTTTTGAAAGAGGTAATAAAATAATTCGGATGCAAAAAGGCGAATTTCGCCAGCTCTTCGACTTGTATGTTCTCATGCAAGTTCGCTTCAATGTAGGCAAGCACCTCGTTCCACTTCACCTCGGAATCGGGATCAGGCTGCTCTTCTCTCTGAACATCGCTTTCATCCATATAAATGGCAAGCAGCTCCAGCAAAACGGCCTTCAGCCGCAGCTCTCTCGTAATGGTATTGGAGTGCTGGTACGCATCCATTTTGTCAAAAAGCTCCTTGACCGCCTGCCTGTCCTGCACGATAACGAATGGCGGCAGCTGCAAGGAATTTATGACTTGCACATCGCCTAGCTCCATACGAAAATGGCACCAATAACGGCTAAAATTTTCGTCGCCCTCCGTACCAAACGATTGCATCGTACCCGCCGGAAATAAATAAAGGGTTCCCGGCTGCAAATCATACTTTTCTTCATCGATCATAGCCCAGCCTTTCCCCTTCTCCGTATAACAGAAACGGTAAAAGTCCGGCTCGGATTTTTGCTCTAACCAGCCTGGGACACTTTCGGTATAAGCGCTCATAATAACGTCGGCTTGGAGTTTATTCAATTGATTCTGTAAAATGCCATCTATTGTCGGTTTCATGAATTCTCCTGTAGGTAAAACTGCGATATAATAGATAAATAAACATCGTGTACGGATGTCAGCCTTCTCTATTATACGAATTAACGCTTCAAATTCATATGGACGTCTTGTGAATAGCCTTAATAAGCCCAATATTTACATAATTATACAATAAGAGGGGATGGATTTTATTGTTTGCCAAGAGGAATCCCATTTTTATCCTTACTTTGTTCGTTTCTTTGATGCTGATGCTGGCATTAACAGCCTGCGGTAGCAGCGGGAATGAAGCATCAGGCAAAGATAGCGCGCTTGATGGGCCCGATGAAGTTGTCTCGGTATATAAGGCCAATTGCGTTAGCTGCCACGGGACCGGGCTCCAAGGGAGAGTAGGCCCTGCTACCAATCTCCAAAAGGTTGGCGAGCGTATGAGCGCTTCGGACATCACGCAGCAAATCGAACAAGGCGAGGGCTCGATGCCGGCTTTTAAAAACCGTTTGACCGCCGAGGAAATTACAGGCCTTTCGAATTGGCTGGCTGCCAAAAAGTAGCATATGGCGTCCCTAACGCAATAAAACTATACCGCCGCCGGGTTTATTCATAACAATCACCTTATCGCTGCATATCCATAAAAAAAAGGATGCCCTGGCTGACTAAGCTGCCGCTGGCATCCTTTTTGTTCGTAATCGTCTAATAGCCGATATGGTGACCATTTATTTTGGGAGATTTCATGAAATGAAGCGCGGACTGCCCGGCGTACGTCCAATTCGTTTCGCCCATTTGCGGATGCAACGGGAACAAATCCCCCTGGACCAGCACCAGATCTCCGCCCCAATCGTCCGAATACAAGCCGTCATACTCGACCCATTGCCCCGTCTTAAAACGGCGCTTCGTCTTCTGCTGCCGCTGCTCCTTCATTGCCGACATCCCCTCTCGACTGCTAACTTGGTATATTACATTCCAAGTATAGGCAAAAGGTTACTCCGATATCCGTTCCGCAACGGCAAATGCAGACGCAAGCTTACGCTCATGCGTAATGGTTACATGAATTCGCACGGCCTCCGGCCGAAGCCCCAGACGCTCCCAAGCACCTGCGGATAAATAGCATTCCGGCTTGCCGCAGCTCCCCCGCAAAATTTCGATGTCCGTAAATCCAATCACATTGCCAATGCCGCAGCCAAACGCCTTTACGACTGCTTCTTTTGCCGCAAAACGGCCCGCTGTAAATTGATGGAGCCGCTCTCCCGCATAATGCAAAGCAAGCTCCCGTTCGCCGCCTGAGAGCACGCGCTCTAGAAATCTTTTGCCCGTGCGCCCGTCTAACACTTTCGCTATTCTCGTAATATCCGATAAATCATGTCCGATGCCGATGATCATACTAACACCCGCCTTTTCCCTGAAGGTGAGATTAGCAGAAGGCATCAACGAAGTCAAGAAATGCTTCCTTTTTCCGAGCTCCCCGGTCCAATTATTCCTTGATCGGCTCCCCTGTCAAGCGTTCATAATGGAAGCTGTTGCCCTCTTCATCCAGCACGTCTATCGTTATTAAGCTTGCCTGCTTATCATCGATAAACTCGCCGGATGCCAGGTACGTATATTTTGTAAATCCGGGATACTCGAATAATTCAGCTGCGCGCGGCTGAAACTCAAGCGGGATCGGCACTTCTTCCCCGTTTTTATTATCCTTAGGAGCTACAACAGCCATCACCGAAGCTGCCGCTCCTTGCCCTTCAGGCAGCCAGACATCGAGTCTCGCGGTTTGCACCTTCGACTGCTCATCCTCTGAGATGCGCATGCTCATATGCGCTTTGTCGCCCATGACATGCCAATATATCGGTTCCGAAAGCTTCTGCGCCGCATCAGCCGGAGGAGAGGTGGAGGATAACCAGCCGGCCAGCACAAACAAGGCGACTGCGAGCAGCACCTCGGCTCGAATGCCGAGCAGCAACCCTCTTCCAGAATGGCCCTGCGCGATGCGCGGCATAAATACCAGCCTGTGAAAAGCGGCGATGGCGAGCACAAGCAGCATGAATCCGGTTTTGGCGGCAATAAGCCTGCCATAAGGCGTTGTCAGTAGCTGCTCCCATGCCGTCAGCCTCGCTGCTGCCAGCCAGATCCCGCTGATCAAAATCAAGCCCATGCTGGGCAGCGCCCAAATCGCGAAGCGCGCTGCCGATTGATTTAAGCGATCGGCAGCATCCCTCTCCAAGGTTAGAGACAGCAGGCCCGCAAGGCCGCCGAACCAAATGGCCGCCGCCCCCATATGAACCGTGTGGGCGATGATGGCCGCCGCTGCGCCCTCTAATGCCGCGTAGGCATGGCCCGTCAGCGGGAAAGTCACGATGATAGCCGACGCAGCAGCGAATTTAAGAGGATTTGCCCATAAGCGCTCCCTGCTTGGCGCGAATGCGAGCAAAAGCGCGAGTATGGCGAGCGCCGTTCTAAGCACTGCCATCCTGCCGATCATCGTACCGGAAGCCAGATCATATAAGGCTGCGCCGCCAAATTGCTCGGACAGCATAGTTAATCGCGATAGTCCGGAAATTAACCACACGAATGCCGCGGCGCCGATAACAATCCGTTCGGCCCGCAGCGAGAAGCCGATCGGTGCCTTTTTCTCCCCGTCTCTCAAAATAACGTAGCGAAAGAACAAAATGCCCAAAAGCAGCACGCTTATCAGAATATCAAGCACGCGCAGCGCAACCATGCTGCCATGGCCGCCCGTATGCTCATGCTCCCCCTCCTCGGCATGACTGCTTCCGCCGTGGCCGTCGTGATCGCCATGGCCGCTGGCCTGGCTGGTCCCTCCCGCTTCCGTCTGCGGCGAAGCAGCATCCGCGGGCTCGGCGCCGGCAGCTGACGGACTTGCTTCGCCGCCGTTTCCGCTTCCGGAGCTTCCGGCTGCCGCTGTATCCGGCGTTGCAGCCGGCTTATCGCCGCTGTCCGAAGCAGCTGGCGCGCTTGGCGCGCTGCTTGCTTCGCCAGCTGCTGGCGGCGTGACGCTTGCTTCGCCAGCAGCTATCGGCGTGTCGGCGGGCTTTGCCGCAGCTGTCGGCCTCGGCGTACTGCTCGGCTTCTTCGTAGGCGCGGGCTTCGCCGTTGATTCCGGCTTACCCGTCGCTTCCGCACCATTGCCGGATCCGTCTCCAGCGCTTCCGTTCCCGTCTCCGTCCAAGGATACCGTATCATCCGGCTTGGAATGCTCCAGCTTCACGCCGACTGCGAATTGGAAGGAGCCGTCCGTCATATGCGAATCCAGCGAAAGCACCTGCCAGCTGGCCACATAGACGCCATTCTCCAGCTTTGGAATCGTATAAATAAGCGTCTGATCGCCTTCACCGCTTAATGTGCCTGCAATGGCTGTTCCGTCATCGACCCGTTGGAGCGAAATGCTGCTCAGCTTCGTATCGATTTTTTCAGTAAACTTAATTCGTATGGCCGTTGGGGATTCCGTCAGCTCAGCATCCTGATAGGGGGCCGATTGCGCAATATAGGCATGCGCCGAGACGAAGCCCGGCATGCATGCCCACATCATAATAAATAAGGTAAGCCAATTTATTCGCTTCTTCATCATCAAGCCTTACTTCGTATAGACCGCAACCGCTGCTTGATTTCCGCCTACTGCCGGGAAATACTCAACGAATGCGCCTGCCGCTTCTGCCGCGGAACGAAGCGATACAAGGCCAGTTCCTATATACGCTGCATCCACATGCTGTTTTATAAAGGAAACATCCACCTTTGTCGTGCCTTGCGCTATGGTCAGGCTGCTGGCAGCCGCTGCATTTCCGTTTACATAGATAAGAGGTTTAGCCGAGGATGGCGTGCCGGGAAGCTTTACAGATTTATTTTGAACCGTAAACGTTAGGGTCGCTTCGTAATTTGTAGTGCTGTACTCGCCTTCCTTGGCTTCCGCTGTGCCCGGCTTCGCGCGGACCAAATAATAATCGGCTGCGCCTGTTTTAAAGGTAACCACGCCTTTGGCATCCGTCTTCAGCTCGACCGCTTCCGAATTGCTTCGACGGATGATATCCACTGCCGTATCGGCTAGCGGCTTACCCTTTAGGAGAAGCTGAATCGATACCGTCTCGTCCGGTGTAACCGCAGCCGGGTTAAATACGGGGACAAGTTCAGCCCGGTCCGGGCTTACCTGCTTGGAGAAGCCCTTCAGTGCTTTCACCCGCTCAAGAACGGGAATATCGCCAACGGCTACAAATGATTTTGCGCTGCGCAGGGTACGGCTTGCAGTCTCTGCTCCTTTGAACACACTGTCTGCTTCCGTGGAAATGATATACGCTCCGGGTACATTCGATTTAAACGAGGCAACAAAGTAATTATTCAGTGCAGGCGACTCTTCCGTTGCCGGCTCGCCCGTATAGAAACGCGTGCCTGTAATATCCGACTTCGCGCCAGCCGGCGTTGTCACGAATACTTTCGAGCTGCTGCCCCATTGCCCTTCTATGCGATAGCTTTTGTGCTCATTAGAGTGGTTTCCGTACATAAGCTCCACATAAGAGATTTGGTTTTGCGCTACGATCGGAGCGCTTGTCTGCGACCATCCGTCATGCGCGAATACAGGAACCGCCGCTCCAAACGCCAATACTGCCGCCAGGGCAGCGCCTGCGATTTTTTTCTTAAACATCATTCAAAAAACCTCCATCGATTTGGATTAACTGTCCAAATTGTAGCAATGGAGGTCTTTCTGCGCATGACTCGTTAGGGCTATGGAGCTGTGAACGATGTGTGAAGACCGTGCGGCAATGTATTAAAGCGTATATTCCGAAAAATCAACCGCAGATCCGTTTATTCGTTTGTCGCTGATGCCCTGGCTGTCCACCGTAAGCTCCAGCTTCGTCCCATCACAAGTGACATACCGAACGCTTAGATTCCCGCCAGATAACCATGTCGGCGTATTTCTTCTTGCCTCAGCCGCAAAAGCTTCAAAGCTCGGCAGCCCGATCCGTTTTGCATCGCTGCAGCTGATCGCTTCTATAATGACGCCGTTATGCGTCCCCTCGCTGGTCACGACATACCGGTCGGATAAACGTTCAAGCGCACAGGGCTGCATCGCATAAACGGACCAATAGACCTGATTCGTCTGTCCGAGCAGCATTCCAGGCTCCTGCATCCATTCGATATGAGGTAGAATTCCGATTATGCGATTCTCGGTGCCTTCCGGAATAGCGTAGAGCGCAGCAATCGTATTTTTGTAAAATAAAACTTCCGCATTTCCGGTTTGATGTCTCGGGTCCTCATTCCCATTGCGATCAGACGGGTGGAAAAAATAAGCTTGATTCACGCCTTCTTGCCGACCTACCGGCAAAGAAATATCCCAGCGATGCTGCTCGTTATCAAACTCCGCGTACCGCTCCCACATCCCGCCGGCCGCAAACTCCTCCGTAATGTAGGCATAGCTGTGCAGCTTATGCGTCTCCTCGCCCGTTTGCTTCGTAATGACCTTCTTCACCTCGGCCGGCTCGCTGCGGTTGATCGCCCGTTTACGGACCACTTCAGGCGCTTCGTAAAACAAGAAGCCTGCGTACTCTGTCCGAGGCAGCTGCGCAGGCAGCTCGAAATCGCCAAATTGCACATAGTCATGCAAAACGTTGCCATCCAGCGGGATATCATGCTTTTGCGCTCGGCAATGAGCCCCGACAAAAGCCCCTTTCAAATAAAACGCGGCCCGCTCGTCCCATAGAAAGTCCAGCATGCCCGCCAGCTCTTGCTTGATTGCTTGATCCTTGATTAAATGCCATGCGCATGTGAATGCCTGCACCCAATGCCAGAACCAAGGCAGACTGTTGTATTCGGACATGCCCTGCTTTCGGATATGAGCGAGGGTGAGTCCGAGATTGCTGCGTCCGTCTTCCGTTAAAGCGGCATCCTCGTACCGTTCGCCGAAAATCAGCTTAGCAGCCGTATATTTGGCATCGTGATGACCGAATACATTATTTTGACGATAAAATCCGCACCGATAGACATGCTCCAGCGCGGAATCAAATGCCTGTTGCAGCTTAGAGCCAAAATGGGAGCTGTAGCGGCTCGAAAAAAAAGCCATCAAGCTGCCCATCAGCTCCACGGGCAAAACATTCGGCGCGGCTTCCCGCGGTGAAGTGCCTAAGTTAAGCGGCCAATGTCCATAGGTGGCACTGTTTGAATCTTGATCCTGAAGAGCCAATACCTCCAGCAATACGGCTGCGGCCGTTTCCTTGGCGCTCTTCGCATAGAAGGACAGCTGCTCCGGCTGATCAACCGCGGCCGCAAACAGGTAGGACGCATAATAAAAATTATCGCGGATATCGTGATGAAACCATAGCCCGCTGCTTAGGACGGGCTGCTGCTGCGCTGCAGTGGCTATTTTTAGCACAATCTCGTTCTGCCTGGCTGTAAAGCTCATCATACCGGTCTCCTTGAAAGTCTGATTTTTCTTCTAATCATATCTAATTTAAACCGCGTGAGAAACCTCATTATTGTTTTCTATTAAAAATAATGATAGGTTTGAGAGAAATGCTTTCTCTCACCGGAGAAGCTAAATATGCATAGAAGGAGCTGGAAATTTTGCAAACGGGCTTCACCTCACTTACCGCTTTGTCCAGTGCGTCAAATTTTATGTGGAGGCCGGCGAAATCAACAACCATGACCTTCCGCACCTACATTCGGCCGCGGCAATATGGCCAGCTTTCGTTCAAGCTTTGGCACAGCAATACGGTCGATTCGACATGGGCGGACGGCTCGGAATCGAAGGCCAATGATCAAGGCGGACAGTGGCGGATCGAATCCTGCTTCGTGGCTGACGGCGGCTTGCAGCCGGATGGCAGCGTCGCTGAAGACAGCGTGCGCCCTGTCATGTTTGGCGGAGAGGTCTCGCGGAATGTGGAGAAGGGTGAGCAGTTCTGGAGCGACCAGGTATCGGTGCTCATACCCGAGCATCATTTTCTGGCGTTCAGCTGGTCCATTACGGTAGACGGCAATGAGAACGGACTTCCGTTCAATACGGAGACCTTGCTTGCGAGCGCCTATGAGGCGGAGGGAGATTTGGCTGGACAAGCATCAGCAAACCTCTATGCGCCTGCCGGCAATCGTCAGGTCCTTCCTTCACTGCTTGCGTACGAAAAGGCCGTGTCGAAGCAAATCGTGTTTCTCGGGGATTCCATTACGCAGGGCGTACGGACGGAACAGGATGGATACGCCTTCTGGGCTGCAAAAATTGGTGCCGGTTTAGGCGCTGATATCGGGGTATGGAATATTGGCAGCGGCTGGGCCCGCGCTTATGATCTGGTCGACGACAGCCCTTGGCTTAACAAAGCAAAGTTCGGTGACGAGGTGGTGATTTGCCTCGGCGTTAACGATATCGGTACGGCCAACCGCAGCGCCGAGCAATTGAAAGCTGATTTAACGGCAATTATCCAGCAGCTTATCGAGAACAAACCGGGTCTTGCCGTTTGGCTTTGCACGCTGCCTGCTTTCAACTTCGAAGGCGAGCACGAGCTTGTCTGGCGCACCGTTAACGATTGGATCCGTACGGGTTCGGCAGCCGGCGTTGCCGGTGTCTTCGACATGGCCAAGGTGCTTGGGCAAGCGGCTCCGAATGACCAGCTGCTGCAGGCCGCCTACATGAGCCCCCATAACGATCCCCACCCGAACGGCCATGCGGGTACAGCGGTTGCGGAAGCCTTCTTGGACTGGTATACGGAACATACGAAATAGCATTGGCCACTGGCTGCCTGCTCGCGAGCTGGCTTAAAAGCAAGGAGGCTGCCTTGGAAAGCGTTATGCCTTCCGAGACAGCCTCCTATTTGAATTGCCTTCTATTTGGCCTGCACTAGTACAAGCAAGCAATGCGTCTGCTTACGCTTTTGCCTGCGCCAGCTTCACGAGCAGATGGGAGAGCTTATGCTGCTCTTCTTCGTTTCCGACCTTCCACAGCTCCTGCAACAGCTTTTCCTCGCGGTTGCGCGGGTCCTCATTCTTCGCTAAGTATCCTGCTATCTTCTGCGCTACTAGTGCCAGCTGCTCCTCATTTAAACCGATATTCTCGGCCAACTCGATTCGTTTGGCTAGATAGCCTTTGAAATGCTCGAAATTTTGCAAAATATCATCTTTGGTACCCGCGTCCATACGATCCAAGGTTTGATCAATTTTCCCAAGCTCCAGCTCGCCGTCTTTATCCACAACATGTTTAATCTCTGACATATAAATTCCTCCCGGTATGGTAAATTTACTATCGGTCTATTTATACCCCTACATCACGCGAACCAAACATCAGGCTTCAAATCACCGCCACCCGATCGCCGACTGTTTGACCGCCACGCGAAACGGGTAATACAACGTAATCAAACCAAAAAGAGGTGGACAAGCATGAATGAATTTGAGAAGGATGCAGACGGCGTAGACAAAATAGGCAAACGCGATCACCCCGAGCAGTACCCGACGGAGAATGAGAGCTTGTTCGATAAATTCAAGAGCCAGCAAACGGTGGATCCGATTCCCGTTGAAGACCTCAAGCTTCAAGTTGAGGACGAGAAGCACAAGGAAGAGACCAAGCATAAATCATCCAGCGAGAATAAATATAAGTAAACGCAGGAAACAGCAAAGAGGACGCCGAAATCATCCGGCGTCCTCTTTGTCGTTTGATTCAAACCTGCCTACTTTGCCTCAACCGCCTGTTCGCGCGGACGAAAACCGAAGCCAAGCAGCGCAAACACGAGAAATGCGGCACCCATAAACAAAAAGATGCTGTACAAGGACACATAGCGGATGCCGTAGCCTCCGAGAGTTGGCCCCATGATGCTGCCGATGCTGAAATGTATGGAAGCAATGACATTTGCCGCAGGCAAAATGGCACGAGGCAAAATATCCGCCGCATAGGCTAGGCCCAAGGAATAAAACGAACCGACCGCCCCGCCGGCGATAGCGAATAATACAAACAAAAGTACCGTATGGCTCCCTGCAGCCGGTATAGCGAAGAACGCAAGGGAGCCGACTATGCCGCATGTTATCAGAACGGGCTTCCGCCCGATTCGGTCACTCCAAATCCCCAGCGGAAGCTGAAGGATTAGGCTGCCGACGCCGAAGGATAAAAGCAGAAGCGAGATCCAATGCTGGCCCAGCCCGATCCGCAAGCCGTAAAGCGGAAAGCTGCTGTTCATAGATGCTTCCATCAAGCCGTATAGAAAGCCCGGGATGAGCACAAACCAAGCGATACGATAGGTTTTTACGAACCGGTTTCCGGCAGCCGCATCTTTAACAGGCCGTTCTGGCAGCTCATTGCTCATCCGAAGCACCAGCAAAAGCACCATGCTGAAGAAAATACAAGAGACAATAAACGGAACGGCCCTGCCAAGCGGAAGCAAATTAATGCCGAGCGGTCCTAGGCTGAAGCCAAGTCCATACGCCATGCCGTACAACGAAATATATCTGCCTCTGCGCTCCGCGGGACTTGAGCTTACAATCCACAGCTGGGTTGCAAAATGCAGCGAGCTGTCGCCCACGCCTACCAGCAGACGCAAGACGAACCAAACCGCTAATGAATTGGTAAACGGGAAAAGGAGGCTGGCAACCGTAACTAACGCAATGCCTGCTACGATTACTTTCTTGTAACCGAAGCGCAAAACCGGTTTCTCCACGAAAAACATCGTACAGAAAATACCAATATACATAGCAGCCGAGTTAATGCCATTCCTATCGGACGAGACGCCCGCATCCTCCAGCATAATCGACAGCAGCGGCAGCAGCAGCCCTTGGCTCATTCCCGCCACAACGACGACGAGCAGCAAGGTTATTAAACGAAAACGAAAAAAAGAAGGCGAAGCTGAAGCTATTGCACTTGATGACAAACCTGTTGCACCCCTTACGTAAACAATTGAACACATTTTCACATTGTATACGTATAGGCGGAGCCTGACAACCGCCCATTCCTTGGGAGCTGGATCGTGGATCATTAGCTAGCCGATGCGTTTGCGAATAATCCATCTGTCTGCCGCTGCCGCCAGCGCGATTCCCGCTGTATACCTCACTAAATCCACTGTCACAAAACCGCTGCCGAGCACTAATGCCCCCAATAACGTGCTTCGGATGCCATTGATCCATTCCGCTTGGTACAGCTGGCTAAGCTCGATGCCGAAACAAAAGACCATGCCAATCAGCGCCGGCCAAACGATTGCTTTTGCAGGCCAGAGCACACGGATGCCAAAATAAACCATACTCGCCCAAAGCGCGTCGCCAAAATGCACGGCAACGAATGCCGGCAGCGCCTCGGCATAGCTTCTAGAGCCGTAGCCAAGTATCATTGCGATAATCATCGCAGCTAAATATGGAGCCCTTGCTTTCAATCCCTACACATCCTCTTACCCGGATTGCAAAAATAAGCCGATTTTTTCATGTATGGCATCCCAGTCTATACTGGTCTTATCCAGCAAAATCCGATCCACGGGCAGCGTCTCTAAAATCGCCAATTCAGCTGTCTTGCGCTGTTCGAGCACCTCAAGCAGCCCGTCTACTCCGCTTAAGCTATTCGCTTTCCCGTAGCCCTGTTCTGTATAATACCAGGTAATAAAACTTAACCACTCTTCCGGTCGTTCCGCAATAACGCTGGAGAAAGACCGTTTAAAGCGATCATCCTGCAAATAAATCAGCTTTGGGTTCAATGCGTGTATGCGGCCGTACAAGGAATGGATATACGCGGATAATTCCGGCCCTGTCCGGTTATCCCGAACCAGCATGACCGTCATCGGATTTTGCAAAAAACAGCATTCTAAGATGTACACTTCATCCCCGTTGACGGCCCGCTCTGCAAATGCGCTCCACCTTTGCAGGATTAACAGCTGATGCTGCGCGAGAGGCAGATTGTATACGTCGTGAGTGCCGAAGTCTTCTCCTTCGAAAGCATCCGTTACCTTCGCCAGCTTGCCGTAATACAGCATAATTCCGCCTGCTCCCGCTTCGGAATACCGCCTTAGCAGAGACTCCTGATCCTTGTATCGTTGCAGAAGGTCTTCGAACTGCGCTTCCGTTAAATAAGCAGCAGCCTCGTAATCGGCGGGATGCTCCAAATCTCCTTCCAAAAACAATTGATTCGGTATATGCCGTTCATCCAATAGCTTCTTTACGTAACGCGCGGTGCTTGTTTTTCCTGAGCCGGGCAGGCCTTCCACTAAAATCAGCTTCGTATTTTTCATAGGCATGGCTCCTTTCATTGTTTAGGTAATTCTCTATGCTGCCATGCACTCCTTCCTTTGCCGCGAATACCGCAAGAAAAAAAGACTGCCCTGCTCCGATTGCTCGGACTCAGGACAGTCTTCTTAGCGTACGCTAAACCTAGCAGCCGTTAAATGCCCGGTATCGGGGAACGCTTATGCTCGGTTTTCAAATATTGTTTTTCAAGCTTTTCACGCGCTTCCGCAGGGACTTCTTTGCCCTCGAGATAATCGCTGTTGTCGCCATAGGTGATGCCCAGCTCTGCCTCGTCGGTTTGTCCGTCCCACAGGCCTGCGGTAGGCGCCTTATCGAGCACGCTTTGCGGCACGCCGATATGCGAAGCTAACTGGCGGACCTGACGCTTGTTAAGCGAGCTAAGCGGAGTAATATCCACTGCGCCGTCGCCCCATTTGGTATAAAAGCCCGTAATCGCTTCAGACGCGTGGTCTGTCCCGACAACCAACAGGTTTAAATCAAACGCAAGCGCGTACTGCATAACCATGCGCGTTCTTGCCTTCACGTTTCCTTTGCCGCCACGGCTCAAATGACGCGGAATGCCCAATGATTTGAAGCTATGCTCCACCTCAATCGAAATCTCGTCCACGGCTTCCCCAATGTTCGTCTCCGCGCGATGCTTCAGTTGGAAAGCTTCGGCTACCGCGTAGCTGTCAGCAATGTCGGATTGCGTGCCGTAAGGCTGGAACACGCCAAGCGTCATATACTCCCGGCCCGTCTCCGCGCTAAGCTCATCCGTTGCTTTTTTGCAAAGCCCGGCTGCTACGGCGCTGTCGATTCCGCCGCTGATCGCAATCAGCAATCCCGCCGTGCCCGATTGCTTTACGTATTGCTTCAGAAAATCTACCCGATTACGAATCTCAACCTCGGGATCGATTTCCGGCTTAACGCCGAGTCTTTCAATAATTTCTTGTTGTAAGCTCATAGCCACCGTCCCGATTAACGGCAGAACCGATCGAAAGCGTCCGACAGATCGGCAGCAATGTCCGCTGCGGAACGATTTTCGATCTGGTGCCGCTCGATAAAGTGAACTAGCTCTCCGTCCTTCATCAAAGCGATCGAAGGAGAGGATGGCGGGTATGGAGCAAAATATTCGCGGGCTTTCGCTGTCGCTTCTTTATCTTGTCCCGCAAATACGGTATACAAATGGTCTGGCGTGATATCATGCTGCAGCGCTTCTGCTACACCGGGGCGGCATTGGCCTGCCGCGCATCCGCAAACCGAGTTCACGACAATAAGCGCCGTGCCTTTTGCGTTCGGCAATTTTTCTTCTACTTCTTCAGGCGTGCGAAGCTCCTGAATTCCAATGCGGGTAAGATCGTCCCGCATAGGCTGTACCATATCTAACATGTATCGCTCGAATGACATCGACATCGAAACACACTCCTTTAATTACTTTATTTTAGCTACTATTATACCGCCCGTAGTCAAAATAAAGCAACCGGAGCGCGTTCACTCCGGTTGTTCTTTTTCATCTGAAATTGGAGAATTCTCCGTCAAGTCCAGCCCATAGGAGGCATTTTTATCGGGATGCGTAAAAATACCTCCTTGCGGCGGCAGTCCCTTCTCGAAAATATCCCGGTTCTCTGCCGTCTGAAAGCCGATATCTTTATAGGGATGAACCCATTCATCGCCTGCCATGACGGCCGGATCCGTATCCACGCTCCACTGCGACAACGGCGAGTCAGCGGACTCATATTGATGGTCGCCAATGACGATGCCGTACTGGTTTACAAACGGATCACGGCTTCCGCGCCCTTCGCGGAACTGCGGTAAAAATTCAATTTCATAAGGATCCAGCTCCGGATCGTCGACATGCTGCTTTGCCTCATGCTTATGATCAGTCACAAGATCACCTCCGCCCTAAACGGATGGACGGTTAGGTCCATCCAGCTTTTTGTCAAAGCCGGCGGATTCCGGCGGTTTGCTGTTATTTGCTGCGTTTTTGGATGCCTGCTGAGCTTGCTCACCCGAACGGCTTTTTTCTTCATTATTCTGTGTCAACCCTAACGCCTCCTCCCATAATAAAATCTAACCGGTTGTGCAGGTTAGCTTCCAAAGGTAGTATGCGCAGCTAGAGCCTTCCTTATAAATCCTGAGAAAGACGGACCATATCAACGACCTGGATCCCGTTCTCATAAATCGCTTCCGAATAATGCCTGATGAAAAAGTCCCGGTCAATGCCTGTCATGCGAAAGCCGCATTTTTGATATAAGGCAAGCTGACTTATACCCGAATTCCCCGTTCCGATTTCAATTGTCTTATAGCCAAGCTGCTTCGCAATCTTTATCGCATGAAGCACCATTTGTTTTCCAAATCCTTGTCCTTGGCGAATCTCATCTACGGCCACATTCACGATCTCCACAGTCTCCGGTCTTGTTGGCAGCAGGACATATTCTGCTATGATTTCGTTATCCATAGTACCTACCCAACATTCCCCGCGCTTCAAATATTCCTCTACCAGCAAAGCCGAAGGATCCGCTGACAGCAGCAGCTCCATTGGAGGCTTTTCGTTTGCGAGCAGCTTTCGTATTTCCACAGTCCTCTCCCCTTCATTCTTTCATTTTTTCGATTAACGCCCTAGCTTCCGTCGATTGCAAAAAAACCGTAAATGAACAAAGGTTCATTTACAGTTCACATTCCGTGCAATTATGTCTTTAGCATGCGCAGGCCTCCTGCAGAAAGAACGTAACGATAAAAGCCGTCCCCTCTCCCTCTCGCGACTCGACGTCTATTCGTCCATTATGCCTCTCCGCAATGCTTAAGCATAAAGGAAGCCCAAGCCCGGTGCCCTGTGTCTTCGTCGAGAAAAACGGCTCGAACAAATGCTTCATCTGCTCCAGCGGTATGCCCACTCCTTGGTCCGCTATCCGAAGCTCGACTTTGCTCTCGGTGCAGCGGGTGCTGATATTTAAGGAACCTTTATGGCCCATCGCCTCCATGCCGTTGCGGGCAATATTGAGCAGCAGCTGCTTGATCTCCCTCTCATTCATCATAATCAACGGCAGATGCTCGCAAAGGCTGACGTCAATGGATTGTCCGCGCAGATTCGCATCCGCGTGAAGCAGCGGTACGAGCTCGTTAATGACATCGTGCAAGGAGGACGGCTCCATAATGAGCGCCCTATTTTGGGCAAGCGACAGAAAATCGCTAATAATCATATTGGCCCGGTCAAGCTCCTCGATCACAATCCGGAAGTATTCCGCTTGGTTCTTCGGGCTTCGTTCCTGAATGAGCTGGACAAAGCCTCGAATAACCGCCATCGGGTTACGGATTTCATGCGTGATACTCGCAGCCATCTGCCCCACCAAGCTCAGTCTCTCCATTCGGCCAACCTCGTTTTGAAGATGGCGCAGCTCCGTTATATCCTGCGCAAGAAGCGCTGCTCCGGCATTTTGGTCCTCTTCCGAGGTTCTTAACGATATGGTCGTTAGTAGCAGTACCTTATCGCCATTCACGAACGGAACTAACGAAGACTTCTTGCCGTTTAGCGCTTGATACAGCATTTTTACGCAAGTATCGCTTTGCCCCTGTTGAAACACGAGAGGAAAGGAGATGCCGATCAGCCCTTCTCCACCGTTATAATTCGTATTTAGGTTAAGCACCGTCTTCGCCATACCGTTAAAATGCGTGATATAGCCTTCGTGGTCGATAACGATTACCCCAAATGATGTCTCGTCAATAAATTGCTGCAGCTTCTCCACTTCGTTTCGATAATTTGCCGAAATTCGTTTTAATTCTTCATGGAGGAGCTGCTTCTCCATCACGCTTTCAATCATAAAAATAAACAGCCGAGTCGCCGTTAAGGTTGCGATAGTAGAAATCACTAGTGCCAAAACCATTTCAAGCGTCCATGACTTGCCGCTAAAAGAAATAAAACCCGTTATCGAAATGATGTAATAAAGCATCATCGCAGACATCAGCAGCATGCCCATTCTTTTCTTGCGAAGGGCTGAGGCATTTTGAAAATGCCGTATCGACCATAAAATCACCGTTGAGAAAACAACGATAAACACGATGAAGCTGACCGTTTCCCATACGCTGTCCAGCATTGGAATTCGGAGACCTAAATAAATGGCCGTCAATAAGGCGAATGACGGCAAGCCTCCGTAAAGGGAGCCTATCATATACGGTATCAAACGCAAATCAGCCTCATAGCCAAAAACGCTTGATGCCGTCAGCATGCACAATATCATCGATGTGCCGCAATAAACACCCATGAAGAATGGCATTCCCTTCCAGCCTTGCTCTTTGTTATACCAGAGCTGGAATGCGAAAACGGGCAATAAAGCCACAATGAATTGCAACAGCAAATCCTTTAACAAAACGATCGGTTCCCCCTGCCGCGCTTTGATTACATGCCACATATTTAGTTAAGTTCAAGAAAGAAAGCGTTACTCATTCGTAAGAATCTGTTAGTCCGATTAAAACACATATTACATGTTTTTACAATTGCCCTTCCAGCCAAATGATTAGCTCTTGAATCGTCTTTTCGCCTTCAATATCATTGTGAAGCTCGTGATATCCACCGTCCCAGCGCCTAAAATCGCATTTTCCACCCAGCTTCCCGGCCAGAAGCCGGCTTGCTTCCAGGGAAGTTACGCGGTCGGAGGTTCCATGCATGAGCAGCAGCGGGATTTGTAGGCTATCTGCGTTAGCTAGAGCCCACTCGCCGCCGGCGCTGATTTCCTTAAAGGCTTGGAGCGTTATTTTTGTATGGCACAGCTTATCCTCTGCAAGCGAAGCCGCCGGCACGAAACCGGGCCGGAATAAATCCGCGGGATTTAAGCCTGTCTTCTGCTGCAGCGCCGGCATAATCGCAGCAAGCCTGCGCCCGATCCATTCCACCGCCGGGTTCGGCTTGAAGGCAAGCCGCAGCCAAGGGCTGGTCAGAATCAGTCCTTTTACGTCAGGATGTAGGCGCAGCGCGCAGTTCAACGCGACATTGCCGCCCATGCTGTGGCCGTACAAGAAAATAGGCGCGCCAGGGTGCCGCTCGGCAGCCGCCTCTATCATCAAAGCGGCATCGCTGGCTGCTGCCCCTATTGAATGTAAATGGCCGCGTTTCCCCGATGAGCGGCCGTGTCCGTGCTGGTCGAGCGCAATAACCGCGATCCCAGCCTCCGTGAAGCGTGCCGCGACATGCGCGTACCGGTCGCCATGCTCTCCCATGCCGTGAACGAGACCAACGACCGCCTTGGCCGCCCCGGTCTCCGGTTTCCACTCCCTAAGAAACAATACGGTTCCTTTTGCACCTGTTATCTGCCATTCCTCACGCAGCATCAGAACGCCGCCTTTCTTTTGTGGTATTATAGATCTACTAATAAATATAGCAGGTGGAACGCGATGCAGTATGATGCAATTGTTATTGGCGGCGGCTCAGCCGGATTAATGGCCAGCATAGCCGCAAGCAAAGACGGCGCTAAGGTGCTTCTTCTCGATAAAGGAGAAAAATTAGGCCGCAAGCTTGGCATCTCGGGCGGCGGAAGATGTAATGTAACGAACAATAAAGATTTGGACGAGCTTATCAAGCATATCCCGGGAAACGGGCGTTTTCTCCACAGCGCCTTTTCTAATTTCAACAACAAGGATATCATTGCCTTTTTTGAAGACCTTGGCATTGCGCTCAAGGAAGAAGATAACGGGAGAATGTTTCCCGTATCGGACAAAGCCAAGACGGTCGTGGATACGCTTGTTAACCAAGTTCGAAAGCAAGGCGTCAAAATAATAGTAAACGCTCCTGTCGATCATATCATGTTCGGAGACGGAAGAGTCACGGGCGTACGTATCAAATCAGGCGAAATCTTCAAGGGCAGGAGCGTCATCGTTGCCTCAGGCGGAAAATCGGTGCCTCAGACCGGTTCAACCGGCGATGGCTACGCATGGGCAGAGAAGGCCGGGCACTCCATAACGGAGCTCTTTCCAACCGAGGTTCCGCTCACCTCAAATGAACCCTTTATCGTGAGCAAAGAGCTTCAAGGCCTTTCGCTCAGGGATGTCGGATTATCCGTATGGAATCCGAAAGGGAAACAAATTATCGAGCATCATGGCGATATGCTGTTTACCCATTTCGGCATTTCAGGACCCATCGTGCTGCGCTGCAGCCAATTTGTCGTAAAAGCGTTGAAGCAATATAATGCCGGGAATATCGTTGTAGCGATCGATCTCGTACCGGATAAAAGCAAGGATGAGGTTTACCGAGAGACGCTGAGGCTCGCCGAGCAGGAATCCAAGAAAACGATCAAAAACGTGTTAAAAAACTATCTGCCGGAAAAAATGATTCCCCTTTTGCTTCAGAAAGCCGGCTTGCCTGAGGGGCTTACTTACGACAACATTCCAAAGCAGGACTGGATTACCTTATCGCAGCTCATTAAGCATTTCCCGATTAGAGTATACGGCTCGCTTTCAATAGAAGACGCCTTCGTTACAGGCGGGGGGATTAACTTGAAGGAAGTCGATCCAAAAACAATGCAGTCTAAGCTCATGGAAGGGCTGTATTTTTGCGGAGAAATTCTAGATATTCACGGGTACACCGGAGGCTATAACATTACCGCCGCTTTTTCCACGGGCTATACGGCAGGGTTGAACGCGGTACTCCAATAATCGATACGCCAAAAAGGCTGTCCGCATATGTCATTAGACATTGGACAGCCTTTTTGGCGTTTCCGGCAAGCATCGATCGTCGTTTTAAATACGGACATCCCCCGAAAAATGGTCATACGTGCCGGGATCCGGTAAAAATTCTTCATTGAAATCCGCATCTTCGTCGCGGTTGCTCAGCCCGTCCGGGTAGGCCGCTTCATCGGACATAATCCAATCCTCATTCACGAGATGCGCAGGTATCGCGATAGCGTCAAGCGAATAGGCGCTGTCCGTCATTGCGTCCGCATCGATTTGGGCTTGCTGTGCGAGCTGGCCCCCATGCGCTTGCGCGATTTCAAGCGCGGACGTCAAATCGCTTCCTTCAATATGGACATGCATGCGGCTGCCGTCATGCAGAACCGTCTCATAACCGAGCTCCCGCAGCGTCTCGCATGCGAGCGCTGCGCTCTGTGCGTCGTTAAAATCAAATAATAGGGCAGAGTTCGCAGACATTTACGATCATCCTTTCTCATGTTTGGTTTAGCATGTCCAATTCATGAGAATACATGTAAAACGGGATAAAAAATAACATGACATGATTTTTTCACAAATAACTATGTCATTGTGTTAGGTTTTGTGACATAATCATTACATACATATCGTCTTTGCGCTAACAGATTGGAGGGTGTCATCGATGAATCATTTATTTTATTTGCTTTCTGAACCTATGCTTATCGTTGAATCCGACGAATCCCGTTGGTCTATTCGCGATGTCAATCAAGCCTTTGCCGTCTTTTCCGGCTTTAAGAAATCAGATCTTATGCTTCTTGATCCGTCCACAATCATTTCCGTGCACGATTCGGGCCTGTCCTTCGACGAAGCCATCCATCAGCTTGCGGATGAATTTTCCGTTTCGCCCTTGCTCGAATGCAAGCTGGTGACCAAAGCTTCCACTCCGGCGGACGTACGCATGACCTGCCGCAAGCTTCAGCATGGCGAGCGAACCGCATACGTTCTTATTTGCAAGGATTTGCGCGAGGCAAAATGGATTGATGAATATATTTTACATAATAAAATCATGGTCTCTTCCATCGTCAATGAGCGTTACGGCATCATGAGCTTAAAGCATTATTACGCCCCTGTGCAGCAGCCCTCTTCCTCTTATGTAAACAAATCGATATTCGATCTCGTCGCGGAGCATGAGCGGAATAAGATCAAGCGGGTGTTCGATTTTGCCAAAAACAACCGAACGGCCGAAGCCGTTGATTTTCAGCTCAAGCTCGGGGACCGAAATTATGGCACCGAAGCCATTATACAGCCTTTTTACAACGGCAACCGAAGCTTTAAAAACTTTGTCGTCATCCTGACAAGCCTATATGCCAACAACAAGGAGGAAGACCCCTCCTATAAGCTCCGAATGCTTATGCTTAGCAAAAATATTTCCGTAACCTCGCTCGCCCAGTCTACGCTTATTTCACTTACAACCATTTCAAAAATTCGCAACGGGAAAATAAAAAAGCCCCAGCGCCTGACGGCTGAATTGATTGCCGGCGAGCTCGGCGTCCGGCCTGAAATGATATGGAGCAGCTTCAAACGATGACCGCGGCAGCTCTATAACCCTAGCAAGCGACAAAAAAGGGACTGATTACCTCATAGGAGGTGTTCAGTCCCTTCTCAATTTAGCCGCGGTATGGCGCGAGCGCCTCATTCAGGGCTTTTGTTTGTTCATATACCTGCTGGTAAACCTTAAAGATTCCGGCATAAGCAGCCACAGCGTCAGGCTGCGGCGAATACGAATCCGCATGTTTCACGAATTTGTCTGCGCAGGACTCCAGGCTGTCGAACCAACCGGAGCCGTATGCGGCAAGCATTGCGGCACCCAGCCCAGGTCCTTGTTCGTTTTCAAGCGCAACGACCTTCGCATCAAAGATATCGGCTTGCATTTGCAGCCAAACCGGATTTTGAGCGCCGCCGCCGATGGAAATAATCGTATCAACCGTTTTACCCGCACGTCTGAACATGTCCACGGACTCATTCAGCGAGAAAGTAATACCTTCCATCACCGCACGGGCAAAGTGAATCCGTTCATGCGAGCCGTCTACGCCGATAAAGCTTGCGCGAATGACGGAATCCGCATGCGGCGTACGTTCGCCGACGAGGTACGGGGTAAACAGCAGCCCGCCCGCTCCCGGCTTCACGTCGCCCACGCCTTCAAGCAATTGGTCAAAGCTCTCGTTCGGAGCAAATGTTTTCTTGAACCAGCTGAGGCTGTAGCCAGCCGCAAGCGTAACGCCCATGACATAGAAGGAATCCTCTTTGCCGTGGTTAAAGAAATGTACCTTGCCCGCAAAATCCTTCGTCTTGTCATTCTCATAGGAGAGAATAACGCCGGACGTGCCAATGCTGCAAAGCGTCAATCCTTCGGATAAAATACCCGAGCCGATCGCGCCGCACGCATTGTCTGCCCCGCCCGCGAATACTTTGGTTTCTGCCGGAAGGCCCGTGCTCTCCGCAAACTGCGGCAGCAGGTTTCCGACAAGGCCATGCGATTCGACAAGCGGCGGACAGAAGCTTGCCGGAAGCTCAAATGCATCCAGCACTTCGCTGCTCCACGCCTTGCCAGCCACGTCAAGAAGAAGCGTGCCTGCTGCATCGGAATAATCCATGTGCAGCTCGCCGGTTAGGCGGTAGCGCAGATAATCCTTCGGCAGAAGGAACTGCTTCGCCTTGGCGAAGGCTTCCGGCTCATTCTCGCGAACCCATAGGATCTTAGGAAGCGTGAAGCCTTCCAAAGCCGGATTGCGCGTAACGCTGAGCAGCTTGTCGCCAAGCTTGCGTTCAATTTCCCGGCACTGCTCCGTCGTGCGGGTATCATTCCATAGGATCGCATTGCGGATAGGGTTTCCTTCGCCGTCCAGCAGCACAAGGCCGTGCATTTGGCCGGAGAAGCTAATGCCTTCGATCGTGCCGGCATCGATACCGTTAGCGGAAGTGAGCTCGCGCAATGCTTCTACGGTCCCGTCTACCCAATCATCCGCCCGCTGCTCGCTCCATCCGGAATGCTCGTGGAACAACGGATAGCTGCGGGATGCTTCCCCGGCTACCGTGCCGTTGCGATCGACGAGCAGCACTTTAACGGCGCTCGTCCCTAAATCTATACCGATTACATAGCTCATTTGCCCCTGATCCTCCCGACTTAAACGCTGAAAATAACTTCGCTCAGTACAAGGCGGATACGCTCTTGACGGCCGGACTCGTTCTTGATCGGATTGTTTTGCAATGCATATTGCTCAAGCGATGCAAGCGTCGCTTTGCCGGACACGATTTCCGCGCCGATGCCTTCTTTGAAGCTGCGGTAACGGTTGTCTACGATATTGTCGAGAATTTTCTCTTCCGTCAATTTCGCAGCCGCCTTAAGACCCCAAGCGAAGCTGTCCATACCAGCGATATGCGCCAAGAACAGATCTTCCGCTTCGAACGAACCGCGGCGAACTTTCGCATCGAAGTTTACGCCGCCGCGGCCGATGCCGCCAGCTTTCAATACTTCGAACATCGTTAGCGTCGTAGAGTAAAGGTCAGTCGGGAACTCATCCGTATCCCAGCCAAGCAGCAAGTCGCCTTGGTTCGCGTCAAGCGATCCAAGCATGCCGTTGATTGCAGCCGTACGGATTTCGTGCTCGAACGTGTGGCCTGCAAGCGTTGCATGGTTAGCTTCAAGGTTAAGCTTGAAGTGATCTTTCAAGCCGTATTTTTGCAAGAAGGAGATCGTTGTTGCCGCATCGTAGTCATATTGGTGTTTCGTTGGCTCTTTCGGTTTCGGCTCGATCAAGAATTGCGCATCGAAACCAATTTCGTTAGCATATGCGATTGCCATATGGTACAAGCGGGCAAGGTTATCAAGCTCAAAGCCCATGTCTGTATTAAGAAGCGTTTCGTAGCCTTCGCGGCCGCCCCAGAATACGTAGTTTTCAGCGCCAAGCTCTTTACCGACTTCAAGGCCTTTTTTCAGCTGCGCGCCGGCATAGGCATAAACGTCAGCGTTGCAAGTCGTGCCTGCGCCGTGTACGAAACGCGGGTTGGAGAACATGTTAACCGTGTTCCAAAGCAGCTTTTTGCCGGAGGATTTCATGTTGTCCTTCAATAGAGCAACGATTACATCCAGGTTTTTGTTCGTTTCTTGCAAAGTTTCGCCTTCCGGCGCAATGTCCACATCGTGGAATGCGTAGAAAGGAATGTTCAATTTATTCATGAATTCGAAGTTAGCTTCAACGCGCGCTTTTGCACGGTCAAGGCCGTTATATTGATCCCAGCCGCGAACCATAGTAGCTGAGCCGAAAGGATCTGTACCGTTAGCGTTAAATGTATGCCAGTAAGCAACCGCGAAGCGAAGATGCTCTTCCATTGTTTTGCCCATGATAACTTGGTTAGGATCATAATGTTTGAATGCCAGCGGATTATCGGAACCCTTACCTTCAAACTGGATTGTATTAATGTTTTTGAAATAGCTCATAGAAAACTAAATCCTCCTTCACGGAATTCGATATTTTTGTTAGTGCTTACATTTAGAATAACATGCCTTAACTTAGTTTGTCTATTAAACAAACTAAGTTTTTGTGTTAAACTAGGTTTAATCTCATTTTTGCTTCCATCGCTGTATTCGGTATGCGAAGCGGATAGGCTGTATATTCAATTTTTCGTGATACAATGATAGATATCGTGACTTGGACGGAGGCTTTCTTTTTGAAAATCAAACCAACAGGAGACTTAGCGCTCATCAAAAAAATAAATACGGCCATCGTACTCGAAGCCGTGCTTAAGCATGCGCCGCTCTCGCGGGCGCAAATCTCGGAGATAACCGGTCTTAATAAAGCAACCGTATCCAGCCTCGTTCAAGATCTCATCGACAGCCATCTTGTTCTTGAAAACGGGCCTGGGCAATCCAGCGGCGGCCGTAAGCCCGTTATGCTTCTATTTAACGGCACGGCTGGCTATGCAGTCGGAATCGATCTTGGCGTCAATTATATTCGCGGGCTGCTTGTCGATTTGGAAGGCAACGTCATTGCCGAGCATCAGCGCGGCCTCAAGCAGCAGGACGCGGAGCAGGCAATCACGCAGTTAACGGAATGTATCGAACTGCTTATTAATGAAGCGCCGGATTGCCCCTACGGAATTGTAGGGATCGGCGTCGGCGTGCCGGGTATCGTGGACGACAATGGCATCATCCTCTTTGCTCCCAATTTAAAATGGCATCAGGTCGAGCTGCAGCGGCAGCTTGAAGAACGCTTTGGCCTGCCGGTTACCATTGACAACGAAGCGAACGCCGGCGCGCAGGGTGAGCAGAAATACGGAGCCGGCCGCGGGATTCCCAACCAGATTTATGTGAGCGTAGGCATCGGGATCGGCACGGGCATTATATTGAATAAGGAGCTTTACAAAGGGGCATCCGGTTTCTCCGGCGAGCTCGGCCATCTCTCGATCGAGTACGACGGCAAGCCTTGCAGCTGCGGCAATCGAGGCTGCTGGGAGCTGTACGCCTCCGAGAACGCGCTTCTCGAGCTGGCGGCGCTGCTCGGCTTCGAGAACCTGGACGAGCTGCTGCTCGCTGCGGCTGCCGGAGATGAGCGCGTCATCGGGCTTATCCGCTCCATTGGCGATTATTTGGGCGCAGGCATCGCCAACATCGTCAATGTCTTTAACCCAAACGTGGTCATCATCGGCAATCGGATGAGCCGGGCAGCGGAATGGCTCGAGCCTGCCGTTCAGGCAGCCGTCGATCAACGGACGCTTCCTTATCACCGTGAACGCATGCGGATATTATTCGCTGAGCTGCAGGACCAATCCGCTGTTCGCGGAGCCGCTTATTACGCGATTAGCACCTTTTTTGCAAAGATCAAAAGCGGACAATAATCGAAACGGATATCGAAAGCCCCCGACTTGCATTTTCTGAGATGAAAATGATAGCCGGGGGCTCCTCTGTTTTTTCATTTATTGGACGCGGTGCACGCTTACGATTTGCATGGTTTGGCCATCGATCCACGCGTCAACCCGACCTATAATCACAGTGCCGTTATTATAGTAAGCCGTAAAGACGAATGAAACCATACCATTGGGCAGCTGGGCATAGCCATCTTTCCAAAGCTCTCCTTCCCAGCTATCCCCATCCGTTCCTGCAGGCAGTAAAGAGGCTTCCTCGCTCCCCATCCGCACCTCTACCCGGTCCGCTCTTGTGGCGGTTCCTGTCTTCGTTGTGACCGCCTCGAGCATAAACTTTTCGCCTGCCCAAAATACCGAATAGCCTCGAGGGGCATCTTCCTTTCCGGATACTTTGATGTTAAACGCCTTGCGGTGCTTCTCCCAAAGCTCCGTATGCTTCACAAACCCGAAAAGCTGGAGCGGAAGCACCTGCAGCGATTTCGTAACGCTCACCGGATCAGCGATTCCGTCGCTAACCGTCATTTTCATAGTCCATGCGCCGGCAGCCGTCAGCCTTAAAGATGGACCTCTTGCCGGATAAGCAGGACCGTTTACAGTGTAGCTGTAGCTGCTTTTCACCCCAACCGGACTGGTGAGCTCATAATGAACCGAAAGCGTGTTGCCGTCCGGGTCCGCTGCCTTTGATACAAAAGAGACTCTGTCTCCTGCATACACCGGTTTTGGCGACCAATCAAAATCTCCTTCAGGCGGCCGGTTGGTCACGAAATGAATGTAGGCAAACTTCCCTTCATTACCGGCAAGATCAATGTCGATAACCGTAAGTCGATATTCCTGCCCTGCTGTTAGTCCGGTCACCCGATAAGACTGACGGTCAAGCGCGAGCGGCAGGCTGTACTCCGATTGCCCGTCTCCGTTCAGATCTATGTTCGTTACGCCCCCATCCGCATTCACCTGTTGCAGATAAAAGGTCCGGGCAGCATGACCGGAAGACGGCTCCGCATCGTTAAAAGCATTAAATGATACCGTCACGGCCGCAGGTTCTATTTCCAATTGCTCATTAACATCGGCTGGCTTAACGGTATCTACAAAGAAAAAGCCGTTGCTTGAATAAGGACCCCATAGGTAGCTATCGTTAGCTCTGGCTTTCCAATAATGCAGTCCCTCCGCAAGCGCTGGAGGCGCATAGCTTGCTGCCATTACGGATGATTCAGTATCAACCGCCTTCGCGCCGTTTGCTGCACGGTAAACTTCATAAGCAATGGAGGTAATCGCGTGCAATTCAGGATCAACGGTAAAGGTTCGCAGCAGCGGTCGGTTTGAATTCGTATAGACGGGATGGTTTGCATCCGGGCCGTTAAAAGCAAGCAAGTATGTCTGCGGCGGGAGATCCAGCACAACGTATTTACTGTTGCTTAGATTCGACCACACACCCGATGAAAAGACCTGCCCTTGGATGCGAATTACGCGTCCCGGCTCGATTGTGCCCTCAATCAGCGAATAAGTAAGAGCGGCGCCTTCATGCTCAATGGACAAAGCGGTTTCGTTTCGATCCACATACGTGAGGACTAAGCGGTATCGCTCCTGCCGATCATTCTCGGCGTCATAATATGTCCATTTGATTATCGGCTCTTTGATCAGAACCGTAGGTGCCGCTGCCGTAGAGCCTGAAGGATATGTGATCGTCATTATAGGCTTAGTCTGGTTTATTGACGGCATAGCATCCTTATAGACGGTGAACTGCCCCCAGTACGACCATGCGCCGTGTATATCTCGGACTTGCTCCTGCACGATAAGCTCCACGCCGGGACGATTGTAATACTCGCGCTTGCCTGTTCTCCAACTCGTCTCGTCCGACCAGCGCGTTCTGAACAGCTTGTCCGATAGAATATGCGCAATGTCGGGATCATAGGAGGCATCATGCGTTTCATAATCTAGAGACTCCCCTTCCGCGTACACTTTTCCAGTAAACCTAACTTCAGGTTTGGCCAATGGCCTGCGATGGACATAGAGCAGCTTTTTGACGGGCTCAGACCACTTAGCATAAGCCGCTAAGCCAGGATTGTCGTTTGCCCGAAAACTAATCTCATACACGCCAGCCCGATCCAAAGCGTTCGCCGACTTTCCGTACGTTTGGCCATGATGAACGCTTAGCCGATCCGGGTTCTCAAAGAAATTCGGATTATGGGTATAACTCCATTCTTCAGCGTACATGGGGTCTTTTTCAATATCCGTAAACAGCTTCTCATAGGAAATGGGGTCGTTGACCAGCACGGTATCATAGGTTTCTTGCGTGTATGTATCGCCATAGTTGGTTTTCATCACGTTCGAGAACGATGCTGAGGATTGGCCGAGCGACATCAGACCTGCGGCGCCCTTGGTGTACGTACCATCGGTTATCTCGATAACCTTGGAGTTATTAACGAAAACACGCAGTGTACCGTTCACGGCTTCAACCTTCAGCGGATATGCAGTAAACGGTGAACGCGTTAAGGATATGGATTGTAAAGTAGTTTTCAGACCATTTACGGTTTTGTAGAGCGTTAGCTTATCCATGCTCCATTCCACCGCGTACATGTTCTTTTCATTTTGAATGTGGAAGCCCGCTCCGATGGGTTTGTTGTTTTTAATATCGTTCACGCTGACATCAAATTGTAGAGCATAATTTTTCATGATGCTTCCTTCATCATAAAGCAGACCGCCCCAATTATCGTCGAAGATGCCTACGGTGTTTGCATCGATATTTTGCAGAGCAGCACTTCCTGATGCAGATACAAAGGCTGTTACAGAATGGGGCCATCTTTTTTGATCAATAATAAATACTGACCCATTTGGAAGAACCGGAGTGATGGTAATATCACCACCGCCTGCTCGGTAGTCATTTGAATCTTGCATAGGTTCCGATGCTATTATTTCATTTGTTGTTGGTTTACTGAGTCCATATTTGCCATCCATAGTGTGATAGAAAGCAGATAAAATCTCGCCGTTACTCAATAATCCAGCTTGATACACATCAGCCGTTCCCCACATGTACTGACTGGTAAGAAGAGTACCCGTTTTAGTAAAGCAATAAATATTGCGTGCTTCTTGTATGACCACCGTTCCGTCTTCTTGCACCATGGGACTGACTAATGAGGTCCGTTGATTTTCATATAAATACGTTTCTTTTAAAGAAGTATACAAGTTAACTAGGCTCAAATCATTTGTCCTAAATGTTTGAAAATAATTGGTTTTGTAATCCCCGTTGGATTGACCGAAATTTTTAAAATACAAATACTCTCCATCATTGCTAAGAGCGACAGCAGATCCGCCTGCATGTCCTGAAATAATAGCAGAATCTACCCGCGCACCGATGGGCGAGATTTTGGTTATCGTTTTTCCTGTCAAATAAATGCTTCCATCAGAACCTACTGTCATCTGAGTAGTTGAAGAATAATTCTGAGTTCCATCGTATCTCGAAATGAGAGGACCAGCGGCTACCCATACGACTGATTTGGATTCTAAAGCGTATTTATAATATTTTATTTCGTTATAGCTGCTGGCATCGGAATACGTAACGCCAATAATGACCGTTTTGAAATCAGGCATGAATTCAAATAAGTTTATTACCATGCTTCTATTATTAACATCTACTAAACCAATCGTATGCGATTGTTCCTTTTTCCCTGTTTTATCGTATTCATCAAACGCTATCGTTGTTTTATTATTTATGCCGTAAGAATAAAACTTCTCATTCCCTTTTAAAATAGGGCTAAGTCCTTGTCCTTCAGAATCGTCTCCAAATGTAAAAGCCGGACGTAACGCATTTCCAGTCACCGCATCCCTTTCCGTGTAAAACATCGTGTTGTGATACATCATATATTGCCCGACAGGTACAGAATAATCGTCTTGCACCTTTTCCATCGTGTAGATGCGGTTGTTGTTAAAAATAATTTCAGCCGCTAGGTGAACATTATTGCCATAAAAACCAGTAGGGAGTAAATGCTGCACTCTCCAATGTTGTTTGGCTACAAGATCGCTTGGCAGAGAATACTTATTGCGTGAGTTTGCACCATTTCCCGCCTCTGGATACTTCAAATTAAAATTAACCATTTGACCGATTTTCGTGCTAATCGTTGCCGCATCTGCTTTCCATGCAAGCTTATCTGCACTTCCGCCTACGTACGGCTTTCTTAATGTCCATGATCGAAAAATGGATTGCGCTGTATAGGAAGTCACAGGCGGTCCGCTCTCATCTCCTTGTCCAGGCTGCTGCGTTACGCCAAATACGTTAAGATTAACGGATGGCGCATAATTCCGAACATCCGTTGCTGTGGATGGAGAGACTCCTGTTTTACCGTAATCCTCTGTAACGGCAGCTCGGTACTGTCGTTTCCCTACCGTTGCATAGCTTAGAGAATGCGTTGTTTTGAAGACACCGTCATAAAGCGTTGTCCATGCTTCCTCCTCGAAATCACCGTCCCCATCCTGGTCAAATCGCTCTTCGAGAAATAAATGCTCCAGCATATCCGCATCTGGACTTTCCACATCCATATAAAGCATGAAATCGCTGCTCCGATACGTTTCTTCAGGCGCAATGACTTCGATCTTTGGAGGCAGATCAGGAACAACCTCCACGGCTAAATCGGCCCATTCGCTGACTCTTCCTGTCGTATCAACTACCTTTCCTTCGAGGGTATATTGCCCCAATGCTAAATTATTTGTTGTTGGAAAATCGATGGTATAACCGACATCTCCTACCCTTTTGTATCTTCTTTCGGATTTGCTGTGATCGATGGTCTCGCCTCGCTCCGCCAGCGGGGTGTAAGAGTTATTCAAGTGATACGGAAAAGGAAACGGTCTTCCCTCAATGATCTTTGTAGCCCCAGCGACAATGGCAACGGGCTTCGGATCGATTACCGTTAAAGTAGCTGCGGCCGAAGAGGATCCGCTGCTGTCACTCACTTTGATCGATGCTCGATATGTGCCTGCCTGCGTAAAGGTTTGATCGATGTATTCGTATTTACTCTTATCTGTAAATATAGGATCTAAATTGGATGAAAATATCCATTCGTAGCTGTCAAATCCATCTGAGCTATTCAGGAGCGATGAAGTTTCCCCTGCCAAAATTTTGTCGGGCACGAATCGAAGGCCAGCTTTTAATTCCGGACGCGGCGGTAAGGTAGGAGCTGGCGGGGTCGGATCACCTACACGAATGATCAGCTGCGCCCACTCGGATACCTTCTTTGCGCTGTTCGTCACGCGAAGTTCTACAAAGTAAGTTCCTTCAGCCGCAAAATCCTTGGCTGCCGGCTTCGTAAATATCGTCATTCTAGCTGGGGTCTTATATTTCCATTCTCTGATGGTGATGGTTTCCTTGCCAGGTGAATAGGAGAGTTTGTCATCAAGCATCGGGTCAGACGCCGGCTTAATGGTGATTTCGGGGGTTGTTCGATGATCGCCTTCTTGATGGGAGATGACGGCTATTGGAATTGTGGGTTCATTCTTTTTGTTAAAAGCGATTTTAAAGTCTTTCGTGTTGTTGTTTTCGTTAGACTCGGCTACGGCTTCTCCGAAGTCTGTTTTTGCTGTGAAGCTCTTTATGCCGCTTGTGGTGGAGGATACGTTCACCGTCACGGTCTTGATTTGACCTGGAGGCACATTTGAAATGACTTCGGATTTTGTTGTCGCTCCGACGATCCCTACTGTGAAGGGGCCGCTATCTGTTTTCCCTTGGTTTTTTGTTGTGATTTGAATGGGAACTGATTCGCCGAGCCAGGCATCTGATGGAGATATGAGATTGCTGATGATGAGGTCAGGTTTCGCAGGCGGTGGCGGAAGGGGTTCAGGTGGTATTGTAAATACTTCATACCACCATGATCCATCTGGTTCCCATATGTTCCACATTTGTACCACACCCGGACTAAACTTAGTTGGTTTTTGCTGAATAATTGAATAATCTAACAATGTGCTACCAGTCCAATTTGTGCCTTTGCGTTTATTATAACTTTGTAAGAAAGTTGACGACTCCTTATAGGGATCAACAATTCTTTCAAGCCAAGAAGCAGCATTCGGTTCTCGCGATAGGTTTGTTTGTCTTATATCTTTTACTATGCCTGTAGAAGTTTCCCAGGGATTAATAACCCAATTTTTAGCGACATTTAGTGTCGCCCGGGAATCGCTTCTGAATCTCCAGTTTCGATAAAGATTACCTTCTGCATCCCAACCAAGATAACGAAATTGCCCTAGATCAAAATCATTATCGGAGATATCTGAAGGACATCCATACACTATAGCTGTTTCGCCGATACCGGCTTGATTCAGTAAAAATTTTTCACTTAATGGTTTACCGTTTCCACTTTTTAATGGGATTTTATAATAATCAATATATACTTTTGCTTCATCGCTATAAGTTATTGGGACAGGGCAATTTGTGGCAGCTGCTACTTGTCCATACATTGGTATAGAATTCAATATGAATAGAAATGAAATGGTAATTAGAAAAATATATTTTAATGAATGCTTCAAATCTTAACCTCCTATCCAAATAGAAACTCCTGCTATATTTTTGGCTTTATACACGACGAAACTCCTGCCATCATAAGTTGTTTCAAAATCCCTTCCTGTGTCATTATCCTTCTTTCCATCAACTGTAATATAGTTCTTATATGCTTTTTCGTAAGATGTTGGGTAGTAAAGTTTCAATAAATCCTTTATTAAGGATTTCAATTCAGCAGAAGATGAATAGGTATCTATTGTTGTTCTTTTTAATGATTCACTGTATCTAATCCATAGTACGTAATCATCGAATACCTCAGATCCATTTAAATTAACCCCTACTTCTTCACGACTATACATAGTTTTACCACTAAAACTCGGTAGGGATTGAATCATATTGTTCAACTCTTCTTTCGTCTTCGGATAAGCCACCGGCTTACCATTTTTCGCCGTCAACGTATTCCTAACCATCACCACGGCCTCTGCGCGAGTAGCATTTTTATCCCCGCCCATCGTACCATCGGGATAACCCTTCATAATCTCAAGCTTTTTCGCTACCGCCAAATAACCCGATTTCACACCCTCCGCATCCTTGCCCAGCGCCCGGATCGTCATGCGCGCGATCTCCTCACGCGTAATCACGCGATTTGGTTCAAAACTGTTTTCTTTATAATCCTCTACCTTAATAATCGATTGCTTCAACCCTGTGGCGATATAAGACCGGAACCAACCGGTATCATCGACAAACGGCGTATCGGAATCGGCTGCCTTTATTTTCATTGCTGCCACCAGCGATTTTAGAAATTCAGCACGCGTCATGTTGGCATTCGGTTTAAAGGTTTTTGCATCATAGCCATTAATCCAACCTTGATTCACGGCCACCGATATTTCATCTTTTGCCCAATGTGTCTTCGTATCATTAAAAGCGGCAGCCGCAGCAGTCACCTGCGCACTCATCAGCATCGTCACCAGTAATGTCAGCGCTAGGAAAGCCCGTCCTATTTTTTGCATCACATCAACCACTCCCATTATTTATAAGTCTACTTATGATCAATCGTTGTTTTTCGCCAAAAATACACATTTTTTTACAGCCTTCCTATCATTTCTTGCCGTACATCGCTTTTTCCTTCTTTCCCCTTCCTTTCCTCATCCTCACATACCCCGCTATTTCTCCAGACCAACCTCTCGTGTCCTCCCGATTCGGCATGCCACTCTCCCAAGGACAGCACCGAAACAACAAAAAAAGCACGCCCCTCCCTCTTACGAGGGTGTAAGCGTGCTTCGCCATACCTTGTATCAACTAAAATAGATGTTACTTCACAAGGAAGTTTCTGTCAATATCCCCTAGACTGCTATGCGTTCGTTTGGGCGATTAGCGGTTTTTGCTTAAATAATGGAACAAGAAGCAGCATTCCTAAGAACATAATGGACCCTGCTACGGTATAAATGCCGACAAGCGGGAATACCAGCTTGAGCTGACCGGCAACCAGCGTCATGATAACCATCATTCCCATAAACATAGGCGTAAGTACGCCGTTCACGCGGCCCGTATAGGCTTCCTCTGACCACTGCAGAATCATGGTGCTAATACCGATTTGAATCATAGGGAAGCCTAGGCCGCCTATAAACTGCAGTACGAGCGTTAGAGGAATGCTTGTTGATAATCCTGTACCGATCATCGTCAGCGAGCTGATTAACAGACCAATCGCCAGCAGCTTTTGCGGAGCAATCTTCTTGGCTACGACCATGACTGCACCGCCGCCAACGAGCATCGCAATTCCGTTCACCATCAACATGTATTGCAAAAACTCCTTTGGCTGCCCCAGGCGCTCCAGCACGATGAACAAGCCGAGTGTCTGCGCGATACCGACAGCCGTTCCTGCAAGCGCGAACGTTCCACCCAGTGCTTTCAGTACCGGACTACGCCATACGTAAGCGAAGCCGGCTTTTAGTTCCTGCCAGAATTGGCGTTCAACAACGGCTTCCGTTTTCTCCACCTCACGGTCGCGAGGGATTCGGAACAAGACGACTGCCGATAACAAGAAGGCTACACCCATTACGCCGATCGAAATCTCAATACCGAACTTTTGATACGAAATAACGCCTAGGGACGGTCCTAGCACCATAAATATCGCCATAAGCGACTGGAACATCGCCATTGCAGATTGCAGTTGCTCCGCCGGAATATGCTGCTTAAACAGCTTCATGGCCGACGGCTGCGAGAATTGCGATAAAATCGCGGACACGAACGTGGCAAAATAAACCATATGCCATGATCCGTATAGAAGCGTAATCAGCACGATAAATACGGATAACGCGGATAAGAAATCGCACCAAATCATCGTAAGGCGCGGCTTCCAGCGATCCGCAAACGTCCCGCCGATGAACGAGAATACGAAAATCGGCAAAAATTCCACAAAGCCCATTAAGCTAATGGCGAACGGGTCTTCGTTTGTCTTATCTGTCACGTACATTAGGATAGCAAAATTCCGTACCCATATCCCGATTTGCAGCAGTACGTTTGACAGCAAGATCGTTTGAAAAAATGTATTGCGGAGCAAGCTATTTCCAGCTCCGGCTCCTTTTATTCCTTTTGCAGACATGTTAATGTACACACTCCCTTTTTAATCCGTAATCTTTAATCCTTTGCGTTCTCACCTGCGCCATGGTAACCCTTCTCGCCATAAGGCCTTAGCTTCTCTACCCACTGCTCCTTTAATTCAGCGACTTCCCGGTTGTATTGGCGTACCATATCAACGGGCTGCCGGCCTTCAGGATCTAAAACGTCTTTATAATCATAACGAATCTTTTGATCCAATTTAACGGTCTCGAGAACGAGAAACGAAAAATTTTCACTGCCGAATTGCTTCCATTCCTTCTGCAGTTCTTTGTTCGCATGCCCGTCAATATTCAGAATAAACTGCTCTTTTCCCCATAGCGCGTCTAGATTAGTCGAGCCTCCAATATAAACTTTGCCATTGGCATTATTTTTAATCTGAAAAACGCCCATCATCCGTTCGCGTTCCTGGTATTCAGCCGTCAGCTGCTTGCGCTTTTCCTTATCCACATTCTGCTCCTCCTTTCGTTCGTCGGCTTGCTCTCGTAAAATCTCCTTCGGCTTCGCCTTCCCTGACTTTCCTTTTTTTCCTTTGCTGCCCGCCTTCGAAGATTCGCTATGCTCCTTTGAAGCTTCTGCCTCATGATGCCTTTCCCCGATGCTCGTGCCCTTTACCCAATACGCACGGCCATCGTCCGTACGATCCAAATACCCGTATTCGATCAAATATCGCCGCAAAGTCACGTAATCCTGTTCCCAGAAACGGCTTAACTGCTCGTTCACTTCCTTCTCCGTATAACGCGTTCCGCTTTTAAAATAAGAAGAAATATGCCGAAGTATGGCAATTTTACGCTTTTCTTTACGGGGAAATGAGGCTAGCGGCCCTTCAGGTCCATTCGGAAAATATTGCTTCAACAGCGACGCGTATTCGTCCTCCGTTATCGCGTAACGCTCATCTATCTGCGTAGCAGTGCGATGCACAGGTACAAAACGCGGTGCCGCAGCCGACCCCAGCTCCATCATCTCCATAATTGCGAGCTGCAGCTTCGCCTGCTTCGCCTTCTCTTTTAGCACGAAACGGTGGTTTCGTATGGTCGAGGCGCTGCCCACGCCTGTTCGGGTCATCATTTCTTGATCGGACAATTGATCGGCAAATCCGCGGATCAGCTCTTTTTGCAGATCAGTCAGTCCTGTCTGCCTCTTATCGAGCTCCAGCAAATAATCGAGCATGGAGCCATGCTCCTGCTGGATATGATGGGCTGCGTATTTACGGGCCTCGAACCACCGCCCGGATTGCTCATGGCGAAAAATCTCCCCATCCTCAAAGCGCTCCCCGCAGATCAAACAATAATAACAGCCTTCTGTATTTTCATATACATAACCCTGCTTCAGCTCTTCGACCGACGATGACCAAAATCTTTCTTCACTCTCCATTTATCAAACACCTCTTTATTTTGTTTGCTTATTTTATAAACATTATATAATTATGTTTGGTTTTTATCAACCTCCCAAATAAAAAAAGAACAACCGCCCTAAGGATAGCTCCTTAAAACGGTTGTCCTTTCATGTCATTCCTTTTATGCAGCTTCTCTTCTATCCTTCGGAAGCATAAAAGCGAGCAAGCCAATCAGCGGCAGAACGCTGCATGCTACCATCACAAAGCTAAGCGACCGGCTGTCCGCCAAATAGCCAAGCACGACTGCGCCGAGGCCGCCCATTCCAAATGCAAGTCCGGTAATAAGGCCCGAAGCCGTGCCTACCTTGCCGGGCATGAGCTCCTGCGCATATACGACGCTAACCGAAAAGCCGGATTGCAGGATAAAGCCCAGCAGTACGATTAACGGATAAACCATAGGAAGCGGCAAATGCGGGAGCGCGAGCGCAAAAGGCGCGGCTCCAAGAATAGATAAGAGCATCATTTTCTTCCGTCCGATCCGATCCGCGAGTATCCCTCCCAGAAACGTACCGGCTACGCCGGCAGCCATAAACAAAAACAGCGGGATTTGCGCCTGCTTGATGGACAGGCTGTACGTCTCCACCACATAAAACTGATAGAAATTGCCGATAGCTGCAGCATACCAGGAGCGTGCGAATACGATAGCGAACAAAATCGCAAGCGCGAATCCGACGACCTTAGGCGATAGGGCAGCCTTCATGCTGCCAGCGGCTTTTCGCTGCTGCCTTTTGCCGTCCTGCAACGCCAGATGCGTTTTATACCAAGGTACGACTTTTATCAATATTATGATGGCTGCGGCAGCGAGCAAGGTACCCCATATCGCGCCCTTTTGGCCAAACGGCAAAAAGATCAGCATCGTCATTAGAGGCCCGAGCATTTGACCGAAATTGCCGCCGACCTGATAAATCGATTGGGAGAACGCTCGGCGGGGGCCGGCGGCCAAATGCACGACGCGCGAGCCCTCCGGATGGAATACCGCTGAGCCAAGTCCCACAAACACAACCGCAAGCAGCACCAAATAAAAATTCGGGGCAAAGGCTAAGCCTGCCATCCCGATCATGCTCGAAAACATGCCGACCGGAAGCATCCACGGCGCAGGTCTTTTATCCGATATTAAGCCAACCACAGGCTGCATGACCGAGGAGGTCATATTGAGCGTAAAAGCAATCCAGCCGATTTGAGCCAAGCTCAGCCGCAACGACTGCTCTAAAACAGGGAATAATGCCGATACGACCGACTGCATCATATCATTCATGAGATGAACGGAGCTGATGCATATTAATATGGAATAAACGGTAGCTGATTTAATCGCTTCTTTGTTGATGACGCTTGTTGTAAGCGGTGCAGACATAATATACAGGACCTGCCTTTCTTAACGAAAAGCCTTCATCTCCTTGTTCGGATCATGTTGGCCATTATTATTTGGCGAATTTTATGCAAACCGGACTCGGCAATTCAAGCGATGAAGCGGTTTTCTCTAAGAGCCCGCTCTCCGCATCGATCGTAAAGACCACGATGTTTCCTGTTTTCTGATGCGCCGCCAGCAAATGGCCGCCATCAGGCGAGACGGCAAAATTACGCGGAGAGTCGCCTCCGCAATCAACAGACTGGATAAGCGTTAGCCCGCCGGTCGCTTGATCTACCGCAAATACGGCAATGCTGTTATGCCCGCGGTTAGAGCTGTATAGATAACGTCCGGACGTGTCTAAATGAATGTCAGCCGCATCATTATAGCCGCTATAGCCTGCTGGTAGAGCCGAAATGGTTTGCCCCGCCGTTAATACGCCCTTCTCGGCATCCACCTTCAGCACCGTGACCGTGGAATCCAGTTCATTCATGACGTAACCGACAGGAAGAGCCGGATGGAAGATTAAATGGCGAGGACCGGCGCCGCGATGGACCTTGCTGATCCCGTGCGGAGTAAGCGAATGTTTCTCTTCATCGAAACGATAGATGACGATAGCATCGATTCCCAAATCGGCGGCGCATACGTAAGGCGAATCTCCGAGCGGTACGATACAGTGTGCATGCGGAGCATCTTGCCTTGCGGCATTCGGACCCAGCTCGCCGGCATGCTGCTCCACCGCTGCGGCCTCGGTTAGTTGGCCTTCTGCTGTAATAGGAAGCAAAGCAACGTTGCCGCCCGTATAATTAGCGGCAAGCAGCACCTTACCCGTCTTATCCGTGCTGATATAGCAAGGATGTGCGCCGTGCGTAAGCGCCCGGCTGCTTGGGCCCGTCAGCATTCCCGTTACCCCGTCGATCTCAAATACCGCGACCGAGCCCCCGCTCGCGTCTCCTGTCGCTTCCGTTTCGCTGGCTGCATACAAACGTTTTCCATCTGGATGAAGCGCTAAATATGAAGCATTTTCCAGACCGCTTACACGTTGAATAACAGCGAGCTCACCCGTGCTCCCATCAAACGCGCAAACATGCACGGTCGCATCTTCCGCCGCTCCATATGACCCGATGTAGAGGATTTTACCCGATGTCGGTTGTCCATTTTGATTGCTCATAGCTACCCAACCTTTCTGGCTTTTTGGCATTACAGTGACCATAGCATAAGCCGCCTTAGCAAACAATGTCTTTTTTTTATAAAAGACTTCACAAATACTATTGTAACATGTTACAATGTAAGCGCTAACAATTCAGTGGTTCACATTTCTAAAGGGGGAAATTGAGATGATGAATGTAGTACTGAGCGAACGGAACGTGTATGAGGATTTTGAGCTGGAATCGGATGTGCTTTACTTTAAGCTCGGTATGCAGGGTCTCGTAAGCTTCCATGGCAGAAACTATAATATAAAAAAGAGAATGACTGCCGAACAGATTGCACAGCTAACGAATGAAAGCAGCTTCTATCCGATCAGCTCCAATTGCTACATTAATATCGGAAAAATCAAGACGATCGAAGGCGGCACCATTTTCTTCGGCTCCGATATTTCCGAATCCAAACAGGTTTCGGTCAATCGCCGCAAGCAATATGTCATTCAACAGCTGTTCTCGCAGCGCGCATCGAGCAAAGACTTGCGCATCACGCAATAACCGCATGAACAACCGCCCTAATTCGCTATATGCGGATTAGGGCGGTTGTTTGTTTGGCTCTGTCCTGCTATTCTTAGGTTGAATATGATTTTTCCAGCTCATGCTTTGACGTGTTAAGCTTTATTCCAAATACTTTTTAGGAGGATTTTCATGTCTACGCAAGGACAAGCATTCGAACAATTATTTCATGACGAACAAGCCGTATGGCTGCAATGGGGACCTTATGAAGCGGCAGTATTGCCGGCAGTCGGAGCCAACCTCATCGCATTCCGCGATAAAGTAAATAACTATACGTTCCTGCGCGAGCCATCGCTTGAGGAAATGGACGGCTTTAGAGCGAATCCGGGCATTCACGGCATTCCGGTGTTGTTCCCTCCCAACCGTTATGAGGACGGTACCTTCACTTGGAACGGCAGAACTTATAACTTTCCCGTTAACGAAGCCAAAACCGGCAATCATTTGCACGGATTTTTCCATACGGCTGCATGGAGCGTAGAGGATTTTGGCACGAACAAAACCGAAAGCTACGTGTCGCTCAAAATTTCAATCGATGAGACTCACCCGATCTACACGTATTTGCCTCACCGCTTCACCTTGAAGCTGCGTTACGCGTTAAATGATACAGGATTGCTGCAGCATGTATCGGTACATAATGAAGGAACGGAAGCCATGCCTTGCCTGATCGCTTTCCACACGGCAATCAATGCCCCGTTCGCTCCGAACAGCACGTCGGATGATTACCGCTTCACCCTCACTACCGGCAAACGCTGGGAGCTGAACGAGCGGATGCTTCCGACAGGCAGCTACCAGCCGCTTATCGCGGAAGAGGAAGCTATGAAAACAACCGGAATCTCGCCTTTCTGGGCGTCGATGGATAACCATTACACAACCGAACCGCAAAACGGCCGCAACGCCATGGAGCTGACCGATACGCGAAATGGCGTGACGCTTGTCTACGATATCGGAACGGCCTACAAGCAGTGGATGATCTGGAACAACAATGCGACGCCAGGCTTCTTCTGCCCAGAACCGCAGCTTAATCTCGTTAACGCGCCGAACGTTAACCTTCCTGCCGAGCAAATCGGGCTTGTCTCGCTTGAGCCGGGCGGAATTTGGGAAGAAACAAGCCGCCTGTACGTTAGAAAATAGGACTTATCCCAAGGATAGCAGCCAACCTGGCTGCTATCCTTTTTTCGATGGATACGAATTTATAGGTTTTCGCTTATAAATCTGCATATGAATCTCCCCGAAACGCGCTTTAGCCGGACGAGAGTGACTATTGTCGAGAAAGGCTGTAAAATATAAGCATCAGCTCCCATTATGTCGAAATTTCAAGGAGGACTATGATGCGACAGCCCGTTCGGAAAGTTCTCGCCATTGTATGTTTCTTATCCTTTATTCTAATAGCTATACCGCAGCCTGCCGCACATGCGGGCTTCTTCGATCGAATCAAAGCCATTTACGATACCCCGGAAAAGATTAGCGAGCTGGAGCAGCAGTATCTCGAAGCGAAGGAAGAGCTTTCCGCGCAGCAGCAGAAGCTTGAGGAGTCGGCCAAAGCAGCAGAGGAGTATGCCCTCAGGCAGCAAGAGCTTCTTGCACAAAACGAACAGCTTATTGCGCAGAACGCCGAATTGCAAGCCGAAATGGACCGGATGAAGCATGACCGCCAGTCCTTGATCAGCAAGCTCATCAACACGGTTATTGTTATCGCTGTCGTTTTGATTGCTTATATCGTATCTATACGCGTATGGCGATATATGGTATGGCGTAAGCAGCGGAGCGCCGGCGGTAAAGGAATCAGCGGATGAATATTACCCTTCCTGCCCAAACGGGTCATGTTCATGTCCGGCTTGAAGCTTCGGACAAGCTCCATGTGCTGCACCCCAAATCCATTATCGCCTATCAAGGCGATCCGCAAAATCGCGAGGACCGCTTTATGGACCTCGCCGGCATGTACCGCAAAAAAAGATGGATTCGCTCCATGCTCTCGGGTCCGTCCGAATTCATCATCGGTTTGCCGGCAGGCTGCTCGCTTGAAACGGTTCTAATCGATGAGAACAGCGATTTGCTGTTCGACTTCCGTCACGTCATCTTTTTCTCGGAAGGCATGAAGCTCAAATCCGTTGTACAAAAGCTCAAAAACGCTTGGATAACGAAAGAATTTGTCCGTATGCGGTTCTCCGGTCCCGGCAGGCTGGGCATTATTACGGCGGGTGACGTGAAATCGATTCAGCTTCAGCCGGATCGCCCGCTATATGTAGAGACAGGCGCGCTGGTCGCTTACCCGGAGCATGCCTCTATCCAGCTTTCGGTTTATGGCAATAAGCTTGCCAGCCAGCACATGAATGTCCAGTGGGAAATACGCGGTACGGGTCCTGTGCTTATCCAAACCGGATCACGCGATGCCGAGCTTGAGGAGCAGCTCCAGAACGGCGGCTTTATCAAACGTATTCTTCGAGAGGTGCTGCCCTTTGGCGGAATCTATATCAAATAAAAGAGAGGCCGGCCCTCCGTCAGCAGACGGATGACCAGCCTCTTTTTTTATTTAAATGCCCTGCAGCGAAAACCGATGCGTATAGACTTGGTTCGCATATAGGATATATTCCTTCTCCGGCCGCTGTCCCCAGCTGTCATGCCCGCCAACGCCCGTTTGCTTATGATTGACACGGACAACCGTTTTATCGCTGTCCGGAAGCAGGTGGATATGGTCATGCGCTTCCAGCTCGGAAGGCGTGTAAGGCAGTACGTTCAGCTCAAAATGCGGTGCGCCCTTCAGCACAAGCCCTTCGCCTTGCGCGTTCGTTACGGCTGCATGGCGCACATCCATTTTGTTCCCGCATTCCTGCGGCCTGATATAAGGCACGAGCTGATCGCGGACCTTGCCGCCGTAAAGCCCGAGCTTGCCGCCGGTCTGACGGTCCCAGTAGGTCTCGTCCGGCCCTTTGCCGTACCAGCTGACTTGATCATAAGCAGCAGGCATATGGAACAGCATGCCCACCTCAGGAATTTCCGGCAATCCTTCTCCCGGCTGCAGCTCTTCATACACGCTAACCTCTCCTTCGCCGCTTAACGTGTAAATCAACGAAAGCAGGGAAACGGATGTCGTAGGCAGGCTGTACTGCACGCGTACGGTCAAACTGCTTTCCTGGGCCTCCCATGTGATCGCGCGCAGGCTCCGCTCTGCTCCTGCTTCGCGCCAAGTAGCACAACGTTCATGCTGTTTATTGCCGCGGTCGTTATCCGTATAAGCGCGCCAGAAGTTCGGCGTTAAGCCTTTGGACAGCCGCTCGGAGCCCTTCCATTTGTAGGATGCTAGGCTTCCGTTCGTCAGATCGAACGAAGCGGTAAAGCTCTCGCCGCGAGCGAGCAGCGTTTCAGCCGTTTGCTCCGTTTGGATCGCCGGCTTAAATACTCCGGAACCGACGAATAGCTTAACCGGGGCAGGCAGCACAAATTGCTCAAATGCGATCTCATGACCTGCCTCCGCCCAAAGCGTCTGCTCCTTCAATAGAAGCTGAACCGTAAGCACGGCTTCATCTTCGGCACGCGCTAGCAGCGGCAGTTCATAAGGAATGGCCAGCGTTTCTTCGGCTTCCGGCTGTGTCGCTGCTTCTAAGCTGCCCGATTCCACAACTTCGCCGTTTACCGCTACCTGCCAAGCAAACGTAAACTGATCGAGCGTACTGAATAAATGGCGGTTTGTCACCTTCACTTCGCCGCGCTTCAAATCAACCGCTTCGAACTTCGCGTTCTGGTATACCTTCTTCACTTCTTGGAGCTTTGGCGATATGGTCCGGTCTGCGAAAATAAGGCCGTTCCCGCAAAAATTTCCGTCATGCGGCGACTCGCCAAAGTCGCCGCCGTACAGCATTTTCGAAATGCCGTTCTCATCGGTCACGCGAATCGCTTGGTCAATCCAATCCCAAATGAAGCCGCCCTGCAAAACGGGATACTTCTCGAAGATCTCCCAATACACATGCAAGCCGCCGCAGGAGTTGCCCATGGCATGGCTGTATTCGCATAATATAAACGGCTTCTTCGGATTGTTTTGAGCGTAATGTTCGACGCCTTGCGGGCTCGTATACATATGGCTTTCGATGTCCGAAGCCGCTTCCGAGGCGCGATAATGGAAAACCCCCTCATAGTGAACGACGCGCGAAGGATCCGCGTCACGCAGGAAATCATGCATTTTGATAAAATTGTCGCCGCCAAACGATTCGTTGCCGAGCGACCAAATGACGATCGACGCATGGTTCTTGTCGCGCTGGAACATTGAATTGCAGCGGTCCAGCACCGCACCTGTCCATTCGGGCAAGTTTCCCGGAACAGTCGTGCCCGGCTCCTGCTGGCCATAGGACCATGCGCCATGCGTCTCCAGATTCGTCTCATCGATAACATATAAGCCGTATTCGTCGCACAGCTTATACCAGAGCGAATCGTTCGGATAATGCGAGGTCCGAACGGCATTGATGTTATGCTGCTTCATCAGCAATATATCCTTGCGCATATCCGCTTCATTGATCGCCCGGCCGGTATCGCAAGAGAATTCGTGACGGTTAACCCCTTTGAACATGATGCTCCGTCCATTGATTTGCATGAGCCCATCCTTGATTTCGAACTTACGGAAGCCAACCTTGCAGCTGATCGCCTCGAGCAGCGTTCCGTCCTCCGACTTCAAGCTGAGGATAAGCGTATACAAATGGGGCTGCTCCGCGCTCCATTTCAGCGGGTTTATTACCGCTGCGCGCAGCTGCACGGCAGCAAGCTCTTCTCCCTCGATCTCCGTCCGGATCGATAATGGCGCTTCAAATACGGGAACCCGCTTCGCATCGTACAGCGCAGCCTCGACCGTAATTGCCCCGAGCGGCTTAACAAAATAGTTGAGAAGCTTCGCATCAACGATGAACTCCGCATCTTTGAACTGCTCATCCAGCTCTGTTTTCACAAAATAATCGTAAATATGCGCTTCAGGCGTCGTGTACAAATACACATCGCGGAAAATTCCGCTCATCCGCCAAAAATCCTGATCCTCCAGCCAGCTTGCATCGCTCCAGCGGTAGACCTCTACGGCTAGCTTGTTCTCGCCTGGAACGAGATATGGGGTTAAATCGAATTCAGATGGCGTAAACGTATCTTGGCTAAATCCGACAAGCTCGCCGTTCAGCCACACATAAAATGCCGACTCGACGCCTTGGAAGCTGATAAACACGGGCTTGCCGCTCCAACCTGCCGGCACCGTAAAGGTCCGCGCATACGAGCCGACCGGATTGTACGCCGTAGGGGCAAACGGCGCTTTAATATCCTCATTGCCATCCCATGGGTATTTGATATTCGTATACTGCGGATAATCATAGCCCTGCAGCTGCCAGTGGGCAGGCACCGCAATGCTGTCCCACTCGCTGTGGTCATAGTCTGCTTCATAGAAGTTGGCGATTCGGGCTTCCGCATTGGCCGCAAACGCGAATTTCCACTGGCCGTTTAACGTAAGATAGTTGGTAGATTTGTGATGGCTTCCTTCCCAGGCTTCCTCCACTGTATCAAAAGGCATTAACGAAGCATGCGCGTCCATGCGGTTGATACGATAGATTTCGGGATTGTTGTTCCACTCCGGATAACCGTTAGCCGGCGGCGTATAGATGAGCTTTTTTCGCATAAATGTAAGCACCTCGTTACTATTTTATTAAATGATATTCACATTATAGTTCATTCCGATTGCAGGTTTAATAAAAGAATTTTAATATTACCTATAAAAATATGAAAATATTTTCGCCGACTTTGGTCCCATGCGCAGCCGCATGTGCCCAATATTTACCGCTAAATATAAAGCGCTTTCTCTATTAAAATGGAAGAGCAGGCCATATCTTCTACATAGAGAGGACGAGACAGCATGAATAACAGAATGAAACAGCTCGTTTGCAGCACCGCTATGTTAGCCCTCTTAACCGCCCTTCCATTCACAGGTTCCGCCGCCTCTTACACGGTACAGAAAAATGATACCCTATGGATAATCGGAACGAAGTACAGCACGACCGCCGCTCAATTGAAGCAGCTAAACGGTCTCACCTCGGATTCGCTTATTATAGGACAGAAGCTGCATGTTCCCGATCCGCCGGAATTCAAATCTGCAAGCGTTCTCACGGGGGATACGATGTGGAAAATCGCGCAGCGCTACAATGTTCCGCTTTCGAAGCTGATCGCGGCTAATCCCCAGCTGACCAACCCGAACAACATTTGGGGAGGCCTTAGCGTTCGCATCCCCAAAGCGCCTAACCAATATTTAAACGGCGTATTTCCTGTCGCAAAAGGGAAATACACGCCTTTCTCGAACAGCTATGCGGAAGCCCGTTCCTGGTCGGCTGACGGCCCTGCGGTACGCGCGCATGAAGGCGTGGATATTTTCGCGCCCAAAGGCACCCCTGTATACAGCGCGTTGGCCGGCACGGTAGTCAAAGCAGGCTGGAATGAATACGGCGGCTGGCGGATTACAGTTCGCGTCGACGACAGCACTGATTTTTATTACGCGCATTTATCCAAATATGCCGCCGGTATTAAGGATGGCGCCAAGGTTGCTGCCGGTCAATTGATCGGCTATGTGGGCAGCACCGGCTACGGCCCCGAAGGAACGGAAGGTAAATTCGTCACTCACCTCCACTTCGGCATCTACAAAAAATCGTCGGGCTATCATGCGGTTGATCCTTATCTGTATCTCAAATGGTGGTCGTTGTAAGCCACATTGCACTTGTAAGCGAAAAAGGTTGATCGGGCTCTATGTCCTGATCAACCTTTTTTCATCTTCGATATGCCCTTTTACAGCTGCAGCTGCTTCAGGTTATAAAACTCGCCCTTGCTTGCCATCAGCTCGTCGAAGGTGCCCACCTCGGCAATGCGGCCGTGCTTCATGACTACGATGCGGTCAGCATCGCGAATCGTCGATAAGCGGTGGGCAACGATAAAGGTCGTGCGGCCCTTAATAAGCTCCTGCATCGCCTTCTGGACATGGAATTCCGATTCATTATCGAGAGCCGAGGTCGCCTCATCCAAAATAATAATGCTCGGCTCACGCACGAGCGCTCTCGCGATGGCGATACGCTGCCGCTGTCCGCCGGAAAGCTTGCCGCCATGCTCCCCAACCATCGTATCCAAACCGTCAGGAAGCTGCCCGATAAACTCCGACAGGTTAGCCATCTCCACGACGCGTTTGACCTGCGCATCGCTGATATCGCGCAGTCCATACGTGATATTGTCCCGAATCGTTCCCGAAAATAAAATATTCGTCTGCGGCACGACAGCCAAATGCTTGCGATAGCTGCGAAGATCGATATCCGCCAGGTCGATGCCGTCCATCAGCACCTTCCCGCCCGTGGGCTGAAGAAAGCCGATCACGAGGTTGAGCACCGTAGACTTGCCCGCGCCCGATGCGCCGACAAAGGCGATGCATTCGCCTGCCTCCACATCTAGCGTAACGTCCTCGAGCACATGATGCTCGCTCCCCGGGTACGAAAGCTCAACGCCTTGAAACGAAAATTCCCCGCGCACGCCGGCCAGCTTTCTTTTGCCGCTGTTGTTTTCAATATCCGTCGATACCAATATTTCCTTTATGGAATGAATGGATTCCAAGCCCTTGGCGATTTGCGGGTAAATATTAATAAGTCCTGTAACCGAAGCCAAAATCATGGAGAAGAAGCCCTGATACATGACCACATCGCCTACCTGGATCTCGCCTTGGTAAGCAAGATAAGCCGTAAAGATCAGGCAAAGCACTTGAAAAATCTGAAAGGTAACCCAGTTCGTCGAGCCAAAATAGGCTTCAACCAGATCAAGGCGGTATCCTTTGCCCTGTATGTTACGCAGCGTTGAATCGATGCGGGCAATCTCTACCTTCTCCAGACCGTGCGCACGAGTGATCGGAATCATCTCCACCATTTCCGAGACGCGCGAGGACATTTGTTCGATCTCCTTGCGGAATTCCTTGTTCGACTTTCTGATTTTGCGGCGGAAAATGGTCACGATCGTAATCGACATAGGGATCGTCAATACGAAAAACAACGATACGATCCAGCTGCTGTTCAGCGTAATCACGAACGATACAATGATGTTCACGACGGCAGGCGCGAGTGCGATCATAAACTGCTTCGACATCATCTCGACCGCTTCTACGTCGCGAAGCACCTTCGACTGCAGCTTGCCCGCCGGCAGCTCGCGGTGCTGGTTGATGGACAACTGCTGCAGCTTCCGCACCAATGCGCTTCGCAGCCCCGCTTCAACGAATCTGACCGCGCGGCTTAGAAAGGATATGTAAGCGGCATGCGTCGGTATGTTTTGCAAAATGACAATCAAAATAATGAAGAAATTAATCCAGATGCCGCTGATCGGATACTTTGCCGGATTCGTAGCGATGTTAATGATATTCGCGGTTACGATCGGCAGCACGTAGACAGGCGCGCTCTTAATCAATAAAAACAATAAGGAAACCAACAGGTTGGCGAAATTCCCTTTGTACAGCGATAACAAGAATCGTAACGGACTCGCGTCCTCCTTTAAGGATGCATTTTCAAATGTGCTGGCGAGGCCTCTTGCAGCCGCGCCAAGCCTTGCCTTTTCTGCGCTCTCTGACATTGCCCTCTCCATCCCTCTGCAGCTCAACTCGCTTATAAACGCGTGTTTATTCAAAGCGCTACGGCACAATATTACGCTCATATTGTGCAGCTGTAAATATAGGATCTTGCGCTTCTTCTATTCATTTTGGCTAAACGGCTAACGGTGCTTCCCTTTATAATCCTTCGGCGTTTCTCCCGTCATCTTCTTGAACAGCTTGTTGAAATAGACCGGATCGCTATAACCGACCAGCTGCGATATTTCATAGTTTTTCAAATTCGGATGGTCAGTCAGAAACTGCTTCGCTTTCTCGATTCGAATATCGATTAAATAATCCGTCAGGGTCATGCCTGTCTCCTGCTTGAATAGACGGCTTAAATAATTGGCGCTCATGCCGACGGTCTCAGCCATGCGCTCCATTTCGAAGTTTTTGCCGTATTCCTGCTCTAGGATGGATTTCATCTGTTCGATGACATGATGCTCTTTTTCTTTTGAAATCGGCTCCTGCTGCAGAAGAGGTTCGTTCGTTTCCCCTGCCAGCCTGTTTTCCTCGCGCTCTTGCTTAATCTTGATCAAAAGGTCATATAAATTCGCTTTATCGACCGGCTTGAGCAAATAATCCCGCACGCCGTAACGCAGCGCCTTGCGGGCATATTCAAATTCGCTAAAACCGCTGAGCACGATTGTCGCAATGGCCTTGCCGCGCAGATGTTCAATCAGCTTCAAGCCATCCATCATCGGCATTTTTATATCGGTAATCAGCACATCCAGCTCACCCTCGCCAAGCTTCGAAATATGCGTCCAAGCGTCCATTCCGTTGCTGTACGAGCCGATGACCGTAATGTCCAAGTCCATTTTCGTTAAAATTTTTTCAAGGCCTAACCGTATAAATTCCTCATCGTCCGCGATGATAATGTTCATTCCTGATCGCCCCTTTTGCGCGTGCCTCTTACAGTTTGCGCTAAAATCGGTTCCTCTGCAACGGAAAAAAAAGCGGACGGTTATTTAACCGCACCGCTTGTTACGCCCGCGAATATATACTTTTGCAAGAAGATATACATGATCGCCGTCGGAATCATAATAATGAGAATCGCAGACGAGATCATTTGCCAGTCTCCGCTGTTAACCCCAAAGAAGCGCATGAGCGACGTGGAGACGACGACATGCTCGGCCCTGGGCAAATAAAGCAGCGGGATGAACATATCATTATAGATGCTGATCGTTTTCAAAATAACGATGGTCGCCGTTGCCGGAGCAAGCAATGGGAAGATGATCGAGCGGAAAATCCGGATTAATGAAGCTCCCTCCAGCATTGCGCTTTCGTCCAGCTCGTTCGGAATGTTCCGGATGAATTGCAGGTAAATGTAGATTTGCAGGATATCCGCGCCCACATAGATAAGAACGGGACCCATTAGATTATTCGTAAGTCCAAGCATTTGAATCGTCTTGTAGTTGACGACCTGCGTTGTAATAGCTGGAATAATCGTAGCAAACAAGAACAAACCGACAATCGGTCCCTTAAATTTAAAATTGAAGCGCCCTACGGCGTAACAAAACGCTGAACCGATCAAGATATTTAAAATTAGCGTTACCGCAATAATAAATAATGTGTTTCCAAATGCATGAAGCATATCCGCTTGCTTGAAGGCTTGCGCGAAGTTTTTCAAATACAGGAAGCTGTCCGGCATCGCAATGGTCGATTTATCATGGAATTCATCCTTCGTCTTAAACGCGTTGACGACGATGATATAAGGCGGGAATAAAATCGCAAATGCCGCCAATACGAGGCTGATATACTTGACTGTGTCCCAAAGCTTATTGGATTTATTCATCGATTATTCCCCCTTTCCTTTCAATAAAAAGCGCTGAATCGATAATACAATGACAACGAAGAGCAGCAAGACGACGCTCATCGCGGATGCTAGGCCATAATTGTTAAATTGGAAGGCCGTCTCGACGATTTTCATAACGAAGGTTTCACTCGATCCCGCCGGTCCGCCCTTGGTCAAGATATAAGGCAGATCGAATACCTCCAACGCACCCGTAACCGTAAGGAACAAATTGAGCTCGATAATTTTGTAGATGTTGGGAAGCGTGATGCTAATAAACTTTTGCCAGCCGTTTGCTCCGTCGATCGAAGCCGCTTCATAGATATCGTTCGGGATGGATTGAAGCGCAGCTAGGTAAATAACCATGTTAAAGCCCATGAAACGCCAGAAACCAATGGAAGCAAGCGTGTAGTTGACGAACGATCCGTTTCCGAGCCAGCTTGTTTTCGACAAGGCATCAAAGCCGAGCTGTCCGAGCAGGTAGTTCAAAGATCCGTTCGTCGTATCAAATACGTAACCGAATAAGTATGCTACAGCAACGCCGTTTAGGATGTACGGTAAAAACAGCAGCAGCCTGAAAAAGTTTTTTCCTTTTAGCTTGCTGTTCAGCACCACGGCGAAATAGATCGCGGCGATATTTTGTACGATTCCTACGGCGAAATAGGCAAAGTTATGTTTGAAAACACCGAAGATTGCAGGATTTGCAAATACCTCTTTATAGTTCGACCATCCAATCCAAGGTTTATCAGGGCTTAATCCGTCCCAGCTTGTAAAGCTTAAATGAATGAGTTCAAGTGCCGGATAATAGGCGAATGTCAACAGCAGCAGCAGCGGCAATGCGACAAATCCAAAGATTACAAAGTTCTTTTGTGTTTTGAAAGGCAATCTGCTAAACATGGAACAATCCCATCCTCCCTGCGTCTTTCTAATCGGAATGCGCAGGAAGGATACCCGCTTAGCGGATCATCCTTCCTGCATGCAATCCTTGTTCTTACAGACCTAGATCTTTTTTCGCTTTCGCCCAAGCAGTGTTCACTTTATCTAGCACCTTTTGCGGATCTTTAGCCAATACGAATTCTTGAACAGTCGCTGCTTGGTCAAGCTGCGCTTTGTTTTGAATTTCCGTAGCAGCGTCTACAGGAGCCGCCGGCTCGAAAAATTTTGGCGCGAAGGTGTTAAATTCAGCAAGCTGCGGAAGCTTCGATTCTTTAGCCTTCAAGGTCGGGATGAAGCCTGCGAAATCGTCATAACCCGATTCTTCGATCATCCATTGAACGAAAGCTTTACCTGCTTCTACATTGCCGCCTTTGTTGACTGCGTAGAAGAAATCCGGGTTAAGCGGCGCTTTTGCTTCGCCGGAGTTGTCGGATGGGAATGGGAAGAAGCCAACATCTTCTGCAGCGGCGCCATTTTCGATTACTTGGTTGATAACCCAGTTGCCCAGCAAATACATACCGAACTTACCGGATGCGATGTCTTTTTTCGATTGCTCCCAATTTGTCGAGTTTACGTCTGTTTCAAGGAAGCCTTTCGTATACAGCTCACGCAGGATGCTCCATGATTTGCCGTATGCATTGTCAAGCGTGTAAGGCGTGTCGCTTTCGGCGCGTTTGTTTTGGTGATCGGAAGCAGAGCCGATAAGCGTCGGAATATCGTAAACCCAAGTATCAAGCGGCCATTTGTCTTTGAAGTTGGAAGCCAGCGGCACGATGCCTGCGTCTTTCAGCTTTTGCGATACGGCCAGGAACTCGTCGTAGGTTTTCGGAAGAGCCGTAATGCCTGCTTTTTCGAAAGCTTTTTTATTGTAGACGATACCTACGGTAGAACCGCCGGAGGATATACCGTACATTTTGCCTTCGTTTGCTTTCAAATCTTTGAAGTGGATGTCACCGGAAAACGCGATATCGTCAAGCGGAGCAAAATAATTGGCCAGCTCTGCGTTTGGAATCGTCGGAACAAACACAACATCAGGGAAATCGCCGGAAGCGATGCGGATCTTCAATGTTTTGTCGTAATCGGTAATGGCTTCGAATTTAAGATCGACGCCCGGATATTTTTCTTCGAAGCGTTTTTCGTAATCCACGTACTGCTTATCGATCATGTCTGTACGGTTTGTCAAGAAAACAACGTCGCCCGTAATTTTCGAAGCTTCCTCGGTACCGCCGTTTTCCGGCTTATTTGTAGCCGTGTCGTTCGTGCTCGGCTTGTTAGTAGCCGTATTCCCGTTCGAATTCGTGTTATTCCCACCACATGCCGCCAATGATGTTAGCATAACTACAGAAACAAGTGCTAACGAAATGACTTTTTTCATTTTTTTAAATCCCCCTCAGTTCGTATTGATTCCGCTTACATTACGATAATAACTTATAAAAAGCGGTTCTAAAATGGTTTAAAATATTATTTATAGTCTTAAACTGACATTGCGTGAAAACGCTGTCTTCAGCTATTTATCTAGATTTCCCGTTTACTTCAGCGCTTTTTACTGTTATTAAATGAAGCGGAATTATGAAATCATCGGCTTACAAAGAAAGGTATTGCAAACCTTTTGCGAATCATGTTTACTTGTTATATAACAAAAAGTTTTATTATCAATAACAAAACTACCAAATAAAAGTGAGGCGACTCAAATGACGAGTAAAGCAGCCTATATTGGCGGTATGACATGGGGCTGGACTGGCATTCGCGGCACCTGGTCCGGCGCACCAGCAGAACGTTCCATGGAGCTCATGGCCGAGCGCTTAAACGTAAACTGGACAGCTATTACGCTGGGTGCGCTTCAGGATCACGCGCATGCGACGGAGATTAAGTTCCGTGAAGAGCCTACGGTTACCGATGAAGAGGTTCGTAACGCAATACGCAAAGCCAAAGAACTTGGTCTAAAGGTATGCTTAAAGCCGGTCGTCAACTGTGCGGACGGGACATGGCGCGCGCATATCAATTTCTTCGATCTTGATGTTCCCTGTGAGCCCAAATGGTCCGATTGGTTCGCTTCCTATACAACATTCATTTTGCATTATGCGCGAATGGCCGAAGAAACCGGGTGTGAAATGTTCTGCATCGGCTGCGAGATGGTCCAAACCGATCGCCGTGAAACCGAATGGCGTCAGTTGATTGCCGAGGTACGCAAGGTTTACTCCGGGATTGTTACCTACAACTGCGATAAATACCAAGAAGGCCAAATCAAATGGTGGGATGCCGTTGACGTCATATCCTCCAGCGGCTACTACCCTATCGATGCTTGGGAAGAACAGCTTGACCGCATCGAGAAGGTTGTGGCCGAATTCGATAAACCCTTTTTCTTCATGGAAGCAGGCTGCCCTAGCCGCGAAGGCTCGCAGCATATCCCTAATGACTGGGGACTTGCGGGACCGCCGAGCGAAGAAGTACAGCGCCTTTTCTACGAAACGATGTTTGCTCATTCTGATAAGCGTGATTGGGTCGGCGGCTTTATGCTCTGGGATTGGCCGGCATGTCTATATGAAGAAACCGAAGCAGCCGTTAACGATGATTATTGCATGTACGGCAAACAAGCCGAGCAAACTGTCCGCGACTATTACGGTTCGAAAATTTCTAAGAAAGCCGTGGGAGGTTCTATTAAATGAACGAAAATAACCAGCAGTGGTTAGCCAGCATCCAGCAGGAGCTGGAATCGAACATTCTCGGTTTCTGGATGAAGCATACCGTTGACGAAAAAAACGGAGGCTTCTACGGGTACATTACCCGGGATCTTACGGTAAATCCTGAGGCCGGCAAAAGCCTGGTGCTCAACACGCGCATTTTGTGGACCTTCGCTTCCGCCTATCGGATCACGGGAAATGACAGCTATTTAAAAATCGCTGACCGTGCTTATGATTATGTAAATGAGCATTTCGCAGACCCGGTATACGGCGGATTGTATTGGATGGTTGACGCGGCAGGCCAGCCTGCCGAAACGAAAAAACAAGTATACGGGCAAGCTTTCGCGATCTACGCTTACTCCGAATATTACCGGGCAACCGGCAGCGAGGCTGCGCTGAAGCAAGCGATCGAGCTGTTTCACACGCTTGAGCGCTACAGCTACGACAATCAATTCAAGGGCTACTTCGAAGCGCTGACGCGGGAGTGGCAGGAGACGGATGATAACAGCCTAAGCGAGAAGGATTTAAACGAAAAGAAATCCATGAATACGCATCTTCATGTCATGGAAGCTTATACCAACCTATACCGGGCATGGAAATCGGATGAGCTGCGCTCAAAGCTGAAAGAGCTTATCAAGATTACGATCAAGCACATCATTCATCCGGACAAAGCGCAATTCATTCTATTTTTCGACGAGCAGTGGAACTACAAATCCGAGCATATCTCCTACGGCCATGACATCGAAGGCAGCTGGCTGTTAGTCGAAGCTGCCGAGGTGCTCGGTGATGAGGAGCTGCTCGCCGAAGCTAAAGAAATTGCAATACGAATGGCTGAAGCTGTACTTAACGAAGGCGTGGATGCGGATGGCGGCCTTTTAAACGAAGCAGGGCCAGAGGGCTTGATTGATACACATAAAGATTGGTGGCCGCAGGCCGAAGCGGTCGTTGGCTTCTATAATGCTTACCAAATGACCGGCGAAGAGAAATATCGCGAGGCTGCCGTTCGGTCATGGGCCTTCATCGAGCGCTTTATCGTTGACAAAGAGCATGGGGAATGGCATTGGAGCGTAAATCGAGACGGTTCGCCAAGCGATAACGTTCAAAAGGTCAGCCCTTGGAAATGTCCATATCACAATGGACGCGCCTGCTTTGAAATGATCGAACGGCTGAACGGACAACCAACCACACATTAACGGAGGTTTATCTAATGAGTAAATTTAATGAACGCAAGCAATTGCTGACGGAGCGCTACGAGGCGCTTGTTCAACGCAAAAATGAACCGGAAGCGCTTGGCAACGGCGTATTTGACCGTTATGTGCATCCTGTTCTCACGGCAGCGCATGCTCCGCTGGTTTGGAAATATGATTTTAATCCCGAAACAAATCCGTTCTTCATGGAACGCCTTGGTATCCACTGCGTTTTCAATCCCGGGGCGATTTTCTTAAACGGCAAATATCATCTCGTTGCGCGCGTCGAAGGCAATGACCGCAAGTCCTTTTTCGCGATTGCCGAAAGCGACAGCCCCGTTGACGGCTTCCGCTTCTGGGATCATCCGATCCTGCTTCCGGAGACAAGCGATCCTGACGTAAACGTTTATGATATGCGTCTCGTTCAACACGAAGACGGATGGATTTACGGCTTGTTCTGCACGGAGAGAAAAGATCCTTCCGCGCCGAAGGGAGATCTCTCGAGCGCAATCGCGCAATGCGGAATCGTAAGGACGAAGGATTTGAAGCAGTGGGAGCGCCTTGCCGATCTGAAAACCGCATCGAACCAACAGCGTAACGTCGTGCTTCATCCTGAATTCGTGGAAGGCAAATATGCGTTCTACACTCGTCCGCAGGATGGATTTATCGACACCGGCTCAGGCGGCGGCATCGGCTGGGGACTATCCGATACGATTGAAAATGCGGTTGTGGAACGCGAGATGATTATCGACGAGCGTCACTACCACACCATAAAAGAAGTAAAGAACGGCCAAGGCCCTGCTCCGATCAAGACGGACAAGGGCTGGATTCATATCGCTCACGGCGTTCGCAACACGGCTGCAGGCCTCCGTTATGTGTTATACGCCTTCCTATCCGACTTACATGAGCCAAACAAGGTTACGCACCGTCCGGGCGGGCATTTGCTTGCGCCTGAAGGCATTGAACGCGTAGGCGACGTATCGAATGTAGCCTTCTGCAACGGCGTCATCGCGCAGGATAACGGCGACGTATTTATTTATTACGCTTCCTCCGATACGCGCTGCCATGTTGCCGCAACGACCGTGGACCAACTGCTTGACTACTGCATGAACACGCCGGAGGATCCGCTTCGTTCTCACGCCTGCGTAGAACAGCGCATCGCTTTGATTGATCGGAACCTGCAGCTGCAATCTTAATTTTTTAACTCAAAGAGGGAGTGCTTCCTATCGTCTTAACCGGCGCATAGGAAGCACTCCCTCTTCTTTATTTAGGGCTTTTTCAGATTATTTCTTATTAGTAATACAATCATGACAAGAAAAAAACATCCGAAAGCGTAGAGCGAAGCTTTTTTCCAGTCGAAAATGGTGCCGGCATACTTTCCCTCGTAATTTGCTTTTATAAAGGAGTCATCCGCTGCCTTAACCGCTATCGCCACATGGGCTTCAACGCCTTTGATGGCGTAGTACTCCGTCCCCTTCGGATAAACATTCGAGAAATTGCCTGAATAAGTGCCTTCTTCATCCGAATAGGAGGTCACCTTGCCGATCCTTTCCCCGATATGCTCTATTTCTACTGTCTGATCCGATACCGTATAGGACATCCCGTCATTTACGACAAAACGGCTTGCCCAGTCGGCATGAGCTGCATTCCAAACAAAAAACGTACTCAGCAACAAAATCATATTCGCCAGTAACCAGGATTTTTTGTGCAGCTTCATCGTCGTAAGCCCCCACATTCATTCATTTGTTTACCTTTGAATATTCAGACGTTTTGCAGCAGGGAAAAGTTACTTTCTTTTACACAAGCTGCGCTTCGAAAGCTCCAATCTCTTCTATTTGTCCGCCAATGCGTGTATGAACAAAAGCTCATAGCTGGCTGCAATGCCTCCATCCAAGCCAAACTGCTCCTCGTACGCCTTATACATGTTGGCGAACAGGCGCCGCGAATTGAGTCCGCTCTTGGAGACGGCTTCCGAAGCGCTCGCTCCCATCGCTTTGACCGAAAAAAGAAAATCTCTTACGGAATCATATTTCTCCGTTTGGATCGAATGCTCATAACGAAGATTCGAAAAGCCTGTTTCCCGGAGCAGGCTGTCCCACTGTTCTGCCGGTCGGAACGACAGGCCGTGCCGCTGCGGCTGCATTCCGGTTGCTAGATAGGCGTCATCAAATGACGTATGCAGCTCATGGAACGTATCGGGCCCGAATGTCGCGAACACCAGCATGCCGCCGGCACGCAGCATCCGCCGAAGATGGCCCAGGGTTTGCTTCGGATCGCTCAGCCACTGAAAACAAGCGCTCGAGACAATAAGGTCAAACGAGGCACGCGGTGCATCAGGCGCCCAAGTTTCAACATCCGCTTGTAGAAAGCTTACGCGAATCGGCGCTACTTGGCTGTTCCCGGATTGGTTTGGCGTATTCATTAGAAGTCGCTGCTCAGCAGCCTTAATCATCGCGGGCGCAATATCGAGTGCAGTAATCGAGGCAGCGGACCAATCATTCACCAATCGTTCAGTCAACGCGCCCGTGCCGCAGCCGATTTCAAGAATGTCGGACCAGTCTTTGCCGACTCCAAACTCCCCCTCCTGAAGAGATTCGGCGAGCCGGTTTGCCATATTTCGCTGCACAAGGGCATGAGCGTCATACGAGCCCGCCGAACTGCGGTTAAATTGACGCTGAATAGCAGCTGTTCTGATGTTCATCCCACCATCTCCTCAGTTTATCAGCGATGTCCGCTTCCCTTCCCAAAAACGGCACATGCCCGCTGCCAGGTACCGCGACCAGCTCGGCTCGCGGCAATGACGCGGCAAGCTCTGACGCTACGCCGTAAGGACATATCATATCCGCAGTCCCATGGACAAGAAGGACCGGGCATTTGATTTCCGGCAGCTCAGGCAGACAGTCCTCGTTTCTTAAAAGCTGAAGTCCGGCCATTAAAGCCGGGGTTGTCCAGCTGCCGTTATGAGGAAGGCTATCGCCGAGATCAGAATCCCATTCGGCTTCCGTAAACATATTCCTTCGAAATTTCGTTTCGACGACCTGCCGGTCGTTCATAAGCCCTTTAATCATCTGCCTGACGTATGCATCCGGCCAGCCGCGGTCCGCCTCGTCCTTTGACCGGGTAAACCGGGCGGTTGCCGCAAATAATACAAGACCGTCGGCGCAGCCTTTGGCTGCTAATTTCAGTGCCAGTAAACCGCCGAGCGACCAGCCGGCGATCAACAGCGGACCGTGAAATCCATTACTATCGCAAATTGAATCATCCGCAGATCGATTGCTTTCCGCCGCCGTTTCCGACAGGAGCAGCATTCTCTCAGGAGAGTCGGCATCCCTATAATCTGCGGATATATGATGAAACTCGGGCAGCTGCTCCCGCAGCCGATCGAATACCCTATCCGGCATGCTCCATCCCGGCAGCCACAAGATGGTGCCCTTTGCCCCTGCTCCCTGCTGCTTCTTCACTATTTTGGAGGCCATCATGGGCCCAGCACGCCTAGTTGCTGTCCGATGATGCGAATTTGCGCAGCTGCATCGGTTAATTCCTTATCCGTATGGGCGGCTGACAAGGAGAAGCGGATTCGCGCCGTGCCTGCCGGGACGGTAGGCGGACGTATTGCTGCCGCAGCAATGCCTGCCGATCCAAGAGCGCCGCTAAAGCGGAGGGCCGTTTCGTTATCTCCGGCGATTAAAGGGATGATCGGAGAATCGCCGGAGCCGATTTTAAAACCGGAAGCCTCAAGCAGGCATCGAAAGGAACTGCTGGCCGCAAAAAGCCTTTCTCGCCGCCAATGTTCTTCTTGTACCAAAGCCAACGCCTTCAAAACGCCTGCTGTGTTCGAAGGTGGAAGCGCCGTCGAATAAATGAGCGGCCTTGCTTTATTGACCAGCCATCGAATGAGCATGCGGCTTCCGCATATATAAGCGCCGTAAACACCGAAAGATTTGCTGAACGTCCCCATATGAATATCCACTTCATCCTGCAGTCCGAGCTCATGGCATAATCCCTCGCCGCGTTTCCCGTAAATCCCCCCGCTGTGCGCCTCGTCTACCATCAGCATCGCTCCAAACTCCCGTTTGAGCGCGGCAAGCTCGCGCAAGGGCGCTTGGTCGCCGTCCATGGAGAAAACGGCATCGGTTACGATGAGTTTTCTCCGTCTATCCCGGTGCTTATTTAATAACGCGCGCAAATGCTCCATATCGTTGTGACGGTAACGGGCATGCTCCGCGCGGCTGAGCACGACGCCGTCCGTTATGCTCGCATGATTCAATCGATCGCTGAAAACAACGTCTCCTCTGCTGACTAACGCGCCAATAACGCCGGAGTTAGCCATATAGCCATTCGCAAAAACCAGCGCCGCCTCGCAGTTTTGCCATTCGGCCAGCGCTTCTTCAAGATGGCTGTACGGCATCCGGTTACCTGTTACAAGGCGGGAAGCGCCGGAGCCGGCGCCTTCGCTGAGAAGCGCCTCGCGCATCGCTTCAATTATCGCTGGATGCTGCGATAGCCCAAGGTAATCGTTGGAAGACAAATTGAGCAGCTTCCGATCTCCGCGCATCATATAACCGGGAGATTCGGCGACCGGACTGCATTCGCGCAAGGAACGCCCTAAAGAGGCATCATCCAACAATTCAAGCTCTTTTTCTATCCAGTTCATGGTCGGCACCGCCTTAAAGGGCGTTTAATTCAATCTCAAAGCCCAAATCCTCAATCATATGATGGTCAGCCGAAACCTCTTGCCCTGCCGTCGTCAAATAATCACCTACAAATAGCGAATTCGCGGCATACAGAGACAAAGGCTGCAGTGTACGAAGGTTGACCTCGCGGCCGCCCGCCACGCGGATTTCCTTGGACGGGCAGATGAATCGGAATAAAGCCAGCACCTTCAGCGCTTTCATCGAAGGCGTGCGGCCTGCATTTTCCAGAGGAGTTCCCTGAATCGCGTTCAGGAAATTGATCGGAATCGAATCTGCATCGAGCTCGCGAAGCGCATAAGCCATTTCCACGATCTCTTGGTTTGTCTCGCCCATGCCGATAATGACGCCGGAGCATGGGGACATGCCGTAGGCCTTTACCTTTTCTACGGTTTCGACACGCTGGTCATAGGTGTGGGTCGTCGTGATCGATGGATAGTTTGCTTTGCTGGTGTTCAAGTTGTGGTTGTAGCGATGCACACCTGCTTCAGCAAGCCGTTCGGCTTGCCCATCTTTGAGAATGCCGAGGCATGCGCAAATTTTTAGAGGCATCGTTTCACGGATTTCTCTAACCGCGTCCACTACTTGTTCCAGCTCTTTGTCTGTCGGGCCTTTCCCTGCCGCTACGATGCAGTAGGTTCCGGCTTGCCGTGCCATTGCTTCGCGGGCGCCGTCCAGCAGCGTTTCTTTATCAAGCAGGGTGTACTTATTCACCGCTGCCGTCGAAACAATGGATTGCGAGCAGTATCCGCAGTCTTCGGGACAAAGGCCGCTTTTGGCATTGATGATCATGTTCAGCTTTACTTTTTTGCCGTAAAAATGTTTTCTAACTTTAAACGCGGCATGCATCAACGGCAATATCTCATCGTTACCGGAGTCGAGCACGGCAAGCCCTTCCTCTAACGTTAGGCATTCTCCATTCAATGCTTTTTGGGCAAGCGACTGCCACTCCATATCCGCAGACATTGTTTCCATTTTCCTCATCCTCCCATTGCTTGAACTGCTAAGGCCTGTCTAATCGGCGCGAATTGTATTGAATTTCTTAGGTTATGTATCCTAGTCTCGGGGGCCGCTTCCAGCTGCAAGCGCGGAACGCGGCCGAGTACCTTCAGGCCGCTGCAGCGCTCGATTAATTCCGCGTTCGTGGCCACGCTCGGATCGTCATGCGGATGAGCTATTACACCGTCGTTCATGATGACGCCAATAATCGGAACTCCGCGATGCCGCAGGAATGACGCAGTCAGCAGCGTATGGTTAATCGTACCGAGGCCGGAACGGGCTACAATGAGCGCTGGGATCCGAAGCTCCGAGATCAAGTCCGCCGTCAAGGCGTCATCGGTTAGCGGAACCGCAACGCCGCCCGCTCCCTCAATGATCAGCGCCTCGTAACGTTTTGCGAGCGGGATGCCGGCGGCGATCAACTCCTTCAGCGTAAGGTCCACACCGGCATGCTTGGCTGCGAGCAGCGGCGTAAGCGGAGCTTCGAACGAATATGGCGCTACCGCCTCCGGCCGCTCATCGATTCCCGTGCTTTGCAGCAACCTTTCTGCATCGGTCTCCCCGCTGCCAATCGATGCACCGGACTGAACCGGCTTCCAGACACCGATATTCATCCCTTCGGCGCGAAGCACGGCGGCTATGGCTGCCGTCACAACCGTCTTCCCCACGCCGGTGTCCGTACCTGTCACAAAAATGCCGCGTATCGCTTCCTCGTTCATAGTACTCATGCGGATGAACCGCCTTCGGTAACGCTAATAATCGATTCCGCCAAAATATCCGTCATAGCCTCGAGCTCGGTCTCGGTACTGGCAAGCGGTGGAATGAAGACCATTACATTGCCAAGCGGCCTTGTTAACATCCCGAGTTCTCTGGCCCGCATGCTTGCTCGAACGCCGACCCGATCCGCCCAATCGTATGGCTCGCCTGAAATTTTATCGCGAACGAGCTCGATTCCGATCATCAGTCCCTTTTGCCGGATTTCACCGACATGCGGGCGATCCTTTAGGTTCGCAAGCTTCTGCTCGACGAATGCTGCCTTTGCTCTCACGCCTGCAATGATGTTCCGCTCTTCATACAGCTTCAGGCTGGCCAACGCGACGGCGCAGCCGAGCGGATTCCCCGTGAAGCTATGACCGTGGAAAAAGGTCTTCTGCTCTTGGTAATCGGCGTAAAACGCGCTATAAACCTCATCGGTTGCAAGCGTCGCTGCCACAGGCAAATAGCCGCCCGTCAGCCCTTTCCCGACCACCATCAAATCAGGCGACACGCCTTCGAGATCACATGCGAACATCTCGCCCGTCCGGCCGAAGCCGGTCGCCACCTCATCGGCGATAAGCAGTACGCCATGCTTGCGGCAAAGCGCAGCCATCTCGCGTAAACAGTTAGGCGGCATGACGACGATGCCGCCTGCCCCTTGGACAATCGGCTCCACCATGAGGGCCGCAATCTCATCTGCCCGCGTCTCGAGCAAATGACGCAGCGCGGTTAGCGTAGCTTCCAATGCCTGAGCCTCGCCTCCTTCATGGCGATAAGCGTAAGGATACGGAATCACATGCGAGGGAAACAGCATGGGACGGAACAGGTCATGGTATAGAGGTATGGCACCTACGCTTACCGCGCCGATCGTATCTCCGTGATACGCTTGATTCATAGTGATAAACGTCTTCTTCTCCGGCCGCCCTTTATTATGCCAATATTGAAACGCCATCTTGATCGCGATCTCGACGCCGGTTGCCCCGGAATCGGAATAAAATACTTTGTTTAAGCCTTTTGGCGCGATCCCTACCAGCTTCTCCGCAAGCTCGATCGCCGGTACATTGGCCATCCCGAGAAGGGTGGAATGGGCGACCTTCCCCAGCTGTTCCGTAATCGCCTGATTAAGTTCCGGCACGTTATGTCCATGCACGTTGAGCCAGACGGATGAGAACCCGTCATAATAAGCCCGCCCATGGACGTCATACAGCATGATGCCTTCGCCGCGTTCAATAATGAGCGGGTCAGAGCTGTTGTAGTCTTTCATTTGAGTAAATGGATGCCATACATGGTTCTTGTTTATGGATGCAAGCCATTCGTAATCCGCTGCCACAATGATCACCATCCGTCTATCATTTAATTGTTAACCAAAAATTAAATTAACAGGTTAACAATTAGGTGAGATTATTCTATCAAGCAGAAACGCCCCTGTAAAGAGAATTCAAAATGAAAGATTAAAAAGGCACCCCGTAACCTGCTCTCAACGCACGCAGCAAACAACCCTTCTGCAAGGACTGCAGAAGGGTTGGTCGGAGAGATATGAAATAGGATCAGAACGTATATTTTGCGGGATTCTGCTCCCGGTGGACGGGGTGCAGCTGTTTTTAAAAAATCAGCTCAGCCTCTTCCAAAATTCACAGCTGCGGGCATCCATCTGCCCCGGATCGGACAGCTCGAAGCGGCGTCCTTCCCGGTCTGTTACCAACCAGCGGCTATCCGTTACTGGTTGGATATTTTCATGAAGGTTTTCCAAGTCCAATGCTGCCGGGCCATAATTCGTATCCACCTGCAAATGCCACTCGCTGCCTCTTTTTCGAACGGACAGGATTTGTTTAATGACAGGTATCATATAATTTCGGTCAAGCTCTTCCCGTACCGCCTGAAGGCTTTCTTCCGCCAGAAAATTCACATCCTGAATCATGGCAATTTCACTGCCGTCTGCCGAGCGGACCGAGATAAACTTGCCTGGCTTAGTATAAGGGAAACAGCGGGCAAGCGTCACGCGGGCAAAGCTCTTTCCTTCCCGCTCAAAATGCAAAATACCGTCAGCAGATCGGAACAACCGGATTTCGCTCAGCGCAGTCCGGCTTAAAAAGAATGATGGATTCATTTTATCCGGCCTCCAAAGGTATTTTCGACGTTTGCTGCTGCGATTCGACCAAGCGGTAATAATGCGTTTGTTTCGCGTAAAGCTCTTCATGCGTTCCCATTTCCGCAATGCGGCCTTGGTCGAGGACAATGAGCCGGTCTGCATGACGAAGCGTGGACAGGCGATGGGCAATCGCGATGGTGGTTCTTCCCTCGATTAAGCGGCTTAACGCTTCTTGGATTAACCGCTCCGTCTCCGTATCAACGGATGCCGTCGCTTCGTCCAGAATCAAAATCTCCGGATCAAGCAGCAGCGCTCTCGCAATGGCGATACGCTGTTTCTCCCCGCCCGATAAGCGGTGTCCGCGCTCCCCGACGCGCGTATCATAGCCCTCTGGCAGACGACAAATAAAATCATGGGCATTCGCGGCATGGGCAGCCTCTATAATGGTCTCCGGCAAACTATCCGGACGGCCGTAGGCTATGTTCTCGGCTATCGTGCCATCGAACAAGAACGTTTCCTGCAGCACGACGCCAATATGTTGGCGGAGGCTCTCCTGCCGGATATCCCTCAAGTCGTGCCCGTCAAGCTCAATGCTTCCGGCATTAGGGTCATAAAACCGGCAGATCATGTTAATGAGCGTCGTTTTCCCTGCACCGGAGCGGCCAACCAGCCCGATCATTTCACCGGGACGGATGGTGAGGTTAATATCCTTTAGCACCGGCCGTTCCGCTTCATACCCGTATCGAACACCATGAAAGCGGATCTCGCCGGAAACGGAAGAAAGCTCCACCGCATCCCGTTTATCGGGAACATCAACCTTGGCATCGATGATTTCGAGAATCCGTTCGGCCGAGCCAAGCGAGCGGTTAAGCCAGCTTAATAGCTGCCCGGAAGCCTGAACAGGTCCGAAGAACATAAGCAAATAGGTCGTGAAGGCGGTCAAGGTACCAATGGACATGGTGCCGGACATGACCGACCGTCCTCCCAAATACCAAACCGCAATGCCGAACGCAGCCGTCAGTACCGTAAATATCGGCGAAACGCCAAGCCAAAGATTACCGAAGGATATCGTGCGGTTGATCCAATGGTTATTTACCTTGTCAAAACGGTTTTTCTCGGCGTTTTCCTGCGCAAAAGCTTTAATGACCCGAATGCCTTGAAGCGCTTCGCCAATCACATTATTGACATGCAAAGCGGATTGCCATTGCGAATACCAAAGCGAGCTCAGCCTTTTCCACAGCCAATAAAGTCCGGCAAACAAGAACGGGGTCGGGATCAGAATCATCGCTGCCAGCTGCCAATTCAGATGAAACAGCATAAATAAGATGCCTACGGCGAGCAGCAGCTGCGTGACCAGAAAGACCATGCCGTTCGTCAAAAACTCTTTTAGTTCATCGGTATCATCCTGAATCCGGCCGATAAACTGGGAGACCTGGCGGTGATCGAAGAAACGCATCGAAAGCTTCATCAATGCGCCGAACATATCCCTGCGGATCGCCCCTACCAGTTTCCCGCCTATGCGAACGCCAAGATAGCTTCGAATGACTTGCATGCCCGCAGATAACACCTGTACGAGGGCCAAACCGCTTGCCAAAGCAAACAGCGTGTTCATGCTGCCAGACGGCTTGGCCACTTCATCCACAATCATTTTGATCAAGTAGGGTGGGATCACTTCAATAAACACGGATAACACAAGCAGCAGCGCGCATACCAGCATGGGGCCACGGTGGGGGGTACAGTAAGCCGCCAGCCTCCGCAGCATGGACCATCTGCTGCTGCAGCTTGAACACTTGCCTGTGCCGGGGACGGAAGGCATATCGCATTGCGAGCATTTACTCGTTTCCATGCTTGCTTCTAAAGCAGGCAAGGTTTGATCGCCAGCCTCATCCTCTGCCGCCAGCCAGTTCTTGATTGCCGGGATCGCCTGCCGGAAAGGCTCAATATGCGGCAGCGTGAATCTTGCGGCTTCTATCTCGCCATCACCGGTTATAATAAAAAACGATGCTCCGCCGAGAGCTTCGCGAACGGATACATCGATCATGTTTTTCTTAAGGAAGGTCATGATGGTTTTCCCTTGCCCGTCCACCACTTCCATGGTCAAACTCTTAAACACTACATCATATGGCCGAAATCGCCGTAGGGCAAAATCCACATCCGCCCTTAAACGGAGCCATGGATTCTCTGAACCTTGTCGTTCAACTGCGATGGCGTCAACAGGTTTACCAGCTTCCCGCTTCGCGTTCTCCGTTTTCAAGTCCAATACTCCTTTATCAAAATCACTTTCCGGCACTTACGCGTACCGCTCTTTTCTTTCTGCGCACCATCGGATCACTTTGTACCACTTGGGTACGCGCAGAGCCAGTGCAGCAAGCAGCCTGGACCTCCAGTGATTCGCAGGCTGAAAACGGCGGTTACGGCTAACGCCGGACCATCGCCCCAGAATGCTTGCGAACGGTACGGGATCATCCGGCTCAAAACAGGTATCTCCCTTGAAAATAAATAATTCCTGGGCACCGTCCTGCTTCACAGCGTACAGCCGGTGTCCGATTAAGGCGCCCTGCTCCGTAACAAATAAGCATATATCGCCAATCTTAAGTTCTTCCCGCCGCACCGCAAGAAAGGTGCTTACGTTACCCTCTTTGATCAAGGGATACATGCTGATCCCTGCCGAGGGCAGCTCAAGCTTTCCGGTGCGCTTGATTACGGCTGACATGACAGGTGTCAAATCATGCATTTGTTATCAGTCCGGCCTCAAAGAGCATTTTAACAAAAGCCTGCACGTCAGCGAGGACCACTTCCAGCTCAACGCCGTATTCGGTATGTATTTTTTCAGCAAGCTGGGCCACGGTTGGGTATTCGGGAAGAATCGACCAAATATAACCCCCAAGCTCGTTCACCTTCGTGATGCCGTGAGTGTCGATGTTCAGCAGCAGCCACTCGCCATCCAGCTCAGCCGCTTCGACATTTTCCCGCCTCAACAGTATTTGGTCTGCCAGTACCGTCATGATATCACTCCCCAAAAGGTATCGTTTTTCTGAAAATAAAGCTCATAAGCCGGCGCAGCCTCTACCGCCTGCTTGCACAGCGCAATCATCTTAGCCGTCTCCAGCTTGTTATGCTCCCAATAAAAAACCTTATCCAGCAGCCTAATCAGCGCATCGCTTTTGCGGATACCTTCCCGCCTTACATCCATCGATTGGATTAGAAAATGAATACCCGCCAAGGGACTGCTCGGCAGCTCGCATGCTTCTTCCATTTCGCTCCGAAACGGGGAATCATGAATCGTAACCGAACCATCCGGCTCAAATAACAGCAGCGTAGCCTCATCGGAAAGAATAGGACGGGGTATGGAAAGATCAGCCACCGTAGACTTGCCCGCTCCCGAAGGCCCGGCGAACATCCAAGCGCGATGATCCTCTACCACGCAGGACGAATGGATAAGCAGCCCTGCACGCCGATGGATCAGCCAAGCGCTGTAGAGATTGATTAAGGCGTGCTTGAGTGCAAGGTCATCGTGGACATAAATTTTAGCCCGGCTGTAATCCGGTGTTGTCACCAGCTTATAGTCCGCACGGATATAAACATATTCGCCGCCAATCTCTTCGATCTCGACAGGACCGTCGTCGTAAGGCTTTCCGTAAAAGTCGTAGACCTCCGCCTGAATGTCTGGCGCTTCATTATTCCCGCTTGATTCAAAGGAACGAAAACGCGCGGTCAATTCATCATACAAAAAGGTGGTTTGAATTTGAAAAACGATCGAACTTCTGCCGACCTGTGTATGCAATGTGTACGTCATTCTGCACCGCCATTTCTTCAGAAGTAATTCCGGAGAAGAAAAAGGGAGCAAACTCGTTCGTTAGCTCCGCTTCTCAAATAAGATCTATCATCGCTTTCTAGTTAGCCTCCGATATAATGCCTGCAAAACATAGGTTTAAAATTACGTTTTTGGCACCATTCGTAGCCGCCGACTTTATCGCTTGGTCTTGCTGTTCCGAATTCAACCGTATGCTGCGTAAGTACTTTAGGAGCTTCGTATTTTTTCATTTCATTCACCTCCTCTCAAAAAACTTATTCCAGATTATAGATATAGTCAATGTTATTTATCAAATTTAGTTAAATAATACTATAATAAAATGTATTAATACCTGTTTTTTGTTATCAGAATAACGAGTTTATTCGATTTAATTCTTCTTTTGTTTGGAACGAAGGGTTTTCAGCCAAAATTGGAGTCTTCGCTTATAGATTTTGGCATAGATTTTGCTCATCGGCTCATTCGAATCCGGGACGTCTGATCTATTGGCATACTTTAATAGGTCCAAGGCATAATCTCTGGGCGGCAGCAGCAAATAACGCAGATGCGCCCACTGCTGCTTAACCGAATCGTAGGCGACAAAGGCAGAAAACAGATGAAAGCCGTAAAACCGCCAGTTTCTGATCCCGAACTGGGCATTTCGCATCAGTTCGATATTCCAGAGCGGCCAGCGTCTCCGTACGTTTAGCGGCTTGAGCTCATGCAGCTCGGGAAACAAGTCATACACAATCGTCAGGGCTATCAGCACTTTGGCATAATTCCCATCGTGCTTAGCCTGTGCAAAGAGCTGGCCGTAGTCGATTTCCGCGCTGCAGCATCGCAGGATATGCAAAATATCGATAACGTACTTCAGCGATAGCATATTATGGTTATACCCATGAAGGCAGAGGTAATAAAAGGTATCCTTCGCCGAAAGCTCCTTCACGAATTCATAAGGAGAAATCGGCTCTGCATCCATCCAAAAGCTGCTCATATCCGTATCCGAGACATGTTCCCGCAAAATATTCCAATGAAGCTCCACGCCGAGCAAAGGGAAATCCTCGTTCGCATAAAATTTATTCAACAGCATATGGAAATGATCCGCATCGTCTTCTATGTACCTAATAAATTCATGCCGCTCCAACAGGGAAACCGCCTTATCCAGATCTTCGGGACGTACCAGCAGATCGATATCTGATGTTCCCCTGCCCGAAAAGTGTCCAAAAAACCGTTCAGAAAGCCGGATGCCTTTCATCACGATCACTTGAATTCCTGAACGCTCGAAAGCCTCAAGAAGCTTGTACATCTCGGAGCGGATCAGCATATTTTGAAATAAAACAGCATCAACGCCCGATTTAAGCCGGCTTAGTTGCTCGGAAGGCACGGCTTCCAATAGCCCGCGGCTCTTCAATAAATAATAAACTTGGGGGGCGACTTGGAAAATATCGATATCGTCGACTGCTGCTTTAGCCGTCTCCTCTGAATCAAACAACGGACATTGGTTTTGGTAGATCCGGCTTATAAGCGTTACCGCTTCCGACTTATTCATGTGCCGCTCCCTTCTCTATCGTTAATAAAGTAGATTCGAATGGCAATTGTACTTTGTGGGGGTAAGCATGCGCAGCGAATAGTGTAAATTTTCTAATCTTTGAAGATAAATCTCTATTATACGTCAAAAATAAAAAAAGAAGACTGTTAAAAAAGGCAAACAACCTTTCAAGACAGTCTTCTTTTCTCTCTATCTGCTACCTCGCCAAGGCTGGATTAACCTGCCCCGTAGACTCCCGATACAGCAGCTCACCCGCAACCAGGAGCTTCTCCATCGGTTCCTGCTTGCTCTCGATTCGGCTAATAAGCCGATCAACCGCTCGTTTCCCCAGCGCTTCCTTAGGCACATGCACGGTTGTTAATGCCGGCGTCATCCGGTAGGAGTCATCAATATTGTCGTAACCCGTTACCGATACTTCCTCGGGCACCGATACGCCGAGCTCCTGCAGCGCTTTTACCGCGCCAATGCCAATCATATCGTTGGCGCAGAGCAAAGCGGTAGGCAGCGCCTTCGCCTTTATTCGTTTCATGGCCCATTGCTTAATGGGCTCCAGAAATTGTTCATGCTCGAATCCCTCGACCGGCAAATAACATTCGCTGCCGATGGCAAAGCGGGACACTTCCCCGATCTGCTCCTCCAGCGCGCTTCGGAAGCCTAAGAAACGGTCCTTAAAGCTCCGTGAATAATTCACATCGCCGATAAAGCAGAGCTGCGTATGCCCCTTGCCTATTAAATGCTTCGTAAGGCGGTACATCGATTCGTAATTGTTCGTAAATACCGTATCGCTCGGAATAAGCATGTCCTCATGGTCGACGAGAACCATGGGCAGGCCGATCCGATGCACCTCCAGCAGCAGCGGTGTCGAGATTTCACCCACGCCGATCAGCCCCAATATGCCGTTCGGGTTTAAGAAATGCAGGAAATGGTCGACACTCTGCTCCGACACAATAACCATGCCGTACCCGCCTTCTTCCAACCGGGAAGCTATACCGTCTAGAATACGTCCCCAATAGAGCGACTCCTTCGTCTGAAAGCGGATGTTCGGCATCAGCACGAGCACCGATTGTTTACCCGCAGCAGGAATTTTGGGCAGCTGCTCCAGCTTCATCGTTTTTACATAAGCGTTCTTTTGCGAGAAATAGCCTAACTGTGAAGCCGCTTGAATAACCCGCTCCTGCGTCGCCTCGCTGACTCCGCCTTTACCGGAGAGCGCTTTGGAGACGACAAACTTGGAAACGCCCAAATAATCGGCAATTTGCTGCATCGTGACCTTCTTTGACATTACAAAACTCCACCTTAACTTTCGGTAATGGTTCGTGCTGCTTTCCATCGCTCGTTGTATCCATCGAATGCCTTCTGCAAATCGGGAGCGGCAATCCATTCTTGGATAAAATCGCCCGACCAAAAAGATATTTGCGCCGAATTCGCAATCTCGAGCAATAAATCATTCGGAACCCTGCGCTCCAGCAGCTCGATATCGTAGGATAAAAACTGCTGGAACTGCGGCAAGGATGGTTGCTTCGCTTCATTGACAGGCAAAAAACCGGAGTCATCGACATAGCCGGACTCATTTACAAAAAACTTCACCCATGCTTCTGCCAGCTGCTTATTATCGCTGAACTTGCTTACGCCGACAAACCAATCCGGACTTAATGGCGCATAACGCTTTTCGCTGTTGTCATACGGAAACGGAAAAAAACCGATATCCTCCGATTCCGCGCCGGCAGCGATGACTTGATTGATGACCCAGTTGCCCATTAAATACATGGCGGCTCTGCCATCGGCGATTTCTGTTTTGGAGGTTTCCCATTGGTTAGACATCATCTGCTTCTCAACGTAACCGCGGTTAATTAACGTCTTAACGATTGTAATCGCTTGGCCCCAAGGGTTATCGATCTGCCAAGGCTCCTCTTCATTGACCATATTGTTTAAATAATCGGCATTACCGGTCATGTAGCTGACTAAATCCTCGCCCCATGTCATAAGCGGCCACTGGGCGCCATAGTTCAAATATACCGGCAGGATACCCGCATTCTTCAGCTTCTCGCAAGCGGCATAAAATGCCTCCAGCGTCGTTGGGATCTCCGTGATTCCAGCCTTTCTAAAGGCTTCCTTGTTATAGACGATCCCCGTTGTCGAGGCTCCCGTAGCGATGCCGTAACGGGCTCCGCCGTGAGCTTTAAAATCAGCGAAGCGGATATCTTCGAACAAGCTGTCATTCAGCGGCTCGAAATAATCGGGCAGATCCTCATTCTTGATATTGTTCGGCAGCAGCAGCACATCGCCTAGATTACGAGTGGACAACCGGACCATAATATCGCTCGCATAGTTGAGCACGCCTTCGAAGGTCACGGTCACGCCGGGATAAAGCTCGGAGAATTGATCCGCGTATTTTTTAAATACGCCGTTCTCCACGAGATCAACGCGATTCGTCAGCACTCTAAGCGTTACGTTCCGTTCTTCCTGCCCGGTCTGGTCCGATGGCTCGGTTTCCGCTCCGTTACTGGGCGAATTATTCTCGCAGCCAGCGATACATAGTCCGCATAACAGAACAACAAGCATTAAAATGGACCTGTATTTGTTCATTCTGCTTCTCTCCCTAATTCTATTGGAAGCTGTAAAATCACCTCGGTGCCTATGCCCCGTTCGCTCATCACCTTCATTCCATAGGCATTGCCATAGTGGAGCTTGATGCGTTCGTTTACATTTTTCAAGCCAATGCCGCCTGATTTGCGTTTTACGGCCGCTTCCTCTGCCCCTGCCAAAGAACGGTTTAAGCGCTCTAAGGTCTCCCCGTCCATGCCGAGTCCGTCATCCTTGATCCGGAGCCAAATGATTTGGGAGGTCTGCTCGCTGCTGATTTCAATGCGCATGGACGGCTTGTTGTCATCCATGCCGTGATAAATCGCGTTTTCGACTATCGGCTGCAGCACTAGCTTAATAATCGGATAGCTTAATAATTCTTCCGGCACGCGGGTCTCCAAACGGAACCGGTTCGGATAGCGATAATTAAGCATTTCCACATAATTTCGCATATGGAGCAGCTCGTTATCCAAGGTCACTTCCTCATGCAGGTCGCTGATGCTGTAGCGCAGCAGCTTGCCGAGTATCGCGATCATATCCGCCGCGATCTGATCGTCATTCAGCTCGGCTGCCATTCGAATCGATTCCAGCGTGTTATACATAAAATGGGGATTGATTTGACTCTGCAGCGCATGCAGCTCCGCTTCCTTCTTCTTCTTCTCGATCACGTATATATCTCGGATGAGATGATCGATCCGAACAATCATCCGGTTAAACTGCGTACCCAGCTGACCAACCTCGTCACGGTATTTCACTTGGAATTGTACGTTAAAATCGCCCTCTTGCACATTTTTCATCAATCGCATCATCCTGCGCAGCGGATTCGTTAACGCAAACGAAAAAACGAATGAAATGAAAAGCGCGACGATAATCGTAACGATCGTAGCGATCCACGTGACCCTGCGGATAACGACCGTATCCTTGGTCAGCTCGCTGCCTTGAATGGCGGTCATCACCTTCCAATTGGTGTTCGGCGATGTCGTGTAAATGTATAACTGGTTGATGCCGTCGCGCTCGAAATAAAAGCTGCCTTTGGCGCCCTTGGCCAGCGCAACCGTCGGATCATCCGCAATATTGGTAGCCATGCGCGATTTATCGCTGTCGTATACGACATTCCCGAGCTCGTCGATAATAACCGATTTCCCGTTCGTTACCTTATCGAGCTCGCTCATCTGGTCTTCAATGACGCTAATATTCGCGTCTACGGCAATCAAGCCGATCGGCTTGAGCGATTTGTCGATGACCTTGCGGACGACGGTGAATGCATATCTGACGCTCTGCAAATTGCTTGTATATTTCTGGGTGCTGAACAGCAATGCTTCACCGCCGGAGGTTTGCACGCGCCCGCGCCAGTAATCATAGCTCTCCTTTACATTAAGCCGAATGCCGCCGCCTGCCGTTGAATAGTAGCCGTTCCCGTACGTATCAAAAATATAAACGGAATTAGCGCCGCGTTTTATCGTATTGATGAACGAAATATTTCCCTCTATCCCGCGCTGAATGAGAAGCAGCTGGTCAAAATCATCCGGCAGCTGGCTGCTGTTCTCACCGGCCGTCAGCTGCCGCTGCTCATAATAGGCATTCGAGCGGATTAAATTTTGCTTGATATCGTCTTGATAAGCCGGAATGGAAGAAATACGAACCATATCCTCGATGTAATCATCGACTCGAACCATCATATTTTCAAGCATTTTGGTCGAATAAACGATTGTTTTCCCCTCGATCGAGCGTGAATAATTGCTATAGGAGATGTAGCCGATAAACGCTAACGGCAGCGTAATTAGAAGCAGGAAAACGATAAACAGCTTCCTCTCCATCCTCATCCCGCCAAAAGCCGCCCATATGCGCCACAATCGTTTTTTCACACTCATCCTCATACTCCTTCATTCTCTAGATGGCAGGCATGACGTTTCCGCCGTTTACAGGAATATATGCGCCTGTAATGAAGCTTGCCAGATCGGATGCGAGAAAGGCTACCGTATTGGCAATCTCTTGATCGGTGCCTCTGCGCTTCAGCGGCACGCTTTGCGCATAGGGATTGTTCTCATCCATGCCGCCCGCACGGTCGCGGTCGCTGATGGTCCACCCTGGCGCTACCTGATTAACCGTAATCTGATGCTCCCCCGCCTCTTTGGCCAATACCCGGTAAACGCCGTCCATCCCGCGTTTCCCGGCTGTGTAGGCCGATTGGTTCGCGAAGTTCTGCATCGCGCACTCCGTATTAATGCCGATCATCCTGCCGGCCCGCCGCTCAATCATCGCGGGCACGAATGCTTTGGCCAAATAGACGCTTTGCAGCACGCAGGATTCAAACTGGCTGACATAATCGGCAATAGGCTGTTCCAATACGCTTGTCCATTGATATTGGATAACCGCGTTGGCGACAACGATATCCACATGTCCAAGCTCCGCCGTTACCTTCGCTTTCATCTCATTCATCTGCTGCTCGTTCGTAACATCCGCCTGCACAATCATCGCTTGTCTTCCGAGAGCGGTAATTTCCTGCAAAAGCTCTCTTGCTTTAGCTTCGTTATTATTAAAATGCAGCACGATGTTAGCGCCGCAGCCGGCAAGCGTTCGGGCCATAACCTGGCCCAAATCGCCGGTTGCCCCAGTAATAAGCGCAGTTTTATTCGATAGATTAATTTGCATGCGAGTGATCACCCTTCTTATTGAAAGAGATTTGTTATTTCATTTATAATTAATTATGCTACCAAAAAATCATTGTTTTATAAAGCGTATTCAAAAAAAAGGTGTTTCAACCCGCAAGTAAACGATAAAACGAATTAATTTACATTATCGTTATCTTTTTCACCCATAATATTAGAGAGATCCAGCAATATTCCTTGTGATTTCGACTGTTTTCATGTATATTACAGTCTATATACACTACTAATCATTCACATATGTATTAATAATATTGCTCATTCGGAGGTTATCCATTGAAAATCGAGCTATCAGAGCAAAGCCTGCCCATATTTGAAGCGATTTCAAGCAATGTTCGCATTCAAATTATTCATCTGCTGTCCAAAAAATCAATGAACATTCGCGAGCTTGCCGAAGCATTGGGGCTAAGCAGCGCGATTATGACTATGCATGTCAAGAAGCTGGAGAAGGCCGGCATCATCCGTTCGGAAATGACCCCTGGCAAAGGCGGCGCCGCACAGAAGGTGTGCTCCCTTAGCATGGACGGACTTGAAATCGCTTTTCCGCGCAAGGACGTCGTTCACCGCGAATCCAGGAGAACGGAAGTATCCATCGGCCACTATACCGATCTAAGCATTGTACCGACCTGCGGGATCTGCACGACCGAGAAAGTGATCGGCATCTTTGACGATCCGCGTTACTTTCTCGACCCGGACCGCGTCAACGCCAAAATTTTATGGTTCTCGCAAGGCTATATTGAATATAAGATTCCGAATTTCCTTCTCAGCAGCGAAAATCCGGAGGAACTCGAAATTTCCATGGAAATTTCGTCGGAAGCACCGCTTACCAATATGAATTGGCCCTCGGATCTTACGTTTTTCTTTAATGGCGTCAAAGTCGGCATGTGGACGAGTCCTGCCGATTACGGCGGAAAAGGCAAGCTTAATCCTCCCTGGTGGTTTGACGATGTCAACCAATTCGGATTGCTAAAGCGCCTCATCATTAAAAAGGACGGCACTTACATGGACGGCCTCAAGCTATCCGACGTTAGCCTCGATGAAATTGATATTAGCAACAGCCACTGGACCTTCCGCATTGCCATTCTTGAGGACGCCGAGCACATTGGCGGCTTCACCCTATTCGGGTCAGGCTTTGGCAACTATAATCAGGATCTCATCTTCAAGCTCTACTATACGAAGCTGGCTCAAGAGGAACGGACGTTGGCTTAGCAATTTTATACGCAAGCAAGGGAGCTCTCGCTGGAGAGCTCCCTTTTTGGTGTGCTTACAGCTGTTGAAGTCGAATGACAGGAAAGAGCCTGCTTACCATCAGGCACAACAAGAGCTGCTGCTGCTTGCCGTTCATTAAGCGCATCTCGTTATGCTGCTGAAGCAAGGATTGCTGCCAAAAGAAGACAGCAGAAAAATAGCGGCAGCCTTATTAACGACCGAATTACGGCAACTAATCAGCGGCTCCTACAGCGGCCAATTCGAGGATTTGTAATTCGAAGTGGAGCATAAACTCTTGGAGCTTTAAAATGTCACAACCACTTTGCCTTGAGAGTGGCCCGTCGATACCTTAACCAACGCCTTATTAATGTCATCAAACGTATAAGTTGAGTCTATAGAGGGCTTGATATTTTCATTTTCAACAAGTTTAGTGATTTCTTGTAATTGACTTCCATTGGCCTGCACGAATAAAAAATGATATTCATTTTGATTCTTACGCGCCAAAGAATCTAAGCGGGCACCCACTAAACCAAACAATGCTTTTTTCCACATCGGTAAATGATTGTTAACTGCAAAGCGATAATTAGGGCCAGCTTTCAATGATACCAATTTCCCTTGTGATTTTAAAATACCCATTTCAGCTTTGATCTCTTTGGTACCCAAGGTGTCGATCACATAATCGATATCGGACAGTATATCAGCATAGTTCTCTTCCTTATAATTTACGAAATGATCAGCCCCGATGGACAGAGTACGTGATCTGCTTCTTTCACTGCCACTTGTAATTACATATAACCCCATTGATTTGGCAATGGGGATTGCCATAGCGCCGAAGCCACCGGTTCCTCCAGGAATGAATAGCTTTTTATTCGGCTGGGCATCGAGTACAACGTGTAACGCTTGATAAGCAGTCAAGGCAGTAAGGGGCACAGCAGCAGCTTCAACGAAAGATAGATTTTCAGGCATGATGGATAAGGCATCTTCATTAACGGCCGCATATTCAGCAAAAGCACCGATTTTAGCAAGTGGCAACCTCGTATACACAGGGTCACCGACCTTAAAATTCAAAACATCATCGCCAACGGTTTCGATAATACCAGATAGTTCATTTCCTAAAGTTAATGGCAACTCATAGTCGGTAATCAATCGAACGCTGCCATTCAAAATAAGAATGTCGAGTGGATTTACACCTGCAGCTTTTACTTTGACAAGTACTTCGTGACTATTGATCTCTGGTATGTTAACATCATTCAATTCAACTTGGATTTTTTTTGAATATTTCTGTATTTGTGCTGCTCTCATGTTACATCTCTTCCTTTGCTAATTTTGGGGTAACATGCCATGAATGCAATCACTAATTACGAGGCTGCACCTTTTTGGCTAATGACCATACACCAACAGGCACCAGATCTGCAAGGCAAATATCTATATCCACGCTGATCCTCCAGAGCTCGTCAAGATTACCTCTAGCAATAAACATTTCGACACCTGCCGCGATTGCGGATGGCGCAGCAGGATGACGATGTGATACTCTCCTCTTCAAATGAAGTAATACAGATATATTAATTTGATTTAAAATTCTGAAATTATTGGATAGATTTGAGGTCTCAGATTGAAATCATAGTTCTGGTCTACAATCCCTACCACCGCGTTGCTATCATAAAGATCTACCATGAAGCCCGCCATTTGTTTGGCAGTGTGGTATTGAGGCATGTTTGCTTTGTAATCAAATTCTTCAGCATCTATTGATTTCTTCACAAATTCCGTTTCCGTTATAGCCGGTGCTAGAACTTTTGCCTTTAGCTTTGCACCTTTCAGTTCTAGTTCCTTTGCAAGCCCTTCGGTGAAGGCACTAACGTAGTATTTAGATGCAGAATAAGCTACGCTCCCAACAGCAATGGCATATCCGAGCGCGGACGATACGTTAATCAACTGAGTTCCTTCTACATCAGCATAATCTCGCACAAATAGTGTAGAAAGGATCGTTAAGGATTCAATGTTAACACGTAACATGGTCTCAACTTTATTTAAATTCTGTTCTGTTACTAAGGAAGCTTCACCAAGCCCCGCATTATTAATCCAGGTTTCAATTTGGTATTCCTTTAAATTGTTATACAGAGTGTAAGCCTGATCTTTAACAGACAGATCACTTGTATGAACAATAACATTTACATCAGGATCAATACTCTGAATTGTTGATTTAAGTTCTAATAATTTATCTAATCTTCTTGCTGCCAAAATTAAGTTTTTGCCACGTGCAGCAAACGCCAAAGCCGTCTCATATCCAATACCAGAACTTGCTCCTGTGATAACTGTGTACTCCATAATAATTTCTCCTTCATAAAATGCAGATTAGTGTTTGAGTTTCAAAAATAATTTTAGAACGATCATTCTTATTTGAATAAAAAAACTTACATACTAATAACACCATCTTCTTGCGTTCTACTCCGTGTCATTTGCACATCGCTAAACGATTTGTTTTGGGATAGATGTGGATATATCGCAGGTACTCCACCGGCAAGAATACTTTGGATATGTCGGCTCGTGTCATCCGCAACAATTTCAAAGCTGTTGGATTCTATACCATCAATAGCAATTTTTGCGATGTCCGCAGGGTTGGACTTAGGTACTTCTAAGCCCGAGGGAAGTCCAAAAATACGGGAATGATCATTCTAAAAACGAATTGAGGAATGTATCCTCTTAGGAAATAAGCTTCACAACACAGCTTAGACTTACACATATAAGAACAAACATTCTAAAGATATCAAACTATTTAGTTAAAAGTTTTATGGATATATGGGCTGTACGATGTAGTTTTTCTTTTGGAATGGAGGTTCTTGTCATTACCCTCAATCCAACACATACTGCATGCAGATGTTCCGCCAGTTCTCCGGCATCGTAATCTGAGGTGAATTCTCCATTATGCTGTCCCCACAGAATAATATCCTTAAACAGCTGCTCTGATAGTGTAAACGATTCAGTGGACTTGGAATCTACATCGGCATCACGCATTGCCAATTCCACCGCCGAATTCACCATTAGACAGCCAGATGGTGAGTCCTCATCGCCATATATCATGAAACTAATAATCAACTGAAGAGCCTCCTCAGCGGTCTCGGAGCGTTTAACTACTCCTGTAAGCTCCTTATTGATTTTAGCGCGAAATCGATCCATAGCTTTTAGAAACAGCGTATGTTTGTCGCCAAACGTGTCATACAAACTTCTACGATGGATCCCCATATGCTCAACCAGATCAGTCAAGGATGTCTTCTCATAACCTTGTTCCCAAAAGAGCTTCATCGCCTTATCCAATACGACGCTCTCCTCGAATTCTTTGCTTCTTGCCATTCCATTTCCCTCCTCCCATTGTCAATATAACATATTGAGAACGATCGGTAAAGAAAAGATAAATCATAATGCTCTGTTTAAGTAAGTTAACTCCGCATTCTCTTCTGCTTTTTAAGTGTTGCATAACTTAATAAGCATTTCTTGAGCTGCTCTTTCCCTAGCTGCAGCGCAGAGGGGCATTTCCTGACAACTATTCAGGCCAAACGCTGCGAAAATCTAGGCTTGTTAGCACCGATTGGATGGAAAACATAGGGAAAAGCAAAGAATCACCTTTTGGATACGAGGGCCAAAGGCTATTACAGCAAGTAAATTTAAACAAAGCTAGCCGGGAATATGAGCCAAAAGGCAAACATCCCGGCCAGCTTTTGTCATGAAGCAGCAATCAGTCTCTATCAATTTAAAGATCTTAATGCATTCGCATCGAAATCCTGCAGCTCATCCGTACGGCCGTCGCGTATTTTCGCCGCCCACTCCGGATCGGCCAGCAGCGCTCTGCCGACTGCCACGAGATCAAACTCCTCGTTTTCCAGCCTTTCCAGTAATCCGGCTAAAGAAGATGGCTTTGCCGTATTGCCTGTGCTGCTTCCAAACTCATTGTCGAGACCGACGGAGCCGACGGTTATCGTTGGTTTTCCAGTCAGCTTCTTTGTCCACCCTGCCAAATTCAATTCGGACCCCTCAAACTCTGGCTCCCAGTAACGGCGCGTAGAGCTATGAAATACATCGACTCCCGCATCAACGAGCGGTGTCAAAAATTGCGAAAGCTGCTCGGACGACTCGGCTAATTTCGCCGTATAATGTCCGCCCTTCCACTGGGAAAAACGCAGCACAATCGGAAAATCGGCTCCGACAGCACGGCGGCACGCCGCCACAACCTCAACTGCAAAACGTGTACGGGCTGCCAAATCACCGCCGTAACGATCTGTACGCTGATTGGTTTTATCCCAGAAAAACTGATCGATTAAATAACCGTGCGCGCCATGCAGCTCAATGCCGTCAAAGCCGGTTCTAGCCGCATCGGCCGCGGCCTGCGCAAAAGCTGCAATCACGTCGGCAATCTCATTTTCCGTTAACGGCTCCGTAACTTTTTCTCCGGAAAGGTTTAGTCCCGATGGTCCGACCGGCAATGCCTCCGGATTAGGAAGATCTCCAATTTTACGCGTCAATCCCACATGCCACAGCTGCGGAATAATTTTCCCTCCAGCCTCATGCACAGCATTCACTACGTTTGACCAATGATTTAAAGCAGTCTCTCCGTGAAAGCTAGGCCAATTCGGGCTCGCTCCGGCTGCGGGATGATTAATAAGCGTTCCTTCCGTAATGATCAGGCCGACTCCGTTTTCCGCCCTCCGACGGTAATAGGCAGCAACATCCTCACCGGGCACTCCGTTCGGTGAATACCCCCTGGTCATCGGCGCCATCACAATGCGATTGGCTACCTCTAGATTTTTGGATGAGAAAGGCTTAAACAACGCTTCAACCGACGTTTCGCTTTTGGCATTAGACATATGGTCTCCTCCTCTATATTCGGTATATAATTTAGTTACAGTTTCTGCTTCTTTATAATAGCATTAATTCCCTTCTATTCCCAGTCCTATAATCAAAATTAATTTTTATCATTTAGCCTCTTATATACAAACAAAAAAAGACTGCGCAAAGGTCGATTTCCGACTCGCACAGCCTTTAATGAAAGATCAGCATCTTCCTTGCCTCATGCTGGTCTCCCTCTGTTTTTTTATTCCGCTTTCTCCTCCGGCGGCAGCAGCACGATTCTGCCTTCTCCCAGCTCTACGCGCAGCTTGTTGGAGTTTTTCACGCCGATGGATTCGAGATAGTTGGCCGGAACCTGTAAGCGGCCTGCTTTATCAAGCACGGCATACTCCACATGGGTTCCCTCTTCCTCATCTGCTTCTTCCAGCTCCGCCAGCTCTTCAAGATACGAGCGTTTGCGCAGCATCTCTGAGGAGATTTTGCCATCGCGGATAGCGGCTACGCGATCCACCTTCTTCGCCAGCTCAGGATCATGCGTAACGATGACAACGGTAATGCCTATCGTCCGGTTCAACTCGCGGAACAAGTCGAGGATCTGATTGGCCATTCTTGAATCCACCGAGCCGGTCGGTTCATCGGCAAGCAGCAGCTTCGGATGATTCGCAAGCGCAATAGCGATCGCTACCCGCTGCTGCTCTCCCCCCGATAATTCATACAGCTTATTCGATGCCCGGTGACTGAGTCCCACCGCATCGAGCAGCTCCTTGGCCCGCCAGCGCTTGCGGTTTCCCGTAAGCAGGATCGGCAGCTCGACGTTTTCAAGCGCCGTCAAATAGGGGATAAGATTTCGCGCGTTATTTTGCCAGACGAATCCGACGCTTTCCCGTTTATAACGCACGAAATCACGTTCTTTAAACTTCAGCATATCCCTGCCGTCAACGGTCAGCTTTCCGGCCGTAGGGCGGTCCAAGCCGCCCAGCATATTTAGAAGCGTCGATTTGCCGCTGCCGCTATTGCCGATAATCGCCATCAGCTCGCCGTTTTCAATATGAAGATCGAGGCCTTGCAGGGCGAATACCTCTAAGTCGGCTGTTTTGTATATTTTTACAAGCCCTTCGCAATGTATCATCCGTCAATCCTCCCCTAGCTTAATCGCTTGATGGATACGCAGGCGCGACAGCATGTACGCCAGTATGCCTAGTCCAATGATCAGCATGAAGCCGACAAGCAGGTAGATGCGCATTAAATCCGTCGCGTCAAACATCACCTTAAACGGCGGTACAAGGCTGCTCGGATTAAAGGCAATTTGAAAGTTGGGCACATACAATCGGCTCGCGACGTTGCCGACTGCGATTCCAATAAGAACGGCCACGCCCGAGGTAAGCAGCTGTTCAACCGCAAGCATGCCGATAAGCTGTTTGAGCGACAAACCAATGGCCCGCAAAATACCGTTTTGCAGCGTTCTGCCCCGCAGCGACAATACCCAATACAATAAAAACCCGATAAAGCTTACGAGAATCGAAAGCACGAAGCCTAATGTCAAAATTCCGTTCAGCGCCATAAGAAAAGGATCGTTTTTGGCATTCACGAGCTCTTCTCTCGTATTCACGATGCTCGTAACCGGAATCTTTGACTCCTTGAGTCCTTCATAAAACGCAGCCGTGCTCGTCTCAGGCTTCAGCTTGATCCAGACCTCGTAAGGCTCCAGGGCAAGCTGCACCTGTATGCGCGGCAAATGTCCAACGATCAGCATAGGCGCATTGCCCGTTGACGACTCATCGCTGGCGTCCACGCTGCCTACGGCCGGGTTAGGATTAAAAGTAGGGAAATAATCGATTATGCCGTATACCTTAAACGGCTGCTGCGGCACATCGCTCCACCCTACCCAGATCGTATCGCCCGGCTTGACTTTGTTTTGCTCGGCAAGCGTCTTGGAGATAAGCACGGCTTGCGAGTCGGCAGCGAGCAAATTCAAGTAGTCATTGATCGGATAATCAAGCAGGCTGTCCCGGAACCAAGTCGTTTTTCCAAATTCATCGGTATCGATCCCGATGAGCGTTGCGGCTCCCGAGCTGTCATTCACGCTGAACGAGCTTTCCTTTTTGAACACTTTTGCCGCTTGCTCGACGCCCTTAATCGTCTTAAAAGGCTCGAACGCCGGCTCCAAATAATGCACGGGCGCTTGCGTGACCGGTGTCTCCGGCTGCGGCGCCCCTGGAGCTGGAGGAGGCGGGGCATCATTGGCCCATTGCGACGATAAAATGATCTCCGCGCCGTTGCCATATCGGATTCGGTCCTCTGTATTATTGTTGATCGTTCTTGCCGCGGAGGCGCTGAATACGCCAGTCGCAATCGTCATGATAAGAAAGATCATTAAAAATTGGTATTGCGTGCTGGAGCGTCCGACTTGGATCAAGGTCGCATAGACGGATGGCGGCCACCATTTTTTGCCGATCCAGTATACGAGCCTGAGCACCCATGGATACAAACGAAGCAAGAGCAAGCCCGCTCCCATAATAAACAATGCCGGAACGACGAACTGCAGCGGATCGATATTCAAATCATCGGCATTCAATCCCAGGCTTTGCAGATCGGCCAGCCTCTTTTTGAACGTATACAAGCCGTAAATAGCCAAAGCCAGCGCAATGACATCAAGAAACATTTTATGCCAAAGCGGCGATTTCAAAAGTCTCGCTAATTGCTGCTTATGCCCGACAATGGAGACACGGGTCGCCATAATAATCGGAATAAGCATAATGACAAAGCAGATGCCCGCTGCGATGGCTCCATAGCGGTAAGCCTCTTCCGTCAGCCTGACCGGCAGACGGACGCGCTGCACAAATTCGAGAAAGCCATTTGATGCACCGAGCAATTCGGTTAATAGCACGCCGAGCAGGGGACCTATGCCAAAGGCGATGCCGCATAAAATAATGCCTTCCACCGCATAGGACGTTATGACCTGCCAGCGCGCAGCGCCTCTGCTGCGCAGAACGGCTATTTCATTTTTTTGCCGGTCGGCGATGAGGTTGGACACCATGAACATATAAAAGCCAAGCATGATTAATACGGGAACATTCAGCGACCACATTAATGTTCGCAGCTGCTCCGCCCGCTCCAAATATTTGGAGATGGTGTCGAGCGCCGGCGTTTCCGACACGGTCTGGTAAAGCGTCACGTTGTTAAGCATAACGTTGCGGATTTTGTTGGTCGTCTGGATGAAATCGTCTACGAACCTTAGCTCTAGCTTGGAATAATCAAGTACGAAGAACCAGCCGACAGAAGCTGTCGGAATCCGGGCTTCCTGCATAAGATGCTGCTTCGCCACCTTGTCGCTTATAATGAAGCTTCCGCTCAGCTCGCTGAGGTCCGTGTCCCTGAAATACGGATCATCATCCGTTTTTTTCTGGATAACGCCGACCGGCTTGAATTTTATTTCCCCGGCAATTTTATCGTCGTCTACATAAAATGCCGAATCCAGAACCGTTTTGAATTGAATGAGGCCGCGTTCCGTAACAAGCACTTCATATACGCCGTCAACTGGCTGCTGCTCTGCCGGCATTCTGCCGTCAGTCAGCGTGATATGCTCCTCTAGATCGGAGAAAGAGCGCAGCGTCACGGTTTTAATCGACTTTTTCGAATCGGGATCAGGATCGTTAACCGGTCTTATCTTTATCGATTTCGATTGGAAATCAACGACCAGCTGCTGCACCGGAATTTGAAAGCTGGTCTGCGCCTGCTCATGAATGTAGCGATCCACTTTCGTAAAGATCTTATTCATTTGCTCCGGTGTTTCCTTCGTGTAAAACAATTTATTGTATTGGTTTCCGGGATAAATGCTTTTCTTGGTCTGCATCGTCTCTAAGTCCTTGACCAGCATCCGCGACAAAATGGCTTCCGAATAAATCGGCATGCTGCTGACGAGCGCGACGGACATCACCAAGCCGATAAACAAACTGGCAACCAACCACTTATTTTGCACCATTTTTCGTATAATCATGACAAACAAAGCCACTTCAAAACCTCCCAAGCGTCAACGGCTGTAGATAAGCAATCGTTAAAAGCACGTTCTATTACTGCAGCACGACGATCGCGCCTTCCTCGAGACCCTTCGTAATTTCCATTTCGGTCGATCCCTTGATTCCCGTTTCAACGTCGATTTCACGAATTTTATTGCCGTCCTCAAGCGTTCTTACGAATGTTCTGCCGAGGAAGCTGCGTACGCCGCTGCGCGGAATTTTCAAGACATCATCACGCTGCTGCAAAATGATCTTCACATCGGTAAACGCGCCGATCTTCGCATCGCTTGGCACTTTAGGCACCTCAATGAACAGCGTCTTGGAGTAGCGGTCCTGAAGCTGCTCGTTCAATGTAGTCGGAGCGGATGAAGGCGTCTGTACCACTTTGCCCTGCAGCTCTTGCGTGCCGAAGGTAACGACGGCTGGGAAACCCACATCTACGCTGCTAATTTCCGCGCCGGCCTCGACCCTAAGCGCGACTCGCAGCTTCGAAGGATCGGAAATAATGACGAGCGTCTGGTACGCCTCGACAAAATCGCCCTCCTCCAGCTCCTCCACGAAAGTAACCTGTCCGTTCATACCGGCTACAAGCTGCTTGCTGTTGAAGGTTGCCATCAACCTTTCCAGCTTTAACTCCTCGATTTCCATTTGCAGCTTAGCGATATTGATCGCATCGCTGTCTGCGCCCGCTTTGGCTTGCTTAAACGACAGCTTCGCCCTTGCAACCGCGAGCTCCTGCTCCTTTAACTGAATATCTAATCCGTCCACGTTAAGCTGAACAAGGACATCGCCCTTCTTCACCTGCGCGCCGGCGGTCACCATCATCTTCGCGATGCGGCCGCCTTGGCCCGTAAACTGGGCAATCTCGGACTTCGTCGATTCAAGGCTGCCGCTTCCTTTGATTTCTTGCGTTATCGTTCCCTTTTCAACCGTGACCGTGCGATAGTTTTCTTGCGCCGGTTTGACGAGAGGCGGCTTTAACGCCTCTTCCTCCGCGGGCAGCAAAGAGCACCCCGTAAGTGAAGCGCCAAGAAGCAGCGCGAATGACCAGCCGAGCAGCGGCTTAAGCTTTTGCGACAATTTGTCCATCCTCCAGTTCATAAACATGGTCAACAATTTCCATAATGGCCGGATCATGGGTCGTCATAATGATCGTCATGCCCGCCGTCTCTACCAAATCGCGGAATACTTTCATAATTTGCAGGCCGGTGCGGCTGTCCAGCTCGGCTGTAGGCTCATCGGCCAGCAGCAGCTTCGGCTTATGGGCAATCGCCCGCGCGATAGCGGTTCTCTGCTGCTCCCCGCCCGAGAGCTCGAACGGCCGATGATGCATGCGTCCCTTCAAGCCCACCTGCTCCAATGCTTCAATGGCTGCTTCCTTCCGGCCGTTTGCCGCCATACCGGAAACTCTTAATATGAATTCCACGTTCTCATAGGCAGACATCAGAGGAATGAGCGCGAAGGATTGAAAAATGAGACCCATTTCATTGCGCCTTACTTTATCCCGCTCTTGATTCGACATCGCCGTCAAATCGCGGCCCGCAAACGTGATTTGCCCTTCTGTCGGACGATCCAAAGCGCTTAGCAAATTGATAAGCGTCGTCTTCCCGGAGCCTGATCTTCCTTTAAACGCAATCAGCTTGCCGGCGGGGATGGATAAATCTACCCCTTTCAATACAGTGACCGCTCCGATTCCACGTCCGAACGTTCTTTTTAAAGCGTTTGCATGAATAATATCATGCGTCGTTGGCAGCATTTTAAGGTAAACCTCCGTTTCCAATAAAACGTTTACATTTATATCTTTTTCCATTTTAACCCCGTCCATCTTGATGCACAAGCATAAAAAAATAAGCCTATCAGACTAGTATGACTAGACGGATAGACTTTATGGGCTTCATACTTCCAGCTGTAAAAAGAATATGACGGCCGTGACCGTAATAATGCTTAAAATCGTAGAAACAAATACCGATTGCGAAGCAAATTCCGCTTCATTGTCGAACTCTACCGCCAGCAAAACGCTGCTGAGGGAGGTCGGCACGGCAGAGGAGACAATAAGCGCTGCGGCTGTCAGTTTATCGAGTCCCATCAGCCACACAATCAACCAGGCAAGCAGTGGTCCGGCAACGAGCCGCAGCATACCCGACAAGCTGACGTCGATGAGGAGGGAACGCTTGATTTTCCACTCCATATTGCCAAGCTGTACGCCTAATGTGATTAGCGCCGTACCGATAAAGGCAGCAGATAAGTATTCGATCGGCGTAGCTAGCGGCTGCGGGATCACCACCTCGAAGCCCCGCAGGACAAAAGCGAGCGGAATCACGTAAATGATCGGCATAGACAAAATGGTCCGCCAAATGGCCCGCAGGTCGGCTTTATGCGCGTTGACATTATAGATGCCGTACGTGTTCGGCACCAGCGATTGCACCATCATGATCAACACCTGAATGGCAAGCGTCTTCTCGTTTCCCGCAAAAGCCAGCTGATTCAGCGGTATGCCGTAATTGGCGCTGTTATAGAACAGGACGCTGTTGCGCATCGCGCTTTTCATGCTGGGCTCATAGCCTCTAATTCGGATAACAACCTCAACGATCACATATTGCGCAATCATGAACAGCAGGAAGAAAAATAATATTTTTCCGATCACCTGCACGGAAATATCGGTTTTATAGAGCAAATCGAACATGATGGCCGGTGAAAACAAGTAAAAGTTCAGCTTGGACAAGGTTTTGATATCCAGCTTGAACGCTCTTTGAATCACAATGCCGAGACCGATCATGATGACCATCGGAAGCACGTTTGTCATGAGGATATGAAGAAAAATGTTCATTGCTGCATCTGCTTCTTTCTATTATATAGTGTGAGAAAGCGGCCGGTGCGGCCTATGATCGCTTCACCCATTTTAATAGGTTACCGATCGATTAGGCAAGTGTGCTTCCGAATATCCGATTTGCTTGCCTTTCGTAATTACCGAGAAGGTTTGGGCATCCCGGCCGCTGTTTTCTCTCTATTTGTTTTACAACCGCCGAGCGGTTAAAATCTGGAGACAAAGTCGGACGCAGCCGCTCCTTCAGCTCCAAAACTCTCTTTCGTTTGGAGAAATTCCAGCTATTTTAATATAGCGCTTCATGATTGCCCCGAAATGCAAAAACGAACAGCCATCCGGCGCACAAGCCGTCAGCTGTTCGTTTATTCCATTTCACAAACTTTCTTAGAGCTGCTGCTCCTGCTGATACAGCACCGTCGATAAATACCGCTCGCCGTTGCTCGGAATGACCGCGACAACCCGCTTGCCGGTACCCAGCTCCTGCGCCAATTGAATGGCCGCAAACACGGCCGCCCCTGAAGAGATGCCGCCTAAAATGCCTTCCTGCTTCGCTACTCTTCTTGCCGTTTCAAAAGCGTCCTCATTGGTAACCTGAATGATTTCATCATATATACCCGTATCCAAAATCGAAGGAACGAAGCCCGCTCCGATTCCTTGGATCTTGTGAAGCCCTGGCGTCCCTCCCGATAATACGGGCGAGGAGGCCGGCTCAACGGCTGCGATGCGAATACCCGGGAACCGCCCGCGCAATATTTCGCCCGCGCCCGTAATCGTACCGCCGGTACCCACTCCTGCAACAAAGCCGTCCAGCCTGCCATCCAGCGACTCGATCGCTTTTACGATTTCGGGGCCAGTCGTTTCGCGGTGGATTTTCACGTTGGCCGGGTTATCGAATTGCAGCGCCGGAAAATATTCGGGATGCTTCGCTTGGAGCTCCTGCGCCGTTCGAATCGCGCCCTTCATCCCTTCGGATCCCGGCGTAAGCACCAGCTCCGCCCCGTAAGCCCGCAGCAGATTGCGGCGCTCCAGGCTCATTGTCTCCGGCATAACCAAAATGGCTTTATAGCCTCTGGCCGCGGCGACCAAAGCGATGCCGATGCCCGTATTGCCGCTCGTCGCTTCAATAATCGTATCGCCCGGCTTCAGCTTTCCTTCACGCTCCGCCTCTTCAATAATGCTGATCGCAATACGATCCTTGACGCTGCTGCCGGGATTAAAAAACTCCAGCTTCAAATAAATTTCGGCGCTGCCTTCCGGCACCACCTTATTTAATCGAACGAGCGGAGTGCTTCCAATTAAATCGGTAATATTGCTTACGACAAGACTCATGTGATCTACCTCCTGCTATAGTAAAGGCCTTGCGGCTCGTGCCGATTCTTAAAGGGCGATGCAGCTAATGCCGGCTATACCGCTACATTGCCTTGCGAATGCTCATAAAGCTCCTTGTAGTGGCCGTCATGCTCAAGCAGCTCTTGATGATTGCCCTGCTCCACGATCTCGCCGTGACTCATGACGATGATCCGGTCCGCCTGCATGATGGTAGACAACCGGTGCGCGATGACAATCGTCGTTCGATCCTGGGATACGACCTGAAGCGCATTCTGGATCAGCTGCTCCGTATGCGAATCCAGATTCGCGCTTGCCTCGTCCAAAATAAGCACCTTTGGTTTGAAAACGATAATTCTGGCAAAGGAGATAAGCTGGCGCTCGCCGGCCGAAAGGCCGCTGCCGCGCTCCGACAGCCTCGTCTCGTAGCCGTCCTTCAGCTTCTTGATAATCGTATCCGCTCCGACAAATTCGCAGGCGCGGATAACCTCCTCGCGGGAGATCGACTCATCGAACATTCTAATATTTTCGATGATGCTACCCGAATAAAGATAAGGTTCCTGCTGTACAAGCCCAACCAGCCGGTGGAGCGTGGCCTGCGGAATGTCCCTCACATCCGTCTCATCGATGAGAATGCTGCCTTCCTTCACATCATAGAAACGGCATAACAAGCTGATCAGCGAGCTTTTGCCTGCGCCGGTCGTCCCCACCACGCCGATAAGCTCTCCGGAACTAATGTGCAGATCCAAATCGCGGATGATCGGTATCCCTTCCTCGTAAGAAAAGGAGATTCGGTTAAAGTCGATCCGTCCTTTTACCTGCTCCAGGCTGAGGCTCGACATCGAAGCCTGATGTTCATCCGCATCTTCGCCCAGCTCTTCCTTCCGCAAATCCACATGGTCCAGCCCGCGATCCGTAACATCCGGCTTATTCGCAAACACGCTCCAAATTCGGGTAACGGCCACCGTGGCCGACTGGAGCGTATTCCACTGCTGCGTGATCGTATTAATCGGCTGGAAAAACTGGCGGATATACGTTATGAATGCATACAGCACCCCAAATTCAAGCTGCTGCCCGAGCACGGCATTGCCACCGATCCACGTTACGAAAGCAATCGATAAATTGCTCAAAATATCAAAGGTCCGGCCAAACACGACATTCGTCCGGATTTCCCGAAGATTCGCCTTAAAATACAAGCCGTTTCGCTCATTAAACTGCTTCTCCTGCTCCTTTTGCTGATGGAACACCTGCACCAAATTCATGCCGGACAAATTTTCGGCTACAAAAGCTACCAAACGGGATAATCTCGTCCTAGCAAGCTGATAGGTCGTACGCATGAAGGAACGAAAGGCAATGGCGATTGCCCATATGATCGGAAGCAGGATTAAGCAATACAGCGCCAGCTTCGTGTCCAGCTGAAACATCATCACAATAATGAAGACCAGGGTCAGTCCGTCGCGGAACAGGCTCAGCAGCACTTGATTAAAAAATTGATTGAGCGCCTCTGTATCGCTCGAGACATGCGTAATGAGACTGCCGCTCGACATGCGGTCGAAATAACGCATCGACTGCTTCAAAATATGTCCGAACAGCTGCTTGCGAATACGCGACACGATGCTTTGGCCGATATTTTGGAGCAGATTGTTTTGGAAATAAGTAAAAAGCAAGCTCGACAAGGATAAACCAAAATATATAAAACAAATCGTAAGCAGGCCTTTGAAATCGTTTTTGCCGGATAATAAATTATCATCAATCGCTATTTTCATCAAAAAAGGCTGCAGCAAATCCGATAAGATGGCAATCAATGTACAGCAAAATACGCCGATGAATGCCCATAAATGCGGTTTTGCATAGCCGAACAGCGTACGGAAGGCAGATACATATTCCGGCTTCTGTTCCGGCTGATTAGGATCACCCTTCTGATCCGCCTGCCAATTATGAATGGCTTGTGCCGGTCGCATGTTGACTCCCCTCCTCCTGTATGGCATGAAGCGTTGCATAGAGACCTTGCTGCATCAACAGTTCCGTATGCGTTCCCCGCTGCACAATCCTGCCGTCGTCCAGCACAATAATTTCATCGGCATGCTTAATGGCGCTGATGCGGTGCGCAATGATGATCGTCGTTTTGCCGTTTCTTTCGCTTTGGAGCGCTTCAATAATATCCTTCTCCGTCACCGCGTCTACCGCGCTGACGCTATCGTCCAGAATCATAATCGGAGCATTCTTGATGATTCCCCGCGCAAGGCTCGTTCGCTGGCGCTGGCCGCCCGATAAGGTTAAGCCGCGCTCGCCGAGCCTCGTTTCGAACTGATTCGGCAGTTCAACGATGTTATCGTAGATTTGGGCATGCTTTGCGGCAGCCTCAACGGCATCAAGGTCAAGCTCCCGGTTAGAGAATGCGATATTTTCTTTAATCGTCGTGCTGAATAAGAAACCATCCTGGGGCACATAGGCAATTTGATTGCGCAAGCTCGCAAGCGTCATCTCTCTCACATCCGTCTGCCCGTAAACAATCGTGCCGGGAGGCGGATCAAAGGTACGGAGCAGCAGCTTCATCAAGGTTGTTTTCCCGCTGCCTGTGCGGCCGATGATCCCAAGGGTCGTGCCTGCCTTAACATGCAAGCTGATATTTCGCAGCACGGGATTCGAAGCTTGATCGTAAGCGAAGGACAAATTCCGAACGGTAATGCCTGCGTCCTCCAAATCGACAGCCTTTGCATGCTCCAGCTCCACAATATCCGATTGCTGCGCAAGCAATCCGTTTAACCTCTCGAGCGAAGCGCGCGAGCGTTGAATGGAATTGATTACGTTACCAATTTGCTGAAGCGGATTCATCAGCATTCGGATGTAAAGCGTTAAGGCAACGAAATTACCAAGCGTAATCTGCTTCGCGATCGTCAAATAGCCCCCAAAGGCAAGCGCGATAATTAAAGCAATTGCGCCAAGAAACGGAATCAACGCTTGAAAGAAAGAAGAGACGCGCACGAGACGCAATTGATTATGCCTGATTTGCTCGACGGTCTTGCCAAAGCGCTCAATCATAATGTCTTCGACCGCGAATTTCTTGGTTACCCTTATCCCGCCGAATTGCTCTTCCGCGGTTTCCGTCATCGTGCCAAGCGCTTCCTGCACCTCAAGCGACCGCTTTCTAATAATCGGACCGAGGTAGACGACTATGACCGGGATCAGCAGCAGCGGGAAAACCGAAGCTAAAATTAAATAATAAGGAATATGGCTCAGCAGCATCATAGTTACTGCCGCGATCAGCAGCATCGTGGCGTTCGCGGTCGAGTTGACGCCCATGGAGATCGACTCGCGAACAGCGGTGACATCATTCATAAAGTAGCTGAGCAGCTTGCCGACTCCGTTTTTCGAATAAAACTTCTCGCTCATGTCGGTAAAATGCTTGAACAATCCCCGCCGGACAAGAAACTCGAATTTTCTTCCCACATACATAACCAAATACATCGCTAAGCCGTTAAACAGCACATGGCCGACGCCAATCAGCAGCAGCAGCAAGCTGTAGTCCACAATCAGCTTGCTTGTTAATCCGCCCAGCTGCAGCTTATCCGTAAACTGTCCCAGTACCTTTGGAAAAAAAACATTAATCAAGTTAGAAATCAAATGGAAAAAGATCGAGACCAGGTAGATATACCACGTTTTCCGAAAAAAATCCGTCAGTATTCTTTTTGATTTCAAAAAACGATCACTTCCTAGATTGGAGTATTTTCCTTACGCTTCATCCGTTTGCGGGAATTGCAGTTCATACAGCTGGTTGTAACGGCCCTGCAGTTCCAGCAGCTCGTCATGCGTTCCATGCTCCACGATTTTGCCCTGCTCCAGCACGTAAATCCGGTTTGCCTTCTGAATGGTAGATAAACGATGCGCAATGACAAGACAGGTCCGGCCTTGCAGCAGCTGCGCCAGCGCATCCTGGATATGCTGCTCCGATTCCGTGTCAAGCGAAGCGGTGGCTTCGTCCAGAATGATGATCCGCGGATTTTTCAAAATAGCCCTGGCAATCGAAAGCCGCTGCTTTTGGCCGCCTGACAGCTTTACGCCCCGTTCGCCAATTTGCGTCTCGTAACCCTGCGGAAAGGAATCGATAAAACCGGCAGCATTCGCAGCTTCAGCCGCCGCGATAACCTCCGCATCCGTCGAATGATGATTGCCGTAACGGATATTTTCCGCAATCGAACCGTTGAACAAGACGATGTCCTGCGATACAATCCCGATTTGCTCTCTTAGCGAGGCTAACGTGACATCCTTTAATGAATAACCGTCAATCGTTATTTCTCCGGACTGCGGATCATAAAATCTAGCAATGAGATGAGCAATCGTTGTTTTGCCCGAACCCGATGATCCGACCAGCGCGGTCACCTTGCCTGCCTCCAGCTCCAAATGAAAGTCTTTGAGAACGGCCGAGTCGCTCGAATAAGCAAAATCGATTTGATTAAAAACGATATGCCCGTTCACAACGGGAAGCCTTCGCGCATCCTTCCGCTCAACGATTTCGGCTTTTGTGTTCATGACCTCCATAATGCGCTCATAAGCGGCAGCGGATTGCTGAATCGTATTCATGATGCGGCTAAAATGGCGAACCGGATTTTGCAATAAACGCAGATAAGCGATAAACGCCACAATGGTGCCCACGGTCATCTGGTCCTTCATCGCCAGCCAAGCGCCGAAGACCAGCACGATCGCGAGACCAAGAAAATTAAGAAAATCGATAATAGGTTCATAAGCGGCCCGCAAGCGGGTCACCTGAATATTCGCATCCATGTTCCGCTGCGTTCGTTCCGAGAAACGCTCCGACTCGTATTCCTCTGCGGTAAACGCTTTGATGAGCCTGATGCCCGTCAGCGTATTTTGCAGATGGTCGCTGACGTCAGCCACGGACTCCTGCACCGTTCGGAACGACGAACGCATTCTCTTGCCAAAAAACTTCGTCGTCAAAATCATAAACGGGAAGGTCGCGAGCAGAAGCAAAGTGAGTTTCCAATCGATCCAAAGCATATAAACCGCAATGGCCGTAAAGGTGAAGAAATCGGTAAATAATTGCATCATGCTGGAGGAAATCATCTGCTGAAGGATGCTTACGTCGTTTGTGACGCGTGACATCAAATCACCGGTACGATTGCGGTCAAAGAAGGAAACATCCAAGCTTTGCATATGCCGGTAAAGCTCATTGCGAAGATTGTAAAGCACTTTTTGCCCGACGGAGGCCATGAGCGAGGTACTGATATACCGCAGGGCGCCTAACGCGACAGCCGAGCCCAATACTCCTCCGCCAATCAAAATAAGCTTGCTGAACAGCTGGTTCGGGATAATATGGTCGATGGTATAACGAGTCAATTGCGGCACGATGAATTCCAGCAGCGAAATGGCGATTACGCAGGCTATCGAAGCAATCAATAGCGGCAGCTGCGTCCGGGCGTGCCTAAAGATTCGTACAAACATGCTGTAAATGCTTGCCGGCTTTGCTTTCTCGCCGTTGCCGAATTTTCCCATCCCGCCGCCTTGCCTGTACATGGGGGCCGAGTTAAGATTGCTGCTCATAAGCATTCCCCCTGCGATTGCTTTCTTCTTCAGAAGCGATTTGACGCAGCGCGAGCCGCAATTGATCGAGCACGATGCGCAGCTGCACCGCTTTGCCGGCATCGCCCACGGCCGTCCGTTCTGCCGCCTTCAATAAATGAAGCAGCTCCTTGCCCGCGGGCGTTAACCGCCGATTGGGCTTGTTCCGGTCACAAGGCGCCCCCTCTTCATCCGGGCTGCCAAACTCCCGGCGCTCTGACGGATCAATGCCGTTTTCCTTCTCCTCAAGCAAATAAGCCCTGCCTTCATCCGTGATTTCAAAAACCTTCTTGCCGTCCTGCTTTGAGGATTCCACGAATCCTTGGTCCCGCAGCATTTGCAAGGTCGGATAGATCGAACCGGCACTCGGCTTGTATGTGCCTCCCGATTGATCCTCTAGCGCCTTCATCATTTGATAGCCATGCATGCTCTCCTTCTCCAGCAGCTCCAGCAGCGCAAACTTCACTCCGCCGCGGCTGAAATAGCGCCTGCCCGAGCCCGTGTTATCCCTTTCAAGCGCATGATGCAAAAATAACCGTTCCTCTGGCTGCCATCCTTCAGTCATTCCGAAATCTCCTCCGTTAACGATATATCGTATTAATTAGAATAGTATACGATATATCGTTAATTGGCAATCATTAGTTACGGAATCAACCGCTTCATCGCATTCCTTGTTAACCGCCTGCTGATTTCCACCTGCTTTTTACCCATGACAAAATCCAGTAAAGAAGCATTCTTTACTGGATTTGCATTTGCTTTCATTCCATGCAATCGGTATTAGAATTTGCCTTTGGAAGCTGCCGGATCATTATCGATAATGGAAGAGATGCGCTCTAACGTATTTCCGTCGAGCACGATCCCCGAAGCCTTCGCGTTTTCTTCTACCTGCTCGGGACGGCTCGCTCCGACCAACGCGCTGGATACGTTCGGCTGGCGCAGAATCCAAGCAAGAGATAGCTGACCTACCGTAATATCAAGCTCAGCTGCGATACCCTTCAGCTGCTCTACCTTTGCAAGCTTCTCTTCCGTAATTTTATTTTTAAAGTTTTCATGCTTCGCCGCGCGGGACTCGTCAGGAACTTGATTGTCTGCCGTATATTTACCGGTTAACAGTCCTTGCGCAAGCGGTGAAAAAACAACCTGGCCAAAACCCTTTTTGAGCCCAAGGGGAATAATCTCCTTCTCGATGTAACGCTCAAATAAGTTGTAGACCGGTTGGTTGACCACAATGCGGTCGAGCAAATATTTGTCCGCAATCGCGAAGGCTTCCGTAATTTGCGCCGCCGTCCATTCGCTGACGCCGACATAATGGACCTTGCCTTGGCGAACCAAGTCCTCGAAAGCGCGAAGCGTTTCTTCCAGCGGCGTCTCCGTATCAAAGCGGTGGCTGTAGAAGACATCCACATACTCGAGTCCAAGCCGCTTTAAGCTTGCGTTTGCCGATTCGATTACATGCTTTCGGGATAAGCCGCGGTCATTCGGCCCGTCGCCGATTTTTCCGTAAACCTTCGTTGCAAGCACATAAGATTCGCGGGGATAAGCCCGGAGTGTTTCCCCCACAACCTTCTCTGCCTCGCCCTTCGCGTAAACGTTGGCGGTGTCAAAGAAATTAATGCCGAGGTCGTAAGCGGTTTGAATCGACTTCACCGCATTCTCGCGCTCTACGTAGCCACCATAAGTAAGCCAGCTTCCGAGACTGATTTCACTAACCTTTAAACCGCTTGCTCCTAAATTCCGATATTGTACAGACATGATATGATTCCTCCCAATGGTTAGTTAGCCGCTCTGAGCCTGCTTCTTCTCATTCTCCTTGCGCAGCGCCCAAATCGCTTTGTTCACATTTTCCGGCCGGGCGAGCCCGAGATTTTCACGCAGCGTCCTGCCTTCGTACTCCGTCCGAAACAGGCCGCGGTTTTGCAGCTCTGGAACGATCTTGTCAACGAACGTTTCCAACCCTTTGAAATAAATATGCGGCAAAATATTAAAGCCGTCGGCTCCGTTCTCGCGAATCCACTTCTCGATAAAATCGGCGGTCTGCAGCACCGAGCCCGTAAAGGAAACATGGCCGTGTCCCGCGGCGCTTCGGGCAATAAACTGGCGAATCGTCATCTGGTCCCGTCTGGCGGCGTCCACGACGACCTCTTGGCGGCTTGTAATGCCGGTCGTGATCGTTCCGTAAGGCTTTGCTTTATCCACCGGCACGAGATCATCCAGCGAGTATTCCGACAAGTCCACCGTAAAATAGTTCGACAGCCTGCGCAGCGCCTGCTTCGTATTGAGCAAGCTGTTAAATTCCTCCTCAATGTCTCTTGCTTCTGCTTCTGTATCTCCGACGATCGGGCTTAGTCCCGGCATAATCAGCAGCTGATCCGGCTTGCGTCCGTACTTCTTCAGCCTCGATTTTACGTCCGTATAAAACTCTTGAGCAGCGCCCAGCGTCTGCTGCGCCGTGAAGATAACCTCCGCCGTCTTCGCGGCAAGCTCCCTGCCGGCATCCGACGAACCTGCCTGCACTAGCACCGGATGGCCCTGCGGCGGTCTCGGGATGTTCAGTGGCCCTTTGACTGAATGGTATTTTCCTTGAAAATCGATTTCATACACCTTGCTGGAATCGATCGTCATCTCATTCGCCCTGTCGTAAACAAGTGCGTCCTCTTCCCAGCTGTCCCACAGCTGCTTGGTAATTTCAACAAACTCGTCGCCGATCTCGTAGCGCTTCGATACCTCGGGATGCTCCGTCCTGTTGAAGTTGCCGGCATCCGCCTGCGAATGGCCCGTCACAATATTCCAGGCCGCCCTTCCTTTACTGATATGATCCAGCGAAGCAAACTTTCTGGCCACATGATACGGGTCATTGTAGGTCGTGCTTACGGTAGCGATAAGCCCGACATGCTTCGTCAGCGCGGCAAGGCCGGACAGCAGCGTGAATGGCTCCAGTCTTCTGCCGAGGCCCGAATAGTTATCCGCCGTAAACAGCGAATCGAACAAGCCGCGCTCCGCAATTCTCGCAATATTCGCATAATAGTCGAGATCCAAATCCTCCTTCGGATTCGAATCCGGATGCTTCCAGGCGGCGGAATGATGACCGGCTCCCCGTAAGAACACATTAAAATGAGCTTTTTTGTCTGATTGCAAGCCGCTCATGTTCATCACCTCATCAAATTTGTTGTGAAGCGGCAGCGAGCCTTCGCTCCTGCCATTTTCTTCGGAACACTGGAAGCAGCGCTTTGCCGGAGGCCGACGCTTCCTCCAGGTTCGGATAACCAGACAAAATAAAGGAAGTGACGCCGATGTTTGTATATTCGAGCAGCCGGTCCGCCACCTGCTCCGGCGTTCCGACAAAAGCCATCGCACCTCCGCCCCTTACCTGGGCCAGCCCCGCCCAGAAGTTTGGACCGATCACATAATCATTGGCTTCCGCCAGCTTGCGCAGCTCGTTCTGCCTCTGCTGGCCCGCCGACAGATTGTAGAACAGCTGCCCTTCGATCCCCTGCTTCAAAGCCGGATCGATGCGGCTGACGATTGTTCTGGCCGCTGCCCAAGCTTCCTCCTCGGTATCGCGGATAACTACCTGGGCCCGCAAGCCGTACCTGATCGTCCGGTCGATTCCTTGCGTCTGCAGCAGCTCCTTGCGGTGCTGCTCGACCTCATCGATCTGCTCCTTGATCCAATCAAGCGGCTCCGCCCACATGAGATAGACGTCGGCAATTTCCGCCGCGGTCCGCTTGGCAGCCGGCGAGCTGCCGCCGAAATAGAATGGCGGATGCGGTCTTTGAACAGTCGGCGGATAGCTGATGCCGCCCTCCAGCTGAAAGTATTTCCCTTGATGGTCATAACGCTCGATATGCCCCAAAGCATCATGCGCCGCAAGCAGACCGTCTCTCGGCACCGCTCCCGAATTGATCCATAATTGCTTTACGATCTTGATATATTCGAGCGTTCGCTCGTAGCGGGCATCCTTGTCGAACGCCAGCGGATCACCCATCGCCTTCATGTCCGCCGCTGAGCTGCCGGTTACAATGTTGATCAGTGCCCTGCCGCCGGTCACCTCATCCAGCGTTGCTCCCATCCTTGCCGCAAGCGCCGGTGCAATGAGTCCTGGCCTCATCGCCACGAGCGGCTTGAACGTCTTCGTATGGGCTGCAAGCGTCGCAGCGACCAGCCAGGCATCCGAGCAATTCCCGCCCGTCGGGATAAGCGCAAACGTATAACCCGCTTCCTCCACTGCCTGAGCGACTTTGATATTGTAGGCGATGTCGACCGTACGCTCGGATTTCACGCCAACGTACGGCCCGTCCCCCCTTGTCGGCATGTACCAGCCGAATTCCGGTTCGATCTCATAAATGCGACTCATGCTGAACACCCCGTTTTCCAATTTTTTTATGATAGCTTTCGTTCCCGTTCTCCCCTACTTTAGTTCAAACCCCCGTTTCAACAGGAATTCGTGCATATGCCCGCGGAGCCTCTCCTTGTTGAACCGTTTGAGCATTTCCTTGGACCATTTCGTTTCCTGCTCGCCTCCTTTGCCTCCGCCTTTGCGGGTCGCATAATAATGGCGGGTGATTTCGTCATAGGCCTTGATTTCCTCCTCCAGTCCCTCCTGCCGGTACACCTCTTTGTGGTAGACAGCCTCCAGCGGCAATCTCGGCCGAATGTCCGGCTCCTGATCGGGAACGCCTACGCATAAGCCGAATACGGGATAGACGAGCTGCGGAAGCTCGAGCAAATCGGTTGCCGCCTGCGGATTGTTGCGGATGCCGCCGATATACACCGTTCCGTACCCAAGCGATTCAGCCGCAATCGTTGCATTCTGGGCAGCCAGCGCAGCGTCGATTGTGCCTAGCAGGAACAGCTCCACATTTTGCTGCAGCTCAATATCCTCATGCAGTCGCACCGCCGTTCTAATTTTGTTCAGATCCGCTAACCATACGAGGAACACGGAACTCTCCGCAATTTGCTGCTGGTTGCCGGCAAGCTCCGCGAATTTCCGTTTGCGCTCCGTATCTCTCACCGCGACCACGCTGTAGGCCTGTATGTTGGAGGAGGTAGGGGCAGCCTGCGCTGCCAGCAAAATATCCGTCAAATGCTCCTCGGGTACCGCCGCGTCTTTATATTTCCGCACGGAGCGGTGCTTTTTCAATAGTTCAATCGTTTCGCTCATCGTTATCCCCCTATCCCTTGGCATAAAAAAAACCGGAGACACATGATGCAGGTGTCTCCGGTTGACCGGTAGCCGTTTAATTCCGATTATTCCAAGGAATTTAATATGAAAAATGTCATACAAAACTTATCACGGAAAAGAAGAGTTGTCAACACGCAAATTCGACAGATTTTCGTTGCAATACATAGTTTGCCGAGTATAATTCTTGGTATATTTATTTTACCGTTTGACTGGAGGGAATGACATGGTTGATCTCATCATAATCGGTGCCGGTCCTTACGGCATTTCGCTTGCCGCGCATGCCGAAGCTTGCGGGCTATCCTATGTGCTTCTGGGGAGACCGATGCATTTTTGGAAAGAACAAATGCCGCAAAATATGTTTATCCGGACGAATCCGCGCTACATCAGCTTCTCCGACCACAATGACGCGCTGACGATCGAACGGTTTAGCCAAGAGACAAAAGTTCCGCTTGAATCTCCCTTTCCCCGGCCGGCTTTCGTCGACTACGCCTTCTGGTTCGCCCACCATGCCCGTGTCTCTTTTACTCCCGAGCTGGTCGTTTCGCTGGGCCGCCTGTATGACGGCTTCTCGGTCATTACAGAGACAGGCAAGCGGTTAAGCGGAAGAAACGTTGTCGTCGCCACTGGACTTCAGCATTTCAGCTACATTCCGGATGAATTAAACGGACTCCCCGCGGCGCTGTTGTCGCACACCTTCGGACAGACCGAGTTCGGCCGTTTCAAAGGACAGAAGGTCACCGTCATCGGGAGCGGCCAAAGCGCGTGGGAAGCCGCCGCTTTGCTTCAGCTTGCCGGAAGCGAAACGGAGCTGTTGTACAGGAGGGAAGCGGTTCAATACGCAAGCGAAGACAACACGGCTTCAGGAATGAAGCTCATTGAATCGGCCGAGCAGTTCTACAGGCTTCCGCTTGAGCAAAAGCAGGAACGTTGGCATACGCCCCGCCAAGGCAGCGTCGCTTCATTCCTTAAGCCTTATGTCGAAGGAAAAGTAAAGACAACCGGCGGAGCTGCCATCAAGAGAGCAGGTACGACGCAGGACGGTAAAGCGATTCTCGAACTAGCAGACGGCGAGCATCGAATCGCAGACCATGTCATCGCGGCAACGGGCTATCGCATCGACTTGAACCGTGTGCCCTTTCTGCCCGATTATTTGCTTGAAGCGATTCAGAGGGAGAGCGGCTTTGAATGGTTCCCCTTATTAAACGGGAATTTTGAAAGCAGTGTTCCCGGTCTTTTTTTTGCCGGACCGCTGGCCAGCCATACCCACGGTCCCGCCTTCGGCTTTGTCGCCGGTCTCCGGCAAGCCTGCCGGTCCATTATTCCATACATACAACAAAGCAAAGGGCGAGGTCATTAACCTCTCCCTTTGCTTTTTGTTTGCGTATTAAGGCGTGCCAAGCGTCGTCCGAAGCGTCTCAACGTCCTTGTTGATCGTATCGGTCGCCTTGCGGATTACTGAATTGACGTCCAGCCCGTTGACGGCCAGATCCTCCGCTGCCTCCGTCATCCGCGCAGAAATTTCAAGCTCGTACGGATGAATATAGTGCTCCTGCAGCGGTTCGCCGATGAATACGTTTTGCACCGACTTGCCCTGCAGCACCGGAATGTCAAGGCCGTATTCCTTCTCCAGCTCGGGATTGATTATCGCCGGAACGCGTCCGTTTCTGGCCAAAATGCGCTGCCCTTCATCGGACAGAATTTCCGCGATAACCTGGAACGCCTCGTCCTTGTGCTTACTTTGGCTGTTCACGGACAACGAGTGAATTTGCGCTTCTCTCGTCTTGCCCAGCTGGTCTTCAAAGTTTGGCGCAGGCGCGATATCCCAGTTAAATTCCACGCCCTGCTGGCGCAGCTCCTCAAGCGGTCCAACCATGTTGGCAAGCCAGGTTACGCGCATTGCAATCGTCTGATCCTTCATAAACTGATCGCGGCCCCAGTTCCACGTTCCGTCAGGCGTCACGTAGCCCGGAATTTCAAAGATCCGTTTGTTAAGCTCGAACACGCGCAGCCACTCCGGCGAATCCAGCGCCGCATTGCCGGTATCGCGATCAACATATGGTAGACCGAGTCCCTTCGCAAGGCCTGTCAGGTTATCGACGGACAAACCTACATAGTGGACGCCGTTTTCCGTTCGGGTCAGCTTTGCTGCAATATCGAGCACTTCATCCCATGTCAATTGCTTTTCGGTCGGATACTCGACGCCGAATTTATCGAATATATCCTTATTGTAGTAGAGGACGTGCTGATTGGCATTGAACGGTATCGCATAAATCTGATCGCCCTTGCCCTTCGTCATATCCTTGATATAGTCATACAAAATAGGCTTGATCCGGCTTTCATCGAAATTGTGGCGCTTGATCAGCTCCCGCAAGTCTTCATACGCTCCGGTACGGATTATTTTCTGATGCGATGAGGATGAAGAATAAATAATGTCCGGGACATGCGTCGAGAGCACTTCTTCATTCGTCGTCGTAGCTGCCGGCGTAATCCGCTCAATCGTTACGTTCGGGAATTTTTTCTTAATCGGATCGGCAATCAGCGTCTTGAACTCCACATCCGGAAACGTGCCGCTCGTATTGAAAAAAGTCAGCGTAACCGGTTCGTCGCCAAGCTTCTTGAAATCAGCAGGCTCAGCGGATGGAGCTTCGGTATTATCCGGTTCGGCTGCGCCTCCTGCCGTGCCTCCGTTCCCGTTCCCCCCGTTATTGCCTCCGCTTGCGCATGCCGTTATCAGTGCCAGCAGCAATAATATGGTAATGCCTAATGTGAGCTTCTTCATGATCGTTATCTCTCCCCTGAATAGTTGTGCATGTATGTGGATTTACAATACAGCCTTCTGTTTGTGCCGCGCATTGAGCGGCCGTTCGAGTCCAAGACGGTCCCTGAGCGTCGTTCCTTCATATGCGGTGCGGAACAATCCCCTGTTCTGCAGTTCGGGAATAACCTTCTCGACGAATGTATCCAGCCCGCCCGGATAAATTTGCGGCATGACGTTGAACCCGTCCGCAGCGCCGTTTAAAAACCATGTCTCAATGACATCGGCCAGCTGAAGCGGCGTGCCCGTAAACGTAAAATGCCCCCTTGCCCCGGCAAGCCGGTTCACCAGCTGCCGCAGCGTCAGATTCTCGTCGCGGATAAGGTCGAGAATAAGCTGATGACGGCTTTTGTGGCCATTGACCTCATCCGTTTCGCGCACGCCCTCGAGCGACAATGGCTCGTCAAGCGGATGCTGCGACAAATCGATGCCGAGACGTTCGGACAACCGCCTTACAGCTCCGTCCTTATTCACGAATTCAAACAGCCTGTTCTCGATTTCTTGCGCCTCCTCCACCGTATCGGCAAGAATGGGACTGATGCCTGGCAATATTTTGAGCTGATCGGCGGTTCTGCCGTATTTCGGAAGTCTGGACTTCACATCCTTGTAGAACACCTGGGCGCTCGCTATGCTCTGATGGGCCGTAAATATCACCTCCGCCGTCCTGGCCGCAAATTCCTTGCCGCTCTCCGACGATCCGGCCTGCACCAGAACAGGATAACCTTGCGGCGGCCTTGCGATGTTCAGCGGTCCCTTGACGCGATAATACTTCCCTTTGTAATCAATTGTGTGAACCTTGTCAGCAGCGATACGGATGCCGGAAGCTTTGTCATTCAACACCGCGTCATCCTCCCAGCTGTCCCACAGCTGCTTGACGACGTCTGTAAACTCCTCCGCCTCCTCATACCGGAGAGCATGTTCCGGATGCTCCTGCAGTCCGAAGTTATGAGAGGCGTTGCCCGCTCCGGTCACAATGTTCCAGCCCGCTCGTCCCTTGCTGATATGGTCCAGCGAAGCGAATTTGCGCGCGACGTGAAACGGCTCATTGTAGGTGGTGCCGACTGTCGCAATTAAACCGATATGCTTCGTCCGGCTCGCCAGCGCGGACAGCTCCGTGAACGGTTCTAGCTTATTCGCGCGGCCGGAATAGCCGTCGGCCAGAAACACGGAATCCATCAGACCGCGCTCCGCCGTCTGCACAATTTGCAGCACATGGTTAAAATCCAGGTTGTGTGCAGGCTCCGCTTCCGGAAGCCGCCATGACGCCTCATGGTGGCCGGTCCCGTACAAGAAAGCGTTCAAGTGAAGCTGACGTTGTTTGTTACTCATCGATTTCCCTCCCGTTTGGCTGGTTAATGATTCGAAAGCCTGTTTTCACCATTTTGTGCGTTTGCAATAAAAAAAGCCCGAGATGCCCATAGGCAATCTCCGGCTTTCCGGTCGATAATAACCAAGTAATTATATAGGATTAAACCGAATTAACTTGAAATGAATATACCTCTTCGTTACAGTGTTGTCAAGCGGCTTTTTTCATCCTTAAATGTTTGTATTAGATCCAGATCACGTCATCTTACTCCGTCGAGTCTTGGGAGCTGAAAGCGCCGATCCCTCTCCTTATGTCCAAACGGCATAGACCCTCGAAGCGGCTGCTTTACCGCTCAGAGGGCTATGCCAGACTTTATGTTACGTATTACTCTATCTTGCGTAATGTCTCGATTTCCTTTTTAATGGCTTCGTCAGCCTGACGGAGCGCTGTATTGACGTCTGTGCCGTTTATGGCCACCCCTTCCGCAGCTTCCGTTACAAACTTTGTCACTTGATCCTCGTAACGGTGGATTTTATGATTTTTTTGTTGCTCCCCAATAAACACATTCTCAATATGTTTGCCTGCAAGAACTGGCACATCCGCTCCGAACTCCTTCTCCAGCTCAGAATTAATGACAGCAGGGACACGGGCGTTCCTCGCCAAAATCCGCTGCACCTCATCCGAAAGAATATGGGTAATGGCCAAGAACGCTTCTTCCTTGTGCTTGCTCGTATTGGAAATAACGAAGGAATGCACCTGCGCTTCTCTTGCCTTGCCCAGCTGGTCGGAGAAATTCGGAGTTGGAGCAATATCCCAGTTCATCTCCTCCCCCTGCTGCCGCAGCTCTTCAAGCGGACCGACCATATTGGCCAGATTCGCTACCCGAAGCGCCAAATTTTTATCCTTGATAAAAGCATCCCGTCCGTAAACATATTCGTTATTCGGGCCGATATAACCCGGCACTTCGTAAGATTGCTGCTGGAACTCAAAGACTTTTTTCCATTCCGGAAGCTTAGTCAAAAGCGGCTCGCCCGTTTCGGAATCCAGAATCGGCAATGCCAAATCCCGCATTAACGCGGTAGGTCCGCCCGTATCGTAACCGATATAGCGGATGGCATCATCGGTTTGCGTCAGCTTTTTCCCAATCTCCAGAACCTCTTCCAGCGATAGCTGTTCGCCATTCGGCGGATACTCCACTCCGAATTTATCAAATATATCCTTATTGTAATAAAGGATTGCCTGATTCGAGTTGAACGGCAGCGATACGATTTCGCCATTCTCGCCAAATTCTTTGATGTGGTCGTAGAGAACAGGCTTCAATCGGCTTTCGTCAAAGTTGAATTTTTTGATCCACGGCCGAAGATCCTCTACCACTTTTAATCGAATAAGCTGCTGCGGATTAATAATCAACGTTAAATCGGGCGCAGGCTTTGTCGTAAACACTTCTTGCACAGTAACGCCTTCCAGCGCTTCAATTCTCTCAATCGTAATATGCGGATATTTTTTGTTCACCGGTCCGGCAATTAACGTTTCGAACTCCGTCTTCGTCAAAGTTGGGCCTGTGACGTACAAGTATAGCTTTACCGGATCCGGCAATGCTGCCGGATCCGGTTCGCCATTATTTTTGCCGCCCGTTTGCGCGCAGGAAACGAGCAGCGTGACCGCGACGATCGTAATGAGGAACCGTATCTTCCATCGGCCATTAGTTTTCATTTTAGTGCCCCGATTTTACAGACTGATGGCGAGTATTGGCCGGACGGGCCAGGCCGAGGTTCTCGCGCAGCGTTTTCCCTTCGTAGGCGGTGCGGAACAGTCCCCGGTTTTGCAGCTCCGGCACAACCTTGTCCACGAACGCCTCCAAGCCGCTTGGATAAAGCTGCGGCATAATATTGAAGCCGTCGGCTCCGCCGTTTTTGAACCAGCGTTCAATGACGTCCGCCAGTTGAATCGGAGTCCCGGTAAAGGTAATGTGTCCGCGTGCTCCGGCCAACCGGCGCGTCAGCTCCCGGATGGTCAAATTCTCGCGTACGGCAAGGTCGACGACGAGCTGATAGCGTCCCTTGCGCCCGTTAATGGCATCGATGCCCGGCAAATCGTCGATCGGCAGCGGACCGTCCAGCGGATAAGCGGACAAATCGATGCCGACGCGCCCGGACAGCCGTTTGACAGCTGATTCCAGATTGATAAAGCCGTTCAATTCCTGTTCAATTTCCCTCGCTTCCGCTTCAGTGTCCGCAATGATCGGGCTTAAGCCGGGAAGAATGTGCAGCTGATCCGGTGTGCGCCCGTATTTCGCCAGCCTCGACTTGACGTCGCTGTAAAAAGCTTGCGCCTCTTCCAGCGTCTGCTGCGCCGTGAACACAACCTCGGCCGTCTTAGCGGCCAGCTCCTTGCCCGTTTCCGAAGAGCCTGCCTGCACAAGCACCGGATAGCCTTGAGGGGGGCGGGGAATGTTCAAAGGCCCTTTGACCGAATAATACTCCCCCTTGAAGTTAATTTCATGAACCTTACTGTCATCCGTCTGGATGCCGCCGACCTTGTCATACTTGATAGCGTCATCCTCCCAGCTGTCCCACAGCTGCTTGGTCAGCTCGACAAACTCCTCCGCGTACTCGTAGCGGAGCGCATGCTCCGGATGCGCATCGAGACCGAAGTTGAAGGCCGTCGATTCCGTACCCGTCGTCACGATATTCCAGCCTGCACGACCCTCGCTGATGTGATCGAGTGAAGCAAACTTCCGCGCGACGTGAAACGGCTCGTAATAGGTCGTTCCGACGGTAGCGATGAGGCCGATATGCTCCGTTACGGCTGCCAGCGCGGCCAGTTGGGTGAACGGCTCCAGCTTGCCGGACGAGCGGCCCGAATAGCCGTCGGCAACGAACAGCGAATCCAGCAGCCCCCGCTCCGCAATTTGGGCGATCCGCTGATAATGCCGTATATTCAGACCAAGCTCCGGCGTGCTGTCCGAATAACGCCAGGCGGCCTCATGATGCCCCGTTCCCGATATAAAAGCGTTCAAATGCAGCTTACGTTCTTGATTGCCCATTTTCTATATTCCTCCCATTCATGAATTCGATGAATCGTTCATAGGGGCGGCCCGCTGCTCCCGGCCCGGTCCAGCTGTCAGAAATGCCCCTCCAATCAGAAAAGCCCCGCTTACATAAAAGATGGCGATAATGCCCGTCCAGGCCCCCACCAAGCCGAAAAATAAAGGCGCAATCATTTGCGACAGCCTGTTGGAGGCCATTCGCAGCCCTAGCACCTCTCCCGTTCTATGCTTGGGAGACGCATTATAGGTCGTCGTCATGGACAGCGGCTGGCCGCAGCCGAGGCCTGCCCCCATCAGTGCGCTTAACAAACCGCATAGCAGCGTATCCGTCGTCAACGGCACCAGCATAAAGGACACGCCTGCAACCAGAATGGAAGCCCATAGAACCGGCTCTCTGCCGAAACGCGCGGTCAACCGGGCAAGAAACAGCCTGACAAGGACCATCGTTAAGCCCTGAACCCCGATGATCCAGCCAATCGTCGATGCCGACATGCCCCAGTCGCTGGCAAACAGCGGAAAATAGGCCACGAATACATCGCGCGAATAAAGTACCAGAGCGCTGGAAGCCAGCGCTTTGCGCAGCAGCGGAATGCGCAGCAGCTCCAGAGCGGAGCCTTTCTCCGCCTCTATCCCCGCCTGCCCGGCAGGCTTCGCCGAATCGGGCAGGAGCATCGCGAAAGCCATCGGCACCAAACCTGCCACCGAAGCCATTCCGAAGGCAAAGCCGTAAGAGCTGTAATCCGCAAGCATACCGCCGGCGACGGGGCCGACGATTCCCGAAAGCGCTACGGCCATGCTGAACAAACCGAAGTGATGATCGCGATTTTGTGAATTGGACATGTTTCCGATTAAATTTTGCAACGAAATGCTTATAAAGATGTGTGATACGCCTACTAATGCTTGTGAGACGTACAAGGCCCATATGTCCGGGAAAATGAAAGGCAGCGCCGTGCCCGCCATCATGCCAGCTACCCCGATCCGCACCGGGGAACGGTCACCGATGATATCGGCCACCTTCCCGATGGGGATGGCGAGCAGCAGCGGAAACAACGCATAAGCGGCTGTAATCATGCCAATCCCGATGGCATCGGCGCCAAGGCTGATCCCGTACAACGTAACCAGCGGCCTCGTCAGATTCATCATGAGCTGAAAGCTGAATGCGATTGCGATAATCGTGCTTAATCTCAAAGCTTGTCACCCGCCTCACCGGAAGTTACTGTGCCGAGGCCAGACCCTTCGCAAGTGAATTCGCCGGATTAGCGAGGCCCAGGTTTTCCCTCAGCGTGGATCCTTCGTATGCCGTACGGAAGATACCGCGATTTTGCAGCTCGGGCACGACCTTGTCGACAAAGTCGTCCAGTCCGTCCGGATAAATCGGAGGCATCAGATTAAAGCCGTCTGCGGCATTTGTATTGATCCATTCTTCAATAACATCCGCTACTTGAATCGGCGTTCCAGTAAACGTCAGATGTCCCCGCGCGCCGGCCAACCGGTTCACGACTTGGCGGAGGGTCAGGTTCGGGTCGCTGCGCAGCAAGTCGATAATAAGCTGATGACGGCTCTTGCTTCCGTTAACGGTATCGATGCCTTTCGGATCGACAATCGGCGGAATCGGGCCGTCAAGCGGATAACCCGTAAGGTCGATGCCGATGCGTTCCGACAACTTCGCGACGGCATCGCTGGCATCATGGAAGGCGTTCAGCTCATCCTCCAGCTCCTGCGCCTCTGCTGCCGTATCCCCTATAATCGGGCTAAAGCCGGGCAGGATCAGCAGCTCGTGAGGCAAACGACCGTATTTGGCCAGCCTTGCTTTCACATCCGCATAAAAGGCTTGCCCTTCGCTCAGCGTCGGCTGCGCCGTAAATATAACCTCGGCCGTTTTCGCCGCCAGCTCCCTGCCGCTTTCCGAGGACCCTGCCTGCACGAGCACCGGATAGCCCTGCGGTGGACGCGGAATGTTCAACGGGCCTTTTACCGCATACACGCTGCCCCGATAATTGATCTCATGAAGACGCTGCTCATCGAATTGAATGCCGGCCTGCTTGTCGAATACTAGCGCCTCTTCCTCCCAGCTGTCCCACAGCTGCTTGGTCACTTCGACGAATTCCTCCGCCCACCTGTATCGCTCCGAATGCTCCAAATGAGACTCCTTGCCGAAATTGAACGCGGTAGCATCCGTATGCCCGGTCACGATGTTCCAGCCCGAGCGGCCCCCGCTGATTCGATCCAGGGAAGCAAATTTACGGGCAACGTGGAAAGGCTCGTTATAGGTCGTCCCGACCGTGCCGATCAACCCGATGTTCGTCGTTACCGACGACAAAGCGGACAGCAGCGTGAACGGCTCTAGTCTGCGTCCCGTGCCGACATACCCGTCAGCCATGAATAGGGAATCGAGCAGTCCCCGCTCCGCCGTCAAAGCCAGCTTCTTGTAATATTGAAAATCAAAGGTTTGTTCCGGCGTCGTTTTCGGATGCCGCCAAGCTGCCGCATGATGTCCCGCAGCTCTCAGAAAGACGTTTAAATGCACTTGCTTTTTGGTTGCGCTCATTCTTCTGCCTCATTTCCTTTTGTAAGATGACAAAAAGCCGGAGGCAAGCAACCTGCTCTTGTCTCCGGCAATCCGGTCGATAACTCAACGAACTTCTTTTACTGCCCTATTGTCGTTTTCAGCGTTTCGACATCCTTATTGATTGCCTCCGTCGCTTTGCGAATGGCCGAGTTGACATCGAGCCCGTTAATCGCAAGATCCTCAGCCGCCTCAGTGAGACGTATGCTTATGCTTGATTCGTATGGATGGATGTAGTGCTCTTGACGCGGCTCGCCGATAAAGACGTTTTGAACCGTTTTACCTTGCAAAACAGGAATCTCCGCGCCGTAGTCCTTCTCCAGCTCCGGGTTAATAACAGCCGGAACGCGGCCGTTTTTCGCGATAATGCGTTGTCCTTCATCGGATAAAATTTCCGCGATCACCTGGAACGCCTCGTCTTGATGAGGGCTTTGGCTATTGATCGCAATGGAGTGGATCTGGGCTTCCCTTGTTGTTCCAAGCTGGTCGCTAAAGTTCGGCGCCGGCGCGATATCCCAATTGAATTCCACGCCCTGCTGGCGCAGCTCCTCAAGCGGGCCGACCATGTTCGCCAGCCAGGATACGCGGATAGCGACATTCTGATCCTTCATAAAGTGATCGCGCGTCCAGTTCCAAGTGCCGTCCGGCGTGATATAGCCCGGTATTTCAAGGATTCGCTTGTAGAGTTCGAATACCCGCAGCCAATCCGGCGTATCCAATGCGGCTTGACCGGTCTCGCGGTCCAAATAAGGAAGTCCCAGCGATTTGGACAGGCCTGTTAAATTATCCACGACCAGACCAATGTAATTGACGCCGTTCTCGGTTCTGGTCAGCTTCGTGCCAAGCTCAACCGCTTCATCCCATGTTAATTGTTTTTCTGTCGGGTACGGCACGCCGAATTTATCGAAAATATCTTTGTTGTAGTACATCACATGCTGATTAATATTGAATGGAAGCGCGAGTACGGCATCTCCTTTTCCCTTCGTTATGTCCTTGATATAGTCGTACCCGATGGGCTTAAGGCGGCTTTCATCAAAATTGTGTTTTTTGATCAGCTCCCGCAAATCTTGATAAACGCCCGTACGGATAACGCGCTGCTGCACGCTGCCGAAAATAATATCCGGCACATGCGTCGATAAAACCTCCTCCGGCGTCGTCGTCGCAGCCGGCGTAATGCGTTCAATCGTCACGTTCGGGTATTTCGCATGGATCGGCCCTGCGATCATGGCTTCGAATTCCACATCCGTAAACGTAGCGCCCGTTGAATAAAAGGTTAGTTTTAGCGGCTCGTCGCCCAGCTTCTTGAAATCCCCCTGCTCTGCCGAGCCTTTATCGGCACCCGGCGCATTTGACGCCGCATTCCCGCTTTCCGGAGCATTATTGCCCCCTCCGCATGCCGTGACCATTGCTGCAATTACGATTAAAATAAGGAAAGACCCCAACTTCTTCATCTGATATCCTCTCATTTCTATTAAGTAGTAGCGGTTCGTCTTAAACGCTCTGAAACTTGCGTGTATTGGCGGGACGGGCCAGGCCCAGGCTCTCGCGCAGCGTCGTGCCTTCATATTCCGTGCGGAATATGCCGCGGTTCTGAAGCTCGGGTATGACCTTGTCTACGAAGATTTCCAGGCCTGTCGGAAAAAGCTGAGGCAGTACGTTAAAGCCGTCAGCCGCATGGTTTCGAAACCATTTCTCGATCAGATCGGCTGTCTGCAGAACAGATCCGGTGAACGTAATATGGCCATGCCCGCCATTGCTCCGATACAGCAGCTGCCGGATGGTGAAATTTTCCCTGCGCGCCGCATCCAGGATAACCTCTTGCCGGCTTCGGATGCCGTTAAACTCTTCGGCCGGCTTCGCTTTGTCGAGCGGCACCGGGGCATCCAATTCGTAATCATTTAAATTAACCGTGAACCGCTCGGATAAGCTGTCCAGCGCGCGCTTCGTATCCACAAAGGAATGCAGCTCCTCCTCCAGCTCGCGGGCCTCGGCTTCCGTATCGGCTACGATAGGGGCAAGACCCGGCAAAATAACGAGCTCATCGGCGGTTCTTCCGTACTTCGCCAGACGGGATTTCACATCGTGGTAAAACTCGCGGCCGGCATCGAAGGTCTGCTGCGCGGTGAAGATCACCTCTGCCGTTTTGGCTGCCAGCTCCTTGCCCAGCTCGGAGGAACCTGCCTGCACGAGCACCGGGTAACCCTGCGGCGGACGAGGAATGTTAAGCGGTCCTTTCACCGCGTACGTATGTCCTTTGAAGTTAATTTCATGGACCTTGTTTGAATCGACTAACTTGCCTCCCTCTTTGTCGAAGATGAGCGCATCGTCCTCCCAGCTGTCCCACAGCTGCTTCACGACTTCCACAAACTCCTCGCCCGTCTCATAACGCTGCGCATGCTCCGGATGTTCGTCTCTGCTGAAATTATGAGCGGCTGAGCCGGCGCCCGTAACGATGTTCCAGCCTGCCCTGCCTCCGCTGATATGGTCCAGCGAAGCAAACTGCCGCGCAATGTGAAACGGCTCGTTGTACACCGTACCCACCGTCGCGATCAAGCCGATATGCTCGGTGACGGAAGCTAATGCCGACAGCAGCGTAAACGGCTCCAGCTTGCTTCCGCCTCCTGCATAACCATCCGCGAGAAAAACGGAATCCAGCTTGCCGCGTTCGGCAATTCTTGCAAGCTGCCCTAAATAATCAATGTCTAACTCCAGCTCGGGATGGGAGTCATCATGGCGCCATGCGCCTGCATGATGTCCCGTAGCCCTTAAAAATACATTCAAGTGAACCTTGCGATTTGCTTCGCTCATGATACATGCACCTCTTTTTCAGATGGTTGGATTTGACTGGCATTTGCCGGACGCGCAAGTCCTAAATGGCCGCGCAAGGTTTGCTCCTCGTAAGAGGTGCGGAACAGGCCGCGATTTTGCAGCTCTGGAATAACCTTATCTACAAACTGCTCCAGACCGCTCGGGTAAATCTGAGGCATCAGGTTAAAGCCGTCCGCCGCGCCGTTCCGAAACCATTTTTCGATTTCATCGGCAAGCTGCAGCGGCGTACCCGTAAAGGTGAAATGCCCTCTTGCTCCCGCCAAGCGGTTAATTAATTGCCTGAGCGTCGGCTGCTCCCGTTCGATCAAATCCAAGATGAGCTGATGGCGGCTCTTCATGCCGTTCACTTGATCCGTGGAATGCGCGCCGTCCAGGCTGACAAGATCATCCAGGGAATGCTGCGACAAATCGATGCCCAGCCGGGAGGACAACCGGTTAATCGCTCCCTCATGGTCGATAAGGCTGAACAATTGATCCTCGATATCCTTTGCCTCCGCCTCCGTATATGCCAGAATCGGACTTAAGCCCGGCAAAATTTTCAGCTGGTCCGCCGTTCTCCCAAACGCGGCTAACCGTGATTTCACGTCTTTATAAAAAGCCTGGGCCTCCCCGAAGGTTAGCTGCGCCGTGAAGATCACCTCCGCTACCTTTGCCGCAAACGCCTTGCCGGTTTCCGAGGAGCCAGCCTGCACGAGCACCGGATAGCCTTGAGGCGGGCGGGCGATATTGAGCGGTCCTTTTACGCGGTAATGCCTCCCTTCATAATCGAGCGACCGGACCTTTGCGGGGTCAATGAGGATGTCGTTTATTTTGTCATTGCGCACCGCGTCATCCTCCCAGCTGTCCCATAATCCCTTCACGATTTCAACGAATTCCTCCGCCGATTCGTACCGCTCATGATGCTCGGGATGCTGTCCTTTGCTAAAATGCTCGGCTGCCGGGCCCGCACCGGTTACGATATTCCAGCCCGCCCTGCCTTTGCTGATATGATCCAAGGATGCAAACTTCCGCGCAACATGGAACGGCTGGTTATAGGTCGTTTCGACCGTGGCAATCAAGCCGATATGCTTCGTTGCCGCCGCTAACGCCGATAACATCGTGAACGGCTCCAGTGAGCCCGAATGCGCCCAGTAGCCGTCTGCCAGAAACACCGAATCCAGCAAGCCCCTCTCGGCGATTTGAGCCAGCTTCAAATAGTGCTTAATATCCACCCCTTTTTCCGGATGCGCATCCGGATGGCGCCACGAGGCTTCATGATGGCCCGAGGCTGCCAGAAACGCGTTTAGGTTAAGCTTCCGTTCCGATCGGCTCATGCTTTCCATACCCCCAATAAAGTTTTTCACAAGCGTAAACGGCTGACGCCGTCATTGCGGCAAAAGCTCGTTTCGTGTTGAAATATAAGCAAAGTATAAGGATGAAATTTATACTTTCTTATATTTTAAAAAACAGCCGGAGCTGCCCTTAGGCATCTCCGGCTGTCCGGTCAATAATCCAATTAAAAATATAAGTTTAGTCGGTATTAATGCGAGTGCTAAAAATTTATCATCTCAAAATCAATCTGTCAACGATTGTTTTTATGCCCTACTCCACTAAACCCGTTCGTTCAACCCCTTCGATAAACCAGCGTTGGGCAAACAGGTAAACGACGAGCAGCGGCATAATGATGAGGAACGACGCGGCCATTTTGACGGCTTCGGCATATACGGTAATCTCCCCCGCTCCTTCGGCCAGCTTCATTTCGCCGGCCATTCTCGCCAGCGTGATCGATAACGGAACGTTTTCGGCCGTAAACATAAACAACGACGGAAAATAAAAATCATTCCAGTTCCATACGAACGAGAACAACACGACGACAACGGTTGCCGACCGGGATATCGGAAACATGACGCGAAAGAACATGCGGAAGGGTCCCGCTCCGTCCATCCGCGCCGCCTCGTCCAGCTCCTTCGGCAGCGTGGAATAGAAGGCGCGGTAGATAATGACGAACATTGCCCCCTTCAAGCCGTGTCCGAATAAGGCCGGAACAACCATCGGCAAAAACGTGTTCAGCCAGCCGAACTCCTTAAAGAGCATGATCGATGGAAGAATCGTAATCTGCGGCGGCATAATAAACGTAAATAATAGCAAGGCTCCCCATACTTTTTTGAACGGAAAATCCAGCCTCGCAAACGCATACCCGGCAATTGCGCAGGAAAATACCTGCAGCACCGCCACCGAGGAAGCGAGCGACACGCTGATAAGAAAGCTTTTGCCATAATTCAGCATGTCGGCCGCCTGCTGCAGATGCCCGAGAAAAATCGTTTTCGGTACCCATATGACGGTCGGATCGAGAATGTTTTGGGCATCCTTCACCATCGTCGTCACCATGTACAGAATCGGCTTAATATAAATAAAGGCGACATTAATCAGAATGATATACACGAACAGCTTGAACAGCAGCCCTTTGTCGATCTCCGCTCCAAGCAGCCTATATCTCATCGCGTTTAAACCTAGACGGAGCTTGTCGTCTGAATAAACCCTCACGGCCGCCCCGCTGCCTCTTTTGACAATCTTCATTTACGCTCACCTCTCCTTCCTGCTTATCTTTTTCCTGATAGCGATTTGTCGACTCTGCTGTAAATGAATAAGGTCAGAAGCACAAAGCTCAGGATAATCGAAAAATAAATCCATGCCAGCGCGCTGGAGCTGCCATAATTGCTCGTATTCACCCGGCTGACGATCGGATTGGACGGGAAGGTGAACAAGTCGACTACAGTGTACATTAAATTCAAGAAAATATAAGGAACGAGGCCCGGAAGCGTAATTTTCCAAAAGGTATTCCACGGACCCGACCCGTCGATGCGGGATGCCTCGTATACGGAAGCCGGAAGCGTCTGCCGTCCCGCTAGGAAGATGAGAATTTGCACCCCCGAATACCAGAGCACGAGCACGAACGAGCTCATGACCTTTTGAATGGGAGCTGCCCATGCCCCGGGTACGTATTCCCGCAAATAATAATCGATTCTGAGCGTCTCCATGATGCTGAGCGAGCCTTCCCCCTGGGCGATAAACTCCTGAACGATTTGACCGGAGGAGAAAATAACCGGAAGAAAAAAGATCACTCGAAACAGCGTCCTCCCCGGGAAGCGCAGATTAAGCAAAATCGCGACTAAAAGCGAAAAGACAAGAATGATCGGGATCATCATGGCCGACTCTCTCAGAAAAGGAAACAGCTCCTCGTAGAGCAAGCTCCCGTTGGCAATCAAGATTTCCCTATAGTGGCTTAATCCGATAAACGTATAGTTCACGCTGTTGACCGTAATTTTGACCTGATGGAAGCTCATATACAAGGAGTAGCCTAATGGAAACGCCACGAATACGAGAAAACCGAACACCCAAGGCGCAATAAACAAGGAGCCTTCAAGCTTCCTTACCGTCGCGGCTTCAAGCTTGCGGTTTAATTTCATTGCTTCGCTCCTCCTTCCACGACTGCAAAGTCTCTCGCCGGAACGAATAGGCCGTCTTCGCTGTAATCCGTATCATTGTAATTGACAACGATCCGGTAATCGCCGCCGTACACCGTTTCCATCACATTTGGCGCCAGCGTGCGGTGGCCGGTTATATACCGGTCCTGCACGGCCGCCAACGCTTCATTCGTTCTCTCGTATTCCTGAAGCAAACCATCGATCCAATCCTTATAGTTCAGGCTGTAATACCAAAGCGAATACGATTTTTTCAAATCATCCGCTTGGTCTCCGCTGAGCACGTAAGCCGGATACGCGCCGTATTCGATGCTCCGCAGAAACCCATCGCCATATTCATTGCGCAGGTTCGACCATTCCAGCGTGTAGGTACGCAGGCCGTGAAGGACGATCTGGGCAAAAGGAATTTCCTCGCTGACGAATACGTCATACGAATAATCATCCGTCAGCCGGTGAACGTGATCCGTTTGATCCAGCGCATAGAAGTTCACATTGTTCGCCGCGGCCGAACCGAGTGCTGTCTTTGTTTTTTCCAAAATGCTGCGCTGCACACCGACGACATCCTCCCTGCTGGCTTGATACCGGCTGTTAAAATCGGTATTTACCTGCTGGCCTATGCCATCCTCGAAATAGATGCCGTCCGCGCCCAAGCTTTTAAAGTCGTCCAAGTCCTTCGATACAACCTTCTCGTAAAACTTAGGGCTGACAAACGCGGCGGCATCCTGGTCCTCGTTTTTCTGCTCCTCCAGCACCGTCCCCGCCAAGTTGCGCAAGCCGTCCCGCCTCCACCAGAACCGGTCATCCCCATTCGTATTCAGCGTATACTTCGCTGTTAAATACACCGGAATATTCAGGCTGTGCGCGAAGGAAATAAACTTTTGCATTCCGCTGTTTCCGCCTAAACGCTTATCTACGGGAAAATAACCGCCATGCGTGCTGTACCCGTCCTGCTGCCAGCCCGAATAATGGATCTGCATATGCTGAATCCCTTTATCATAAATCTGGCGGACAAGCTCCTCCGCCTCTGACGTGGAGGTCGCTTTTAAATAGGCGTCGCTGAACAGTCCCTTCTCAATATCCGCTCCCACAATATCAACGAATAACGGAATATCTTTTTTGGGGGCTTGCAGCGGCTCTACGTCTTTTTCCTTGATTAAATAGTTGCGATACGCCTCAGCCATGCCCGCATAATTGCTTTTCTCCGGGAGCAGCGGATAATAACGCGTGGCGCGGGCATCCGCAATGAACCTATCGCCGCTGTAGGTATAGAAGCCTTCCCCGGTGCTTTTGCTTACGCTTTGGAAGAACTTCTTCCGGTACTGCCATTCGGTGGTTGCCCAGTTTGAACGGCCCACAGAGCCGGAAGGCGCAGCGTAGACATTGGCAAACGCTTCGCCTTGGGAAATGACCGCAAGAAAGGCTTGATCGCCTGACTTCATGCCGTATACGGGCATCGCGATGCGCTGTCTGCCCGTATTTTCGTTGTAATAGGATAAATCCTGCCCATAGACGCTTTCATTATAGGTCAGCTGCTGCATCGTACGGTCTTCTCCGAAGTTGATCAATGAGCCTGACCCGTCCGGCAGCAAAATGTAGCCTTCCTGGCCAACGGACGGCTGCGCTCCGAATAAGGGATAAAGTTTAATATTCAATAAGCTTAATGCGCCTTCCACGATGCCGGAATCGATAATTCTAGTCTCTACATAATCGTCATGGAGGCTTACCTCAACCGGAATTTTAAACTCAACCTTCGGCAGCGCAAAGGTCACCGTAAAGCCGTTATCGGTGGCTTGGAAATTTTCCAAATAACCCTGGTTCTCGATCAATCCGCCCGTTACGGAGGATGATTTGTAGTTTTTCGCATTGACGTATTCCACGATGACGGGCGATGACAGATTATTTTTCCACGTATTCGGCACCGTCTCTTCCTTCCAATACTGCGGGTCCGGATAGGAGCGCCATACCTTGCCGGTCGATTTGCTCAGCACCTGGAAATGGGCCGTCGATTTATCCGCGAGCAGCCTCAGCGTCTCTGACTCCGCGATTAGCTCAAATCCCGCTTCGGCTGGCAGGCCAGCCTTATACGGAGCTGCTCCATTCACATCGAACTGACCCGTGGCAATGACCGCCTCTGCCGCCGGTTTGTTCCAGAAGCCTGCTGCCAGAAAAGCCAGCCATCCTAACAGGGCCAGCACAGCGCCGAGAAGCACAAGCTTAGCGATGAGCTTAGGGTAATAATTGCGGACTGTCATCGGATGACCACCTCCTGGTACAAGGAATTGATAAAGTTAACCAATTCGATGCTGAGACTGATTAGAATAAAGATCAAAACAACGATAATGGCGAGAGCAAGCAGCGTTAAAAGAATGATAAAAACCGCTTCGATGAAGGTATAGTTATGTATGCCTTGAACCATCCAAATCAACAACAAGGCTGCCCATAATACGATCAGCAGTTTTAAGAAATTGTAGATCGAAAGCTCATTCAAGGTTAATACATTCGACAGCATCGTTACTGGTATTCCTATGAGAATAATCGGAAATAAGGCGTAAGAACTGCCGTACAAAACATCCCTGAACCTTCCCTCGCCGCGGAGCAGCGAGCTGATTAAATAGTTGGCGACGACAAAGCTCAGCCAGATCCCGACAAATTGAACCGTGACGGGCAGCAGATCCACGCCGACATGCACAGCCGGATGGAAGATAAAGCTCGTTCCCGCTTGCATATACCCGTAAGAAGCGGCCGCGAGCGCGAACAGGACCAAGCTGCTTAGGATGCCAGCCTTATTCTCGTACCTAATCGCATAGAAGCCGTCGACCGGATGCCGCATCACATAAAATACATGGTTAAGCTGTTCGAGCAGCGGATGCCTCGGACGCGGCTTAGCCGCTCCCTTCCGCTTGAGGCGGAGCTTCGCGGAAAAGGCATTCCGCAGCAGATAGACGATGCCAAGCGCCAGCGCGATATTCATCAGCGTACCGAAGTTGCTTTGGAACCATTTTAACCGGTTTTGCCAGAAGGATTCTGAATAGCCGTTGACGACACCTGCCTCATAAAACAGCTGCTCTGCTCTCTCGTAGTTCTCTTTCTTATAAGCAGCCTTTGCCAGCCCGATCAACGCGGGCGTGTAATGGGCATTCAGCCGGTGAACCTCGCTCCAAAGCGGCTCGCTTTGCTCGTACCTTCCCTCCTGCGTCAGTTGATTCGCTTCATGGACGAGGCTGCCGAACTCCGATAACCGGAGCACTTGAATAAAATTGTTGACGCTGTCCAGTATAAGCAGCTCGCCCCTGGAATTGCTTGCGATCGCCGCTGGCGTTTTTACGATCCCCGTCTTTGAAGTCGCCGTTATGACATCGCCGCCCCAGAAGAACAGCAAATTCCCATTCAAGTCATATTGGCTGACGATATTCCAGACCGAATCGATGACCGTAATGTTGCCCGCGGAGTCCACGGTAATGTCATTCAACTGGGGACTTATGCCTTGCTGTGTAAAGTGAAAAAATTCGCCGTAGGATTTTTCAGGCTGCAGCGCGGCAAACTCCCCTTTTCCTTTGAGCTGATCGAGGCCTGCGATATTAAGCTTTTTGACCTGATCGGTTTGTATTTCTTTCGTAACGGTATAAATAAAGCCATTTTTGTCGATCGTTGCGTTCGCAATGGCCCCTGGCAGCTTCTTAAGTTCCCTTTGATACATCTCCCGTGTATAGACAAAACGTTTGAAGGCATCAAATAATGAAAAGGCTACCCTGTTCGGACCGAAGAAGCTGATGAACTCGCCTTCGGGATCAAGCTGCACCAAGCCTTGGTAAGCGCCCAGCGTCGTTACGTAAATAAAGCCCCGCTTATCTACGATGAGATTGACCGGATCATATTTGAATCCCGCAGGCAAATAGCTGGACTCGGGACGCCCGAAAGCCTTAAGCAGCTTCCCTTCCGGATCCAGCCTCACGACACGGTTATTCCCCGTATCCGCTACGTAAATCTCCCCCGACTTATCGACGTACAAGCCGCTTGGCTTCTTCAGCGGGCTCTCCTCCACCTTTATTTCGCGAATGTATTGCCCTTGCGCGTCCAGGTGCACGATACGGTTATTGCCGGTGTCCGCGATATAGATGTGATCCTTCTCGTCTACAAAGATATCCTTGGGCTGATTGAATGGCAGCTTTGCCTCTTTCCCTGCGTCAGCGGCTCCGCTTGTACCTGCTATCCGCACATTCGAACCGATAATGCCGGCAGGGATATAAGCCGCTTGCGTCTTGACCAGCTGTCCGAATCCATCCTTGTAATAGGTTTCGTACGGTAACTGCGAGGCTGCAGCCTGCAAGCCGGGCCACGCTATGTAAATCGCCGTAATCAGGACCATGATGACCGGACGAATCCGCAGCCTCCTGTTCTTCAAACGATTCCCCCCCTGTTTATTTGATACCCGAATGCGCCATGGTAGAAATGACCTTGCTTTGCAAAAGAATAAAGAAAATCAAGTTCGGAACGAGCATAATAAGCGCCGCTACGGCAGCCGCTCCCTGCCGGGCTACATTGTTCGCCAGATTGCTCGTCAGCGTCGATAAGAAAAAGGGGAAGTTTTTCATCTCGTCATCCTGCATGAACAGCATCGACGTCTCCACGTTGCTCCAAGAATTTTGAAAAGCAAGAATAGCGACCGTAGCTATGGCAGGCATACACATCGGAATGACGATGCGGGCAAATACAATGAATTCATTGGCTCCGTCGATCCTCGAGGCCTCCAGCAGCGAGTCGGGAATCTGGTCCACGAACTGCTTGAGCAGGAAGACGGCGACCGGCAGCGCAAGCACAGGCAGCAGATGGCCCCAATACGTATTCATGATACCGAGGTTGCTCACCACCAGGTACCTCGGAATTTGTATCACCTCCGGCGTAAACATAAGCATAAGAATAATCGCGGCAAAAATAAATTTGCGCCCTGGGAACGGATGCTTTGACAACGGATAAGCGCACAGCGCGCTCACAATCGTCACGCCGGCCACGCTGGCTGCCGATATGAACAGGCTGTTGAACAAATAACGGGATACCGGAACGATGGAGTTCGAGGTTACCCAAAATAGCTCTACGAAGTTCTGGATGCTCGGCTCCTGCACGAAAAACCGAGGCGGATAAACAAATAACTCATGGTATGGCTTGAAGGCATGATTAAAAATATAAATGATCGGAAGAATCATGATGACGGACAGCGCCAGCATGAACAGGTTAAAAATGATTTTCGCGGCTAGACTCGATTGTTTCAGGTGTTATTCCTCCTTCGTACCGAACAACCCCCAGCTAAGCTTGTTCGCAAAATACATTAATATCAGAAGAAACACGGAAACCGCCGCCGCATAGCCCATTTCAAAACGGATGAGGCCATAATCGTTGATATGGTTCACGATCAAATGACCGGCGTATTCCGGCGTCGGGTTTTGCCCGGACAGCTCAACGCCTATGGACCCCGTCTTGAAGGTCGTGACGATTGCCATTACGGCGCCGAACAGCATTTGCGGCTTCATGGACGGTATCGTGATAAACCACAATTCTTGCAAACTATTTTTGATGCCGTCGATTCTCCCTGCTTCATAAAGCGTCGTATCCACATTAAGGATCCCTGCTAGCATCGCCAAAAAGCCAACGCCCATGCTCGACCATAACGTGACGGCAATCATCGAATTCATCAGAAAATCCGGGCTGGTTACCCACAGCTTCGGCACGTCGATAAATCCGGCTTTCAAAAGAAAACTGTTTAGGTAGCCAATCCGGTCTCCCGAAAGCAGGGGGAGCCAGATGATGGTCATGGCGATCCCAACCGTGAGGGAGGGCGTATACATAGCCAGCGCTACCCACTTGCGGTAGCCGCCGCGCAGCCGCGAAATGAGCCACGCGAGCAGAAAGGCCGCTGCATATCCGCCAGGACCGACGATCACCGCGAATTTAAAGGTGTTCGGGAGCGCGTATTTCAAGAACAGCAAATCCTGCGCGATCAAATACTGAAAGTTGCTCCACCCGATAAACCGCGGCGGCTCAATTCCGTTGTAATAGGTGAAGCCTAAGCCAACCGCAGCCACAATGGGAATCACGATAAATAAAGTAAAACAGATGAGAAAAGGCGCAATAAACAAATAAGAGATACGAAACGCCCACAGCTTACTCCACATAGCGGTCAACCCCTTCCCAAGGCTGACCGACAATCGGAATATCCAGCTTCTTCACTTGAGTGCCATTTTCGTCGATAAAACCAAACTCCTGCTGCTTCCTGAGCAGCTCGCGGTTAATGTCCCTCACGGCTTGCTCGAGCGAGGACATGTAATTAGACGTTTTTACAACCGAGCGGACCCAGGCATTATTCATTTCACGCTCCAGGAAATATCCTCCCGGCACGTTAGGAATATCCTTATACCATTTCCATTGGTTCAAAATGATTGCAGCATCCTCCTTTTTCCATGGAAGATTAGTAAAGGCCTCCACATTAGATGTATTCCATCGGAAAGCAACGCCGTTCATGGCTTCCAGATCGGAGCCGTACTGCTCCTGCACCTCGGCGGAAAGCCACCATTTCAGAAACTTCCAGGCTTCTGGCTTTTTGCCCGACTTATCGAAAATCACGCCGGTACGCTGCCCGCCGCCTGCCCAGCGGCTAATGGTGCCGTCCGCTTGCTTCGTTCCCGGTATCAGCGCAATGCCCCAGCGTCCGTTCAGCTCGGGCGCGGCCGCCGACAATTGCACGTACATGTTGTAGTCCGAGATGCCAATCGGCATCGTACCCGTGCGGAAATGCTGATAGAAGCTCGGTACCTCCCGCTCCAAGGCATACGTATTGAATAAATCCGTCCATTGCTTGAAGGCGCCGTACGCCTCGGGCGTATCCAACCCTGATTTAATGCCGCCCGGCTCGTAAAACTCTACGCCGTTTTGATAGAAAAAGTGGGTGAATTCCTTCGGATTTACATAGAAATTCATAAAGTTTTGCTGCAGCGTTGGCAATAGTTGATAGACTTCCTCCCAGGTTTGCGGAATTTCCAGCCCCAAGCGCTCCAATATATCCTTTCTATAATAGAGAACCTGAAACGACTGGGTCTCCGGCACGCCGTAATAACCGCCGTTATAATGAAGCGGAAGCCAGGAACCGGGACTAAACTCCGGGTAAAGCTGTTTAAAATCATCAAATTCGCTCAAATCCTGCAGCGACCCGCGAATGGCATAATCAACCGGCAAATCCTGCGTTAAGCCAAGCGCAATATCCGGCTGGACGCCCGCAGCGTTAGACATCAGCAGCAGCTCCGGGTTCGGCAGCAGATTCACCTTTACTTCAATGCCCGTCTCCGGCGTAAAGGACTCATCAGCCAATTGCTGCAGCTGGTCGACATAATCCCTTCCCCGCTGAACCCATATATTAAGCTTTTTGTCGTCCATTTCTTTCAAGCTGTCCCTTGCGTCAAACGAGTAGACAAAGTTTTGGGCTCCGCCCCACATCCGGTTAAAAAAACCAGCCTCCATATTGGGCGCATCCGATTTTTCCGGAATGATATAGATCTCATCCAGCTGAAGCGATTGCTTCATCAGCGTATCAATAAACGACGCGAATTTTTCCCGCATGGAGGCGATCTCTTCCACCTGGTAAGGAATCTCCTCCGGCTTGCGGAGCAGCGCCCGCAGATCCTTCGCCGACGTATCGAGCCCTTGGCTGATAGAATCCTTTTTCCCGTTCGTTTGGACAACTCTGTTGGACAATGCCCCCATCACCTCGGCCGCAAGCGCCATCCGGTCTGTCAAACCGGGGAAATCCTGATCCATATTCCAGGAACGGTTGCGATCGATCGTTTTTTTGGTACTGGAGCCTGTAACCGTGCGCAAATCCCAATCTATGGCGTCCAGATGGGCAATCAGCTTCTCCAAATCGACAATAATCGGTTTCACGGGGGACTGCGTAACCGCAAGCGATAAGGTATGTGTCCCCTTCTCCAGCTTCAGCAAATACGGATGTTTGCTTTTATCCTGCAAAATCATGCCGTTCCAGCCCGTGGAATAAGGGAAACCATAAGCCAAAAATTGTTGAAACGGCACCTCGCCGTCTATCTTCACGGTCCGGAAGGAAGTCTTCTGCGCAATGGTATTTTGCAAGGCTCGGAAGCCAATTTTGTACAGCCCGGTCTCCGGCACTTCGACCGACCAGGAAATCTCCTGGTTTTGTTCCAGCCACCGCAGGCCGCCCACAGTGTTATAAACAATTCTTCCTTTATAACGCGGGAGAGTGCGGGAATTCTTATCCGAAAACAGCTTGATCGCCGTATCGTTTTTCGTCGAGAAATTTTCGGCCTGCAGCGTCAGTATATTGCCGCCAATCGCTGCCGCATTCTCATTCTGCTCTGCGAACTCCTCGTAAGCAGGAATCGTCCGGCTTGGGCGGAGCTCGATTTTCTCAATCGCCACCGGGTCATACCCTTTCAAACGAATCGTATGCGTCCCCTGCGGGAAATGCCATTGCAAAGGCTGCGCATATGCCCCTCCCGAATCTATGAAAGGCTTCTCGCTCCAGCTCGAAACATCAACCGAACGAGGGCGAATCTCATCGCCGTCTGCGTTTTTCAATAAGGGACGGACATCTTCCCAGGTACGGTACAACGAGATGGAGGAGGCTTCCCTAAACGGCCTTTGGCCGTCTATCGTGACTTCCCACCCAACCGGTCCTTTTCTTCCGGTATCCTTTAACGGGTGATAAGAAACATGGATTTCATACAGCGCACTCTCTGCAACGTCAACCTTATATTCGACCCATCCGGTATCGCTCGCATTCCAAAGCAGCACATTTGTTTTTCCCTCGTACTCCCCCGTTTTAATTTCTTGGTCATTGGACACAGCGGACGGCTTCGCCCCTTCCACCGATATGGAGGCGTTAGCGTTTTCCAGCCCTTGCTCCTGCCATTTTGCGAGTGCCTCGCTAAAATAAGGCTCAGTCTCATACTCGAATGTTGCGGTGAGGCCCGCGTAATTAACCTCAGCCGTTTCCTCGCCGGATACGGAGCTTACCGCCGTTCCAGACGAAAGCAGCCATGCCGCAATCACGATGCTGCCGCCATACACGAACCACTTTGGTTTCTTTTTCATAACGGGAAACCGCTCTCCTCCTTCGCGCAAATCCATTTATTCCGTAAATCTCGCACCGGTATCCTTATGGAAAAAATGGGCCTTTGAAATATCCAGCTCCACCTTCACTTTCTCGTTTTCAGCAAACCGATTGTCGGGATCTACCCTGGCAATCAACGGTTTTTCCTGTCCGATATCCAAATATAGAAAACGGTCGGCTCCCATCAGCTCATTATCCCGATACGTTCCGGTGATGATCGTCTCCGAAAATAAACCCTCCAGCTTCACATTTTCCGGCCTTATTCCTAATATCACCGATTTGTTTACTTGGTTATTATGGCGCAAAATATCCTCGGTCGCTTCATTTATCTTCAAGCTAAAGCGGTTCGTATGAAATTCCAATCTGCCCTGCGGGCTTTCTTGAACGCGTCCATGGATGAAATTGATTTGCGGCGAGCCGATAAAGCTCGCTACGAACGTATTCGCCGGCTTGGAATAAATCAGCTCCGGGGTATCGCATTGCTGAATGACTCCGCCCTTCATCACGACGATGCGATCGGCCATCGTCATCGCTTCCACCTGGTCATGCGTCACGAATATAAAGGTCGTGCCTAATTTTTTGTGCAGCTTCGTAATTTCCATGCGCATCGTCACGCGAAGCTTCGCGTCTAAGTTCGACAGCGGCTCATCCATTAGAAACAGCTTCGGATCGCGTACGATTGCTCTGCCCAGCGCTACCCGCTGGCGTTGCCCGCCCGAGAGCTCCTTCGGCTTGCGGTGCAAGTATGCCTCGATTTCCAAAATTCGGCTCGCATTTTTGACCGCCAAATCGATCTCATGCTTAGGCAGCTTTCGCATCCGAAGTCCAAACGCGATATTCTCATAAACGCTTAGATTTGGATAAAGAGCATAGTTTTGAAAAACCATGGAAATATCCCGGTCCTTTGGCGGGAGCTTATTAACCAGCTGGTCCCCGATGAAAATTTCACCCTCGGTAATATCCTCAAGTCCGGCAATCATTCGGAGAGTCGTCGATTTCCCGCAGCCGGAAGGCCCTACGAACACAATAAACTCCTTATCCTTTATCTCCAGCTGGAAATCCTGCACAACTGCGTGTTTGTCTTTGCCATACCGTTTGTACAAATGATTAATGGTAACCGCCGCCACATAATGACCTCCTATCATGACTATATTCCCGCAAACAAAAATGAGGATATCAGGCCTTGCTCTGATATCCTCCATTGATATGGTAGAATGTATGCCGTTATTGGATTTAGCTTAAAACTGTTTCTTTCCCTAGCTGGAGCTTGGCTGTCACCTCGTCTGCCTTTGCCAGTTCTTCCGCGTTCAATCTTTCATGCCAGCTTTTTGCAGCTTCCGTAATATGGTGAGGCTTGGAAGCGCCCAGAATGGCTGACGTTATCCCCGGCCGGCTCAGCACCCACGATAATGCGTATTGCGCCCCGGTTAGTCCTTTCTCTTCCGCCAACGGCCTAATCGCCTCCGCCACTTGAATGGCATTTTTCTTGTTCAGAAGCTCTTCCAATCGGGGTTCACCCGCCGCTAGGCGCGAGCCTTCCGGCGGCGCTTCCCCGGCTCGGTACTTGCCTGAGAGTATTCCTCTGCCGAGCGGGCTGTAGACGATAACGCCGACATTTTCCGATTGGACGAATGGGATAATTTCTTTCTCAATCTCGCGTGAAAGCAGGCTGTATTCCGGCTGAAGGCTTTCAAAGCGATGCAAGCTGTGCAAGGCACTTATGCCATGGGCCTTCGCCAGCTGCCAAGCCGCAAAGTTCGAAGCTCCTATGTATCTCACCTTTCCTTGGCGGACCAAATCGTCTAAAGCACGCAGCGTCTCCTCAAGCGGCGTGTTCGGATCAAAGCGATGAACCTGGTAAAGATCCAAGTAATCGGTTTTCAATCGTTTCAAGCTGTCCTCGACGGCTTTGAAAATATGATAACGGCTTTGCCCGCCATCGTTCACGCCTTCACCTATGCGGCCGTGGACCTTAGTCGCCAGCACGATTTGCTGGCGTCTTTCTTTTAGCAGGCTGCCAAGAATACGCTCAGACTCTCCGGCCCCGTAAACATTCGCCGTGTCAACCAAATTGATGCCGTTATCCAGCGCTAGATCCAAAATATCGGCCGAGGCCTGCTCCTCGATCCAACGGCCAAAAGCCATCGTTCCCAAGCTTACCGCCGATACCTTAAGGCCTGTTCTTCCTAATTTGCGATATTCCATTTTCATTTTCCTCCTAGGGTTCGATCAAAAAAAACCGGAGACATCAAATAAAGCATGTCTCCGGTTATCCGGTCGATAGATATGGGTATTCGATTGATAGGGAATGCTGCTCAATAGGCAGCCAACACGCTTCTTGCATGTCTGTGATGCTCAGCGGCAAAGCGGCTTAGCTCTACGATTAAATTCCCTTTTCCAAAGGACAGAAACTTCCTCCCTTCCTCCGCTTGCATTTTAACCATGCGTTCCAAAAATAGAATGATCATCTTCCGTCTGCGTTTAATTTCGGGATAACCGTTATCGAACAGCCATTGGTCTATCGTATTATAAGTTCCTCGGTTCAGCCGGTACATCTGCAAACAATAATGATGAAAAGCCAGATCAGGCCATTCATATAAGTCCGAATTCAGATCATTTTTCATAAGCTGCCTCTCGTTTTTTAAAATAAGAGCTTTCACTATAATCTTTGCCGCTTTACGGATGCAGTGGATTTCTCCGTATCGAAGCGACTGCGTTCGGTCCGGTCGATTTGCACAATCTGGCCGTTATGGATGGTTATCTGGACAACGCCGTATTGAACGCCTGCCAATTGCTCCTTGATCCGTTTCAGCCATTCGTCGGCAACCTCTACAGTTCGGGACATCGTCAACATCCTCTCCAATGTTATGGTGCAGCCATTAGAAAACAAAGAAGACGCACGTCAAACGAATGAGTCTTCGATTGGCATGCGCCTCCGGTTTTCCAGCGAGCGCGGCTTGCAATAAAATACAGCGGTGGTTAGGCTAAAAATTGCTATGCAAGCATTAATATTTATTTCCGACTAATTCAATGGGATAAATTTAATTTAACATGTTGGATTTCATTCGTCAACACTTATCCGATTAATCAAGCTGACGTTTTTGCTAAATGGCGGCACCGCGAGCTTTGTTCGGTACAGATGATAAGCGGCTCCGACAAGCAGCCAACAGAGGCCCATGAATAACGCGGTTCGATCCAGCAGCGTCAGCAGCCAGAAAGCGAAACCGGCGCCGCAAAGCGGAACAACAAGGTAAACAATCGTCTGCATAAAGGAACGTTTTTTCTCTTTCACGTACATTTGCGCAATGACGGAGCCGTTTACGAACACAAATGCCGTTAACGCGCCGAGGCTAACGAATTTAATCGCCGTTTCCAAGCTTAAAACCAGCGCGAGCAAGGAAACTAAGGATACGACGGCAATACTATTGACCGGCGTTTTATATTTGGCATGCAGCTTTCCGAAAAAACGCTTGGGCAGCGTCGAGTCCGATCCCATCACATGCAGCAATCGGGATGCGCTCGTTACGGCAATAACCCCCTGCGTAAATACGGCCAGAATAAGCACCGAAATGAATAGTGATTGAAGCCCTGCACCGCCGACCAGCTTCATAAGCTCAAAGCCCGCTGCATCCGCATTCGAGAAAGAAAGGCTTGGGAATGCCAGCTTCGTTAGCATGGAGACGGCGATATACATGACGGATGAGATAACAACAATCAGCAAAATGGCGCGGGGGATCGTCTTGCGGGCATTAATCGTTTCATCCGCCAAGGTGGTTACCGTGTCAAAACCGAGGAAGGAAAAGCAAACCAATGATGCGCCGGTCAGAACCGTTGAAATTCCCCAATCCCCCCGAGGCAGCAGCGGCTGTATAGCAACAGCCTCAGCGCCGCCGGCCATTCCTTTAAGCAAATACAAGCAAAACAAGACAAGAAACAAGACTTGCACAACCACGAATATTTTACTGAGGCCGGCCGAAAACTTAATTCCCACGATATTTACGACCGCAAAAATAAGATTAATTGCAATTATCCATAGCGATGCCGGTATGTCCGGAAACTGGGCATGCATGTAAAGACCAAACGTCAGGCAGGAGATGACGGGGGAAAATATATACTCCAGCAGTACGACCCACCCGACCAAAAAACCCGCATACGGATGGATGGCCTTTTTGACATACGTATATGCCGAGGCTGAGGAAGAGAATCTTTTGGACATTACGATATAGCTTATTGCGGTTAATAAAATAGCTGCCGACGCCATGCTGTATGAGCCCGTCATCATCCCTTTAGAGCCTTCGTAAGCTAGACCGTAAACGGTAAAATAAATCATAGGCGACATCCATGCCAAGCCAAGGGCAACGACCTGAAACAATTTTAGCGTTTTTTGATACGTCACTTTTTCTTCCATCCTACACACCTCTGCCAAATGATTTTTATCCAGTACAGGTTTTAACACAAGAAAAACCCGAGAGGTATTGTCGTTAGACAACCTCCCGGGCTTTTATCCCTCCGTGAACACAGCAAGCTGTGCGTCTCCTCTCGGTCCAGTCCGAACAAACGGTTCGCGGAACCCTAGAAAACAATTTTTATCCAGTTAAATGATAGGTTCTATGACACATTTTAAGAAAATACGAACATTCCGGCTATCACTCACTCTTGTGTTAAATAATATAACATAAAATGTTCCTTATTCAAAGATTTTGTTTTTTGTTCGGAGAAATCGAAAAAAGGCCTAAGCAGCGCCGTTAAGCATGCTTAGGCCTTTCTTTTAGCTTCTTGTCATGTTAGACAACCTTGAATTTCGCCGCCGCCTCTGCAAGATTTTTGGTCAGGCCGTCTATCGTATCAACCATGTCAGCCAGGTCTTGTACGTTTGCGGATTGTTCCACCATCGTAGCGGTAACCTCCTGTACGGATGCCGATACTTCTTCGCCTGAAGCAGAAAGGCTCTGTGCGGATTGCTGAACCTCGTCTTTTTCCATTTCCATGCGGGCAACATCGTCGGCCATTGCTTTAATCTGATCCGTGATTTCCATGATTTTATCTAAAATGGTTTTGAACGCCGCTTGCGTTTGTCCTACGAATTCGTCTTGTTTCACGGCGATATTACGAATTTCCATAACGCTGTCGTTATTCTCTATGACAAACGATAGGTTTTGCTGAATAATCGCATTGATTTCATTTGACTGCTTGGAGCTTTGGTCCGCAAGTTTTCGAATTTCGGAAGCCACAACGGCAAAGCCGCGGCCATGCTCGCCCGCTCTTGCTGCTTCAATGGATGCATTCAGGGCAAGTAAATTCGTTTGGCCTGCAATTTCGCTGATTGCGCCCGTGATGTTGCTAATTTGGTCGGAGCTCTCTTTCAGCTTTAACGTGATCGCCGATATTTTTTGAACCTCTTCTTCATTCTGATCATTGATCCGTATCAAGTTATGGACCGCTTCATTGCTTGTGTAAAATACCTCTATGATTTCCTCCGCTCTCTCTTTTGCCGATTGGGCTTTGTCGCTCATCGAAGCGAACTTCTCTCCGAATCCGTGGAACTTATCGACGATATGCTCGGTATCATGCGACTGGGATTCCATTGCTTTGGCAATTTCCATCGACGTTACCGAGGTTTCGTTAATCGACTGCGCGGTCTGCTTGGAGGTTTCCTCGAGCTCGGTCATGCTTTTATTAAGCACTGAGATCGTCGTATTCATATTGGTAATCAATTGATTGTTTTGAATGACCATGCTGTTGAAGCTATCTGCCAAATCCTTGAACTCGCTCTCATATTTGCCGTTTGCTGCTATCGTAAGATCACCGGACGCCAACCGCTTAAAGAGCAATGTAAGCTGGGAAATCGGATTTGTAATGTACCTCGAAAGGAGGAGTCCAAAACCAACGGCTACGATAACAGCCAGCACGGTAATAAGCAGCGTTTTAAGAAGCATATCTTGGACCGGACGATTGATATCCTCATAGGAATCGATAACGGAAACAATAATGTCGGCGCCCGGTATCTTATTAATTCTCAGATAGTCGTTGCCAATCTCCGTGGTTTGTACTTTAATTTCCCCGACAGCCCTGTCCGCTAAAAAAGCTTTAATTTCCGGACCATCGCCAATGCTTTCTCCGTTCCTGGAAGGATCCGTCGAACTATAAAGAATAATACCTCCGCGGCTCAGTATTTCAATTTTCCCTTGTCCGTTTATTTTGATGGCTCCCAATTTATCCACAAAAAAATTACTGTCTATCGTGGTTGCAAAAACACCGACGACCTGTCCCTTTTCGTCTTTAATGGGATGCGAGAACGCAAGCAGTATTTTCCCGCTGCTCTTCGAGATAATGGCATCCGATATAAAACTTTGGCCTTTCATCGCTTCCGTAAAGTATTCGCGGTCAGCGCGCGATTGACCAATGTTTTCCGTATTGGTTCCCGATACGATAATCCCTTTATGATCGATAAGCAAAAATGATTCATTTCCGCGCGTGCCTTCAAAGCTATGCATAATCGTCGCGTTTGCTTTCTCAAATAACGCATTCGATGCCGCGAAAAAAGCAGCATCTGACATCGTTCCTCCTTTACGAAGCACCAGCAGATCACGATAGGTGTTATGATCGGAAGCCAGAAAGGAGGACTGTTCTTGCAGTTGCATGGCCGTCATTAGTCCTTCGCTAATGCGGTCGGCAGTTGCATTGATTTCATCTTTGCTTTTTCTAAGCAGCATATCCGATGAAAATAAGTACATCGCCGATGCCGTTCCGAATAAGACAATGACCACTAACAAGCTTATTAATACAGGAAGCTTAACTCGCAATGATAGATTTCTAGCTTTATTGAACATCCCATTTTGCATTTTCATGATGTCAGATAACCCCTATTCCATATTTTTGTTGGCCATAACCAGTCAACTACTTATATCGGTTAGGATTTCTATAAAATGAAAGGGATAATTTTCCCATTTTATATTGAAACTTTTTTAGCGGCGAATGATCTTTGAAAAGCGATACAAATCTTAACATCAACGCCTTTAAACTGTAAATCCCTTCCTTTTTATTTTGATTCAAAAAGCCCCGTTTGGTTTATATATAACTATGAAATTCAAACAAGTTGATCAAAAGGTCAACAAATAAAGAATGAGGAGAGATGTCAAATGTCACGAGAAAACTCTAGTAACGGCGTATTGGTAGGCGCAATTGTAGGAGGTGCCATCGGTGCCATTTCGGCTCTGCTTTTTGCTCCAAAAACTGGCGCGAGCCTTCGCGAGGATCTCGCGACCAAGTTTAAAACCATCAGCGAGAAAACAAAGGATATTGCCACTACGGTAGGACAAACGACCAAGGAGCTAGCCACTTCGGTTGGGCAAAATACAAAAGACCTGGCTACTAACATTAAAGACGAAGCCGGCGACTTGATGGATCATGCCAAAAAGTCGAATCAAAACATTATGGATTCTCTTTCCTCCACGAAAGATGATGTTAAAGATGGGCTTGCTACCACCCCCGGGAGGTAATGTGATGAAAGCCGATATTGAGAAGACTACAAACTCTATGGCTCCCACCGAGGATGAAATGTTCAAACTCGGTGAGGACATGGAGAAGATGGATACTAACGCAGAGGTTATTGAAAAAGGTTTGGTTCCCGATCCCGCTCAATAAGTTCTTGTATCAACAAAAAGCCCCCTTTCCATATCAACTATGGAAAGGGGGCTTTTTAGTTATAAATGAAGTTGGAATTAAGTGCCGAACTCCGGATGCTGATCCGATAACAGCAGCTTCAGCTTCTCGATCGCCCGCTTCTGAATACGGGATACGCTCATTTGCGATACGCCGAGCTGGTCAGCGATATCACGCTGGGATTTACCATTGTGATAGGCGAGCAGCAGCACGGTCTTTTCTTCTGTTTTCAATTGATCGAGCGCTTCCTCCAGATCAAGACGATTATCGACGTTCTGATAATCGTCTTTGTCTGAGCCAATGAGATCGCCTATTGTAGCTGCACTTTCCCCTTCGCTGGATAAAGGCGTGTCAAGAGAAACATAATGATAGGATTCCCGGCAAGAGAGCACCTCAATGGTTTCTTCCACCGATAGACCCAAATGGCCTGCAATCTCTTCCATCTTGGGCGAATGCCCAAGCTCCACCGTAAGGTGATCGATAGCCTGCTGAATAAGCAGGCCTTTTTCCTTGATTCGTCTTGGCACCTGGATATACCAAGACTTATCACGCAAATAGTTTTTCAGATGGCCGATGATGCTCTTCATCGCATAGCCCTCAAACGGAATTTCCCGCGAGCTGTCAAATTGCTTAAATAAGCGCAGCATGGACAGCTGGCCGACCTGATAAAGATCCTCATAGAGATCAGGCCGGCTTCGCGACATTTTAGCCGCTGCCATTTTTACGATTGGTTCATAATGCTGCAGCAACTCCGTTGCCACATCATTGCAATTCGTATCCTGATAAACTTTCATTTTTTCAATTGTTTCTTTTGGATCCAGGAAGGATGAATTCGCGTTCATGCCATCTCCTCTTTCCTACCCAAGAGCTTGGTGAGAATTACCTCGGTACCTCTCCCGGAAAATATCTCGACTTTATCCATTAGCGCATGCATCATAAATAGACCAAGTCCGCCCGAAGTCACTTCGCTTAGTTCCTTATCGTGGAGGGTGACGGATTTATTTCCTGCCGGCTCGTATTTAAAGCTGGTGCCCTCATCCTTGATCCGAATCGTAATCCCGTTTCCTTCAAGCTCAAAGCTAATTTCAATTTCCCCGGGACGTGAATTGCCGTACGCATGGAGCACTACGTTAGTGCAAGCCTCTGTTACCGCTACCTTCATATCTTCGATTTCTTCATACGAAAAACCTGCTTTGTTCGCAATGCCAAACAATGTGAGCCTTACTATATCGATAAATTCCGCCCGAGCAGGAATCGTCAAATGAATGAATGAGTTCATAATGTCTTCTATCCTCTCTTGTATGTTCCTATTATAACTCAAATTTTCTTAACTTTGTTCCATACCCTAATAGTGGAAATGACGCCGTCATATAATGTACTGATTAATCCCGGTTCTCCCTCGGGCTTTCTCTTGTTATGTCCTTTAATCGTGGCAACTACGCTCGCCGCCGACTCCTTGGCCGCCCCGGTAAAGGAATGCAGCGCATGGCCAAGATCATTAACCGATGCGAACAAAACATCCAAAGAGCTTAGCTTGGTCCGCACATCCAGCGTCATCGCATTCGTATTATGGATGGCCTCTTTCACTTCGACGCTAATTTGCGTTACCTCGGTTCGAAGCGAACCCACCGTTTGACGCATCTCATCAAGCGCGCCTCGCAATACCTTCAGCGTTTGAATAAGAGAGTACAATAGAACTAGGAACGCAATTGCTATCACAGCAATACTGATTTGCATTAACAAATCCATTCTCATCACTTCCTCTTTTTTCATAAGTTACCCGCTGCCGTGCGATTTGAAACAGGCTGGATGCACCCTGTAATAGTTGGTAGAAAATTGTCCTTTGGTCCATTCATGTTATAATAGAGTAATTGAAAAATATGAACATTCATATAAAAGGAAATACAAAAGGACATATAAAAGGAGCTATCAAATTGCATAATATAAGATTTAATATCCGCTGGAAAATATTAATCGGCTATTTTCTGATCATATGCTGTCTGGGCGCTGCTATCCTTGTCGTCAGTAACCGAATCTCCTCTTTGCAGACCGAAATCGAAACGATGACCACCCGGGACATTGAAATCCATAATCTTATCACCAACATTAGATACAATGTGGTAAGCATGGAGTCAAGCCAGCGCGGATTTGTTATTACGGGAAACGAGATCTATCTAGAACCGTATAACCGCGGCAAAGCAGAATGGGAAGCTAATTATAATACGCTTTTTCAATATCTTGCGAATGATCCTTCTTCGCGCAAAAACCTGGAGGAAGTCAAGATTACCATCCAAAATTGGATAAAAAAAGCCGGCGAGCCTACGATTGCAATGCGTAAATCGAATGATACGCAGGGCATTATTGAATATTTCAACGAAGACGAAGGAAAAAACGATATCGATGCCTCACGCGCTCAATTAGAAACGATGCGCCAAAATGAAATAACATTGACAAAAAACCATATTTTACAATTGAAAAACCGCAATGATATGCTCGTGGTCAGCTTGTATCTTATGCTGGTTATCATTTCCATCATCGCTTTCATCATCGTAACTTATGTTTCCGGCACGATCGTCAAAACAATCAAAGACGTCGTGAAAACCATTACGGATATCGCATCTACCGGCGGGGATTTATCGACGCGGATTAAAGTAAATACGCGGGATGAGATCAAGGATCTTGCCGATGCCACCAACAGCCTGCTTGACAATGTAAACGATCAATATTGGATCCAGCAAAAGGTTGCCGAGATTGCAACGATGAACCAAGGCTGCAATGATATGAAAACGCTGGCCGATTCCTTCCTTGCCAAGCTTGCACCTATGCTGGGTGCGGCATATGGCGTATTTTATATTCGCGAAGGGATCGGGGAGCAGCAAAGACTTGTCAAAACAGCCTCCTATGCCGCTCATGGGGATAATGCAGGCCGCGAAAGCTTCCGTTTAGGCGAAGGATTAATCGGCCAAGCCGCGGTCGATAAACGTACATTCTTATTGAACACCGCTCCAGAGCATCCGGTAAGCTTGACATCCGGCCTAGGAAAAATAGAGCCGAAAAGCTTTCTCATTGTTCCTTTTGAATTTGAAGGCAAGGTGACTGCCGTCGTTGAATTTGCTTCGGCGGAATCCTTTACTTCCCAGCATTTAAAGCTGCTTGAGCAAATCGAAAGCCATTTTGGCGTAGCAATTAATAACATCGATGGACGCATGGAAGTCGTAAGATTGCTTAGCGAGTCCCAAGTCTTAACGGAAGAGCTGCAGACGCAAACAGAGGAGTTGCAAACGCAGTCCGAAGAGCTGCAAATGCAGCAAGAGGAAATGCGCATGACTACCGAGCATCTAGAGGAACAGAATCTATTCGCCGAACAGAAGACGAAAGAGCTCGAAAAAGCGAAGGAAGAGCTCGAGAACTATTCCGAGGAGCTAAAAAGAAGCTCGCAGTACAAATCCAATTTTTTGGCCAACATGTCGCATGAGCTTCGGACGCCGTTAAACAGCATCTTGATTCTTTCGCAGATGCTTGCCGAAAATGAAAATAAAACGCTAACCGAGCAAGAAAAAGGTTATGCCGAGGTCATCAATACTTCCGGAAACGATTTATTAGCGCTTATTGATGATATTCTTGATTTATCCAAGGTTGAGGCGGGTAAGGTTATCTTAACGATGGATGAAGTGAATATCAGTGAAATTCCTCAGCATATGCAGCTGCTTTTTAATCCCGTAGCCGAGAATAAGAATATCGCATTCCATGTCCGTTTAAATGCCGATGTTCCTTCATTGCTGTATACGGATGGTCAGCGGCTCCAGCAAATTTTGAAAAATCTTTTGTCCAATGCCTTTAAATTTACGGAAAAAGGATCGGTTACTTTATCCATTCAAAAAGCTGATCCGCATGACGTGCATAAATATATGCCGGCTCACTTGGATAACGCCGTAGTCGCGATTTCGGTAACCGATACCGGAATCGGCATCCCGATAAATAAACAGCAGCTTATTTTCGAGGCCTTCCAGCAGGTGGACGGCGAAACGAACCGCCAATACGGCGGTACGGGCTTAGGCTTGTCCATTTGCAATGAGTTTACCAAGCTGCTGAAAGGGCGTATCATCCTTGAAAGCACGCCTGAGAAGGGAAGCACCTTTACTCTTTTTGTTCCAAGCCTCCCGAATATGGAAAAGGAGCAGCTCGTTGTTCTTAACCAGGAAGTCGCTGCAAGCGCAGAGCCTTTAACTGAAGCTCCTATTACGGTCTCAGCGCCCGACGTTATCGATTATAAGGTAAGCGACTCTGCTGATTTTGAAGGCTCTCTCTTTAAAGGGAAGAAGGTTCTGCTGGTAGAGGACGATTCCCGTAATGTATTTGCACTGGTCAAAGCGCTTGAGAACAAAGGCATCCAAGTGGCTGTCGCGAATAACGGCAAACAATGTATGCAAATAATTGAACGGCAAAAAGATTTCGACCTTGTACTCATGGACATTATGATGCCCATTATGGATGGTTATGAAACCATGAAAGCCATTCGTCAAGACTCGGATATCAAACAGACGCCTATTATTGCCCTTACGGCCAAAGCAATGAAAACCGACCGCGAGAAATGCTTGGAGGCCGGTGCTTCCGATTACATTAGCAAACCGCTAAATATGGATCAGCTCTTCTCGCTTATGCGCGTATGGCTGACAAAGCAGGTGGGGAATTGAGCATACCGTTTAATGAGGATGATGGCATTCTCGATGAATTATCGTTAGACGAGCTGGAACGCATAGAGATCGATTTGTTTTTGGATGGCATATACAGGGTCTACGGCTTCGACTTCAGAAACTACCTGCGTTCCTCGCTGCGCAGACGTATCCAGCATCGGATGAATCTCGAAGGACTGACTACGATAACATCGCTGCTGGAGAAGGCGCTGCATGAACCAGGGTTTATGGAAAAGCTGCAAAATGATTTTTCGATTAAAGTAACCGAAATGTTCCGTGATCCAAGCTTTTTCGCCTCCTTCCGCACGGAGGTCGTCCCGTTGCTGCGCGATCTTCCCGAAATCCGGATTTGGCATGCAGGCTGCGCGACGGGAGAAGAGGTTTATTCCATGGCCATCCTGCTGCAGGAAGAAGGTCTGCTCGGCAAAACTAAGATTTACGCTACAGATATGAACGAGCATGTGATCGAGAGCGCGAAGCTCGGCAAATTTTCGATCAAACGTATGCAGACCTTCACGAAAAACTACCTGCAAGCCGGCGGCACGAAAGAATTTTCCTCCTATTATAAGGCTGATTATGAAAATGCTTTGTTCCACTCTTACCTTAAAGAAAACATGATGTTTGCGCAGCATAATCTGGCTACGGATCGTTCTTTTAATGAGTTTCACGTCATTTTATGCCGAAACGTTCTCATCTATTTCGATTCGGCTCTTCAGCAGCGCGTTCATGATTTGTTTTTTGGAAGCCTGGCGAATCAAGGTTTCTTAGTGCTTGGTAACATGGAATCGATTATCTCCGATCATAAAGAGCAATATAGGGACTTTAACGCTCCTGAACGTATTTTCAGGAAAATAAATGGAAGCAGCTAAAATCGCTCCATCCCGATAGAAACGAAAAAAAGGGAAATGACAACATCGTCATTTCCCTTTTTTACAAACAGAAAACCGAAGCCTCTTCTATCGCGCAGCTTCAGTATCCAAGTATTTCGTCAGAACGACTTCCGTACCGCTCTCAGATGCGTTTACCTCTACCTCATCCATCAGCGCCTGCATCAAATAAATGCCAAGTCCGCCAACCTTAAGCCCGCTTATGTCAACCTCAGGCAGCGGAGCAGCTTTCTCAATGGCTGCAGGCGGAAGAAATGAAGGGCCGCTGTTCTTCACTTTTATAGTGAGACCAGAATCCTTGGATTCAAACAAAACGTCGATTAGATCCTCGCTGGCACCCTGAGCGCCATGAATAACCGCATTATTGCAAGCTTCCGAAACGGCAACCTTCATATCCTCCATTTCTTCATAGGCATAGTTCATTTTTGAGGCGATTCCAAAAAGACAGATTCTGACCATATCGATATAGTCTGCATGGGCCGGTATTTGTAAACGAATGGCATTCATGCTTGAGCCTCTGTCCCTTCTGTTAGATATCTGGAAATACCCGTAAGATCAAACAAGCGTTTCACGGCCGCTGGAATTTCGCGTACGTAAAAAGGCGCCTTAAGCTCATCACGCAGCTTCAGCACCGAAACGATAATGCCGATTCCGGTACTGTCGATATATTTTAATTGTTTGAGATTTAATACCAAAGCTTTATCCGTACGGTTCATAACCGGTTCTAAAGCAGCCCGCAGCTGCGGCACCATAGACAAATCCAGTTCCCCGCTTACATGAAGAATAAATTGATCTTGTTTCTCTTCCTGGTTCACTTGAAATTGCTCAGCTTTCATTTCATTCACTCCGCTCGCGTTTGTTTAATAAATAGTATCAAGATCCTTCTCATTGTACAAGATGCATATCCGATTTCCTACATCGAGAAGCTCTGGAAGTAATGAATAGACGTTAACTTCCCCGTATCCGGATCGATAAAAAGCTTTAACAAAGCTTCCCCTCTTTCAAATACGATACCGTCCTCCGTAATATAATCAGGCTGACCCAGCGCTTCTTTTACCGCTTCGACCGTTGCAGCAACCTTATGTCCATCAATCATCAGCGATTTTGTTCCTTCAGCTATTTCAACGGAAAAAATCATTCCATCGCTAAAGATAACATCCATATTCGGGTATTGGTAAGTTTCCAATTCCTTCAAATAGGGATCCTCCGTAATCTTTTCCGGCTTGCCCAGCTTCTTAACTACGCTGCCCGGGTCATCATAGAGGGTAATGCCGTTAACGTTTTGAAGCGTAAAGACTGGTTTTTTCACTTCGGGAACGCTTGCTTCTTCTTTTGCATAGGTAACTTCCGTTACGGTTGAAGGAGGCCTAGAAGCAGTCACTATTTTGTTGGCTGGTTTGGCAGAAGCTTCGGCCGCCACAGAGCTTGAATCCATTGTAGCGGGTAACGTAGTGGCGACAGGCCCAAGATCACCCGTAAAAGCGAAGATGCTTCCGATCAAACAGCCGATAATAATAAAATTCTTCATATGGTCTCCCTCCTATGCGGGATAAATCCTTCATTCTCTTGCTTGATAAATATATTTAAACCGCTGCCGAGGGTTTGAAACAGGTTGCTTGCATTTATTTTATTTGGTTTCGATCATCACTAAACAGATATCGTCCTTCTGGCTTTCGTTGTCGTACGCCGAAACAAATCCGCTTACGATTTCAGCATGCACGGACGGTTCCTCACGGCTCAAACGCTCGATAAGCGAATCAAGGTTAGTATCGTCATCCTCGCTGATGGATTCGCTTAACCCGTCCGTATAAAGGAAAATCTTCATATTCCCGTCATAAGGAATGAAGCCTTTTTGAATTTCAATCCGATCAAACAATCCGATCGCGCAGCAGCCCTCAGTCAGCAGCGTAAATTGGCCGCCTGAAAGAATTTTGCCAGGGGGATGACCGGCATTGACATATTCGATGACTCGTTTTTTTGTATCCAGCACCAAGTAGATCGCAGTGAAATAATAATTAAGCAGTTCTTCCTTCTTATACAGCTGGTTCATGTACCGGTTGAGCTCATGCATTACGAGGTCCGGTTCCGTTATTCGCGTAATGGTATCCTTAAGAACCGAAGATATATACATACAAACGAGCGATGAAGATATACCATGTCCCATCATATCAAGCAAAATAACGCCGTACCGGTTCTCGTCAATGCGGTACCATGCGTAAAAATCGCCCGCAAGCTCAGAGGATGGCTGATAAACCGCGCTTACTGCTATATTGTCATCATTTATAGGCTGACTTAATACATTCCTTTGAACTTTTTTGGCAAGCTCTAGCTTCGCCTGCATTTGCCTGTCTCTTTCTTTGTGCCAATCAATCTCCTGCTTCAGACGCAAAGAGGAACGAATACGCGCGAGAAGTTCCATCTTGTTGATCGGCTTCATCACATAATCGCTTGCTCCCGCATCCAGCGCTTCCGCCATTTTATTCGAATCGCCGAGCGCGGTAACAAATATAATCGGAACATCCTTGTAACGCTCTACCTGTAAAATCCGTTTGCATGCCTCTAGGCCGTCGATTTCGGGCATCATCATATCCATTAGAATCAAATCCACGTTAGCCTCGGCTGTGCACGTGCTATCAATATCGAGCATGCTGTACAGCTCCATCGCCGATGAAGCGATCTTCAAATCCTCATAACCCTCTTTATTTAAAATTGCTTTAATAATGATCTGGTTTGTCGCGTTATCATCCACGATTATAATACTCATATATATGCTCCTTTAACTCCATTACCTGCTATCTATATTGTGATCGTAACAGTAAACAGAGTCAACTTTTTATAGGACAAATGACCAATAAAAGACCTACCCTCTCGGATAGGTCTTGCATGATCATCTGCGAAGTAGAGGATCCAGCTCTTAAACGACGTAGTGAGGATAATAATATACGGCAGGGTCAAATTCTTCTCCCGAATATTCCCGGCCTCCCCATGCGATGACCAAAATTTTGTCTTGGTCCATCTCGCGTTCAAGACGCTGCGACTCCTGCTCGGAAATACCGAGCGATCTCATCTTCGCACGAAGTTCGTCCCCGTTTGATCGGAATATATTCGCAATCGCTGATCCGAAGCCTTCTTCCGCAATACCGATTTTCTCAGCGTCCGTATTATCGACGATCCTTTTCGTCCGATCCTTGTCATGGGTCAGAACAAAAATTTTGTCCTTCGCATACCCTTCCGTTTGGAACTTATAAACCTGCTCTTGAACCTCAACGACATTGTTTACCGTGTGTACCTTTGTATTATCTAGGTTATTCATTGTAATTCCTCCTATTTTCATATTAATTATTGTCTTTCTTCATTAAGCAGCCAGCATGATGCCCAGATATGGACGCCCGCCTCCTTAAAGGAAGTTAACTGACTCGTCTTCTGCCAACGATGAGAGATACGATAAAGAGTACGATGAATACGACGAATAGAACTTTTGCTATTCCAGCTAGTGCGGATGCAATTCCTAGAAAGCCGAATATGCCTGCAACGATTGCAAAGATGAAAAATAATACTGCCCATCCTAACATTGGAATCACCCTTCCCTTTGAGATACTGTTTTTGTTAACTTGTCATGTTATTAACCAGCCGGCAGCCCTTTGAAACAGCCGATTTATCCGCTTCGCGGTCAAAAGGCCGTCTATTAATGAAGAAATAAAAGCCAGCTTTTTTCGGATGTTTCAGAAGCTCTTGAATAGGTTAAGAGACTACACCAAACAAAACGATAATAGAAAAGGCTGGTGAAGATCGATGGAAAAACAACGTATCTACGTTAATGGCATCGATTTGGTCTATGAAGAATGTGGAAGTAGTAACGAAAATGTCGTTGTATTGCTCCACGGCTTTTGCGGCTCATCCCAATACTGGCAAAAAATTTGTCCATTGCTTAGCGAAAATTATCGTGTCATTATTCCGAACCTGCGCGGTCATGGCGGCTCCACGGCTTCTGAGGGAACATATACGATGGATCTGATGGCGGAGGATATCGCTGCGCTCTTGACGGCGCTTCATATCGAGAAGGTTGTTATGTTTGGGCATTCCTTGGGCGGTTACGTTACGGCTGCTTTCGCGGAACATTACCCGAACAAACTTGCAGGCTTCGCGCTTATCCATTCCACTGTGCTTCCGGATTCAGAGATCACGAAGGAGAAACGGCTGGAGGATATTGAAGCTATCCGTGAAAAAGGAATTTCAAAATATCTTTACGGGATTATACCGAATTTGTTTACCGATAAGAAACTTGGAGAAATGCATAATGAGGTCCATGAACTCATTAACGTAGGGCAAGAGATGGATGCGTGCGCAGCGATCTCTACCTTGGAAGGAATGATGCAGCGCCCTGACCGAAGCCATGTGCTGGCAGAGGCAAAATTCCCGGTCTTGCTGGTAGCAGGCTCCGAGGATGCCGTCATTAAGCCGGATGATACCTTTACGGTTACAAGTTTGGATCAACCGGAAACGACTTACAAATATCCGCATATTCTGGAAACGACATTCGAAGACGTTGCGCATATGAGCCTCGTTGAGGTGTCTGACCAGCTTGCACGGGTGATGTCCACTTACTTGAAGACCTTGGTAGAACGTGAGAAAACAAGGGATGAGAAACATACGGAATTGCCGACGGGCCATCAATGATCAATATGGCTAACCCTGTTTCATATCCATTCCAAGCGGGTATATAAGAAGGTGCGGATTCCCCCCTATCCATCCGCACCAAAATAACTGGAGGTGCTAGTTACTATGAACAATACGGAGAATAGTGCGAATACTTCTTATCGAACGGGAGAAATAGTTAAGCATGCTGGCATCTACATTTCTAAATCAGGCAAGGAAAATAAGCTGCAAGAGGGAGAAAAATTCCCTGCTTGTCCTATTAGCGGTAATGAAACAACTTGGAGTGCCGCCAATTAGCGTAAAATAACAAATTCGAACATAATGACGGGCTGCTTCGGAAAGTAGGTTATCTACTTCCGGGGCAGCCCTTCTGGTTTTTTTTGGAGGGATACTTCCGCAGGAATACACTTGTATGGTAGTATGGTAGTGTAATGACGAAAGGAATGAGTGTATGGATTTCAATCATCGTCTACAGCCTGCTTCGACAAGAGACGCGGTCTACATCCAGCTCCGAGAACAAATATTAAAGCTGGAGCTGCCGCCGGGAACGCCGCTTTCGGAAAACGAAACCTCGCTATTGTTCAAGGTCAGCCGCACGCCCGTGAGGGAAAGCTTCCTTCGGCTTGCCGGGGAGGGACTCGTGCAGGTGCTGCCCCAACGTGGGACGTTCGTTTCGTTAATCGATACCGTTCTCGTTGAGGAAGCAAGGTTTATGCGGGAGCAGCTGGAGAAAGCAGTCATTTTGCTCGCTTGCTCTCATTTTCCTGAGCTGGCCATGCAAGCGCTTGATGAAAATCTCCGTTTGCAGCAGGCTTGCGTTCGCAACAAGGATGATAAAAGCATGTTTGAGCTCGATGAAGCCTTTCACCGTATTTTGTTTGACGGCTGCAGCAAAAGCAATACCTGGTCGATCATGCAGCAGATGAATGCGCATTTGAATCGAAGCCGCATGCTTAGGCTGGTGGATGACCATAACTGGGAGCCTCTCTACGAGCAGCACCGCCAAATGGCAGAAGCGATAAAGCAACGGGATAACGAAACGGCCCAGCAGTTGATGACAGAGCATCTTTCCTTAAATATCACGGACCAGGCACTTCTAAAGGAAAAATATCCGAATTACTACAAATGATCGCAGGAGGCTCGATGCGCATGAAAATGACGTTCAGATGGTTCGGCGAAGGGAACGACACCGTCCCCCTCAGCTATATAAAACAAATTCCCGGAACCGACGGCATCGTATGGTCGCTTCACGATATACCGGCCGGCGAGGAATGGCCGCTGGATCGAATCCTGGAGGTTAAACAGCAAGCCGAACAGGCCGGCTTACATATGGATGTCGTTGAAAGCGTTAACGTACATGAGGACATCAAACTCGGCTTGCCTTCCCGCGATCAATTCATCGGGAATTACAAGCGGACCATCGAGAAACTCGGCAGCGTCGGCGTCAAAGTCATCTGCTATAACTTCATGCCCGTCTTCGATTGGCTGCGCACCGACTTGCACAAGCCAATGGGCAATGGAGCGACCGCTTTATTTTATGAAAACAGCCGCATTGAAAACGCCGATCCATTCCAATTGGTCGATGAGATTAATGCGAACTCGGCGCTTACTATGCCGGGCTGGGAGCCCGAGCGGCTGCAGCATTTGTCGGGCTTATTTGAAGCTTACCAAGGGGTTACGGAAGCGCATTTGTGGGAAAACCTGCGCTATTTTCTAAATGAAATCATTCCGGTCGCGGCCCGCAGCGGCATCCGAATGGCAATCCACCCGGATGATCCGCCTTGGCCTGTATTCGGTCTGCCCCGCATCATGACATGCCAAGAAAATTTCAGAACCTTCTTGAAGCTTTATGACAGCCCTTACAACGGCATTACGCTGTGCAGCGGCTCGCTTGGAGCCAATCCAGGCAACGATATCATCGCGATGATTCATGAGTTTGCGGATCGTATTCCGTTCGCCCATATCCGTAACGTGCGCGTTTATGAAAACGGTGATTTTATCGAAACCTCGCACCGTACGCAGGATGGCTCGGTCGATATCGCAGGCATCGTAAAGGCTTATCATGATATCGGCTTTACCGGCTACGCAAGACCTGATCACGGACGCCACATCTGGGATGAGCAGTGCAGGCCGGGCTACGGCCTTTACGATCGCGCGCTCGGCATTATGTATTTGTGGGGACTTTGGGATGCTTACCGGCTTGCAGCTGTATCTAACGGAGAACAGGAGGCCCGCTCATGACAGCATTACCGAAACATGAATCAATCGCTGGCAAAGTAGCCGTGATTACAGGCGGCGCAGGCGTATTGTGCCGGGTGATGGCGCTTGAGCTTGCTCGACAAGGCGCCAAGGTAGCCATCCTCAACCGCACGGCTGAGAAAGGGGCAGCGGTTGCCGAAGAAATTAAGGCCGCCGGCGGGACGGCCATTGCCGTGGCTTGCGATGTGACAAACGCGGAAAGCACGAAAGCAGCCGGCGCCGCGGTGCTTGAGCAGCTCGGCCCCTGCGATATTCTGATCAACGGCGCCGGAGGCAACCATCCGAGCGCGAATACGACAAACGAGATCTTTAAGCCTGAGCATCTGCATGCGGAAAATATAACGACGCTGTTTAACTTAAGCGTAGAAGGCTTCCGGAGCGTTATGGATCTAAATTTTATCGGGACGCTCATTCCTACCCAAATCTTTGCGGAGCAAATGCTTGGGCGGCAAGGCGCTGTGGTTATTAACATTTCATCGATGAGCGCTCCCTCCCCGATGACGAAGGTCCCCGCTTACAGCGCGGCCAAAGCAGCCATCGTCAACTTTACGCAGTGGCTCGCGGTTCATCTGGCGGAATCAGGCATTCGCGTTAACGCGATTGCTCCCGGCTTCTTCTTGACGGAGCAAAACCGCAAGCTGCTCTTGCATGATGACGGCTCTCTGACCGAGCGCTCGGGCAAAATCATCTCCCATACGCCAATGCGCCGCTTCGGCAAGCCGGAGGATTTGCTTGGCGCTTTACTGTGGCTTGCTGACGAGACGACAGCCGGATTTGTTACCGGGACAACGATACCGGTGGACGGCGGATTTTTAGCGTATTCGGGCGTTTAAGCTAAGCTGTTGTTCAAAATCCCTCCCTCCTCCTGTATGAGAACGGCGGCATTATGCCAACCTACTGTAGGAAAGGAGGGGATCGCTATGACATCATCCAAAAGCCGCCGTGAAAATGCGTGGCATCAGCGCAAGCACACGCAGCAGCCCCATGGCAAAGTGAAATCGCTCGAAGAGCTGAGCCAAGAAGACACCGATACGAAAGCCAAACAGGATTCATAAGGCTCAGACTGGCAAACCTATAGGGCAAATCTAATTAAATCATTGCCAATGAATAAAAGCCTTCGTCCCTTGTCATGCTAGGGATGAAGGCTTTTTCGCGTTGACCTTTATTAGGCTCCGTTACGCATATAAGCTAGATCAAAGGCGGCAGCAGCTTGAAAATCAAGCTCGGTTAATCCCCCGGATCGCCAGGTCGTCATGCGAAGCGTCACCATTTTATAATCTATAGAAATAAAAGGATGATGATTCAACCGCTCGGAGGCTTCTGCTACCCCATTCACGAATAGGATACCTTCCGGAAATGTCGGAAAGCGGTATTTTTTCACAAGCCACTTTCCATCCTCCCGCTTCCAGCCTTCGATCTTCTCCAATTCTTGCTCGATTTCCGCCTCGGTAAGCTTCAACGCCTTCACGCCCTCTCTCGTTCAATTACGATTATTATACGATAGTTCGCTGGTTCAATAGGGTATAATGCGGATAAGAATCTGATAGATGCGCTAAGGCGTCTATAAATTTGCCGCGCTAGCGCTTATAAATGCTTGCTGCTAGCGAAATAGGGAGTGAAATAAGGTTATGGATCCGAAGGTTATCACTTATTATTTTGCGGATGATGGTCGTATTCCTAATCATCCAAGTTTGCCGCTTATTCTATACCCGGGTGCCCTCAAGGAGAAATCGGACCGGATCGAGTCTATTTTTAACGAAAATAACTGGCGGAACAGTTGGACCAACGGGGTATTCGACTACCATCATTATCACAGCAACGCCCATGAGGTACTGGGGGTCCAGAGCGGCTCCGCAACGCTCCAAGCAGGCGGCGAACAGGGAACAGCCCTTTCGGTCCAAGCCGGAGATGTCATCGTCCTGCCTGCTGGCACAGGACATAAGCGTTTGAATGCCAGTCCGGACTTTAAAGTCGTCGGCGCTTATCCGAATGGCATGAATTATAATCTGAGGCGCGGCGAAATCGGGGAACGACCTCAGGCGTTAGAAGAGATCGGTAAGGTACCGTTACCGGAAACAGATCCTGTTTACGGCACTGAGGGTCCGTTAATTGAATTATGGAAGCATAAAGAGCGCGACTAAAACGGCGGGTTCTCAAGCATTTCATTCGCGCAAACGGCTGACATGATTGTTTCAGAACTTTTCAAGGGCTCATAGCCAAACATTAAATCATCGTTTAATCATGCGGCTGCGTCATTTAGGCTCCTTTGTGGTAAGAAGGAGAAAGGAATGGCGAGAGGGGATAGAACGATGGCGCAGTTAACGAAAGCACAGTTGAAGGAATTAAACGAAAGGCTCACTGAGGAAAAAACGGAGCTAACGGCTCATTTTGAAAGCAATAACGATTCCAATAGCGAACTAGACGACTCGCTTGCAATATCTACCGGCGAGCTGTCATCGTACGATAATCATCCGGCCGATCTCGGAACCGAGACATTCGAGAAAAGCAGGGACATGGCCATTGACGAGACGCTTAGCCAGCAAGGAGCTCCGTTGAAGAATACGGCAATGCTAGCGATACCGTAAAACCCGATGCGAATTAGCATCGGGTTTTTTATTTGTTTAGCGGTAGCGACGAAGTTTTCATTCCTCATGCAACCCCAATCCCCTTTCCGTTTGCAGCTTCGATAGGAGATACCGGACAATCCTTTGCTTCGCTCAAAAGGAAAACGAGTTCCTTGTACCGCGGGGGAGCAGGCTTGAATAGAATAGGAGCAGGAAGCACGGCTCACCCGGCTTCAAAGGAGGAGTTACCTTGGACGTCATGAAACAAAGCTATGAACAGCTCATCTTCCTCCAAGACCGCTCTATCGGTTTCAAAGCAATCATCGCCATACACAATACGAAGCTTGGCCCTGCCCTTGGCGGGTGCCGGATGTGGCAATACACCAGTGACGAAAACGCCGTTCTTGATGCGCTTAGGCTCGCTCAAGGAATGACCTATAAATCTGCCATTTCGGGTCTTCCCTACGGCGGCGGCAAGGCGGTAATCCTCGGCAATCCGAGCCAAGGCCCGCGTGAGCTGCTGTTTCGGGCGCTGGGACAAAAAATTCATGAACTGCAAGGCGCCTACATTACAGGCATGGACCTTGGCACCACGGTCTCCGATATGGACTGGGTCCGGCTCGAGACCTCGTTCGTTACCGATATATCCGGCTCGCTCGGAGCCGTAAGCGAACTGACCGCAAAGATGACTGCCTACGGGGTATATCTTGGAATCAAGGCCTCTCTCAAACGCGCGTACGGCAGCGAAACGGTTAAGAATAAAATCATTGCCGTTCAAGGCTTAGGAAAAGTAGGTTATCAGCTCTGCCACTTTTTGAAGCAGGACGGAGCCCAGCTCGTTGTTACAGATATTAACCCCAAGCTGCTGAAAAAAGCCGTCGATGATTTTGGAGCAAGCGCGCGCAAGCCGCATGACATTATTTCGGTGCCGTGCGATGTATTCTCTCCTTGCGCATTAGGCGGCATTTTGAATGATGATACGATCGGACAGCTTAACTGCAGCATCATTGCAGGGGCAGCCAACAACCAATTGGCGGAAAGCCGGCATGGCGAGATGATACATGGGCTGGGTATTTTATACGCGCCCGATTATGTTATCAACGCAGGCGGCATTATCGTCACTTCCGTGGAGCTGGACGGCGGAGATGCTGCGGCTGCGCAGTGGAAAACGGAGAAAATCAGCAATACGTTGACGAACGTATTCAGCAAGGCGGATGCGCAAGGCATCTCGACAGCGGAAGCCGCCGATCAGATAGCCGAGCAGCTGATCGGGAGCTGATTGCATTCGCATGTACCTTTTTTAACCGGCTGCTGCATTAGGATAATGCTTCCATGAAAGTCCACACCGAAAGTCCACGCAAAATAAGAGCCCAACTCCCTAAGGATTCGAGCCCTTTCTTTTTCATGCAAATTAAGCCTGTAATGCTTGTCCCACGCGAGGTGTTTCGCCTGGCACCTCCGAAGGTGAAGTATTCGCTCACGCCGTTTGGGGACAAGCCTATCCCCGTGCTGCAGCATTTCGCGGACAAGCTTTATTTCTTTTTATGTTCCTTAACGAATCGGGGGGCTGCCCTCAGCACCCCTTCTGTTGTCCATTCGGCAAATGCGACCGATCGAATATCGGAATAACCGAGCGCTTCCAGCTCCTGACGCAGCCACGGCTCATCGCGATTGATTGCGGCAAGCCCTTCAGGCTGCGGAACACCGTCTTCGATCAGACTGCTCGGCAAATGGACGGGAGACGGATCGAGATCGAGATCGCTGCGCTGCACGGTCTCATACGCAGGCTTTTTCAAAATGCTGAGTGCTCCATTCGTTTCATAGACAGCATAAGCCACCTCGCTGATCGAGAAAACATCGCGCTGCCGAAGCATCATACGCAGCTCATCGAATGCAATGCTGTTACGGCGCAGCGCGTCCGTATCAATTTCGCCATGGATAATGAGAAGCTCCGGTTTGCCTTCGAGCTTTCTGCGAATAGGTTTGCTGAACTCCATTATTTTTTCGAATAAATACGAAAGCCCGGCCCAAAACGCCATGGCGGTAATGAGCATCCATATCGAAACCTGCCCGTCATATATCGTATTGCCGACAAGCTCGCTTAATATGAGCGAAGATATGAAATCAAAGGGCGAGAGCTGGGAGATTTCCCTTTTGCCAAGCAGTCGCGTTAAACACCAGAGACCGGCAAATGCAATAAACAGCTTAATTAGTATGGACAAATAATCCGCCATCCCGGTTCCTTCTTCCGTGTTTTATCTATGAATACCCTTCTTTCGATAAATGCTAACTTTGTATGGGATTTTCTATTAGAAACGTAAAAAAGGCGTTTGTAACTCCTGAAAGTGCCGATACATAGTAAACTAGCTGCTCATATAAATATAGGAACCAGTCTTTTACTATGAAGGGACGCTGAGGCTTCTATGAGCTGCTGCATCGGGCGGATCACGATCGAAAATAACCAAGGCACTATTATTTTTGGCAATGTCAAATCCGTAGTTGTCAATACGGCTGCTGAATCTCAAAGCGAATCATCAAGCAGCACGGCTCCCAACTCAGGTTCCGATGCGGCCGGAAATGCAGGAAACGCAGGAGATTCCCCCGATGCTGCTGCGTTAAACAATAAACGGTCAAAAAATCCGAACCAAGACAAACGAGGCGATTTCGCGGTCGAAGCCTATCGGTATTTTAATCGCAGAAAGCGCAGACGCAGACGTAAACGTAGACGTTAGCGTTTGTGATTTGTACGGCAGCCCGGCGTTTAGAACACCTTCCGATATAAAAAGGAGCTCCCTTGGCGTTTGCGCTAAGGAAGCTCCTTTTTTAAGTGATTGCATGCAGCTCATACAGCCTGTTGACATTGCACCCCACCGTATCGGCTATTGCGATCGCTGCCTTTAACGGCATAATGCGCTTGTTGTCGATATAATCGACAATTCTCTCAGGTCTGATGCGCAGTGTCGCCGCAAGCTGCTCCTTCGACATCCCGCATTCCGCCAAGCGCTGCTCAAGCAGGCAGCTGCCAAGCTCAATTCTCATCGGACGGCACCCTCCATTAATTGGACGTACACATCCAGTTTAACCAAGCGGGCCTCTCTATACCCTCGGTTCGAACGCTGGACATGGACTAAAACGTCAGTATGCCTACACAGCGCTGGTTGTCTATCCATTCAGTTCAGCCGCTAGAGAATCAACCGCAAGCTGTACAAAAAGCTTCGCACCAAGTACGAGCGCACTCTCGTCCAGCTTGAACCTCGGATGATGCAGCGGGTGAATGATTCCTTTTTCTTGATTGCCTATACCTATAAGAACCATGGCTCCGGGTGCATAGTCGAGATAATAGCTGAAGTCCTCGCCGGCTAGGCTGGGCGTATCCAGCACGCGGGAGCGGTCTTTGCCAGCCGCCTTATTCCCGGCATTCTGAACCAGTTCTACCGCTTTTGGATGATTGATCAGCGCCTTTCCCATACGGAACCTAACCTCGTACTCGCCGCCAAACCGTTCAGCGCAAGCAACAGCACAGCTTTCAATGATGCCGCGGATACGTTCAACCGTATGCGGCTCGAATGCACGATAAGTACCCTCAACCTCGCCTGCTTCCGCTATGGCATTAATCACTGTTCCGGCCTGCAGCCTGCCAAATGCGAAGGCAACGGGCTCGAACGGATTCACGGCGCTCGCCACGGCGGCTCGCGACTCCGTTACAAAATGTGCGGTCATCAGCAGGGCATCTGCTGCTAAATGCTGTGTCCCATGATGACCTGACCGTCCTCGGAACGAAACTCGAAAATGCGTGGAGGCTGCCATTGCATAATGGCGGTGAACGGCAACCTGTCCGGCCGGAAGCTCCGGCCATACATGGAACGCAAAAGCGGCGGACACATCGTCCGCCGCCCCGCTCTCGACCAGATCACGGCCGCCGCTTAACAATCTGCCGTCTAACGGGCTTTCAGCCGCGCCTTCCTCCGCAGGCTGAAAGATGAATCTCACCGTGCCGGCGAGCCGTTCACGTTGACGGCTTAAGCCATAAGCGGCGGCCAGCAGCATCGTCATGTGGGCGTCATGTCCGCAGGCATGCATAACTCCATCGATAGTTGATCGATAGTCAACCTCGTTTTGCTCATGAATAGGAAGTGCATCCATATCTGCCCGAAGCAAAACCGTCTTCCCGGGCAAGCCGCCCCGCAGTATGCCTATAACGCCTTTTCCAAAATGCTTCCCGGCGTTACGCTGAACCTCCAGCCCATATTGCTCTAAAAGCTCAGCTACCCGTTCCGAGGTCCGATCTACGTCATACATCAGTTCAGGCTGGCGATGGAATGCCCTTCGAAGCAATATCCATTCCTGCTCTCGTTCCTCCAGCAGCGTATAAATCGGGCTCGTATCCATTCGATTAGCTGTTTACTTTCTCTTTTTCTTTGGTATAGCGGTTTGTCGGAATCGGCAAGCCTAAATTGCCGCGCAGCGTATCGGATTCATAATCGGTACGGTAAATCCCGCGTTCCTGGAGAATCGGAACGACCAGCTCCACAAAATCATTCAAGCCGCTTGGAATGGAGGAATGGATAATGAAGCCGTCCGCGGCGCCTTCTTCATGCCACTGCTGAATGAGATCGGCCACCTTTTCCGGCGTACCGATAAACTGTCCGCGCGGCGTAGCGGATTGAAGCGCAACCTGGCGAAGCGTCAAATTTTGCTCCTTGGCCGTTTTTTTAATTTTATCCGTACCGCTGCGGAAGCTGTTATGCCCAAGATCCCCGAGTTCAGGGAACGGCTCGTCAAGCGGGTATTGCGAGAAGTCATGGTGCTCGAAGAAACGACCCAAATAATTCAGCGCGTTCTCGATCGTGACAAGCCCGGCAAGCTCTTGATACTTGCGCTCCGCTTCCTCTTCCGTACGTCCGATAATCGGCCCAATGCCGGGCAGGATGACAATATCGTCAGCCGAACGGCCTTCCGCAACCGCGCGGTCCTTCACGTCCTTATAAAAAGCTTTCGCATCTTCGATGTTCTCATGACCAGTGAAGACGGCATCTGCTGCTTTGCCTGCCAGCTTCTTGCCGCTCTCCGAGGAGCCTGCCTGGAAAATAACCGGATGACCCTGCTTCGAACGCGCGATATTAAGCGGACCTTGCACAGAGAAATACTCGCCTTTATGGTCAAGACGGTGCAGCTTGGAAGGATCGAAGAATACGCCCGACTCTTTGTCTCGAACGAAAGCGTCATCCTCCCATGAATCCCATAATCCGCGCGTCACCTCGAGGTATTCCTCCGCTATTTTATAGCGCTCGTCATGCGTCGGGTGATCCGTTTTGCTGAAATTGCTTGCCGAGCCTTCAAGCGGAGACGTAACTACGTTCCAACCTGCGCGGCCGCCGCTAATATGGTCCAGCGAACCAAACTGCCTCGCTACCGTAAACGGTTCGCTGTATGAGCTTGACAGCGTTCCAACGAGCCCTATTTTGGAGGTGACAGCAGCCAGTGCGGACAATATCGTAATCGGTTCAAAGCGATTTAAAAAATGAGGAATCGATTTTTCGTTAATGTAGAGACCGTCGGCAATAAATACAAGATCAAACTTGCCCGCTTCCGCTGTCTGCGCCTGCTGGGTATAGAACTGGAAATTAACGCTCGCATCAGCCGGCACTTCCGGATGCCGCCACGCCGATACATTGCCTCCTACGCCATGAATCAATGCGCCAAACTTAATTTGTTTGCGATTCGCCATTATAAACAACCTCCCGATTTTCATTGGTTCGTAACCCTACTTATTTCTAAAAGACCGTAACAGGCGTTTTAACAGAAGCAAAATCACTCCCGCCTATTACGAGGAGACCTTACCGTGTACTTTCTGCAACAGAATGTACCGCAAACCTGTCCGGACGAGTCTACAATGTACTTTGTACAGCAGAATGAGCCTCCTAGGCCGCAAAGCGGGCCGTATGATGCTTTTCTACTGCACTAACTGCAGTGCAGCCGGACTAAACGTTCCCCAGAGAGGTTTCTGATGTATAAAGTGCAATATAGCCTGTTAATCCTTCACCCATTTGAGGTTCTTCTGCTGCAAAAGCTCCATAGAGCTAGCTGAGCTCCTATCGAGATGCCGCTCCTGCCGCCAGCCCTTCGCTATTGCGCTTGCAGCAAAGGCGCTTCCTTCAACTGGAGCCGGTAGCTCTTTACGAGCGTTTCCCCGTTTATCAAATCCTTGTCGAACGCACGTTCAAAGCCCAGCCGCTCATACAGCCGAACAGCCGAATCCATCATATCCGAGGTATGGAGATGCAGCGTATCCGCGCCCCAATCTCTTGCCAGCTTGGCGCTTGCGCGAATAAGCTCAGTCGCGACGCCGAAGCCTCGCGCTTTCTTCGATACGGCAAGCAGGCGAATGATCGGCGATTGAATATCCAGCTCGGGCCGGCCGTAAGCCGCCTCCGAGGAATCGAACAGGAATACGCTCCCGACGACCTCCCCATTCAGCACCGCAACCAGCCGCGCCTTTGTGGCTGCGCCATCAACGGCCTCAAGGATGCTTTCTTTATACTGTATCCAAGCTGGCTCGGGAAGCTCCAGCTCATACTGCCCATAAGCATCGAGCAGCACTTCCCGGGTTGCTTCGCGATCGGTCGGCTCTGCTCCCCGTATAACCACTGCATTTTCCGGCATGCTTCATCACCCGCTCTTTCTGAAATTGTAGCAGACGCTTTAATGGTTAAATGGCGCAGCTGGAATTAAGGGAGCCTAATTCGCCCTGCTTAATCCTGCGGATTTGTGCCAAGTGAACTTGAACATGGGCGACAAAAGCCGGTACGATCGCAGCTATTGCTACTGCCTCGCCTTTAAAGTTAATGCCTGCTTTGCTCCATTCCTCATCCGTCAGACGATTAAACAGCAGGCTGTTATATTGAACGAGCGCCCTTGCGGCAATCAGAATATCCTGCGCGTCGCTCTCGTTTGCCTTCTGGCCCGATACCCAGGCATCCTGGTTGAATAACGGCAATTTCACTTCGGATCCAGCCAATATTTCCCGAACGCGGAAGGATACCACGATACTGTGATCCACGAGATGCGCGAGGACCTCCGTTATGCTCCAGGATTCAGGTGCAGCCTTCCATTTCAGCTGTACTTCCGTTAATCCCTCAATTTCTTGCTCGATTTGATCGTAGGCTTGCAAATACGCCTGCACATCGACAGTGGACTGGCTCATGTAAGCTCCTCCTTCAAAATGGGGTCAATTATGCCTCTTCATTACTTGCTAAAACGGCTAATCTCGAATAGCCGAAGATCAAAGCCCGTATCTTTTCGTTCCATTTTGTCAGCCAAAATCTCGCCGACAACGCTGGCAAATTTAAAGCCGTGGCCGGAAAACCCTCCGGCAAGCAGCACATTGGCATGCTCCGGATGCGAATCAATAATGAAATCTTCGTCAGGAGTAAACTCGTATTTGCATACCGCGCTTGCCAAAAGCTTACCCGCTGCTCCCGGTACAAACGCATCAAGAGCGCGGCGCAGGTCTTCCTCATCCTCCGGATAGGCGCCAAACGGAGCAATCGGCCCGCCGGGCTGCCATTCTTCTCCCGTGTCATGCCTGCCAATCTTGATGCCTGCGCCCCCGATACTCGGGAAGCCGTAATATCCGCCGGCCGCTCCTCCCCAGGTGAAGCCGGGAAAAACGCCTGCATCAAAGCTCGGCGAGCTCGTTTCGAACCAGCCAACGACCTTGCGGACCGCGCGGATCGGGAGCTTGACATGATTCGAAAGCATTTTGAACCATGCGCCTACGGTAATGATGATCTGAGGAGCCGTATAAACGGCATCCTTAGTATATACGGTGACGCTTGCTGCACCGGCTTTGATATCCGTAACGAAAGTATCCGTCAGAAGCTCGGCTCCGGCCGCCAGCGCCTGCTGCTTGTAAGCAGCTACGCATTTCTCGCTGTACAGGTAGCCTGCATTCGGTTCATACATACCCTGGAACGAATCGTCCAGCTGAATGCCGAGAAACCGCCGGTTAATCTCTGCCGCTTTCAGCAGCTCGACCTGCACGCCGTTCGAGACCGCATCATTCAGCCTGCCGTCGTAATTGTAAAAGCTCGTTTCCGCCATATTCAGCACGCCGGACCGCTCCAGCAGCTTTTGGCCGGTTGCCTGCTCGAGTGCAAGCCATCTCTCGTCCGCGCGCAGCGCCATCTTCACATACGTATCGCCTCCGTGGTAGGCATGCCGGATCAGACGAGGCTCGCCATGATGGCTTCCATTGCTGTGCGGAGGATTAAACGCATCAATAAGCAGCGTCTTTGCTCCGCGCAACGCAAGCTCATAACCTGCGCTCATGCCCATCGAGCCGGCTCCAACGACGATGGCGTCATATGATTTCGGAATGCGGTCGTCCTCCTCGCGAGCGCTCATCCGCCAGCTTGCGCAATGCATCCGAAGCGAGCGATGCAAAAAACGAAGCAGCGATCGGCAAAGCCTTCTCATCTAAATCAAAGGCTGGATGATGCCACTCCTGCGGGCCTGCCGTGCCGAGAAATACGAACAGCCCCTCGGTTTCCTTCAAATAGAAAGCAAAGTCCTCGCCTGCCGGCGAAGGGATCGGCTCCACGACGGTAAATCCCGCTGCTTCAGCAGTCACAGTCGCTTGATCCGCCCATTTCTGATCGTTCACGACCGCCGGCGGGCCTTCAATCCATTTCACATGCGCCTTGGTTGCAAAGGCTGATGCTACGCCGTTTACAATCTGCTCCAGACGCTCCCGCACAGCCAAGCGTACCTGCTCGTTAAAGGTGCGCAGCGTGCCGTCAAAAACCGCTTTTTCGGAAATAATATTCCAGGCCGTACCCGCATGCAGCCTCGTCACGCTGACGACCGCGCTGTCCAGCGCACTCACATTGCGGCTTACGATCGACTGCAGCGCCGTAATGATATGCGCCGCCGTCACGATCGGGTCAAGCCCTGCCTCCGGCACTGCCGCATGGCTGCCGCGGCCTTCCACCTCAACAACAAAGCCGTCTGCCGCGGCCATGAGCGGGCCTCCTTTGATACCAATGGTACCGACCGGCAAATCCGGCTTATTATGCATGCCGAACACTGCATCCACGCCTGCGAGCGCCCCGCTTGCGATGAGCAGCCCCGCTCCTTTCGCCTTCTCTTCGGCGGGCTGGAAGAGGAATCTTACGGTGCCCTGCAGCTCCTGTTCGCGCTCCTTCAACAGCAAGGCTGTTCCGAGAATCGCAGAGGTGTGGAAATCATGGCCGCAGGCATGCATTTTTCCCGGTATTTTGGAAGCAAACGGCAGTCCCGTTTCCTCTTGGATCGGCAGCGCATCTATATCTGCCCGAACGGCTACGACCGGTCCGCCATTTCGACCGCCAACCTCCGCGATGACCCCCGTTTTCAGACCATGTTCAACGATCCGAATGCCGGCTTCCGTCAACCAGTCGCGAATGGCGGCTGTCGTTTCGAATTCCTCATGGGACAGCTCGGGATGCTCATGAAGCTGCCTGCGAATAGCTACTAGCTGCTGCTCTATCGATTCTGCCGAGAAGCCGCTCATACTAATTCTCCTTCAAAGGCTTCCTTCAGCAGCTCAAAGGAACGAATGCGTTTGGCGAAATCAGGAATGATCGTCGTAAAGACGAATTCATCCACGCCGTATTGCTCTTGGATCTCCAGCAGCCGTTTCCGAACCGTTTCCTTGGTGCCTCTCGTAATATCCGCTTCCCGCTCTTCGGCGGTGTAATCCTCGCCTGCTTGCCGGGCGAACTCCTTTGCCTGCTCGAGCGAGCCCACATTAACGGTTTTACCGCTTGCCAGCGTGACTCTCACGCTTTTAAAATGCCCGGCTAACGCATTCGCTTCCTCCTCTGAATCCGAAGCGATAACGGACAAAGCCAAAATGGTTTTCGGCTCTCCGCCAAACGAGCGGTTAAAGTTATTCCGGTACGTCTCGATCGCTTTCCGGGCCGTATCCGGATCATTATTAATAAATAAGGCAAAAGCATACGGATAACCCTTCTCCGCAGCCAGCTCCGCGCTTGAAACGCTCGTGCCGAGCAAATAGATATCGGCCGGGTGAACAGGCAATGGACTTGCTTCTAAACCGGCAAGCGGATGCTCTGCTCCTGTCGGCGCAACGAGCAGCTGCTCTAGCTCCGTCAGCTTCTCGGCCAAGGTCGCCGCTTCCGCAACGCCCTTCTGCAATGCTTTAGTCGAACGAGGCAGCCCCCCGGGTGCACGCCCGATCCCGAGCTCTACCCGCCCGGGTGCCAAGGAGGCCAGCACGTTGAAATTTTCCGCTACTTTATAAGGGCTGTAATGCTGCAGCATTACGCCGCCTGAACCTATACGTATCGATTTGGTTTGGGCCAGCAAATAAGCGATAAGCACCTCCGGCGAGGAGCCTGCCATGCCTGGGGAATCATGATGCTCCGATACCCAGAAGCGTTCGAAGCCCAGCGTTTCCGCGAGCTGCGCCAGCTTAACGGTATTTCCTAAAGCTTCTGAAGCTGTCTGTCCGGGGAAAATAATGCTTTGATCCAGAATGCCAAATTTGAGTGACATATTGATTCGCTCCTCTATGCGTTAGATGGAATAAACACCTTCCGGTGTGATTCGCTTCAAAAATTGCTTTGTCCGTTCTTCCTTTGGATCATTAAAAATCTCATTCGGCTTGCCTTCTTCGACAATGACGCCGCCGTCCATGAACACGACATGGCTGGCTACATCCTGCGCAAAGCCCATTTCATGCGTCACAATAATCATCGTGATGCCTTCCCGCGCAATTTTGCGAATAACGCCAAGCACTTCGCCGACAAGCTCCGGATCAAGCGCCGAGGTTGGCTCATCGAACAGGATCACCTCCGGATTCAGCGCAAGCGCCCGGGCGATGCCAACGCGCTGCTGCTGTCCCCCGGAGAGCTCGCTTGGATAGGCATCCAGCTTATTGCCGAGGCCGACTTTCTCGAGCAGCTCCACGCTTTTCTTGCGGGCCTCATCCTTCGGAATCTTCTTGACGATGACGAGTCCTTCCATGACGTTCTCGACGGCCGTCTTATGCTTGAATAAGTTATATTGCTGAAACACCATCGCGCTCTTCTGGCGAAGCGTATGAATATCCCTTTTTTCCGGACGTTTGCAGTTGACCGAGAAATCATCAATGGAGATCTGGCCGTCATTCGGCTTCTCCAAATAGTTGATGCAGCGCAGAAGCGTCGTTTTGCCGGAGCCGCTCGGCCCGAGTATAGCCACGACTTCGCCTTTCTTTACGGTTAGATCGATGCCCTTCAGCACCTCATTGCGCCCAAAGCTCTTCCTAATCTGTGTCAGCTTAATCATGAGACACCGCCTCTGTTATAAAGGTTAAAGCGCTTCTCGGCTAATGCGGTCAGACGCTCGATGATAAAGGTCAATCCCCAGAAAATGATGGCAGCCGCCAAATAAGCCTCGAAAAACTTCCAGTTCGTCGTCGCGACGATTTGCGCTTTCGCGTTAATTTCCACGACCGATACGGTAAAGGCCAGTGTTGACCCGTGCAGCATTCCAATAACCATGTTCGATAAGTTCGGTAAACTTGCCGCAAAGGCTTGCGGTAAAATAATTCTTCGCATGGCCTGCGAGGTCGTCATGCCGACTGAGTAAGCCGCTTCGATTTGTCCGCGGTTAACGGCCAGCAAACCCGATCTCACTACCTCTGACATATATGCGCCGGCCGTGATGGAGAATGATACATATGCGAACCCAATCATTGGAATGGAGACCGACCGAAAGGATAGTCCCAAGGCACCGGCGACAGCGTCGACGATAATCGGCAGCCCGAAATAGATAAGCAATAAATGCGTCAGCATCGGCGTACCGCGGATAAAGGTGACATAAGAAGCCGCGATCGGATAAAGGACAGGCACCTTGTAAAGCCGTATAACCGCTACAGTGGTACCAATGATGAGGCCGCAGAAAACGGAAACGGCCGTTATCGCGAGTGCCGTCGGCACGGCGGTAAGCAGCTGAAGAAAAGCCGTCCATATAAATGCAAAATCAAGCTTCATTTTCCCGTCCCCCTCTGCCAAAGCCCGGTCCTATTGCGAGCCACCTTGCTTTCCCTTTTTTCAAACGAGGTTCTTTATCCTCAGACGCTATACGGCGTTCATGCTTTAACAGCTTGTGTTCAATAAGATGGAACAGCTTTTCAAGTCCAAAGCTGATGATAAAATAGATGATTGCGAGCGAAATGTACGTTTCAACGAAATGCCTGGACATCACGGCGAGCGTTTGCGATTTGCCCGTCAATTCCATAATGCCTAACGAAAAAGCAAGCGAGGTGTCCTTCAGGTTCGCGATGACTAGATTTGCGAATACCGGAACCGATATCGCCATGGCTTGCGGAAGGACGATCCGCGTAAAGGCTTGAAATCCTGTCATGCCAACCGAGTAAGCCGCTTCAACCTGTCCGCGGTCCACCGCTCCGACGGCTGCGCGAATCATTTCCGCCATATAGGCTCCGCTGTGCAGGGCGTAGGTGAGAATGACAAAATACAAAGCCGGTACCTTTGCAACGTCTACATGAACGAGCTTCAATATTTCAGGAAGGCCGTAATAAAACAAAAACAACTGAATCAAGATCGGCGTGCCTCTGAAAAAAGAGAGATACACCTGAGAAAAACGTCTTAAAATCGGAATCTTATAAAGCTGGGGAAGGGCGACGATAAACCCGACGCCCAGCCCGATTACGATGGAACTCACTACAATAAGAAGAGTGACTTTCAAGGTAGGCAGCAGCTTTACTAGATATTCGAACACATAACTGATATCAAATGGTTCTCCCATCCAGCCATCTCACCTTTCACCCGCGTTTATTTTTCTTCGGAAGTAAAGTCGTTGCCTAACCATTCAGAACTTAGCTTTGCAAGCGTGCCGTCTGTTTTAAGCTCTTTAATCGCTCCGTCAACCGCGTCGGAGAGTTTCTTTTGCTCTGGATCGTCTTTGCGGAACATGAACAAAATGTCTGCTTCGCTAAGCGCTGGCCCTACTGCTTTCAGCTCTTGTTTCGAATCGATAAGCGATAGCGTGAAGTCGGCTGCCAAAAATGCGTCTACGCGGCCAGATGTTACTTGAGCTACGGAATCGTTAGCTCCGCCGTTTTGGTACACGATTTCAATGGCGTTATTGTTTTCTTTGTTATAGTTTTCTAGAATGGTCGATTGTGCGCTCGTTGCCGTCGTCAACACTTTTTTGCCTTTTAGATCATCAAGCGTTTGAACGGAATCATTGTCCTTTGCGACGATAATTTTGTTTCTCCAGTGCGCGTACGGCTCCGTGTTGAACAAATATTTTTGCTCGCGTTCCGGATTTTTCTCCATTTCGTGTGCAACCAGGTCGATTTTTTTCGTTTCTAAGCTCAGCAGAAGGTTGGTAAATTCAAGCGTTTGGATGTCAAACTCGTAGTCTGCCAGACGTTTATCGATTTCTCTTACCAACTCAACATCGAAGCCGGTCAGCTTTCCGTTCTCGTCTATAAAGCAAACGTTAGGAAATTGTGTCCCTGTGCCTACGACGATCTTTGTTACTTCTTTCGAGGCATTTCCGCTAGCTGCTTCTGCACCTGCGCCTGCGTTATTTTTGTTGCTGCCGCAGCCTGCAAGAGTTAGTGCCATTACGATTGCGATTGATAAAAAGAATGCTTTTTTCATTTTCTTTTCCCCCAATGAATAAAATAATTTAAATCCTTATAATTCCTACCTGTTAAGTAAGGATTAGTGTTGCATTCACTTTACCATCCAAAGATTGCCTTCGTCAATCCTATTTCTTATAGAGATCTTCTATAAGTAAATTGATTTGTCTGATTCATTGGCCTCGGCAATAAAAAATCCGCTGCTTCAGAAGGAGCAGCGGATGAACATGTTTAATCACACTATTTCAATCGGCTTAACTGACAATCCAACTTTACCATGATTACGTCTCTTCGGATAATAGAGCTTTTCTATAAAAGCATTTCATTTACCGATAAGCTGCGCTTCTCCTCGGCAAGCTGCTTGCCGATCTCCGTAATCGCGTCCAGAAACGCGAGATGCTCCCCATGATGGGAAATGAGATTGGTTTGCAGGGATATGCCTTCTGTCTCCGGGACACGAATCTGATAAAGCTTCCCGTCGCGCAGTTCCTGCTGGGCGCATAAATCGGGGAGAAAACCGATGCCTGCCTTTTGAATGACCAGCTTCTTAGCCAGCTCGGAGTTGTCCGTTTGAATTTGGATGTTGGGGGGCGTATCCAGATGCTCGAAAATACGGTGAATACGAAGCCAATCCAAGGAGCCGCACTCAAAAAACACGAGCGGCTGCTCCGCGATCGCTTCAATCGTTAAGCTCTCCGTCGTCAGAAAAGGATGTCCGTCGTAGGCATACAGCCGGATCGGATCCTCATAAAACTTCGTCGATTGCAGGCTGGGATGGTTCACGTTGCGAACAAAACCGATATCCACTTCCTTGCC